>CAJXKK010000010.1 GCA_913055615.1 uncultured Ectothiorhodospiraceae bacterium
CCCTTGGGCGTGAGGTCCAGCAGGAACAGATGGTCGTCGGTGCCGCCGGAGACGATCTTCAGCCCGCGCTCCTGGAAGACGCCGGCCATTACACGCGCGTTGTCGATCACGCGCTGCTGATACTCCTTGAACTCCGGCTGCAGCGCCTCCTTGAACGCGACCGCCTTGGCCGCGATCACGTGCATCAGCGGGCCGCCCTGCATGCCCGGGAACACGCTGGAGTTGAACTTCTTGCCCAGGTCCGTGTCCCGCGACAGGATCATGCCGCCGCGCGGACCGCGCAGCGTCTTGTGCGTGGTGGACGTCACGACATCGGCAACCGGTACCGGATTCGGATAATGGCCAGTCGGGATCAGGCCCGAGACGTGCGCCATGTCGACCATTAACAGCGCACCGACCTCGTCCGCGATATCCCGGAACCGCTGCCAGTCGATCACGCGCGAATAGGCCGAGAAGCCGGCGATAATCAGCTTCGGCTTGTGCTCGCGCGCCATCTCGGCCACTTCGTCATAGCGGATCTCGCCGGTCTCGTCGTCGATCCCGTACTGCACCGCATGGTAATTCTTGCCGGAGAAGTTGACCGACGCGCCATGCGTGAGATGGCCGCCATGCGCCAGGCTCATGCCGAGGATGGTATCGCCCGGCTTCAGCAGCGCCGTAAAAACGGCGGCATTCGCCTGCGCGCCGGAATGCGGCTGCACGTTGGCGTAAGCGGCGCCGTAGAGTTCCTTGACGCGGTCGATCGCAAGCTGCTCGGCGACGTCGACATGCTCGCAGCCACCGTAGTAGCGGCGCCCGGGATAGCCTTCGGCGTACTTATTGGTGAGCACCGAGCCCTGGGCCTCGAGAACGCGCATCGACGCGTAGTTCTCGGAGGCGATCAGCTCGATGTGCCGTTCCTGGCGCGTGCGCTCGGCATTGATCGCCGCATCGAGTTCGTCGTCGAAACCGGCAATCGTTTCATTGCTGCTGAACATGCATCTCTCCCGGAACCAGCGGGCGCCGCGGCGCCCGGAAACCATTCACCGAAATATCAGGGGGCACCGCGAATGGCCATCGGCCCGGCGGCATCCCGATCCATTCCCTCAGTCCACTTCAGGCACTGCCGAAACGGCAACGCCGAGGCCCGCCCGGCCAATTTCCAGCGGGCCATTATACGAGTCAGGCACGGCAGCTTACAGCGCCTGCCGCGCGTGACTTGTTCCGCCACGACGCGCCTTTGCCTTGCGGCGACGATGGCCTGTGGGCATCGCGTCAGGGGAGCCTGAATCGCCCTGGAACTCCCTTTTCGGCGCGCCGCGGCTGCTCGCACACACCCGATTCGATCCGGCGCCGGTCCCGGTGTCATCGATTTGCCCGATCGACACTCGTTGGCCCCATTTCCGGCAACCGCTCCCCGGTATCGAGCCGGCGGAACCAGCGCCAGGCGGTGTGCGGCGCCGCGCCGTCGATATTCGGTGCACCGTGCCCGGCCTGGGCATCCACGACGTCGATCGAGCGCAGCTCGAGGCTGAACCGGGTCGCCCCCGACGCATTCGGGACGCTCGCGTGCAGATGGGCGCCCGAAAAAATGAGCACGTCACCCGGCTCTACCACGATCGGCATCGACCCGTGGTGATCGAGTGCTTCCCTCGGATCCGGTGTATTGCGGATATCGGGCTCGCGCCCCTCCTGCCGGGCCGCGAGGACCTCGGCCCGTATCGCCTCCAGGTCCCAGTCGGCGCTGTCATTCGCGACCGGTCGATCCCAGCGCCCCGGGAAAAAAGTGATCGTGCGTCCCGGCGTGACGGGATAGATCGGCAGCCACCAGTTGATCTGTTGATAGACGTTTGATGCCCAGGTGTCACGGTGTGCGCCCAGCGTGTGTCGTGGATCGGTGCCGGGGCTGTAGTCATGGGGCTGTGCCCGCAGGTTCGGCACATCGGTGGCGGTGCGGCCGGCGTCCAGACCGAACGCGGTCAGCAGGTCGCGCATCAGTTGCGCCGCCCGCCGGTCGCGCTTGTAGTCGGCCCGCAGGCGCGCGGCGACGCCGTGCCAGTCCTCCGGCGCCATGGAGAACTGGGCCTGGGTGGGCGCATCGCAGGCGAACGCGGCCCGCAGCTCGTGGTCGAAGAAGTCAACCAGACCGGCGGCGGGGTCCGTGCCGCGAACGATGAGCAGATCCCCTGCATAGACACGCGCCCGCAGCCAATCCGGCGCCGGCGGCCGGCTCAGGGTCTGGATCGCGGTCATGGACAACCTCCTGCAAACGCCAACCAAGTGTAGCAATTTCTACAACCGTGGCCCCGCCGGGGACTCAATACGGGCCGTGCGGTCACGGTCCGCGCTTCGCCTTGTGCTGAAGCACCGTGAGCGCTCAGAGTGTGTGCGGGTGGCCCGGATGGTCCACCGGCCGGACTCGCGGCAGCGGCCGACTGACCGCTATACTCGCCGCTCGCCCAGGGGAGAAATCATGTCCACGCTGTTGCTCAAGGACGTCCGCATCGTCAACGAAGAGACCGTAACCGAAGGCGATCTGCTCGTGCAGGATGGCCGCATCGACACGATCGGCGGCGATCTCGCCGGCCGCGGTGCCGACCGGGTCATCGAGGGGCGCGGGCGCTGGCTGCTGCCCGGTCTGATCGATGATCAGGTCCATTTCCGCGAACCGGGAATGGAACACAAGGCCGACATCGCCACCGAGTCGGCGGCCGCCGTCGCGGGCGGGATCACCAGTTTCTTCGAGATGCCCAACACGAAACCGCCGACGCTGTCGGCCGAGGCGCTCGAGGACAAATACCGCCGTGCCGAGGGCCGCGCACGCGCCAACTACGGGTTTTTCTTCGGTGCCGGGCGCGACAACATGGACGCGCTCACGGGGCTGGACCCGCGCGCCACACCCGGCATCAAGATCTTCATGGGTGCGTCAACGGGCAACATGCTCGTGGACGAACCCGAGATCCTCGACCGGATCTTCGCCACCGCAACCGTGCCGGTAGTCACCCACTGCGAGGACACGCCCACCATCCAGGCGAATGAAGCGGCCATGCGCGAGCGCCTGGGCGATGCGGTCGAGCCGCGCCATCACCCGGTGATCCGCACCGCCGAGGCCTGCTGGCGATCCAGCTCCTTCGCGGTCGATCTGGCGCGCCGCCACGGGACCAATCTGCATGTCCTGCACCTGACCACGGCCCGCGAGATGGCGCTGTTCGAGCCAGGGCCCATCGACGGCAAGCGCATCACCGCCGAGGCCTGCATCCATCACCTGATGTTCAGTGACGCCGATTACGAGGCACGCGGCAGCCGGATCAAATGCAACCCGGCGATCAAGAGCCCCGAAGACCGGGCCGCACTGCTGGCGGCGCTGCGCGAAGACCGCATCGACGTCCTCGCGACCGACCATGCCCCGCATACGATCGCGGAAAAGGATCAGCCGTATCTCGACGCGCCCGCCGGGCTGCCGCTCGTACAGGATTTCCTGCCGGCACTGCTCGATCTGGTGCACCGCGGGGAGCTGTCGATCGAACAGGTCGTGCGCAAATCAAGCCACAACGTGGCGCGGCGCTTCGACGTCGCCGAGCGCGGTTTCATCCGTGAGGGCTACTGGGCCGATCTGGTGCTGGCCGATCCCGACAAGCCGACCGAGGTCCGCGCCGAGCGCGTGCTATCAAAGTGTGGCTGGTCACCATTCGAAGGCAGTACGCTCCAGGGCAGTGTCGCGGCCACGATCGTCTCGGGCGAACCAGTCTGGCTGGACGGGGAACTCACCGGCACCATCGCCGGCCAACGGCTCCAGTTCGCGCGGTGACCCCATGACCCACACCATGGCCCGGCTCGTCGCCACCGTCCTGCTTGCCGCCCTGGCCCTGCCGCTGGCGGCGGCCCCGCGGGTGGAACTGGAAGGGCGCCTCGCCCAGGGATCCGTCGTATTCGGCCGCACCGACCCGGGTGCGAACGTGTACTTCGCCGATCGCGAGGTGCGGGTCTCGCCGCAAGGCGTGTTTCTGATCGGTTTCGGTCGCGACGCCGAGGCCCACGAGCAGTTGATGGTCGAAGGGCCTGACGGCGAGCGCATCGAACGCGACCTCGAGATCGAGCCGCGCGATTACGACATC
This sequence comes from uncultured Ectothiorhodospiraceae bacterium, assembly GCA_913055615.1. Lineage (GTDB taxonomy): Bacteria > Pseudomonadota > Gammaproteobacteria > XJ16 > Halofilaceae > Halofilum. Next base: position 4,095 of record CAJXKK010000010.1, read on the forward strand.
CAGCGGATCGACGGCGTGCCGCCGGAAACGGTATCGCCCCCGAAAGAGGCCCTGCAGCGCATCCGCGAAGAGGTGGAAATGGTGCGTGAGGCCCGCCGGCGCGATGACCCGAGAACCGATTTTTTGGCCGATTTCATCTGGCCCGTGACCGGCCGTATTACCGGCGTCTACGGCAGCCAGCGGGTTTACAACGGCGAACCGCGCCGCCCGCACTACGGCATCGACATCGCGTCTTCCGCCGGCACCCCGGTCCGCGCCCCGGCTGGCGGGGTCGTCACGGTTGCCCATGAGGACATGTACTTCTCCGGCGGCACGCTCCTGCTCGACCACGGGCACGGGCTCTCATCGGCATTTCTGCACCTGCAGTCGCTCGCGGTCGATGTCGGCGACCGCGTCGAGCAGGGCGACACGATCGGGACCGTGGGTTCCGGCGGCCGGTCCACCGGCGCCCACCTCGACTGGCGCATCAACTGGTTCCAGCGCCGCCTGGACCCGCGCGAGCTCGTCGACGCGATGCCCGGGGGCGGCGACTGAGCGGATAACGTGCAACGCACGCTGGCGACGGCGCGCACGGACCGGGGTTACACCGCCGCCGGCCGTTCCGCAACGTCAGCAGCTACTCCCGACGTGCTGCCGAGGCAGTGGCCGGGCACGCCGCTGCCGCCGGACGTAACCGACTCCACAGCACCGCGGACCAGAACGCGACTGCCTGAATAACGGTTGCCCCCAGCATCATGATCACCATGGTCGTGTATGACCCCGTGACCGTCCAAAGCGCTGCACCGGCCACGGGTGCCAGCGCCCGTGCAGTCAGAGATGGCGCGTTGAGCGCCCCGTTCAGCGCGCCGTAGCCTCCCTGAGAGACCATTTCCGGCACTACCAGGCCGCGGACTATCGTCATGACCCCGTTGGCGCCGCCGTACAGGGCGGCCGCCAACGTGGCCGCAACGAAGCTGTCGCCCCCTGCCCACAGCAGCAACATCGCAAGCGGGAATCCCGAAACGACGAATGAACCCAGCGCAGCCGCCGAATGTTCGGCCGTAAGGAATCGTACGGTGATACGTCCAGCCACCTGCGCGGGGCCTATGACCATGATCACGGTAACGACCGTAGACGGGGACAACCCCCGTTCAAGCAGGAGCGGATAAAGATGAAATGCAATCAGGGAAAAGATCCCCGCGTGGAGAGTAAGGCTTGTCCCCAGAAGCCAGAATACCGGTTCGCGCAGCGCACGCGAGAGATGTTCGCCGGCGACAGTCGGCCGCGTCCTGTCATTCGCCGTGGCGTGCCTCTGGTCCCGCGCGGGATCGATCAGCACGCCGTAAAGTACGGTGCAAAGCCCAAGGTTCACGAGCGCCAGTGCGCCCAGAGTCCCGCGCCAGCCAAACTCGGCGATCAGAAGTTCGATCAATGGGACGAAGATCGTGCTGGCAAAACCGCCCCACAGGGTGAGCTCGGTAATCGCCTGGCGCGCGTTAAGCGGCCCGAACCGGCGGGCAACTACGGCGAACGCGGGTTCGTATAACGTAGCCGCCTGGAGCAGCCCGATTCCGCCTACGATGCAAAAGAATGCCGTCAGGCCCTCGACCCGGGCCCACATCAGCAGCAGCAGCCCGGCGGCGGTCGATGCCCCCGCCATGATCACCCGGCCCCAGCCGCGGTCTATGGCCACCCCGATCGGGTACGCGGCAAGCCCGGACAACAGTACGCCCAGCGTAGCCGCTGCATAGAGCACGGCCTTCGAGAATCCCAGATCCGCCGAGATCGCCTCCGCGAGTTGCGGAAAGCTGTAGTAGAGCGATCCCCAGGATGCAATCTGGGCGATCCCCAGGCCCGAGATGAACCGGCGAATGCCGGCCTCCGCCGATCCTGCCTCTGCGGTCATGAAGTTTCTCGCCGGGCAATCCAAGGGGAGTGGCGTCCGCGGCGGCGCCTCCACGGACTACATGATTCGCGCACGCACCATTGCGGAGAGGCGCTCGACGACCATGATCATGGCGAAAATCGCCAGGATGATGGCTGACGCGGTCTGATACTCGTACATGTCCATCGCCGTCGTAAGCTCCACACCGATACCCCCGGCGCCCACAAGCCCGAGGACGACCGAGGAACGTACGGCCTTCTCCAGCGCGAACAGAGAACTGGCAACCATGGATGGAAGTGCCGCCGGGAGGACCGTGCAGACCACGATGCCCATACGCGAAGCGCCGACTGCGCGCAGACCCTCCTGCGGTCCTTCCTCCACTTCTTCGATCGCCTCGGCAAAGAAGCGGCCACAAAACCCGATCGCCTCCATCATCAGCGCCAGGACACCGGCGAACGGACCCAGCCCTACCGTCACTACGAAAAAGATGGCCCAGATCAGGTCGGGCACAGTCCTGCAGAAGGTCACAACGGCGCGGCTGAGGTGATATAGAAGCGGATGCGGGGACTGACCGCGCGCCGCGAATACCGCGATCGGCAGGCTCAGCAGAACGGCAAGCACAGTGCCCGCGACGGCCATCTGGAAGGTCTCGAGTAATTTGCCGCCAATGCTGCCCGCACGGCTGAAGTCCGGCGGCACCATCTCGCCCAGAACCCGGCCCATCTGCGGCAGACCTTCAGCGAAGGTGGATAGCGAGAGGTCAACCCCGTCGAACGACCAGACTACGACGCCCGCGAAGGCGACCGCGGAAAACAGCATCGGCAGGGACGGCCGCTGAAAACGGCCTGGGCGCTCGGGCATCGATCCGGATGAAGTGCTCATCACGCCACCTGCCCGTACAGTGCGCTCAGATCATCCTCGCTGACACCGGTCACCGGACCCTGGCACACCACACCGCCATCCCGCAGGCCGATCATGCGATCGGCATACCGGCGCGCATGGTCGACGTCATGCGATGAAAACAGCACGGTCGTGCCCTCCTCACGCATCAGCGTCGTCAGCAGGCTCATGACCTCCTCGCCGGAGGCGGGGTCGAGGCTGGCCGCGGGCTCGTCGGCGAGCATCAGGCGGGGGCGCTGCATGAGCGAGCGTGCGATCGCGACCCGCTGCGATTGCCCGCCGGAGAGACGGTCGGCCCGGCGGTCGGCAAAATCCTGCATGCCGACGCGGGTGAGACACTCCATAGCTTCGTCGCGCAGCCAGTTCGGAGCCCATGCCTGGAACCATGATTGCGGACCGCCGCATCGGCTTTGCGCCCCGTGCAGCACGTTCGTCAGCACGGACAGTCGGGCAACGAGGTTGTGCTTCTGGAACACGAAACCGGTGCTGGCACGCAGATCCCGTAGCCCGGCGCTCGGGCAAGTCAGGACATCCTCACCGAAGAGCTGAATGCTGCCGCCATTACAATCGATCAGACGCACGAGGCAGCGAAGCAGCGTCGACTTGCCACTGCCGTTACTGCCCAGCAACACCACGCGTTCGCCCGTACGGACCTCGCAGTCGACATCGCGCAGACAGTAGCGGGTTTCGCCTGGATAGCATTTACGCAGGCCTTCGACCCGCACGGCGGGGGGCTGCTCCCCCCTACCGTGGCGGACCGACCCGAGTTCGTGCACGGTGCCCGGATCGTTCATCACTTGAGCAGACATCAGTCGCCCACGAACTGGTTGTATTGCGGATAACCGATCGTCCCGTAGGCCTTGCGGGCATAGTCGTAATCCGAATCCTTGATGTTCGCCAGGAACTGCATGCCTTCGTATTTGCGGTTCTCACCCATGCCATCGTCAGGCACGATCGCGTCTACCAGTGCATCGGAATGCTCGGTTACCGTTGTCGTGAATGAATCGATGACGTCATTGTTGACATGCGCTCCCGCAAGCAGCACATCGTTGGGAAGATCCGGCCCGCGCGCGATCGTGCGGAACTCACCGAGTTCCGAAGAATCATCGTTGTTGCGCAGGTAGATATAATCGGATTCGTAGTTCGTGCCCCAGGCGGCAACATCGCCTCGCTTCAGGGATTCGAATCCCACCTTGGGGCTCACGTGAACGATGTCCAGATCCTCCTGCGGATCGAGACCATAGTCGGCCAGCGCCTGCAGCGGGCCGAGATGACCCGACGTCGACCCGATCGAGTCGACGGCAATCTTGCGTCCTTCGAGATCGTCCACCGAGGTAATGCCGCTGTCGGCCATGACAATCACGCCAGAGAAGTAATCGGGACGACTGAATCCAATCACCGGCTCCGCACCGGTCTGTTGACGCATCACCACGTACTCCGCCGGCCCCGTCAGGACGAAGTCCACGCGTTCCGACTTCAGCAGCTCGGCCGCGGCAGTTCGGCTGGACACGGAGGCGAATTCGACCTCGAGACCGGATCTGCTCTCGAGTACGTCACGGAAGTCACCCCAATCCCGGCGCAGTTCCTCGAGACCCTTTACATCGGTCACTGCCATACTGATCGTCTCGGCATGCACGACGCCGGCTGTTCCCATCAGCGTCACTCCTGTCAGCGCCGCAATCATTGCGGTATTCACAAAGCGATTCATCGATTCGACCTCCTCAGTGGTTATCCAGTGCAGGACGAATGCTGAGGGAGCCGTGTTACACCGGGTTGGCACCGAGATAGCGGTTTAATGACGTTCGGCACGGATCTCCGTCATGCCGCTTTCATGGCTTTGTCACCCGGTATCCGTAGGGTCCCGCTCCATCACGAATCCGGAGATTCATCATGAGAACCACCATTACCAACGACATGCCAGAGTGGGTGATTACGGGCGCACACACCATGCTCCCCGACGGGACTCTCGAAGATGCATGCGTTCGCGTAGCAGGCTCATCCATCGTCGAGGTCACCGCCGATGAAGGCCAACCGAACGACCGCAGGATCGATGGCGCCGGTCGCTGGTTATTGCCGGGCATCGTTGATCTGCACGGTGACGCCTTCGAGCATCTGTTGATGCCGCGTCCTTCCGTTTACTTCGCGACCGGCATGGCGTTGGCCGAGGTGGACCGACAGGTCTGTGCCAACGGCATAACGACCGCGTTCCATGGACTCACCTACTCATGGGAGCCCGGATTGCGGGGCGGCGATACGGTGCGCGAAGTCATCAATACGATGGAGCGGCTGGAATCCAGCCTGGGGGCGGATACGCGTCTTCACCTGCGTTATGAGATGCACAACATCGATGCCGTTGACGAAGTGGAACAGTGGCTTCGCGAAAAGCGTTTCAGCCTGTTGTCGCTCAATGACCACGCGCAGATGATCCTCGATCGGCTGGACCGCGCCGACAAGCTGTCCGAGTACACCGGGCGATCCGGACTTTCGGCGAAGGAATATGCCGCGCTGGTCGAGCGCGTAATAGCGCGAGGTGACGAGGTCGACGCAACGGTGCAGCGGGTATGCGATGCGGCCCGTGCCCAGGGAGTGGTGATCGCCTCACACGACGACGAATCGCCCCAATGGCGCCGGCACTTCCGTGCCAGGGGCGCCACCATCTGCGAATTCCCGTGCAACAGGCCGACGGCCATGGAAGCCCACGCGGCGGGCGACCCGATCGTTTTGGGCGCCCCGAACGTCCTGCGCGGACACAGCCACGATGGACGCCTGGATGCCTCCAGCGCCATTGCGAGCGGGCTATGCAATGCGCTCGCATCGGATTACTACTATCCCTCGCTGGCAGCGGCCCCGTTCCGCCTGGTTGAAAGGGGGGTGAGCGAACTGGCGAACGCCTGGTCGCTGGTTTCCTCGGGACCGGCCGCGGCGGCCGGCCTCTGCGACCGCGGCTACATCGAAGCCGGGCGGCGCGCGGACATGGTCCTGATGGACTTCGACCCCGACGGCAACCCCGCGATCGCGGCGACCATCGCCGGCGGACGTCTGGTGCATGCCGCCGCCCCGGATCTGTGCAGCGCGGTCTCCCGGGCGGCGTAACGGGATATGGCATCCGGACGGCTCATCTATCTGATCGGCCCATCCGGCGCGGGCAAGGACACGCTGTTGTGGGAGGCCTCACGTCGGCTCAGTCACCGCGGCAACGTGCGCTTCCCGCGCCGGGTCATCACCCGCCCCCGCGATCAGCGGGGCGACGATGTCCGGGAACTCTACGAATGGGCCGACGAAGCGCGTTTTCGAAGCCGGGAAATGCACGGTGACTTCCTGGTGACCTGGCGCAGCCATGGCCTTGCCTATGGCCTGCCCGGATCGATCCGGGAAGACCTTGCGGATCGGCGGGATGTCGTCGTGAACGGCTCGCGCGGCGCCCTGGATCGCGCGCGCGCGGCGGTCGAGCGGATCCAGCCGGTCTACATCTGGGCCGACGCGAACACGCTCGCGCAGCGCCTTCGGCAACGCGGGCGCGAAGACGAGGCTGATATCGAGCACCGGATCGCGCGCGGCTCGGCGTATGCGATCCCGCAAGACGCGGCCGTCATCGACAACAGCGGCAGTCTCGACGACGCCATCGGTGCGCTCTGTCGCATCCTCGGCCCTACCTGCGACGACGCGACCGCAAACGGGCGGTTCGCATGAGCGTTGTCATGAGCGTTGTCACATGCCTGTGATCCCCGGATTGCACCATGACACTGATTGACAGCAGACGACTCCACCATCGCCGGGAATTGCACACGATCCCATGGACCATCGCAATCGTCAGCGCCGCCTCGCTTTGCTCGCCCGTGCCCAGCTCACGCGTCTGCACGCGTGCTGGCATCAGTTCGACGATCAGCCCGTGGTCACGCGACTGCGCGGACCGGAGACCGGATTGGCCATGATCCGCGGGCGCATCGATGCGCGCGGCGGCCGCTTCAATCTCGGCGAAGTCACGGTGGCACGTGCCAGCGTCCGCCTGGACGACGGCACGGTCGGGCACGGCTACGTGCTCGGACGTTCACTCGAGCATGCCGAATGGATCGCGGTCTACGACGCCATGGCGCAGCACGCGCGATTCGCTGACACCATCGAGACGCAACTGCTCGAACCGACCGAACGCGCCGTCGCAGCGGCGCGGGAGAAGATCCGGCGCCGGGCCGGAGCCACACGCTGCCGCTTCGACACACTCGTGCGCGAGGCCGCCCCGTGAACGCATCGATGCCCGGGTTTACGGACAGCGTGGAGGATGCCCAGCGCGTATTCCGGGCGGCGCTTTCGGCAATGTCGTATCCGGGGCGCATCGAGCGCATCGACACGCCGGCAGTGGCACCGCCACCGTTCTCGCGCGCCTGTGTGGCCCTTGCGTTGTCGCTGATCGACGAGACGACGCCCGTCTGGCTCGGACAGGCGCACGCCGCAGCCATCGGGCACTTGCAGTTCCACTGCGGGGCACGCGTGGTCGATGCGCCGGCATGCGCCGATTTCGGCATCACACACGCGAGCACATGCCCCATGCCGGAGCGGTGGGCGCCGGGGACCGCCGCCGAGCCCCATCGATCGGCAACGCTGCTGCTGGAGGTCGACAGCCTCGGCGCGGGCCAGCGCTATCGTCTGAGCGGGCCTGGCATGTCCGGCGAGCGATATCTGGACTGCCACGGTCTGCCCCGGGAATGGCTCGCGGCCCGGGCCGCGAACGACTTTCCCTGCGGCGTCGATATATTCCTGACCAGCGGCGATCTCATGGCGGCACTGCCGCGTACGACCCGAGTCGAGGCCCAGGCATGTACACCACGCTGAAGGCCTCGCGCGAGGCCATCGACAATGCCCATCGCTGGCAGGCAGAGGCACCCCGCGGCGATGCCGGCTCCCCATCGATGGCGCCGGCGCAGATCAGTGGCCAGCTGCACCACGCCACCGAGCGTGTGATGGCCGAAGGCGCCCTCTACGATCCGGAACTCGCCGCCATGGCATTGCGGCAGGCCAGCGGTGATGTGCCGGAGGCCGTGCATCTGCTGCGCGCATTCCGCGCGACGCTGCCACGCTTTGCCACCAGCCTGCCCATAGACACCGACCGCATGTGCCCGCACCGCCGGATATCCGCCGTACAGAAGGAGCCGGCGGGCGGTCAGCTCCTCGGCCCGACCACGGACTATGGCCATCGCCTGCTCGACATGGCCACGCAGGACGCACAAGCCACGGCACCCGCCGAAGGCGAACCGGCCTCCGTGGATAGCCGGGTGTCCGATGAGCTGCTCGCGGACGGCCTGCTCGAAGCGGCGGAAACCGGCATCGAAGACGCGGACCCGCCCGACCTGGGCCAGCAGGCCCTGCAACTGCCGGTCGATCGCGCGCTGCGCCTGCAGGCCCTGGCCCGCGGCGACGAGGGCTTCCTGCTCGGACTGGCCTATTCCAGTCAGCGGGGAAGCGCCAACACGCGCCCGCACCTGGCCGAACTCCGTGTCGGCGATGTCGCCGTCGAATTGATCCCCCCGGAACTCGGCTTCGCCATCGATATCGGCGAGATCACCGTCAGTGAGTGCGAGACCGTGCACCGGCCCGCCGCCGAGACGGAGGGTTCGCCGCGGTTCACGCGCGGCTACGGGCTTGCATTCGGCCACTGTGAGCGTAAGGCGCTCGTGGTCGCGCTGGTCGATCGGGCGCTGCGTGCCGAGTCCCTGGGCGAGGACACCTCCGCCCCCGCCTGCCGCCAGGATTTCGTGCTGGAGAACTGCGACAGCGTGCCCGCAAGCGGCTTTCTGGAGCACCTCAAGCTGCCGCACTACGTCGATTTCCACAGTGCCGCGTTCACGCTGCGGGATCTGCAGCGCCGGGCATCCACCGCACCCGCTGCAGAGGGCGAATCGGCATGAGCGCAACGCCCACTTACAACCACGCCTACCTGGACGAGACCACCAAGCGCATGCTGCGCCGGACGATACTGAAGGCCGTGGCGATTCCGGGTTTCCAAGTGCCATTCGCCGCTCGCGAGATGCCCCTGCCTTACGGGTGGGGCACGGGCGGGATTCAGTTGACCGCCGCGTTGATCGGCCCCACCGACGTGCTCAAGGTGATCGATCAGGGCGACGATCACAGTACCAACGCCGTGAGCATCCGGCGCTTCTTCGAGCGTACTGCCGCGGCGACGACGACGGCCTCCACGACAAAGGCCACGCTCATCCAGACGCGCCATCGCATCCCGGAAACGCCACTCACGGAATCCCAGATCCTGGTCTACCAGGTACCGCGGCCCGATCCGCTGCGCTCGCTCGAGGACGACGCCGAGCAGCGCTCACGCATGCATGCCTATGGTGATTACGGCCGCATGCGTCTGCTGCTCTATGAACAGATCACGCGCAGCGGGTGTATCACGCAACCCTACAACTACCCGGCAATGGTCGAGGGGGGCTACCTCATGAGTCCGAGCCCGATCCCGGCTTTCGACAACCCCAGGCTCGACAACAGCCCGGCACTGCAGGTGTTCGGCGCAGGTCGCGAGCAGCGCATCTACGCAATCCCGCCGTACACGCACGTCGCCAGCCTCGACTTCATCGATTACCCGTTCGCGCCGGAACGCCCACCAGGAAAATGCGCACTCTGCGGCTCGGGATCGAGTTGGCTCGATGCGTTGGCGATCGACGATGCCGGCAACCGCCAGTACGTCTGCTCGGACACGGACTACTGTCAGCGTCGCCAGACCGCCCGGGCTGAAGAGGTTCGGTAATGAGCGAACCGGTACTGCAGCTTAAACGGATGAGCCACGCGTATCCGGGCGGCCTCGGCTGCAGCGGCGTCGAACTGGAGATCCATCCGGGAGAGATCGTCGCCATCGTGGGTGAATCCGGGGCCGGCAAATCGACGCTGCTCGACTGCGCCTCCGGGCGACTGCGGCCGACAGGCGGTGTTGTGCGGTTGTGCCGGGGCGGTCCACCGCAAGACCTCTACGCACTCGCGGCCGATGAACGCCAGGCCTTTTTGCGCGGCTGTCTTGCGCGCATCCACCAGAACCCGCGCGACGGTATCCGCTACGGGATCAGCGCCAGCGGCAACGTTGCCGAGCCGCTGCTGGCGACCGGCGAACGCCACTATGGCGCCGTGCGCGAGCAGGCCTTGCAGTGGCTTGCGCAGGTCGAGATCGACCGCGCGCGCGCCGACGATCTGCCCGACCATTTCTCCGGAGGTATGCAACAGCGCGTGCAGATAGCGCGCGCTCTGGTGACGCGGCCGGCAGTCCTCCTGGCCGATGAGCCAACGGGCGGTCTCGACGTTTCCGTGCAGGCCACGCTGATCGAACTCCTGCGAAAGCTGGTGCGTGACCACCGGATCGCCATGGTCGTGGTTACACACGACCTCGCGGTGGCCCGCTATCTGGCCAGCCGCATGCTGGTCATGCGCGCCGGGCAAGTCGTCGAGGCCGGGCTCACCGACCAGGTGCTGCAGGACCCGCAGCACCCCTACTCGCAATCGCTTGTCGCGTCGGTGTTGCGCGGATGAAATTCGATGATCCCACGCTGCAGGTGCGTAACCTCAGCAAGACCTTCGTCGTCCACCCGCAGGGTGGTCTTCACCTGCCCGTCCTGCGGGATGTGAATCTGACGGCCCACCAGGGCGAATGCGTAGCTCTGACCGGGCCGTCCGGTTGTGGCAAGTCGACCCTGATCCGCTGCCTGTACGGTAGTTATGTCTGCGATTCCGGCGAGATCCAGGTACATCACGGCGACCGCCGCATCGACCTGGCGAGCGCCAGCGCGCGCGAGATCCTGGCGGTGCGGCACGAGTCGATCGGATATGTAAGCCAGTTCCTGCAGGCGGTACCGCGCGTTCCCACGCTCGGGCTTGTCGCGGAAGCGTTGATCGCGCGCGGGATCGAGTCCGAGCCGGCCTACGCGCGCGCCCGCGAGATGCTGATGCAACTGGGTGTTTCACCGCGCTTGTGGGACCTCCCACCCGCGACCTTCTCCGGCGGCGAACAGCAGCGGGTGAATATCGCCGCCGGCCTGATCGACCGCAAACCGATTCTGCTGATGGACGAGCCGACCGCCTCGCTGGATGCAGGCAACGCGCAGACGGTAATCGATCTGATGCGGGCCGCATGCGCCGCCGGCTCCAGCGTCGTGGTCATCCTGCACGACTCGGCACAGCGCCGACTCGCGTGCGATCGCGAGATCCACCTGCCGGCTTGCGTCGAGCAGGCGGCGACCGGGTAATCCCGGTACAAGACGCATGGCTGCACGCTACGCCATCTACTACGCTCCCCCGCGTGACGGCGCACTTTGGGTACGCGGCTGTCGATGGCTCGGCCGCGATCCGGAAACCGGCACAAGCTGGCAGTCACCGGGCTGGCTGGCGCCGGATGACTGGCACAAGCTTGTTGCCGAGCCGAGGCGTTACGGTCTGCACGCCACCGTTAAAGCCCCGTTTCATCTGGCCTCGCCAACGGGTGAAGCCGCTGTCGAGAAGGAACTTGCCCGGATCTGCGCAAGGCATCGGCCGTTCCTGCTGCCCCCACTCCAACTCGCCGACAATGGCGGCTACCTCGTGCTCAGACCGCGTACGCCGGACCCACGCATGGATGCACTCGCAGCGGATTGCCTGGAGACATTCGAGCCCTTGCGCGCGCGCACCGGCGACGCGCACCGTCTCCAGCGCGGCGGCCGCGCGCGACTGAACCCACGACAGCGCGAGCTCGTACGCCATTACGGCTATCCGCACTGCGCCGAACGCTTTCGCTTCCATATAACGCTGACCTCGCGGCTATCGTCGCGCGCGCGACAGCAACTCGCGCCCATGTTGCGGCTCCTGTTTGCCCCCGTGCTGCATGCGCAGCGAATCCCGGCACACGAACTCGCGATCTTCCGCCAGGCGCATGCGGGTGCACCGTTCGAACTGACACAACGGGTTGGCCTCGGCGTGGCTTGCCCTTCGGGCGCGGAACGAGTTGATCCCACCGACGTACGCGAATCGATCATCTGATCGAACCGATTCGCCACCATCAGTGCGAATCCCCGGCCGGATTCCCGTGAGCCGTGGACTGGGCGACTGCCACGGCGGCGCGGTATCATTGGCAGGATGGAGACGCTCAAGGAAACGGAACCACTCGCCGAAGGCACGCGCCTCGCCTGGACCGACGTACGCGCGGCCCTGCGTTTCGACGCGAGCGGACTGATCCCGGCCATCGCCCAGCAGCATGACACCGGCGAGGTGCTGATGCTGGCCTGGATGAACGCGGCGGCACTTGATGAGACCCTGGCCACCAGCCGGGTCGTCTACTGGTCGCGCTCACGCCGCAAACTCTGGCGCAAGGGCGAATCCTCGGGCCAGATCCAGCGGCTCATCGACGTGCGTATCGACTGCGACGGCGATGCCCTGCTCCTGCGCGTGGACCAGGCCGGCCCCGCATGCCATACGGGCCGCCGCAGCTGTTTCTACCACCGGATTGATGGCGACGCGGTCGAGATCACCGGGGCGCCTCTGATCGATCCCGCCCATCTGTATGGACCATCCGGCTCGTAACACGCGCCGGCCACCCTCACGAACCAAAGACGGAACCATGGCCCTGACGCTGTACAACACGCTCACGCGCACCCGGGAGGCGTTCGAACCGCGTGACCCCGAACGGGTCACCATGTACGTCTGCGGCCCGACCGTTTACAACCTCATCCATATCGGCAACGCGCGCCCGATCGTGGTCTTCGACGTACTCTATCGCCTGCTGCGCGAGGCATGGCCGCAGGTGGTCTACGCGCGCAACATCACGGACGTCGATGACAAGATCAACGCCGCGGCCCAGGCCAACGGCGAGTCCATCGGCGCCCTCACGGCGCGTTTCACCGAGGCCTTCCATACCGATTTGGCGGCCCTGAATACGCTGCCACCGGATGTGGAGCCAAGGGCCACCGACCACATCGAGGGCATGATCCGCATGATCCGCACGCTGATCGACTCCGGTCATGCCTACGAGGCCGACGGCCATGTTCTTTTCGACGTGAACTCGATGGAGGGCTACGGCCGCCTCTCGGGCCGCCAGCTCGAAGACCTGCTCGCCGGGGCCCGGGTCGAGGTCGAGGCGTACAAGAAAGACGCCGCGGATTTCGTGCTCTGGAAACCCTCGACCGACGAACTGCCGGGGTGGGACAGCCCCTGGGGCCGCGGCCGGCCGGGCTGGCACCTCGAATGCTCGGTGATGGCCGAGACCCACCTCGGCGAGACCATCGACATCCACGGCGGCGGTCAGGACCTGATCTTCCCGCACCACGAGAACGAGATCGCGCAGAGCACCTGCGCCCACCACGGCGCCGAATTCGCCCGCTACTGGCTGCACAACGGCTACATCACGGTGGACGGCGAGAAGATGTCCAAGTCCGAGGGCAACTTCTTCACCCTGCGCGATCTGCTGCAGCAGTACCACGGCGAGGTCATCCGCCTTGCCCTCCTCTGCGGCCACTACCGGCAACCGCTGGACTGGTCGCCGGCCACGGTCGAGCAGGCCCGCTCCGCCCTCGACCGCTTCTACCAGAGCCTGCGCAACGCCACCGACACGCGGGTCGCGGACAGTGAGCAGAGCATCCCGGACGACGTCCGTGAGGCGCTGGAAGACGACCTCAACACCCCGCTCGCCCTGCGGCACCTGCACGCGACCGCGACGGCACTCAACAAGGCGACGGATCCCGCGGAGCGACATCGCCTTAAGGCGGAGCTGCTCGGCGGCGCCGGGTTACTGGGACTGCTGGCCACACCGGTCGAGGAGTGGTTCCGCGGCGCCGGCGACAGCGACGGCCCGTCGGCCGAGGAGATCGACGCCCTGATCGCCGAACGCCGCGAGGCCCGCGGCCGGCGCGACTTCGCCCGCGCCGACGCCATCCGCGACGACCTCGCCGCCCGCGGGATTACTCTCGAGGACGGCCCCGGGGGTACGACCTGGCGGCGCTCCGCCCGGGCGGAGGTCACCGGTCAGCAGGCATGAAACGCCTGCTGATCGGTCTGGTCCGGGGCTACGCCCGCTATATCAGCCCGTTCACCGCGCCCAGCTGCCGCTTCTTCCCGAGCTGCTCCGAATACGCCGAGGAGGCGATCCGCCGCCACGGCGCGCTCCGCGGCGGTTGGCTCGCCCTGCGCCGGATCCTGCGCTGCCATCCTTTCTGTCCGGGCGGTTATGACCCCGTGCCCCGGTCGCATCGGGATCGCGGGGACCTTTGAATCTCTCGCCGCCATAGGCGATTCGAACCGCCCAATCGGCGAAGTCGTTGATCGCGAGCGAGCTCGCTCGTGCACACCAGACAGCGGCTGCGGTGTGCCGAAGCCTGTAGGAGCGAGCTCGCTCGCGATTGCACCGTCGAGAACCCCATACAAAAAAAGCCCGGCTGTGAGCCGGGCTTTTTTTGTATGGCGTCCCCAAGGGGATTCGAACCCCTATTACTGCCGTGAAAGGGCAGTGTCCTAACCGTTAGACGATGGGGACCTGTTTTTCGGTTCGGCTGGCGCGCGAAGAACTGGCCGGGTCGCGGGCGCTGCGCGAACCGCGCGAAATGTACGGAAGCCGGCCGCGTCTGTCAACGCGGACTTGGTTCAGATCTCGCCGTCCCTGCGCTGCCGGGTCTTCTCCGGGTCGATAAGGCCGTCCTCGTCGATCAGCGCGAAGTCGTAGGTGTAGCGGATGTTCTCTTCCAGATACTGCCCCATCCCTTGCGAGTTCATCAGGCCATCGAAGACCTCCTGCGGCACCGGCGAATACACGGTGCGCAGCCCCGGCAGCGAATCGTAGAACTGAATCACGAGCTGCTGTGTTTCCGGATTGTAGCCGAGGCGGCGGATACTGCGGGACTCCACGTCCTGCATGTGCACTTCGACCTGCTCGGGCCGGGTATGCTTTTCGTGGACGATCGAGCTGTTCATGACGGTTCGATTCCCCGGGATTACCCCTGATTGGATTGCATGGCGAGGGCGGCCAAAAGCGGCACGCGACCGCAAACTGATATGCGGCGGTATCGGGTAGGCCACCCCTGGAAGGCGGCCTGCAAATGCGGCGTGGTCCGCACGGGACCTCCGGACAACGGGCGCCTTATGGATGCCATCATAGGTTACATTCATTGTACCACGTAGCCTTGGGCGATACAGGTGCGCCGGCCAGCCGCGAATCCGCCGGCGTTATGGCCCGCGCCCGGCCGCAATGGTCTGCTAGAATTCCCGGTCGCTTACCGGGCCGCGATGCCATGGATCCCGATCAGTACTGCCAACAGAAGGCCGCCGCGAGCGGGTCGAGCTTCTACTACAGCTTCCTGTTCCTGCCGGAGCAGCGCCGGCGCGCGATCACGGCGCTATACGCGTTCTGCCGGGAGGTGGATGACGTCGTCGACGAGGTCTCGGAGACCGAAGCGGCACGCATGAAAGTGGCTTGGTGGCGCGCGGAGGTCGAGCGGCTGTTCGCCGGCCAGGCGAGCCATCCCGTGGCCCGGGCGCTCAGCCCGTTGCTCGAATCGTTCGACCTGCCCCGGGAGCACTTCCACGAGATCATCAACGGCATGGAGATGGACATCGACCATGCCGGCTACGCGACCTTCGCCGATCTCGAGACCTACTGCTGGCGCGTGGCCTCGGTCGTCGGGCTGCTGTCGGCCGAGATCTTCGGTTACGAAGACGCGGGCACCCGGGACTATGCCCGCGACCTCGGGATGGCATTCCAGCTCACCAATATCCTCCGCGACGTGCGCGAGGACGCCATGCGCGGGCGGATCTATATCCCCGGCGAAGATCTCGACGCTCACGGCGTGAAAACCGGTGAACTGCTGCAACCGTCGACACCGGACCATGTCCGCCGACTGTTCGAGGCGCAGGCCCATCGCGCGCGGATGTATTACGACCGCGCCTTCGCCGCCCTGCCGAGCGGTGACCGCCACGCGCAGCGCAGCGGGATCATCATGGCGCGGATCTACCTCACGCTGCTCGACGAGATCGAACGCGATGGCTACCGGGTGCTCGAACACCGGGTCGCCCTGACCCCTTTGCGCAAGCTCTGGATCGCCTGGCGCACGGCGCGGGCCGAGGCCCGCCATCGGCGCCGCAACGCGCGCGCGGCATGAGCGCGCGCGACCGGCGGGTCGCCATCATCGGCGGCGGCTGGTCCGGTCTGACCACCGCCGTAGACCTGACGCTGCGCGGCTTTGCGGTCAGCGTGTTCGAGGCGGGCGCCGAGCCCGGCGGGCGCGCGCGACGGCTCCGGCTCGACGGGCATACGCTCGACAACGGGCAGCACCTGCTGCTGGGTGCCTACCGGGCGACACTGGACGTGATGGCAACGGTCGGCGTCGATCCGAAGCGCGTGCTGCGGCGCGAACCGCTCGCGCTGAGGCTGACATCCGGGCAAGCGGTTTTCGAATTGCGCACGCCGCGACGTGGCGGACGTGCCGCGCTGGCCTGGGCGCTGGCGACAATGAAGGGGGTGCGCACGGGCGATCGATGGCGGGCCCTGGCGAATGCGCGTGCACTGCGCCGACTCCCGACCCGGGACCAGCCGGCGCGGGACTGGCTGGCCGCGTGCGGGCAGCCGCAGGTCGTGATCGAACGCCTCTGGGGGCCGCTCTGCCTGGCGGCGCTGAACGCCGCACCCGAACACGCCTCCGCACGCCTGCTCGCGCGGGTCCTGCAGGAGGCATTCGCCGGGCCGGGGGCCAGCGATATGCTGATCCCGGTCGTGGATCTGGGTGCCCTGTTCCCGCGACCCGCCCGGGAGTGGCTGATCGATCGGGGCCAGCGGGTCGACACGAATACCCGGGTCCGCGCACTGCAAGCGCAGGCGCAGGGCTGGCGCCTCGATTGCGCGGATACGGTTTTCGACGAGGTCGTGCTGGCGACGGACCCGACGGCGGCCGCGCGCCTGCTCCCCGGCGATGATGCCAGCCGCGACCACGCCCGCCGACTGCAGGCGCTGGGGGCCGCACCCATTGCGACCGTGTACCTGGATTATGGCCCGGACGATCCGCCCCGCGCGCCCATGAGCGGGCGTCTGGACACGCCCGGGCAGTGGGTGTTCGACCGGCGCCTGACGGGCTCGCCCGGCGTACTGGCGGTGGTCGTCAGCGGCCACGGTCCGCACGAGGGGATGAGCCGGGATGCGCTTGCGCGCGCCGTGAGCGGGCAACTGGCGAGGGACCGGCAGGCTGTGCCGACGCCGCGCATACTCGGTGTAATCCGCGAGAAACGCGCCACCTTCGATCCACGCCCGGGGATCGAGTCCCTGCGGGTCGGGACCGAGGGTCCGCGCCCGGGCCTGTGGTACGCCGGCGACCATGTGGACACGGGGCTGCCGGCCACCATCGAGGGTGCGGCCCGGGCCGGGCGGCTTTGCGCCGCCGCAATCAACCACGGGAGCAGCAGACAGTGAACGACGCCATGACACCGCGGACCCCCGACCTGCAGGGGCGTACGATCCTCATCACCGGTGCGGGCGACGGCCTCGGCGCTGCCCTCGCCCGCGCTGCCGGCGGGGCCGGTGCGGAGGTGATCCTGCTCGGGCGCACGGTCCAGAAGCTGGAAACCGTATACGACGCGATCATACGCGAAGGCGGCCCGCAGCCGGCGATCTACCCGCTCGATCTGGAGGGTGCGACGCCCGGCGACTATGCGGAACTCGCGAACCGGATCGGTGAGCAGTGCGGGCGCCTCGACGCGGTCATCCACAATGCCGCCATACTCGGCACACAGACACCGCTCGAGCACTACGAACCGCTGGAGTGGGCGCGCGTGCTGCAGGTCAACCTGACCGCGCCCATGCTGCTGACACAGGCCGTGATCCCGTTGCTACGCAACAGCCACAATCCCGCCGTGCTGTTCCTCGGTGAGCAGCGACACAGCGCCTACTGGGGCGCGTACGGCGTATCGAAGGCCGGCGTGCACACCCTGGCGGACATTCTCGGCGACGAACTCGCGGGGCATGCGGGTATCCGGGTCGAGTATTGCGATCCCGGCCCCATGCGAACGGCGCTGCGCCGCAAGGCATTCCCGGGCGCGCTGCCCGAGGAAATGCCGGCCGCCGAGTCCGCGGTACCGGCGATATTGGCCCGGCTTGTGGGCGACTGACTCTACCGACCCGAGCGGGTATAGGCCGAGGCCAGCAAATCCCCCAGGCGCACTTCGCAGCGGCCGAAAGACAGTCGCTCGTGGGGTTCGACGTAGCCCTCGGAGAAGCGCTCGGCACGCCCGTCACGGTGACGCCAGATGCCGTTGCGCGAGCCCAGATCGGTCAGGTAATACGTACCGGACAACACCAGCAGTTCGGCGTGGCGCTGGCTGACGGTGGGGTGATCGAGTGCAAGGAATTTGGGGTCGGATGCGGCCGGCCCCGTCGCGCGGCCGATCAGCCAGGTGCCATCCAGTTTCATGCCCGCCTCGATTTCACGACAACAGCCTCTATTCCAGCATGGATCGCCCTGTAGATCATGCATGCCGCTCCATTATCCGCCTCGTGCATCGGCCATGAAATCGTGGCTGCGCAGTGCATCGGCCTCGATCGCGAACACGCCGTCGCCACCATACTCGAATTCCAGCCAGATCATCGGCAAAAGCGGCCAGCGTGCGGTCAACGCCGCACCGGCACGCCCGGTCTCGATCACGAGCAGACCGTCTTCGGCAAGCCAGTCCGCGGCCGCCCGCAACAGCGGCCGGATCACGTCCAGCCCGTCCTCTCCCGCCCCGAGGGCGGCCCCGGGTTCATGCCGGTACTCGGCCGGCAGGGCCTCCATGGCGGCACGGTCCACATACGGCGGATTGCTCACGATGAGGTCATAACGCACTCGGGGCAGACCATCGAACAGGTCCGCCCGATGCAGGCTGACCCGACCCTCCAGCCCAAGATCGCCCAGATTCGTCGCGGCCAGAGCGAGCGCCTGGTCGTCGATGTCGGTCGCATCCACCCGGGCCTCCGGAAACGCCCGAGCGCAGGCGGCCGCGATGCAGCCGCAGCCGGTTCCGATCTCCAGGATCCGGTCCAGCGCCCGCGCACCGATCCACGGTGCGAACCGCGCCGCGATCGGCTCCGCGAGCGGTGAACGCGGCACCAGGACATGCTCGTTGACCCGGAACGGGAGCCCTGCGAACCATGCGCGGCCGGTCAGGTAGGCGGTCGGCCGGCGCTCATCGATACGTCGCCGCACCAGCTCCTCGATGGCCTTGACCGCGTCGGCGCCGACCCGGGCGGCGGGATCGACGGCCGGATCGTCGGGCGCGTGGCCCGCCCCGGCGAGTACCAGCCATGCGGCTTCGTCGCGCGGATTGTCGGTCCCGTGACCGTAGGCCAGCGGTGCCATCGCGAGGCGTCGCTCGGCCCAGTCGACCAGTTCGAGCAGCGTCGCCGGCGGCTGCGGTATATTCATGGGGTTGCCTGTAATGCGGTCAGAGGGAATGATGTTGAACCATCGATTACGGATCCAACAGGAGTCGTCGCCAATCGCGATTATACGAGCTCTGCAAGGCGCGACTCACGCGCCCTGAGCAACACCCCGAGCGCAGACGCACATCGTGCCCTGCAACACACCCATTATGGCCGCCCACCGCATCGCACCGACCCGGACACACTGATATGACAAGCGGATCCCGCTCGTCCGCGAAGCCGCTGGATCACGTCCGCGTCCTGCTGCTCGCCTGCCTGCCACAGCACGCGGTCTCGCGCCTCACCCTGCGCCTCACGCGCCTGCGGACCCGGCTCAAGGATCCCGTCGTGCGCTGGTTTATCCGCGCCTACGGCGCGGACATGGATGAGGCCGCCGAACGAGACCCGGCCGCGTACCCGACGTTCAACGCATTCTTCACGCGCCCGCTGCGCCCCGGGGCGCGTCCGATCGCCGGCGACGAGAAGACGCCGGTCAGCCCGGTCGACGGCCGCGTCTCGCAGGCCGGCCGCATCGAGGCCGGTCGCCTGTACCAGGCCAAGGGAATCGATTACGGTTTGCCCGACCTCCTCGGCGGCGATCCGCGCGATGCCGAGCCGTTCATGGACGGGGCCTTCGCGACCCTGTATCTGGCCCCGGGCGACTACCACCGGATCCACATGCCGCTCACGGGGCGGCTGCGCCGGATGTGCCATGTCCCCGGACGCCTGTGGTCGGTCGCGCCCTGGACGGTGCGCAGCGTCCCCGGCCTGTTTGCCCGTAACGAGCGCGTCGTCGCACTGTTCGATACGGACCGGGGCCCCTTCGGTCTCGTCCTCGTCGGGGCGATCAATGTCGCCGCCATCGAGACCGTCTGGGCCGGACTGGTGACGCCTCCGCGCGGGCGCAGCGTGATCCATACCGAATACCGCGACCATGGACCGCTGATCAGGCGCGGCAGTGAAATGGGCCGTTTCAACATGGGATCGACCGTAATCGTACTCACACCGCCGGGCATCCCGCTCGATCAGGTACCGGCGCCGGGCGAGCGCGTGCGCGTCGGCATGGAACTGGGCCGAACGCGCGGCACGGGCGGCCCGGCGCCGGAGATGGCATAGTGTGATCCGGATGCAGCCGTGCGGTGTGTCACCGGATACTGGCGCGGGACCGCGGGGGAGGGAGGCAATGAGTCAGGTTGAGTCGGACACAACGCCACGCCGCAAAGCCGGGACAGAACTCACGGTGGCCGATGTCATGTCGGCCGACATGCTGGTGTGCACCCCGGATACGCCCGTGGCCGAGGCCGCACGACGCATGAGCGCGGCCCGCTGTTCCTCCATCATCGTCCGCGACGGCGACGCTATCCACGGCATCTGGACCGAGCGCGATGCCCTGTCCGAAGACTGCACAACCGCCGACGGCACCGCGCGCCCGATCCGTGATGTCATGAAGGCGCCCGTGTTGACGCTTGGCGGCGGCACCTCGATCGGCGATGCCGCGAGCCGTTTCAAACAGCACGGTATCCGGCACTTCCTCGTCGTCGATGCCCGCGAGCGGCCGATCGGCGTCATCTCCCAGAGCGATGTGGTGCTCAACCATGGGGTCGAATGGTTCATGCGCATGCAGCGGGTGTCGAGCGTACTCTGCGACCCGCCGCCGATGGTCGCACCCGACGCGCCACTGTCTTCCGCCACCGCCCTGATGCGCCAGGAGGGCCGCAACGCCGTTGCCATGGAGGCCGGTGCGGGCCAGTTCGCAATCCTGACCGAGCGCGACGTCCTGCGTCAGGTAGCCAGCGCAGGAATGGATATCTCCTGCCTCGACGCGGCGACCCGACCCATGGAAACGGTTACCGAGGACCACAGCCTCTTCCATGCTCGCAACCGCATGCTGGCCGGATCGTTCCGCCACCTGGGCGTCGTCGATCTGAGCGGGCGCCTGACCGGCCTGATCGGATTCGGCGAGATCATGCAGACGATCGAGCACGGTTACGTCGAGGAGCTTGAAGTCGCCCTGCGCGAGCGCGACTCTGCCCTGCGCGCGAGTGAGGAACGGTATCGCTCGCTGGTGGAAGCGTCCCCGGATGCGATCGCGGTACATCGCGAGCGGGAGATCCTGTTCATCAACCCCGCCGGTGCCAGGCTGCTCGGGGCCGAATCGGCCAGCGAGGTACTGGGTGCCTCATTCGAGGATTT
The DNA here is from genome assembly GCA_913055615.1 of uncultured Ectothiorhodospiraceae bacterium. Taxonomy (GTDB): domain Bacteria; phylum Pseudomonadota; class Gammaproteobacteria; order XJ16; family Halofilaceae; genus Halofilum. The sequence goes on from CAJXKK010000010.1 coordinate 25,439, forward strand.
TCTGGCCGACACGGACACCGGCACCGCGAGCGAACGCCTCGTGGTCCTGGAGCGCCGGGTCCGCAGCCAGCCCGTGGAGGAGCGGTTCGTGCGCCTCGACGGCCTCGGGATCGATGTCGAACTCCGGGCGATGCCGGTCACGTACAACGAGGAGTCGGCCTGGCAGATCGTGATGAGTGACATCACCCGTCGCAAGGAGATCGAGGCCGAACTGCGGCGACTGGCCAGCACGGATCAACTGACGGGCATCTACAACCGGCCCCATTTCGAGCAGCACCTCGACCACGAACTGCGTGAGGCCGCGTGTTTCGATCAGCCCGTCAGCCTGATCATGTTCGATCTCAACGGGTTCAAGCGGGTCAACGACTCCCTCGGCCATGACGCCGGCGACCGCGCCCTGCAGACGGTCGCCAGTACGATCGCCTCGTATCTGCGCGATACCGATCTGTTCGCGCGCTGGGGCGGCGACGAATTCATGATTCTGGCGCCGCGCACGGATCCCGAGGGTGCACGGGAGCTGTGCGCGAAGCTGGCGGATGGCCTCGCGTCCACCATGGCCTCACCGCTCGGTCCGGTCGGCGCGGCATTCGCATCGACCGCCTTCGAACCCGGTGAACAGCGTCGTGCCCTGCTCAAGCGACTCGATCTCGGCGTCTATCGCGCCAAGGAACTGGATCACGACGGCCTGAACGGGATCGAAAGGGTATGAAGCGGCGGGAGTCACTGACCGTCGAGATACGCCGGCCAATGCCCGCCGAGCGCCCGCACGCGTTCCAGATCCTCCGGATGGTCGACATCCCAGGCGGCCGGGCGTTCATCGAAGCGCCAGGCCAGTGCCCGCAGGCGCGCCCGCGTGGCCGCCAGTACGCGATCCGTTCCCCAGTCGATACCGGTAAACAGCGCCGTCGGCGCCTGGCGGAGGCCGAGCAGTACATAGCCGCCGTCGAGCGCCGGCACGATCACCGCGTCGTGACGCAGCAGGTTGTCACCGGCCTGTTCAATAGCCGCCGCGGTCAACCCCGGCGCATCGGTACCGATGATCAGCGCGGGCGTACCATCAGCTGTCGCCCGCGCCAGCGCGTTGTGCATGCGGGCGCCGAGATCGCCGTCGCACTGCTCATGGAGTGAGGCCCCATGGCGGGCCGCGAGTGTCGGCAACCACCCCTCCGGGTCGTCGCCGGTTCCCCAGAGTTCGAGTCCGGCTGGTCCGGCCGCGCGGGCACGCTGCAGGGCGTCCTCGAGAAGCGCGGCCTGCAGGCGCGCGGCGCCCTCCGCGCCGAGCGCCGGTATGAGACGGGTCTTGGCCCGCCCGGCCACCGGTGCCTTGGCGAATACGACGATGCGCGCGTTCACGCCCGGTGCCCGCCGCGATAACGGCGTGCCAGTGCCGCCGGGTCGGCCCCGCGCCAGTAGGCGAAACGCAGCGACCACATCAACCAGATGGTCCGCCAGGCCCCGCGCTGTTCCCAGCGCCGACTGGACGTGGTGATCCGCACCGGCAGGCAGGCGGGCCGCGCTTGTGCGCGCAGCATGCGCGACAGGGCGATGTCCTCCATCAGCGGCTGCTCGGGATAACCGCCGACCGACTCGAACAGTGCGCGCTCGACCGCCATCCCCTGGTCGCCCGTGGCGATCCCGGTCACGCAGGAGCGCGCATTCATCAGGAATGCGATGGTACGGAACAGAACACGACGCCCCGAGAGACGGACCCCGAAGCGGGCCCAGCGGCGCCGCGATCGCCCGGCCATGGCCTCGAGGTCGGCGACCGCGGCCGCATCGACCCGGGAGTCGGCGTGCACGAACCAGAGCCAGTCGCCGCGGGCCGCGGCCGCACCGGCATTCATCTGCACGGCCCGCCCCGGCGCCGCTTCGATGACGTTATCGACGAATGGCCACGCCCGCGCGACCGTGTCATCGCGACTGCCGCCATCGACCAGGATGATCTCGCCGCCACGCGCGCGCACGGGCGCGAGTGTGCGCAGGGCTGCGGCGATCTCCGCGCCCTCGTCGCGGGCCGGTACGATGACGGACAGGTGCACGCCGGGGCCGAAACGGTTCGCTCAGGCGAGCGCCCCGCCACAGGAGGAACCCTGACCGGCGGTGCAGCCGTAGCAGTGACCGCACACACTGATCGGTTCGCCGGCCAGGGCCTCGGCTTGCAGATCGGTGATATGGCGTTTCGGCTGATCGTGGCCGCCCAGCGGCAGATCCAGCATCTGATTGAAGTCGCAGTCATAGACATAGCCGCGCCAGTCCACGCTGATCAGATCGCGGCACATGACCTGGTCCAGGTTCTCGTCCTTGTGGGCGGATTTGAGCAATTCCATGTAGTCGTCGAACTGCCGGCGCGAGATCAGGGTGCTGCCGAAGCGGTGGATGGGCAGATTGGCCATGCAGAACAGGTCGGTGAATTCGATCCCGAAATCCGTCCACAGACGCTCGCGGTAATCCGCACTCAGCGCCTCCTGATCCGGTGGCAGGGCCGGGCCGATCGGGTTGAACACCAGATGCAGCGGCAGTACGCCATCCGCTTTCCCATAACCGAGCGCATTGAGGCGCTGGAGGCCGCGGATCGAGGCGTCAAAAACCCCGTTGCCGCGCTGTTTGTCGACATTCTCACTCGAATAACACGGCAGCGAGGCCACGATCTCCACCTGGTTCTCCGCCAGGAACTCCGCCAGCCCTTTCATCTCCGGGAGCTCGAGCACGGTCAGGTTGCAGCGATCCATCACGTGGATGCCGCGCCGCCGGGCCTCCGTGACCAGAAAGCGGAATTCGGCATGCAGTTCCGGCGCACCGCCGGTGATATCGAGGGTGCCGACATCGCTCGCATCGAGGAAATCCACCACCTGGCACGCGGTCTCATGATCCATCATTTCCTTGCGCGTGGGCCCCGCGTTCACGTGGCAGTGGAGACAGGCCTGATTGCAGTAGTACCCGATATTCACCTGCAGCGTGCTCACCGAGCGCCGCGTCAGCGCCGGGAAGTGGTGGGTGTTCAGGTGCGGGAGCGTTGCATGCATTGATTGTTCTCCGTATGCGCGCCCAACCGGCCTTGGTGACCGGACGGCTGTGGCTGTTGCACCGCCCACGCCGCCGTTCGCGGCCGCTTCGGTACCGCGAGTGTCCGGGTGATGGGTCGGCGGTATGGCTGGCACGGTCACCGCGCGTAACCGGCCACGCGATTCATTCCGCGGTCCGTGGCTTTGGGGCTGAGACCGCCGTACGCTGCCTTCGATCGCAGAATGGCGCGTGAGTTCCCGTACCGGTCTCATCCGTGTATCGTCCGCGCCCCGGCCGCTACACTACGCCCTGGGGCCGCAGCCGAAGAACGTCCACGGGATCCCCTATGCAATGTTTCGTGTACCGTAGCACACGGCGTGACGACACCTATCTGCTCACCGACCGCGGTGAGACCTTCGAGCACATACCGGGCGAACTGCTGCAGCATCTTGGGCGCCTCGAATTCGCGTTCGAGTTCGCGCTGACGCCGGAGCGCCGGCTGGCGCGCACGGACGGGCGCACGGTGATCGACCACATCGAGCGCAACGGCTACTACCTGCAGATGCCCGACCGGGACTACGAGTCCACGTGAACCCAGCGGCCCGCGTCTGGTCGATGGTCGCTGCGCTGCTGCTGTTGTCGGCCGTGCTGCAGTTCAGCGGCCTTACCCCCCTCCTGCGCTATTCGCACGACGCGATCGCTGCCGGCGAGATCTGGCGCCTGATCACGGGGCATCTGCTGCATCTCGGCGCGGCCCATTTCCTGCTCAACGCCGTGGGCATGGTCCTCGCGGCCGCACTGGTTGGCGCGCAGCTGCGGCCTCTCGGCTGGGCCTGCGTGTGGCTCATCTGCGCCCTCAGCGTCAGTGCGGGGCTCTGGTTCCTGCAGCCGGGAGTCAGCTGGTATGTCGGGCTTTCCGGCGTGCTGCATGGGCTCATCGTGGCCGGGGCGGTCACGGCCCTGGGCGACGACCGCGAGCGACTGTTCGCCGCCGCGATACTGGTGGCGATCGCCGCCAAACTCGGCTGGGAGCAATGGAACGGCGCCATGCCCGGTACCGCCGAACTGGCGGGCGGATCGGTCGTCACGGAGGCGCATCTGTATGGCGCGATGGGTGGGTTGGTCGCGGGGCTCGCCGTGCTCGCCTCGCGTCGGCTGCGCGAGACCCGGCCTCATGATCGCGACAGCCGTGACGCGGAGTGACATCGGACGCCATGCGCGCGGCAATCCCGTGGAAACGATGATCGCGAGCAAGCTCCCTCCTACAGGCTTCAGTACACCGTAGCGGTCGTATGATCTGTAGGAGCGAGCTTGCTCGCGATCGCCTGACGATCCAACTGCGCACGATTCCGGGCACAAAAAAGCCCGCGAAGACGGGACGCCACGTCCCGACCCCGCGGGTCTGTTCATCACCGGCGGACCGCCAGCACCGCCGTCAGGCGGTGCCGGTCCGCTCGTCGTCGTCTTCGGCGGCAGGCTCAGAGCCCGACTCCGTCCCGGACTCGGCCGCCGCTTCCGGCCACGCTACGAGCAGATCGTTCAGGCGATTGACGAACGCCGCGGGGTCGCCCAGCTGACCGCCCTCGGCGAGGACCGCCTGGTCGAACAGCACGCGGCTCCATTCCCCGAACCGCTCGCCGTCCTCGAGGCCGGCCATGCGCTTGAGCAGCGGGTGGCCCGGGTTGATCTCCAGCGTCGGCTGGCTGTCCGGGACGTGATGGCCGGCCTGGCGCAGCAGGTGCTGCATGTGGAGCGCGAGGTCGCCCTCACCCAGCACCAGACAGGCCGGCGAACTGGTCAAGCGCCGCGAGACGCGCACCTCGCCGACCTGGTCACCCAGGGCCTTGCCGATCCGCCCCGCCAGGTCGTCGGCCCCCTCGGTCTCGGTCTCGTCTTCCGTTTCGGGCTCGAAATCCAGCTCGCCCTTGGCAACGGAAGCGAACTTCATGCCGTTGTACTCGGTGACCTGCGACATCAGCCACTCGTCGACGCGGTCATGCAGCAGCAGAACCTCGATGCCCTTCTTGCGGAACACTTCGAGATGCGGGCTCTTCTGCGCCGCCGCGAAGCTGTCGGCGGTGACGTACCAGATCTTCTCCTGGCCCTCGGCCATGCGCTCGATGTACTGGTCGAGGCTGACCTTCTGCTCCGGGGTATCCTCGTGCGTGGACGCGAACCGCAGCAGCCCGAGCAGCCGCTCGCGGTTGGCGAAGTCCTCGACCGGGCCTTCCTTCAGCACCTGGCCGAATTCGCTCCAGATCTGCGCGTACATCTCGGGATCGTTCTGCGCCTTGTCCTCGAGCAGATCGAGGATCTTCTTCACGGACGCGCTCCGGATGTGGTCGATCACGCGGTTGGACTGCAGGATCTCGCGCGAGACGTTGAGCGGCAGGTCATTGGAGTCGACCAGGCCGCGCACGAAGCGCAGATAGTTCGGCATCAGGTGCTCGGCATCGTCCATGATGAACACGCGCTGGACGTAGAGCTTGATGCCCTGTTTCGCCCGTTCGCGATCGAACAGATCGAACGGCGCCCGTTTCGGGATATAGAACAGGGTCGTGTACTCGTACTTGCCTTCGGTCTGCGAGTGCGTCCAGGCCAGCGGGTCCTCGAAGTCGTGCGCGATATGCTTGTAGAACTCCCGGTACTCCTCCTCGGAGATGTCCTTGCGGGCCCGCTTCCACAGCGCGGACGCGCTGTTGACGGTCTCGAACTCGTCCGTGCGGTTGCCCTCTTCGTCCTGCTTCGGCATCCGGATCGGGAACGAGATATGGTCGGAATACTTGCGGATGATCGAGCGCAGCCGCCACTGGTCGGCGAACTCCGCGCAGTCCTCGCTCAGATGCAGGACCACGTCCGTGCCCGGTTCGTCGCGCGTCGTCGCCTCCAGGGTGAACGTACCGCTGCCATCCGATGACCAGCGGACCGCCGCATCGGCGCCTTCGCGCGCGTGCCGCGTCACCAGGTCGACCCGATCCGCGACCACGAAGGCCGAGTAGAAACCGACACCGAACTGGCCGATCAGCTGGGCGTCCTTCTTCTGGTCGCCCGTGAGCTGGTCGAGGAACTGCTGCGTGCCCGACTTGGCGATCGTACCGATGTTGCTGATCACGTCGTCACGCGTCATACCGATCCCGTTGTCGCTGACCGTGACGGTCCGCGCATCGGCGTCGTAGTCGACCGTGATATTCAGATCGGCGCTGTGCTCGGAGATCGAGTCGTCGGTAAGCGCCTCGAAGCGCAGCTTGTCCAGCGCGTCCGAGGCGTTGGAGACCAGCTCGCGCAGGAAGATGTCGCGGTTCGAATACAGCGAATGGATCACCAGCTTGAGGAGCTGATTGACCTCCGCCTGGAATTGATACGTCTCGGTCTGGGCTTCGCCGGTGGACATGCGGTCCCTCTCCCTTGTGGTTGCTCAACGGCCTACAAGTGGGGCCGGACTGACTTTTTTCAACCCCAGGTGCCGCCCACCCGCCTGGCCAGGCAAGTCAAAGGCGACCTCTCGCCAAGACGCCACGCGCGCCAAGGAACGTCAAAATCCGTAAGGAATGGTTGGTTGGACGTACTGATGCATGGCATCGGGTGGGGCCGCGTTGCCGTCCTGATCGTCCCTTTGCCCCGGCGGAAACCTTCCGGCAGATTAATACCCCTGCATTCTTTATCGCCTTTCTTGGCGCGCGTGGCGTCTTGGCGAGAGATCGCCTTTGAATTTCCTGCTCGTTCAGCCGGCCCCGCCGGCCATCTCCCGTTCCCGTTCAAGCAGCCAGCGTTTGAACTCGACAGCGGAGCCGCCCTCGGGATCGCGGCCGTAGCCGCCGATGCCGTTGGCGGCGACCACGCGGTGGCAGGGCACGACGAGTGCGATCGGGTTGGCGCCGCAGGCATTGCCGACGGCGCGTGGTGCGGTTGCGAGTTCGCGGGCGAGCTCGCCATAAGTGACGACCTCGCCGAAGGGGACCGCACGAAGGGCCGCGCGGAAACGGCGCTGGAACGGCGTCGGTGCGGGTGCCAGTGGCAGGTCGAAGCGATGCCGCGGGTCGTTGCTCCAGGCGTTCAGCTGGCGGATCGTCTCGGCGGCGAGCGGGTGTCCCGGGGTGCGCCCCGGTCCCGACTCAAGACGGTCGATCCGGGTGACGAAATCATCGGCGATCGCGATGCCGAAACGGCCGGGGGTGCCCGACCAGATCGCCTCGTACTCAGTCATCAAGGCCCCCGGGCAAGGGCAGGTCATCCGACCCCGGCTCGCGCAGGCCCAGCTTCTGCAACCGCTGGCGCAGCGTCGAGCGCCGGTCGCTGTCGCTCGTGGTGCGCAGCAGCTGCGTGTAGATCCGGCGCGCGTCGCTGACCAGGCCGGCCTCGGCCAGCATGCCGGCCGCCTGATAGCGCGCGGTCTGGCCCCAGGGATCAACGCCACGACCGTCCAGCAGCGTGGCCGATCGCAGGTACAGCCCGGCGGCCCGCCTCGGGTTGCCGAGGGCATCCTGAGACTCGGCACGCCAGTACAGCATTTCCCTCCGGCGCTGCCCCGGCAGTTCGCGCTCACCGAGTCGCTGCAGCAGATCCAGGGCGATCTCGTGGGCCTGGGCGCCCTGCAGATCGAATATCACCTGCAGGAAGCGATCGATACCGCCCTCACCGAGGTCCGGATAATCGTCCAGCACCGCGTGCAGCGCCTCGATACCGGCGTCGCGACGCCCCCCGAGAACGAGCACCCGGGCCCGCAGAAGGCGCCAGGCGTAAGCACTGACATCGGCCGGCGCCTCGGGCAGTTTCTCCATCAGGCGGGTCGCGAGTTCCAGGTCATCGCGCGCCAGCGCATCATCCACCAGGCGATAGCGCACGATTTCCGGTACCCGTTCCAGGGAAGGGAAGCGGTTGCTGTGCAGATACGCCTGCCGGGCGACGACCAGGCCCGGCCCATCATCGGCGAGCAGATCGAGCAGGCGCCGATGCGCGGCGGTCGACGCATCACCGCTACCGCGAAGCGCGACCACCGCCAGCAGACTGCGTGCGCGCACCGGATATTCGGGGAGCGAGTCGGCCGCCGCCTGGAACCAGTCCTCATCATCGCCGACCAGGAGCTGCCGTTCATTGCCCCAGCCCAGGGCCCGATCCAGCCATGCCCCCCAGAGCGCATCGCCACCCACCCGGAAAACGGTATCACTCCGCGGCAGCGCCCCGTCAGCCGCGGCCACCCGTTCGATCGCCAGTGCCCGCAGACCATGCGCCGAGCGTTGCGCGGCGGCCTCCGCCACCACGTACCAGTAGCGGGCGGCATCGATCAGTTCGGTGCGCTCCGCGGTCGCCGCCTCGCGGGCACGCTCACTGATCGCAACCGGTTCCATGGTCTCGGCGCGCAGATGCGCCAGCAGGCCCAGCGCATCGAGCTCGTCCTCGGGGCCTTCCGGCAACCGATCGACGGCCTCCTCGGCACGTTCGGAACGCAAGAGGACGCGGGTCCGCAGGATGGTCCAGGCCGTCGAATCGTCGTCGTAGTCCTGATCGAACCGGCGCAGTGCGGCGACCGCATCGCGGACCTGCCCACCGACCAGGTAGGAACGCACCACGAGACGGCGCCAGGCCCGGAGTTCGTCCGCCGTCGCCCCGGCCCCGGCACTCCATATCAGCTCGCGCGCGAGCGCGCGCGACTGCTCAGCCTCGCCGAGATCGAGATGGAGGGCGCTGCGACGGGCGAGCGCCCAGCGCCGGAACGGCTCGGGTGCCGCCCCGGGGAGATCGGACAGGCGGTCGATCGCATCGCGCGGCGCACCGGCCCCGGCCAGGATATCGATGCGGGAACGCTCCCAGCGGGCCCAGATATCGGGCACCTCGGCCGCCGCGGGCTGGGCCTCATCGAGTCGCGCCAGCGCGAGCCCGGGGGCCCCGGCGGCGGCCATCTCCCGGAGGGCGCCCAGGCGATAACGGGGTTCGTCCTCGGCATGCAGACCCTGGACGAGGAGGCCGGTGATCAGCAGGCAGGCGTACGCAAGCTGGCGGCGTGCCGAGGCACGCCGCCCGCCTGCATTACTGCCGGTACGATCGCTCCACACCGGCGTACGCGCCGACCGCCGACCGGAAGGCGTCCACCGAGCCCGGCTCATGGAGAACCCGCCATTACTTCTTGGCGAGCTTTTCCTTGATCCGGGCCGCCTTGCCGGTCAGGCCACGCAGGTGATAGAGCTTGGCCTGGTGGACCTTGCCGCGGCGCTTGACCTTGATCTCGGCGATCTGCGGGCTGTAGGTCTGAAAGACACGCTCGACGCCCTCGCCATGCGTCGTCTTGCGCACGGTGAACGACGAGTTGATGCCCCGGTTGCGCTTGCCGATGACAACGCCCTCGAACGCCTGCAGGCGCTCGCGGTTGCCCTCTTTCACGCGGACCGAGACGTTGACGGTATCGCCGGAGCCGAATTCCGGCACCGTCTTCGTCATTTGTTCCGCTTCAATCTCTTTGATGATGTCGCTCATTGCCCGCTCCGGTTACATCTCTCGTTTCGCCGCTTCCGGGCCACCGGCCCGCCATTCGGCGATGAACTGTTCCAGCAGTCGGCGGTCTTCCGGCCCCAGAGCCCGCCCTTCCAGCAGGTCGGGCCGGCGCAGCCAGGTCCGTCCCAGCGCGTGGCGCCGACGCCACTCGGCGATCGCGCGATGGTCGCCCGAGCGCAGGACCGCCGGCACATGCCGCCCGGCAATCTCCTCCGGACGCGTATATTGCGGCCCTTCCAGCAGGCCGTCGCTGAACGAGTCGGCCGCGGCCGAGTCGCTGCTGCCGAGTGCACCCGGCAACTGCCGGACCACCCCATCGATTACCGCCATCGCGGCGACTTCGCCCCCGGACAGGACGAAGTCGCCGAGCGACCACTCCTCGTCCGTGAATTCCTCCAGCAACCGCTCGTCGATGCCTTCGTAGCGCCCGGCGAGCAGGATCAGGCCCGGCAGCGCGGCGAAGCGTTCAAGCGCGCGCTGGGTCAGCGGCCGACCCTGGGGCCCCAGATGGACCCGCAGTGCGCCGCGCGGTGCCGCCGCTGTGGCCCGAGCCAGCGCATCGCGCAGCGGCTGGACCTTCATCAGCATGCCTGGGCCCCCGCCGAACGGGCGATCATCGACCGTCCGGTGGGGGTCGTGCGTTTCGTCGCGCGGGTTCCAGCCGTGCAGCGAGAACAAACCGCGCTCGCGCGCCCGCGCAACGACCCCGTAATCGGCTACCGACTCGACGAGTTCGGGGAACAGCGTAACGACATCGAAGCGCATGCCAACCGCTCCCGATGCGGCCTCAGAACGTCGGATCCCAGTCCACGATCATGCGACCGGCCGCCAGGTCCACGCTCTGCACGACCTGCCCCTGTACCCACGGGATCAGCCGTTCGCGGTCGCCGTGGACGACCAGGACGTCGTTGGCGCCGGTGTCCAGCAGATGGTCGACACGCCCGAGCTCCTCGCCCTGCGTGGTCGCCACCGCCAGACCGATCAGGTCATGCCAGTAGTACTCACCGGGAGCCGGTTCCGGCAGCGCCGATCGGGGCACGGCCACCGCGGCGTGGCGCAGGGCCGCCGCGGATTCGCGATCCCTGCACCCTTCCAGTGCCACCACGATTCCATTCGACTGGATCCGGCCGGACTCCAGGGCCCGTTCCTTCCAGCCGTCGCCCGTCTCCACCCACCAGCGCGCGAAATCGAGAATCGACTCGGGCGGGCGGGCGAATGACTGCACGCGCACTTCCCCGCGTACGCCACGCGGGGTACCGATTCGGCCGATCGTGACCGGCTCGGGGCGCGACAACGGAGCGGACCGCTGGCGTCAAGCCCGCCGCTTCAGGCGGACTTCTGGTCGGCGCGCCGCTGCTCCTTCGCGAGACTGACGACGCGATCGCTCATCTGTGCGCCGTCCGCCACCCATTTGTCCAGGCGTTCGAGGTTGAGCCGCAGGCGCGGCGACTGGCCACGCGCCACCGGATTGAACAGGCCGAGGCGCTCGATTATACGGCCCGAGCGCGGGCTCCGGCTGTCGGCGACGACAATTTCGTAAAACGGGCGCTTCTTGGCGCCCCCGCGGCTGAGTCGAATCGAAACCATCGAACTGGCTACCTCCGTACGCGATTCGTATGCGGCGGGCCACCGACCCGCCGGACGTAAACGCGCGATTGTACCGGAAAATGGAGGAATGTGAAGGATCGCGAGCGCCGCCCGCAACCCTGAAGTCGGCGGGGACCCGGTATCAGGAGCCGCCCATGCCCGGGGGTATCTGGCCGGCGCCACCCATGCCTCGCATCATTTTCTGCATACCGCCCTTCTTCGAGGCCCTCTTCATCATCTTCGACATCTGGGTATGCTGCTTGAGCAGACGATTGACGTCCTGCACGCGGGTGCCGGAACCATTGGCGATGCGCCGCTTGCGCGAGCCGTTGATGCTGTCGGGCCGGCGGCGCTCGGTCGGCGTCATGGAATCGATGATCGCGATCATGTGGGTCGTCTGGCCGGCCGCGCCGGCGGCCTGCTGCATCTGCGCCTGCGACATTCCGCCCATGCCGGGCAGTTTGTCCATCATGGCGCTTATACCGCCCATCTGGTTCATCTGATCGAGCTGCTCGCGCAGGTCGGACAGATCGAACCCCTTGCCCTTCTTCAGCTTCTTCGCGAGCTTGTCGGCCTTGTCGGTATCGACATTCTGCTGCGCCTCCTCGACCAGGCTGACGACATCACCCTTGCCGAGGATGCGCGAGGCCACGCGATCCGGATGGAACACCTCGAGTGCATCGGTCTTCTCGCCGGCCCCGAGGAACTTGATCGGCTTGCCGGTAACCATGCGCACGGACAGGGCGGCACCGCCCCGCGCGTCGCCATCCGTCTTGGTGAGGACCACGCCCGTCAACGGCAACGCCTCGTCGAACGCCTTCGCCGTCTGCGCAGCGTCCTGACCACTGAGGCTGTCGACGACGAACAGGGTCTCGGCGGGCTCAAGCGCCGCGTGGACGTCACGGACCTCGGCCATCATCGCCTCGTCGATGGCGAGGCGTCCCGCCGTGTCGACGATCAGGACATCATGCGCGGACCGCCGAGCCTCCTCGAGGGCACCGCGCGCGATGCCGACGGCATCGTTCGCGCCCGCCACGCCCAGATACTGCACGCCGACCTCACCGGCCAGCGTCTCGAGTTGATCGCGGGCGGCCGGGCGATGGATGTCCGCGCTGACAACGGCAACCCGTTTCCGGTCCCGTTCGCTGAGGCGCCGGGCGAGCTTGGCGACGGTCGTGGTCTTGCCCGCACCCTGCAGGCCGGCCACGAGTATAACGGCCGGGGGGCGCGTGCGCAGATTGAGTTCGGTCTGCTCGCCGCCCATGACCGCCACGAGTTCGTCGTTGACGACCTTGATCAGTGCCTGGCCGGGCGAGACGCTGCGCACGACCTCGCGGCCGAGCGCGCGCTGGCGAGCCCGCTCCACGAACTGCTTGACGACCGGCAGTGCGACATCCGCTTCGAGCAGGGCCATGCGGATCTCGCGCATGGTGTCGCGGATATTGTCCTCGGTCAGGCGACCCTGACCGCGGACATTCTTGAGGGTTTTGCCGAGGCGTTCGGTGAGACTGTCAAACACGGCGATATCCTGCCCGATTACGGGGCTTGCGCGATGGTCGCGAGATTATAGCGTGAACGCGTCGTCGCCCTGAAGCCGATGGATGTCATATCCGGGCAACGCGGCCGCCAGCTCGTCCATGATCCGATCCTCGTCACCGGGCTTGATGTGGGTCACTGCGATGCGCGGACGCCGATCGAGCTTGTTCAGATCGGCCGCCAGCGATTGCGGACTGTAGTGGCGCGAGAGATGGGCGAGTTCCGCCTGCCGGTCCGGGAAGCCGACCTCGACGATCAGGAGATCGAGATGCTCGGCCCGATTGAGCGCTGGCCAGAGGGTGTCGTTGGTCGTTGTATCGCCGGAAAAACAGAACGCGGACGCCCCGTTCGAACACAGGTAACCGACTGCCGGGACCGTGTGCGCGACCTCGATGGCCTCGAACGTGCGCGCCCCGATGCGGCAGACCTCACCGGCCTCGATCGGTTCGAACCGCAGTACCGGCCGCTCCGCATCCGGCAGACAGGTAAAATCCGGCCAGATCTCCCAGTTGAAGATATGGCGGCGCAGGGCATCGATCGTGACCCGCTGCGCATGCACCACCAGCGGCTCGGTCAGCTCATCGAACAGCGAATCCACCAGCAGCGGGATACTGGCGACATGGTCGAGATGGGAGTGCGTGACGAAGACATGCCGGATGCCTTTCATGTCCTCATACGTGAGATCGCCAACGCCGGTACCGGCATCGATGAGGACATCGTCATCGACAAGGAACGCGGTCGTCAGCAACCCGGCGCCGATTCCGCCACTGCACCCCAGTACCCGCACCTGCATCGATCGGCCTCTCCTTCGCCCCTGACTCCGTGTCGAGCTCACGCGCCCCCACGCGTTGCACCACGGAATCCCCCGCGCGCACAATCGCACGGAGACTGCGCATCCTAGCACGGCAACAATGGCCACAAGGCGCCGCAGCTGTGACGTCTGTCACATACCCGACACGCTGTTCACCTCGCCAAGGGTATCCTGGAGTGCGTTCAGGGGATCCGAGGCACCCGTGATCGGCCGCCCCATGACCAGATAATCCGCGCCGGCGCTGACCGCCTCCTCCGGGGTGAGCGTACGCCGCTGATCATCGGGACGCCCTCCCACAGGGCGGATCCCGGGCGTCACCAGGCGAAACTCGGCGCCATGCGCCCGGCGCATCGCGCCGGCCTCACGGGCCGAGCACACGACACCGTCACAGCCGCTGTCGTGCGCGAGCACGGCGAGCCGGGAGGCCAATCGGTCGGGTCTGGTATCGAAACCGATCTCGCCGAGATCCCTGCTCTCGAGGCTGGTCAGAACGGTGACCGCGACCAGCAACGGCGGGTGTTCATGGGCATCCAGCGCCGTGCGCGCCGCCTCCAGCATCCGCCGCCCGCCCAGGGCGTGCACGTTCACCATCCACACGCCGAGATCCGCAGCGGCCTGACAGGCGGCGGCGACGGTGTTCGGGATATCGTGATATTTGAGATCAAGGAACACATCGAAATGGCGTGCGTGGAGGCGTTCAATAAAAGCCGGCCCGGCACGGGTGAACAGTTCATTGCCCACTTTCAGCCGACACAGCGAGGGATCCAGCCGGGCGACGAGTCCCTCTGCCGTTTCAACGTCCGCATAGTCGAGTGCAACGATGATCCGGCGCTGATCCCCGCTTGACTGCCCCATCACTCACCCTCGATGCCGATAATCGGCTTGACCGTATTCCATTCGCGGCAACTCGGGCACTGCCAATGGAGGACCTTGCCCTCGTGCCCGCACTGCTGACAGTTGTAGACGGGTTTCGACTCCAGCAGCTGATCGAGCATGTCCAGCACCACCTGCGTACCGGGCCGGCTGCGATCACTGGCATGTTCGAGCTCCCACGCAACCCATTCCCTGAGCCCCCGCAGTGAAGGCCGGCGGACCATCTGCTCGCGCAGGAATTCACGCGCGGCCTGTTCGCCCTCGCGCTCCCGGATCAGCCGCGTCGCCGCCTGAACGACCGAAAAGCCGTTATAGCGTCCGCGCAGCTGATCGATGTATGCAGCCAGCGCGGCTTGATTTTCCGCCCGCTCCAGTGCCTCGAGCAGGCGATCGATCACCTCCGGGAGGAACGCCGGGTCCTGGGACTCCACGCGGCGATACGCCCGCAGCGCCTGGCGATACCGCCCCACCTCCATGGCGAGGTCGCCTTCGAGAATGCTCGCGCGGACACTGTGCGGATCAGCGCCCAGCGCCCGCGAGGCGAAATTCCTCGCGGCCTTCTGATTGCCCGCGCGGCGCTCGGCGTCCGCGAGTTCACACCAGTAATGCGCGATGACGTCCGCCATCGACTGACCACCGCGCCGCTGGAGCTTGCGGGCGGTCTCGATGGCCGCGTGCCATTCGCGTTCACGTTCGTAGATCCGCAGGAGCTGGCGTGACGCCTCGACCACGTGTGTGCGGTTGCGCAGAAGCTCACTGAACAGGCCCTCCGCGCGATCGAGGACCCCTGCGCGCATGTAGTCCCGTGCCAGTTCCAGCAGCGCGAATGAGCGATTGTTTTTTGACAGATTCGGACGGGCGATGAGGTTCTGGTGCAGCCGTATCGCCCGGTCGACCTCACCGCGGCGGCGGAACAGGCTGCCGAGCGCGAGATGGGTCTCGATCGTATCGGAGTCCACTTCCACCAGCCGGATGAAGACCTCGATCGCCTCATCCTGCTGCTCATTCAGCAGGTAATTGAGACCACGGAAATACTCACTCGGCGGGCGGTTCGAACTGCCCGAACCGCGGTTCGGGGCCCCGGCGCCGCGGCGCCCGGCCCACCAGCCGCTGGCGGCCGCGACCGGCAACAACAGCCAGAGCAGTTCAAGCACGATCGCTCACCACGACGCGGCGCATGTCCGGATTCCGGCGCGGCATGCACCGCCGACGCTGCCACCCGGGCGACAGCGACCGTTGCAACAGCACGTCAGGATTCATGGTATGGAACAAAGAGCCCTCACCGGATCGCGTCCGCGTCTGGCGGACGGCGTCCGGGCCAGCGCATGCGAGGTCTGGAGTATACCGGCAGATCGTATTGCAGTCGGGGCGGCAACGGAAAGTGGCGACCGCGATCAGTGCCCGCCTGCCACTGGACAGCAGCGCCGATTTACGCCTCGATCGAACACGCCTGCGGACACTTATCCGGTACGGCTTTCAGGCTCGTCGCTATCCAGCGGTAGCGTGTTGACCCGTTCCCGCAATGCCTTGCCCGGTTTGAAATGAGGCACGTACTTGCCGCGCAGGACCACCGCATCGCCCGATTTCGGGTTACGCCCCATCCGGGGCGGACGAAAATGCAGACTGAAGCTGCCGAAACCGCGAATCTCGATACGCTCGCCATCGGACAGTGACTGGCTCATCGTCTCGAGCAGGCTCTTCACTGCCAGTTCGACGTCCTTGTACGCGAGATGGCCCTGTTTGCGCGCGAGCGCATCGATCAATTCGGACTTGGTCATGAGGCAACTCCGGCGGATCATCCGGAAGGAACGGCTCGACCCGGCATCCCCCGTGCCGGGTCGAGCCGGAATTGCTACTCCTTGTCGTCCCCCGCGCCAATCTGCTCCTTGAGCAGATCGCCGAGGGTCGTACCACCGCCGCCCTCGCCGCGCTGGTAATCGTTGACCACGGCCCGCTCTTCCGCTTCGTCCTTCGCCTTGATCGAGAGATTGACCGTACGGCTCTTGCGGTCGAGACCGATGAATTTGCACTCCACCTCATCGCCCACGGACAACACGGAACGCGCATCTTCGACCCGGTCACGGGACAACTCGGTGGCGCGCAGAACGCCCTCGATCCCATCGCCCAGGTCGATCGTTGCGGCCTTCGGTTCCACATCGACAACCGTGCCCTTGACGATACTGCCCTTGGGATTATCGGCGACGAAGTTCGCGAACGGATCCTTGTCGAGTTGCTTGATCCCGAGCGAGATACGCTCGCGCTCCGGATCGACGGACAGCACGACCGCCTCGACCTCTTCGCCCTTGCGGTATTTGTGCACCGCTTCCTCGCCGGTCTCGTTCCAGGACAGGTCGGAAAGGTGGATGAGGCCATCGATGCCGCCGTCCAGGCCGATGAACACGCCGAAGTCGGTGATCGACTTGATCTTGCCGACGACGCGATCGCCCTTGTTGTGCGTGGCCGCGAATTCGTCCCACGGGTTCGGCTGGCACTGTTTGATGCCGAGCGAAATCCGGCGACGCTCTTCGTCGATGTCGAGGATCATGACCTCGACCTCGTCGCCGATCGCCACGACCTTCGAGGGGCTCACGTTGCGGTTGGTCCAGTCCATCTCGGAGACGTGCACCAGGCCCTCGACGCCCTCCTCGATCTCCACGAAGCAGCCGTAATCGGCGATGTTCGTGACCTTGCCGAACAGGCGCGTGCCGACCGGATACCGGCGCGCGATGTCGACCCACGGATCCTCGCCGAGCTGTTTGAGGCCCAGCGAAACGCGGTTGCGCTCGCGGTCGAACTTGAGGACCTTGACCTCCAGCTCCTGACCGACCTCGACCACCTCGGATGGATGCTTGACCCGCTTCCATGCCATGTCGGTGATATGCAGCAGGCCGTCGATGCCGCCGAGGTCCAGGAATGCACCGTAGTCGGTAAGGTTCTTGACGACGCCCTTGACGGTCTGGCCTTCCTGCAGGTTCTTGAGGAGTTCCTCGCGCTCGGCGCTGTACTCGCTCTCGACCACGGCGCGGCGGGAAACGACCACGTTGTTGCGGCGCTGATCGAGCTTGATGACCTTGAATTCGAGCTCCTTGCCCTCGAGATAGCTGGTGTCGCGCACGGGGCGGACATCGACCAGCGAACCGGGCAGGAACGCGCGGATACCGTTGAGGTCGACGGTGAAGCCGCCCTTGACCTTGCCGGTGATGTGGCCCTTTACGGTCTCGCTCGCCTCGAAGGCCGACTCCAGTTCCGCCCAGGCGCGCACGCGGCGCGCTTTCTCGCGCGAGACGCGGGTCTCGCCGAAGCCGTCCTCGACCGCATCGAGTGCGACTTCCACCGTATCGCCGACGCCGATGTGCAGTTCACCGTTCTCGTCGGTGAACTGGTTCGCCGGGATTACGCCTTCCGACTTGAGGCCGGCGTTGACGATGACCAGGTCGTCGCGCACATCGACCACGGTCGCCATGAGCAGCGAGCCGGGCCGCATGTTCGTCTTTGCCAGGCTCTCCTCGAACAGTTCCGCGAAACTTTCAGACATTCAGTCAAGTACCTTGAATTAACCACGCTCGCGCGCTTTCCCGTCGCCCATCCCCTGGCGCCCACGGGTCGGTTCAGAAAAAGCCGCTCCACAGTCCCGTGGAGCCGGCACCTGCCGGCCATACCGGCGCATTCTTTACTCGGCCTGCAGCCGCTCCCGCGCACGCGCGAGCACCTGCCGCGTCACTTCCTCGATCGCGAGGCTCGTGGAATCGATCACGATGGCGTCGTCGGCGGGGACCATGGGGGCCGCCGCCCGCTGCGCATCCTGCTCGTCACGCGCCTCGATGTCTCTCAGAAGGGCGGGGAGGTTAGCACCAACACCCTTTTCCTTCAACTGCTTATGGCGTCTGCGCGCGCGCTCCTCGGCCGACGCGATCAGGAAAATCTTCAGCGGCGCATCCGGGAATACGACGCTGCCCATATCGCGGCCGTCAGCGACCAGCCCCGGGGGCTGCAGGAATCCGCGCTGCAGCGCGAGCAATGACTCGCGCACGGTCGGCAGGGCCGCAACGCTCGAGGCATCCATGCCCACCGCCTCCGCGCGGATTTCACGGGTCACGTCGTCGCCATCCAGCCAGGTGCGCGTCCAGCCGTCGCCAGTGGGCTCGAACCGCGGCTGCATGGTCGCGGCCACCTCGGCGACGGCCGCCTCGTCCTCCAGGTCCACGCCCCGGCGCACCGCCGCGAGCGCGGTCAAGCGGTACAGCGCCCCCGAATCGAGCAGGTAAAAACCCAGTTCCTCGGCCACACGGCGCGCGAGCGTGCCCTTGCCCGAACCGCTCGGCCCATCGATACAGATCACGGGGATAGCGGTGTCCTCCCGTTCAGTCATCGCCGGAGACCTCATGCAGATCGAGCCCGAGGCCGCGTGCGAGATCGGCGAAGCCGGGGAACGAGGTATTGACGTTGCGGCAGTCATCGATGCGGATCGCGGAGGCTGCGCGCAGCCCCGCCACGGCGAAGCTCATGGCGATCCGGTGGTCACCGTGGCTGTCGACCCGGCCACCGCCGATCGGGCCGCCCTCGATCACGATGCCGTCGTCGGTCGGCTGCGCATCGATACCCAGGACGGCGAGCCCATCCGCCATGACCTGGATCCGGTCGGATTCCTTGACCCGGAGTTCGCCCGCGCCTGTCAGCCGCGTACGCCCCCGCGCACAGGCGGCGGCCACGAACAGCACCGGGAATTCGTCGATCGCGCGCGCCACGAGCGCCTCGGGGATATCGATACCGTGCAGCGGCGCGCTGCGCAAGCGCAGATCCGCGACCGGTTCGCCGCCTGCCTCGCGTTCGGCCAGCACCTCGATATCCGCGCCCATCAGCCGCAGGATCTCGACCACGCCCGTGCGGGTGGGGTTCCAGCCGACATGCTCCAGCACCAGATCCGAGTCCGGCGCGATCGTGGCGCCGACCAGGAAGAATGCGGCCGAGGAGATATCGGCGGGGACATCGATCGCGCGCGCCCTTAGGCGAGCACCACCCTCGACACAACTTGTGAGCCCGGTCCGCGTCACGGGCCAGCCGAAACCGGCCAGCATGCGTTCCGTGTGGTCGCGGCTCTCGGACGGTTCCGCCACGCAGGTCCAGTCACTGGCGTAGAGCCCTGCCAGCAGGATCGCCGATTTGACCTGCGCGCTCGCGACCGGCGATTCGTATTCGATGCCCTGCAGGGCCCGCCCCCCGCGGATCACGAGCGGCGGCGTGCCGGCCTCCCCCGTCTCGATCAGCGCGCCCATGCGCCCGAGCGGCTCGGTCACGCGGCGCATCGGCCGCCCGGAGAGCGATTCATCCCCGGTCAGGGTGGTGTCAAACGACTGGGCGGCCAACAGACCGGCCAGCAGCCGCATCGAGGTCCCCGAATTGCCGAGATCCAGCGGGCCATCCGGGGGCGCCAGGCCATCGAGGCCGACGCCGTGGATGACCACGCGCCCATCGCTCGGCCCGTCGATCCACACGCCCATGGCGCGAAAGGCGTACAGCGTCCCGAGCGCGTCCGCGCCCTCGAGGAAACCCTCGATCTCGGTCACGCCATCGGCGAGCGCGCCCAGCATGATCGAGCGATGCGAGATCGACTTGTCGCCCGGCACACGGGCCCGCCCCTGCAGGCTGCCGCCGGGTTCGACATGGAAGACGAGCGACTTCATCCGCAGAAACGGTCCCGTGCCGTTTTGGCCCGCCGGAAACGCGCCAGCAGGCCGTCGCCGTCGCCGTCACGCACCTCGGCGGTCAATTGTTCAAGGTCGTCGCGGTAGGCCTCCAGCGCCTCCAGCAAGGCATTGCGATTGGCGAGGCAGACATCGCGCCACATCACGGGATCGCTCGACGCGATGCGGGTGAAATCCCGGAAACCGCCGGCCGCATAGCGAAACACCGCGTCGGGGTCGTCGCCCCGCGCCAGTGCATCAACCAGGCCGAAGGCCAGCATATGCGGCAGATGGCTGGTCGCCGCCAGCAGGCGGTCGTGCGCCTCGACCGGCAGACGCTCGACGTTGGCGCCGGTCAGCGACCACAGCCGTTCGACGGTATCGGTGGCGTCGGGCTCGGTCTCCTCCGTCGGCGTGAGGATGACGCGGCGCCCGCGATAGAGTTCCGCGAACGCGGCATCCACCCCCGAACGCTCCGTGCCCGCGATCGGATGGCCCGGCACGATCCGTTTCAGGGAACCGAGGATGCGGTGGGCATCGGTAACGAAACTGCCTTTGACGCTGCCGGCATCCGTCACGACGGTGTTCGGCTCGAGTGTCGGCGCAATCGCGGCCAGCACGGAGGCCATCGCGCCCATCGGCACCGCCAGCAGGATCACATCGGCACCGGAAGTCGCCGCGGCCGCTTCGGTCTCGCCACGGTCGATCGCACCGCACTCAAGCGCTGCATCGAGCTTCGCCGGATCGCGCCCGAGCCCCACCAGTTCGCCGTCGAATCCGCCTGCACGCAGCGCCAGCCCGAACGACCCGCCGATCAGGCCGACGCCGGCGATGACGACCCGTGCCGTCACGCGCGCAGGACCCGCTGCAGGGCATCGAGCAGGCGCTCATTCTCGCTGTCGACGCCGACACTGATCCGCAGGTGCCGTGGCATCTCGTACCCGCCGACCGGGCGCACGATCACGCCCTCACGCAGCAGGGCGTCATAGACCGCCGCGGCGTCACGACCGACATCAACGGCGACGAAATTGGCCGCCGAGGGGATGACCTCGAGCCCGAGTCCGCGCAGACCGGCGGTCAGGCGATCGCGGCCGCGCGTGTTGGTCGCGACGCTCTCGGCGAGGAACGCCTCGTCGTCCAGCGCCGCGGTCGCAGCCGCCAGCGCCGCCGAGTTGACGTTGAACGGATGGCGCACCCGGTTCAGCAGATCAGCGATCGCGGGCGACGACAGGCAGTAGCCGCAGCGCAGGCCGGAGAGTCCGTGCACCTTGGAGAAGCTGCGCGTGACGATCAGATTCGGGAAGTCGTCGAGCCAACGCGTGGCATCGGGATACCCGGGGACGTCGGCGCATTCGAAATACGCCTCGTCGACCACGGCGACCAGGTGCTGCGGCAGGTTGCGCAGGAACGCGTACAGGGTATCGCCGTCGATCCATGTCCCGGTGGGGTTGTTCGGGTTGGCCACGAACACGAGCCGGGTGTCGGCATCGACGGCGGCCGCCATGGCGGCCAGATCATGCCCGTACGGCGCCTCGGGGTCGTCCGCAGGGCGCGCCGGCGCGACGTTCGCCGTCGCCCCCGCCGCCCGCGTCGCGATCGGATACACCGCAAAGGCGTGGCGCGAGAACACGGCCTTGGCGCCCGGCCCCAGGAACACGCGCGCGATCATGTCGAGCACGTCGTTGGACCCGTTGCCGACCGTGATCGCGGCCGCGCTCACGCCATGCCGATCCGCCAGCCGCGCGCGCAGATCCGTCGCCGCGCCGTCGGGATACCGGTGCACCGATTCCAGCGCCAGCCGCGCTGCCTCGACCGCATGCGGACTCGGCCCGCGCGGGTTCTCGTTCGAAGCCAGCTTGATGATGTCCGACAGCCCGTACTCCCGCGCCAGGGCCTCGATCGGCTTGCCGGGCTCATACGGCGCCAGTCCCCGCACCCCGGGGACGGCCAGTTCAACGGGATCAAAAGACATTGCCTACCGCTTCTCCAGCGCGAGGTAAGAACCACAGATGGACACAGATGAACACAGATAAAAAGCCATTTGCGCACGGTCATTCTCATGGCCGGCGGATGAAAACCATTCATCTAACGGACCCGCGACGCGGTCAATACCAGCCGTCAGATACCGTTTCTCAAATCTGTGTTCATCTGTGTTCATCTGTGTTCATCTGTGTTCATCTGTGTTCATCTGTGGTTCTTTTATGATGTATGCGGCGACTCGGTCACGTCGGCAGAGGCATCAGGAAACGGCCCGCGGATAGGACCCGAGTACCCGGCAAAGGGCCGCTTCGTCCTTGAGGGCCTCGAGGGCCGGGCGGACTTCGTCGCTTTCGGCGTGGCCGACGATGTCGACGAAGAACATGTACTCCCAGAGCCGTCCGCGCGTCGGGCGTGACTCCAGGCGGGTCATATCGATGCCGTGGTCCGACAGCGGCTTGATCAGGTGAAACAGCGCGCCCGGGCGGTTGCGGGCCGAGAGTAGCAGCGAGGTCTTGTCGTCGCCAGACGGCGGCACATCGTGGTCGCCGATGACCAAAAAGCGCGTGGTGTTGTCGGGTTCGTCCTCGATGCGTTCGACCAGCAGATCGAGTTCGTAGATCTCGGCCGCCATGCGCGGTCCGATCGCCGCCGTGCCCAGTTCCTCCGCCGCGCGCCGGGCCGCTTCGCCGTTGCTCGTGACCGAGATGCGCCGGGCATTCGGGAGATTGGCGTCGAGCCACTCGCGGCACTGTGCCAGCGACTGCTGGTGCGAGTACACGGTGTGGATGTCGATCAGTTCGTGCTCGCGCGTGATCAGGTGCTGGTGCACCGGCAGCAGGATTTCGCCGCAGATCCGCAGGCTCGAATTCACGAAAACGTCCAGCGTGTGCGTAACCATGCCCTCGGTCGAGTTCTCAACCGGCACCACCCCGAAATGCGCGGAGCCCGCGGCGACCTCGCGGAAGACCTCGTCGATCGCCGCCAGCGGCCGGGTGTCGATCGAGCGCCCGAAGTGCTTGTAGGCGGCGGCCTCCGTGAAGGTCCCGGAGGGCCCCAGATAGGCGATCGACAGCGGCTGCTCGAGTGCCAGGCAGGCCGAGATGATCTCGCGGAACACGCGCGTCACGGCCTCACCGTCTAGCGGCCCGCCGTTGCCCTGGGACAGCGCCCTGAGGACCTGAGCCTCGCGCTCGGGGCGGGAGAAGTTGATCGCCTCGCCCGCGGCGCGCTTGATATCGGCGACCTCGAGCGCACAGCCCGCGCGCTCGTTGATCAGCGCGAGGATCCGGTGATCGAGATC
The DNA here is from genome assembly GCA_913055615.1 of uncultured Ectothiorhodospiraceae bacterium. Lineage (GTDB taxonomy): Bacteria > Pseudomonadota > Gammaproteobacteria > XJ16 > Halofilaceae > Halofilum. The sequence continues at coordinate 48,696 of CAJXKK010000010.1, forward strand.
GTCGATGCGATCACGGATCGTCTCGAGCCGGTCGCGGGAAACTCCGGAATCGTTCATTGCTCGCCGTTCACCGGTCCGTGGGCCACAGGGTCTGGCCCGCGTTCACGCCTCGTCGCCTTCAGCGGGCTGCGCACCACCTCCCTCGGCACCGTCTCCGTCGCCGGCATCCGCCGCAACGTCGGGTTCGTCGTCGTTCGCCAACTTCTCGATCCGCGCCACCTGTACCAGGCGTTCGCCCTCGCCGAGCCGGATCAGGCGCACGCCCTGGGCGTCGCGGCCGACAATGGAGACCTCCGCCGCAGGTGTTCTGACCAGGGTGCCACCATCGGAGATGAGCATCAGCTCGTCGTCGTCGCCCACCTCCACGGCGCCGACCACCGAGCCGTTGCGCTCGGTGGTCTGGATCGAGCGTACGCCCTGGCCGCCACGCCCGGTCTTGCGATACTGATCGACCGGGGTGCGCTTGCCATAGCCATTGGTCGTCGCGGTGAGGATATTGCCCTCGCCCACGATGATCAGCGCGATCAGGTGATCGCCCTCCGGCAGGCGCATACCGCGCACGCCGGTCGACACGCGCCCCATCGGCCGTACCTCGGGCTCGTTGAAGCGGATCGCCTTGCCGCCCGAAGAGAACAGCATGATCTCGCAGTCACCGTCGGTGAGCTTCACGTCGATGAGCCAGTCATCGATGCGCAGATCGACGGCGATGATGCCGCTGGTGCGCGGCCGCGAGAAGTGCGACAGCGGCGTCTTCTTGACGATGCCTGAACGGGTCGCCATGAACACGTACTGGTCTTCCGGGAACTCGCGCACCGGCAGCACAGCGTTGATGCGCTCGTCCGGCTCCAGCGGCAGCAGGTTCACGATCGGCTTGCCGCGGGCACCGCGACCGGCGGCCGGGAGTTCCCAGACCTTCTTCCAGTAGACCTTGCCGTGACTGGAGAAGCACAACAGGGTGTCGTGGGTGGAGGCGACGAACATGCGATCGATGAAGTCTTCGTCCTTCATACGCGTCGCTGCCTTGCCGCGCCCGCCGCGCCGCTGGGTGCTGTAGTCACCGAGCGGCTGCGCCTTGGCATAACCGGCGTGCGAGATCGTCACCACGACATCCTCGTCCGAGATCAGGTCCTCGACGGTGAGTTCGTCCTGGCGCTCCTGGATTTCGGTCAGGCGATCGTCGCCGTACTCGTCCCGGACCGCTTCCAGTTCCTCGCGGATGACCTCCATCAGGCGGTCCGGGTTCTCGAGGATCTCGATCAATCCGGCAATCCGGTCAAGGATTCCGCTGTATTCCTCGACCACCTTGTCCTGTTCGAGGCCGGTCAGGCGGTGCAGGCGCAGATCCAGGATCGCCTGCGCCTGTTCGGGCGTCAGGCGGTAGCCCTGATCACCCAGGCCATAACCGGGATCGAGGTGTTCCGGCCGTGATGCATGGGCGCCGGCGCGATCGAGCATGTCGGATACGACACCGGGCTCCCAAACGCGTTCGACGAGACCCTGTTTCGCCTCGGCCGGGCTGGGCGAGGCCTTGATCAGTTCGATGACCGGATCGATGTTGGCCAGCGCCACGGCGAGGCCTTCCAGTACGTGGGCCCGTTCGCGCGCCTTGCGCAGCTCGTAGACCGTGCGCCGGGTGACGACCTCGCGCCGATGCCGGACGAATGCCTCCAGCACCTCCTTGAGCGTCATCTGGCGGGGCTGACCCTCGGTCAGCGCGACCATGTTGATCCCGAAAACCGTAGCCAGCTGGGTGTGCTTGAACAGGTTGTTCAGGATGACGTCGGTATATTCGCCGCGCTTGAGTTCGATGGCGACCCGCAGGCCCTCCTTGTCCGACTCGTCGCGCAGCTCGGAAATGCCCTCGACGCGCTTTTCCTTGACCAGTGCCGCGATCTTCTCCAGCAGCCGGGCCTTGTTCACCTGGTAGGGGAGCTGGGTCACTACGATCTGTTCGCGCTTGCCGCGGTCGATCTCCTCGACATGCGTCCGCGCCCGCATCTCGATCCGGCCGCGGCCGGTCCGATAGGCCTCGCGGATACCGCGCGAGCCGTTGATCAGGCCCGCGGTCGGGAAGTCCGGCCCGGGCACGTATTCCATCAACTGGTTGATGTCGATGACCGGGTCGTCGATCAGGGCGATGCAGGCGTTGACGATCTCGCGCAGGTTGTGCGGCGGGATATTCGTGGCCATGCCCACGGCGATGCCGGAGGACCCGTTGACCAGCAGGTTCGGCACCCGGGTCGGCAGTACCGCCGGTTCGCGCTCGGTCTCGTCGTAGTTGAGGATGAAATCGACGGTTTCCTTGTCGATATCGGCCAGCAGCTCGTGCGCGACCTTGGCCATGCGCACCTCGGTGTACCGCATGGCCGCGGCGGCGTCGCCGTCGATGGAGCCGAAGTTGCCCTGCCCGTCCACCAGCGGGTAGCGCATCGAGAAATCCTGCGCCATGCGCACGATCGCGTCGTACACCGCGGAATCGCCATGCGGGTGGTACTTACCGATGACGTCACCGACGATACGGGCGGATTTCTTGTAGGCCTTGTTCCAGTCGACCCCCAGTTCGTGCATGGCGAACAGCACACGCCGGTGCACCGGCTTGAGGCCATCGCGTGCATCCGGGAGCGCCCGGCCGACGATCACGCTCATCGCGTAATCGAGGTACGACTGGCGCATCTCTTCTTCGAGATTGACCGGGAAGATCTCGCGGGCGAACTCGGTCATGGGCGGTAGCTATCCTCGATGCGGGCCGAAGCGATCAAACCGTGCATTCTAGCACGGGAATCCGCGCCGTCCCCCGCGCCGCCGGCGCGGGTCAACGCCCGATCACGACAGGGTCGGGCACCCGCGGCGTCGCGGGCGGGATCCCCCGCCCGGACGGCGCATGGGCCCCAACCCGGGATCCGTGTACCCGCCCGCGCGACAACGCTGGAGCGCATTGGCCGCACGCGCCTCAGGCGACCTCGCGATGCTCGAAGTGGTGCACGTCCCGCTGCGGGAACGGGATCGTGATGCCGGCCTCGTCGACGGCCTGCTTGGCCGCCTTGCGCAGTTCGAAACTGGCCGGCCAGAAATCGTCGCCGCTGGTCCAGAAGCGCATACCGAGATTGACTGAGGAATCCGCGAGCTCGCGCACCAGCACCTCCGGCTCGGCGGGCTCCGACAGGACCCGCGGGTCATTGCGGATCACGCCGAGCAGGATCTCCTGGGCCCGACCGATGTCGTCGCGATACGAGATCCCGACGATGATGTCGTGGCGACGATTGGGGTTACGCGAATAGTTCAGGATCCGGCCGCCCCAGATTCCCGAATTCGGCACGGACACGTAGAGACCGTCATAGGTCGTGAACTCGGTCGCGAACAGGCCGATGTCCTCGACCGTTCCCTCATTGCCATTGGCATCCACGTAATCCCCGATCCGGATCGGCCGCAGGACGAGCAGCATCACGCCCGCGGCGATGTTCGCGAGCGTACCCTGCAGGGCCAGGCCGACCGCCAGGCCGGCGGCGCCCAGCGCCGCCAGGATCGAGGCCGTCTGCACCCCGAATCGGCCCAGCACCATAACCAGCAGCGTGATCAGGATGAAGTAGCGCGTGACGCCGGCCACGACGTTGATCAGCGTCCGGTCCATATCCTTGAAACGGCCAAGGCCGCGGCGGACGGCGCGATGCGCCCAGCCGGCAATACTCCAGCCGACGATAATCAGGACCAGGGCGCTGATCACATTCAAGGACATATCGATAATCAACGGACCGAATTCAGCCCACAGTTGTTCCGGTGAAGTATTCATCGATTCGACTCCCTCTGGGTGCAGGGGCTACCAACCCCGGCTCTTCTCCGGCCACACCTCACCGGAACTTTCATTGAGCAGCACCTGCGCATCGTGATGACGGCGGCACTGCGTGAATTCCGCTGAACGCTCATCGATTCAGCGATTTTTCCAGCGTACCGAATACAGATCGAAACGGCGATCATTCAGATTCTGCACGGTGCCCTGGTTGCGGGCGGTGGTCAGCGCCTCCAGGCGCAGATCGGCGATCGCCACCATCTCGGTATTCGGCGTCGTATCGGCGGCGATGCCGTCACGATCGAAACCGAAATCGCAGGGTGTCAGGATACAGCTCTGGGCGTACTGGATATCCATGTTCTCGACCCCGGGCAGATTGCCGCAGTTGCCGGAGACCACGATGTAGGACTGATTCTCGACCGCCCGCGCCTGGGCGCAGTAGCGCACTCGCAGGAAGCTCTGGCGCTCATCGGTGCACGAGGGCACGAACAGGATCTGCGCGCCCTGGTTGGTCAGGTGACGCGCCATCTCCGGGAATTCCGCGTCGTAGCAGACCATCACGCCGATCACGCCGCAGTCCGTCATGATGCTCGTAACCTCGGATCCGCCCGAGATATTCCACCAGTAGCGCTCGTTGGGCGTCGGGTGGATCTTCGACTGCTCGTGGATCGAGCCGTCCCGCAGAAAGACGTAGCAGATATTCTGTATCTCGCCGGAGGCCACCTTCGTGGGATGCGAACCGCCGATGATATTGACATTGTAGCGCACCGCCAGGTGCGACATGACCTCCTTGAAACGCTCCGTGTAGCCGGTGAGATAGTCGATCGACTCGGCCGGTCCCAGCGGGTGCTCTTCCAGCGACAGCAGCTGCAGCGTGAACAGCTCGGGGAAGGTGACGAAGTCCGCTCCGTAGTCGGCCACCACGTCGACGAAATATTCGATGTACTGCTGGAACTGCTCGAACGAGTTCACCCGGCGCAGTTCGTACTGGACGGTCGCGACCCGGATGGCGTCCGGCAGGCGCGCGCCGCCCTCGCCCTGCTCCTGATCGTCCGTCTGCGGGACCTGGGGGTTGCGCCATACGAGGTGGGCGGCATGCCCGAGCGAGGCGGTGTCATCGGGCAGGTAGTCGTGCAGGATGCCGAGGAACTCAAACCCGTTGCGCAGCTGGAACGACAGGACCGGGTCCCGGAGTTTCTTGTTCTGGACCTGCTCGACGTATTCCTCGGGGGTGCCGACCTTCCGGCGACGCTTCGCCAGCCCCGGCAGGCGCCCGCCGAATACCACGCCCTTCAGACGCCGGTACTGACACAGCTTCTTGCGCTCGTTATACAGGCGCTGGCCGATCCGGAGATTGCGGAACTCCGGATCGATGAAGACCTCCATGCCGTACAGCCAATCACCCTTGGGATCATGGCGCGAGGCGAACCCGTGGCCCGTGATCTCGTCCCACCGGTGTGGTGCCAGCGCCAGCGCCTCCCGGGTCAGGAAGGTGGCACAGTAACCGACGATCTGGCCTTCATACTCGGCCACGAACTGCCCGTCCGGGAAATTCGTCACCTGACCGCGGATCATCGCTGGCGAGTAGGCCTCATCCTCGGAATAGACCTTGCCGGACAGGCACGCGATCGCCGTGATATCAGCCGTGCGCGCATTACGGATCACCAGCGAGGGACGCTGCTCTCTATTCGTGGCCGCCATCGGGATCCGGAGCCCCTGCATCGCAAAACAGCGCGCATTGTAGCGGAGCGGGAGCGGATTGTCGGCCACGCGCGCGCTTTCGGTCACCCATAAAAGAAGCCGGTGCGGATCCGGCGCTGTCCCTGTGGCGCCGCGGTGTCATAATCGCGCGCCATGTCTCCCCGCTTGCTGCTGCCGATCCTCGCCCTGCTGGCGCTCGCGAGCCTCGTATTCGCCCTCATGGCGGGCGCGGTCGAGGTCCCCGCGGCCGCCGTGTGGAGCGCGCTGACCGCCCCCCCGGAGGACACGGCCACCCGGATCGTCGCCGAACTGCGGCTTCCCCGGGCCCTGTCGGCGTTCGTCGTGGGTGGCCTGCTGGCCCTCGCCGGCGCGCTCATGCAGGTCCTGCTGCGCAACCCGCTGGCCGACCCGTACGTACTCGGCATCTCCGGCGGCGCCGCGGTGGCCGCGCTGGCGACGATGATGGCCGGCTTCGGCGCATTCTGGGTATCGGTCGACGCCTTCGGCGGGGCGCTCGTATCGATGCTGCTGGTGTTCGCCCTGGCGCACGGACGCGGCGGCTGGACGCCGACCCGTCTGCTGCTCACCGGCGTGGTCCTGGCCGCCGGCTGGGGTGCGCTGATCAGCTTCATGCTCGCCGTCAGCCCCGAACGGGAGCTGCGCGGCATGCTGTTCTGGCTGATGGGCGACCTGGCGCATGCCGGGATGCCGATCTGGAGCGCGCTGTCGCTCGCCGCCGGCCTCGCCGCGGCGATCGCTCTGGCCCGCCCGCTCAATCTGATGGCACGGGGCGATCTGCAGGCACGAGCGCTGGGCGTCTCCGTGGGCCCGCTGCGCCTGGGGATCTACTTGATCGGCTCACTGCTGACCGCGGCGGCCGTCACCGTCGGCGGCACCATCGGCTTCGTCGGCCTCATCGTGCCGCACGCCGTACGCCTCGTCGCCGGCGCCGATCACCGCACGCTGCTGCCGGCCGCCGTGCTCGCCGGCGGGACGCTGCTCGTCTTCGCGGACGCGCTCGCCCGCGTCGTGATCGCACCCCAGCAGTTGCCGGTGGGCGTGTTGACCGCGATGATCGGCGTCCCGGTCTTCCTGTTCCTGCTGCATCGCGGCCCGCGGCGAGGGTTGCCATGAGTCTGCTGGCCAGCGAAGGCCTCGCCATCGAGATCGGTGGCAAACGCATCGGCGGCGACCTCGATCTCGCGTTCCGTGCGGGCGAGAGCTGGGCGGTACTCGGCGCGAACGGCGCCGGCAAGACCACGCTGCTGCATACGCTCGCGGGCCTGCGCCCGCCCACGGAAGGCCGGGTGCTGCTCGACGGGCAGGCGCTCGCCGGGATGCGGCGTCGCACCATCGCCAACCGGCTCGGCATCCTCCTGCAGGCGAGCGAGGACCCGTTCCCGGCCACGGTCCTGGAGACCGCCCTGATCGGGCGCCATCCGCACATCGGTCCCTGGCGACAGGAGGGTCCGGAAGACTACCGGCGGGCCCGCCAGGCGCTGGCGGACGTGGAAATGGACGCACTCGCGGACCGCCCGATCGACACGCTCTCCGGCGGCGAACGCCGCCGGCTCGCGCTCGCGACCCTGCTCACACAGGACCCCGCGGTCTACCTGCTGGACGAACCCAGCAACCACCTCGACCTGCACCATCAGATCCGGCTGCTGGGGCATCTGCGCGAGCGTGCCCGGCGCGACGGCGGGACGCTGGTCATGGCTCTGCACGACGTGAACCTCGCCGCCCGCTTCTGCGACCACGTCGTGCTGATCTTCCACGACGGCCAGGTGCGGCACGGCCGCGCCGCGGAATTGCTCCAGCCGGGCCATCTGACCTGCCTGTACAACCACCCCGTCGAGGCGGTTGAGGTCGCCGGCCATCGGGCGTTCGTGCCGACCTGATTGACTGCACCGAAGCCGCCACGCCGATCGAGCGGCTACCCTACTCCCTCAACGCAACGGACACTCCTGCCCCCTCCCGTGTTTACTCCCCGCCATGGCGCAAGCGAAACAGCCCTCGTCGCTTCACCCATTGAGTCGCACGTGAACAACGCGTAATGTGAACGAATTGCTTCAGGTGTTTCGCCGCGTGACCGCGCGGTGACTGAAACGGGAAGCCGGTGCGTGCACGTTTTACAGCGTGCGCAAGTCCGGCGCTGCCCCCGCAACGGTAAGCGAGTTGCGGTTCGATCACACGCCACTGGGTTTCGACCTGGGAAGGCATCGAACCGCGGGCCATCGGCCCACTCGCAAGCCCGGAGACCGGCCTGGAGCAATACGCAGGATGGCGCGGGGGGCGTCATGCGCGTGCCGCCGTGCAGGCCGCACCGTCTCGTTCTCCCGTTCTATCCGAACCTCGATATCAAGAGGCGCGGGTGAGCGCCTGGAGAACAACCCCGATGTATCGACATTGCCTGCTCGGCGGCATCGCCGCTGCATTTTCAGCCTTTTCCGTATCCACACTTGCCGCCGACACGATCGCGCCGGTGACCGTGACCGCGACGCGGTCGGCGGAGAGCGCCAACGAATCGCTCTCATCCGTGACGGTCGTCGACCGTGAAGAAATCGAACGCAGCCAGAGCTCGAGCATGAGTGAACTGCTCAGCCGTCAACCCGGTGTTGAATTCACCCGGAACGGTGGCCGGGGCACCAACTCCAGTATTTTTCTGCGCGGCACCGAGAGCGATCACGTACTGGTACTTGTCGATGGTGTCGAGGTGGGTTCGGCAACGACAGGCACCGCATCCTTTGAGGATTTGCCGCTCGCCAATGTCGAACGAATCGAAATCGTGCGTGGCCCGCGCTCGAGCCTCTACGGTTCACGGGCCATCGGTGGCGTGATCCAGATTTTCACGCGCGAAGGCGAAGGTGGTCATGCCACTGTCGGCGCCGGTACCCACGACCGCAGACAAGGCTCCGCCGGTTACGGCAGCAAGAGCGGAGGCACCAGTTTCAGCGTCAATGTCTCGGCGGAAGAGACCGATGGCATCGACGCGCGTGAGAACGACTGCAACTTCTGCGCGGATGAACCCGACGACGACGGCTATGAAAACCAGAGCGTGAACGCCCGCATCAGCCAAGACATCGGCGAGGCCGTAACGGTCTCGGGCCGGGTCCTTGCAACGGATTCAGAGGTCGAATACGACGGCAGCTTCCAGAACCGGACCGAGAGCCAACAGCGTGTATACAGCGGCCGGGTTGATGCGCGCATCTCCGGGAACTGGAACACCCGCGTCCAGTTAAGCCGGTCAACCGACGAAAGCGACAACTTCCTGAACCGGCAGGCCGCCAACACGTTTGATACCACCCGCGATTCGCTCGGCTGGCAGAACGAGATCACGCTCGGCAGTTCGCAGATCGTAACGCTTGGCCTTGACGCCGAATCCGTGGAGGTCGACAGCAATCTGACGTTTGCCGAGGACGAACGCGATGTTACGGGGGCCTACGTACAGCACCAGTGGAGCGGGCACGCATGGAGCAGCGAAGTAAGCCTTCGCGGCGAGGACTACGACGAGTTCGAAGACCCGACCACCGGCAGCATCGCCCTCGGGTATCGATTCAACGATTCCGTTCAGGCATTCGCCTCCTACGGGACGGCGTTCCGCGCACCGACATTCAATGAACTCTACTTCCCCGGTTTCGGCAATGACGCGCTGGAACCGGAAGAGTCCCGTACAATCGAAGCGGGCCTCCGCGGCCGCTACCAGGCAATGCGTTGGGAGGCCACGGCCTATCGGACCGAGATCGATGAGCTGATCGATACCGTCTCCGCCGGTGGCCAGTTTTCCCCTGAGAATGTCGACGAAGCGCGGATCCAGGGCCTGGAATTCAGTGTCGGGGTAACGACCAGCGAGTGGGACGGCAACGTCAGCGTCGATCTCAAGGACGCCGAGAACACCGAAACCGGACAGGAACTTTCCCGGCGCGCCGAGATCGGTCTCAAGGGTGGCCTCACGCGTAATATCGGCGACTGGTCAATCGGTTCCGACGTGACGATCCAGGGCGATCGTTTCGATGATGCCGCCAACACGGTGCCACTGGACGCCTACGCCCTGCTCAACCTGCGTGCAAGCTGGGATTTCGCCCGTGATTGGACGGCTCGCCTGAAGATCGCCAACGTCGGCGATACCGAGTATACCCTGGCCGACACCTACAACACCCTCGGGCGAACCGCCCTGCTCGAAGTCGCCTGGCGCCCCGGCTCAGCGGAGTGATGGGATGCCAACCGGCGTCACACGCATCCTCCCCTTCGCGGCGATCTCGGCGGTCCTGCATGCAGCCGCCTTTATGAACGTCCCCGAAGGCGTGGAAATCGCGGTGACGCCGGATGGCGATACTGGGCCGGTTTCCGTTCGGCTGGTCCCATCAGGGGCGACCGCACCCGACCCGGCAGCGCAGTCCGGCGTTGCCGGGTCAATCCCGGAAACATCCCGCGAACGGGTTGAACCAGCGGAATCGCCACCGACAACGGATGGCGCGGACAAGACCGCCGAGCCCGAGTCGCACAAACCTTCCGAGCAGGCGGCCACCGAACCGGATCGTGTACAGGCGGCATCGGTCGACCGGAACACGCCGAAGGCTAAACCGAAGGATACCGATCAGAAACGCGGGGAGACCGTCTCCGCCGAGCAGGACGACGCACCCGTGAAATCCGGGCCAGCGCCGGACACGGCCGAGGAATCCACCGAAGACGCCGCGTCAGCCAAGAGCGAGACATCCACTACCCCCGAAAACACGCAAGCCTCGCATGCCGCGGATGCTGGCAAGGCGCGCGAGTCCGAACCGGATAAAGAGTCGAGCGCCAGCCGGGCTGCGGAGGAGATTGCGGAAGCCGCCTCCGGCCGGAACACGAGCGATGAAAGCGACGCCGTCAAGGACGATCGGCAGAGGAAACAGGAAGCGGGCGCCGAAGGCAGGGATGACCGCGCCCAGCTGGCAAGCCGCGCCCGACAGCAGGTCGAGATCCACTTCCGCGAACAGTTCCGCTATCCGCGGATCGCACGCCAGCGCGGCTGGGAAGGCCGTGTCGTATTGACGTTCCGGCTGCAGCCCGATGGCCGGATCACGGATGTGGAAGTGACCGAGAGTTCCGGGCGCTCGATCCTGGACGAGAACGCGCGGCAGACCCTGGTCCATATCCAGCGCGTCCCCGAAATCGCCGACCGGCTGCAGAGCGGCGCCCTGGAACTCGAGGTGCCGGTCACGTACCGTCTCCAACCCGTTTGATTGAACCGTAGCCCGGATGGAGTGAAACGGAATCCGGGGACACGATTACACGCATCCCCCGGATTTCGCTGGGCTCCATCCGGGCTGACCGACAGGGATACTGCGATGGCCGGGCATGACGAAACAGACGCGGAATACCGCGCACGGATGGAAAAGAAAAAGGCCGCCGTCGACGAGAAAGTCGCACAGGCCAGGGAGAACCGCGGCATATTCATCGTGCTCACCGGTGACGGCAAGGGCAAATCCTCGTCGGCGTTCGGCACCCTCGCCCGGGCACTGGGCCACGGGTTCAGCGGCGGAGTCGTCCAGTTCATCAAGGGAACCTGGGACTCCGGCGACCACCGGTTCTTCGCCGACCAGCCCAATGTCGAATATCACGTGATGGGTACCGGTTTCACCTGGGAGACCCGCGACCGGGAGAAAGACCGCCAGGCCGCGATTGCCGCTTGGGAGCACGCCGAGCTTCTGCTCGAGAACGAGGACCTCAAGCTGATCGTGCTCGATGAGCTCACCTACGTCATCAAATATGGGCATATCCCGGTCGAGCGGGTGGTCGAGGCGCTGGAGTTCCGCCCGCGCCACCAGACGGTGATCGTCACCGGCAGGGACGCACAGCCCGAACTGATCGAACTGGCGGATACCGTAAGCGAGGTCCGCAAGGTCAAACACGCCTTTGAACAGGGCATCAAGGCACAGCCCGGTGTCGAATTCTGACCCATCGCCCTTAATGTCGGAGCACCGCTACAGCGCCCCCGAGATCGACGCGCTCTATCGCGTCATCGCCGAGCGCCGCGATATGCGCCACTTCCGGCCGGATCCGGTCGAACCGGCAACGCTGACCCGACTGCTGCAGGCCGCCCACCTCGGGCCGAGCGTCGGTTACATGCAGCCCTGGCGGTTCATCCGCATCACCTCCGACGGGCTGCGCGAGCGGCTGCATGCGCTGGTCGAGGCCGAGCGCGAGCGCACGGCGGATGCGCCTGGCGAGCGACGGAACGAATTCATGCGGCTCAAGGTCGAAGGTATGCGTGACTGCGGTGAACTGCTCGTCGTCGCGCTCCGTGACGGCCGTGAGCGCCATGTTTTCGGCCGGCGCACGATGCCGGAGATGGACCTGGCCTCGGCCGCATGCGCGATCCAGAACCTGTGGCTCGCAGCGCGCGCGGAGGGCCTGGGCATGGGCTGGGTCTCGCTGTTCGATCCGGATGCCGTGTCCGAGCTGCTCGGCATGCCGGCCGGCGCAAAGCCGATCGCAATCCTCTGCCTCGGGCATGTGGATGCGTTCTACGACCAGCCCATGCTGGAGCGCGAAGACTGGGCGCAACGGATCCCCCTGGATCACCTGGTTGGCGAGGATGGCTGGCCTGAAGCCGGCGGTTGATCGGGATCAATCCGGGGGCGATCTTCTGTTGTAGAATCGCCGTGCCGGGTATGCGGGCGGCGTGGTCGGGGCAAGAAGGACATCGATCCAATCCGGTGAGGAGTCCCCGCGCCGGGATGCGGCATACGGGCCCGCAGACCACGCCGTTCGCGGCCCCATCGCGGACCGGAGCTATCCAACGGAGGCCTTTACGAGCCATGGCAGCGAATTACGCAGCGGAAACCGTCACCAGCGTCTACCACTGGAACGAGAAGCTGTTCAGCTTCCGCACGACGCGTGATCCCGGTTTCCGGTTCCGCAACGGCGAGTTCGTCATGCTCGGTCTCGAGGGCGAGCAGAAACCGGTCGTGCGGGCCTACAGCATCGCCAGCACGAATTACGAAGAGGAACTCGAATTCCTCAGCATCAAAGTGCCCGACGGCCAGCTCACCTCGCGCCTGCAGCACGTCCAGCCGGGCGACCGCATCCTCATCAGCCGCAAGCCGACCGGCACCCTGGTCCTCGACGACCTGCGCCCGGGCCGCCGCCTGTTCCTGCTCGCAACGGGCACCGGCTTGGCGCCATTCCTCAGCCTGATCAAGGATTTCGACACCTACGAGCAGTTCGACCAGGTCATCCTGTTCCACGGCGTGCGCTATGTCAGCGAACTCGCCTACCGCAGGTACATCACGGAGACGCTGCCGAACGACGAGATCTTCGGCGAGATGGTGCGCGGGCAGCTGCGCTACTACCCGGCCGTCACCCGCGAGGAATTCCCCCACCGCGGCCGCGTGACCGATCTCATCCGCAACGGGCAGCTGTTCGAGGATCTGGGTATCGAGCCACTCGACCCGGCCACCGACCGCGCGATGGTCTGCGGCAACCCGGCGATGCTCAGCGACACCTGCAGCCTGCTGGATTCGAAGGGCATGACCATCAGCCCTCGCCGCGGTGAGCAGGGGGATTATCTGATCGAGCGGGCGTTCGTGGAGCGGTAGGAAAGGGCGAAGGGCGAAGGGCGAAGGGCCATAGGGCGCAGGTTGCGTTGAATACCGACTATACCCAATGGGTCGAGGCAGATTCCATCGTCACGGATTAATGCTGCCCGGGAGCGAATCCTTCGACGGTAGGCCGCCCTCGGCCCTTCGCCCTTCGCCCTTCGCCCTCTTCAATTCAACAACGCAAACCCGATCCCGATCCGCGTGCGCTTGTCGCGGAACGTCTCCAGGCTCTCGCCGTAGCCGCTGAACAGCTGCGCGTACCAGTACCCGCTGCCACCACCGGTCGGCCAGGCGTAATCAAGGCGCAGTGCACCGTGGTGATCCGAGAACGAGTAGCGGCTCATTGCGGACAACCGCTGCCCGTCATCGAACGTGTATTCGAGCCGCAGTTCGTGGTGGCCGTAGTAATCGACGATGCCGGGGTTGTCGTCGCCATCCGGGTCTTCCGGCGTCGACGGTTCACCATCGGGTACACGTGACCAGACCTTGAGCGAGCCGGACCAGCGATCCTGATCGAACCACGCCCGGACGTAGGTACGATCCCAGCTGCGTGAAGCCGGCTGCTCTTCGCCGTTGGACTCGTGCTCGAACCCGATATCGAGTGCCAGCCAATCCGGCCGCAGACGCCCTGGACGAAAGCGGTACCAGATCTCGGGATTGTAGTTGGTCTCGCGGAATGGGCGCGAGTTCTCGTCGTCGAGCCAGCGGAAATACGCGGTCTGCGTGTAGGCGACATACACGGGGGTGCGGGCGACCTGATACCGAAAGCTCAACTGGTATTTGAACTCGACATCTTCCGAACCCGCGGCATCATCACTCCACGTGATCGGCAAGGCGTAATTCGCACGGTAGAGTGACAGCCCCTCGGGGAGCTGAATCGTCGCCAGATCATCCGCGGCTGAAGATGCGCCGCCATCATTCTCGGATGCCGCGGCCGTCTGCATCGAGAGCCCGACGAAGATCCAAAACAGGCAAAACGCTAACCGCGCGCATTCACCAGTTGTTCGCACAAGCGTTCCATTCCGGTCAGGATGCGGGGGGTATGCCGCTGCAGGTACTGCGGCGGAATGAAGTACAGGTTGTTCTCGGCAACGGCGCGCACTTCGGACCACCGTTTCCAGTCCTCGAGCCATTCCGGACGCTCCTCTCCCATACCGCTGGCGACGATGACCGCGGGATCCCGCGTGACCACGGCCTCCGTACTGACACGGGGCGCGATGTTGGAAAGTTCCGCGAAAACATTACGGCCGCCGCAGCCGCGGATCACGTCGCTGATCAGGTGTTCGCCATTGATCGTCATCAGCGGTTCGTTCCAGATCTGGTAGAACACATCGATGGATTCCCGGTCCGCGTAACGCTCTCGAAGCGCGGCCAGGCGCTCGCGATACGCCCTTGCCGCTTCCAGGGCGGAATCCCGCGTGCCGGCGAGGCGCCCGAACCGCTCAAGGCTCTCGCCGATCGTCGACAGTGCGCGCGGCTCGCTGACGTAGAGCGTCAGCCCGAGCTCCTGCAGTCGCTGGAGCTGGCCCTGCGCGTTGCCGCTCTCCCAACCGATGACAAGGTCCGGGTCGAGCTCGAGGATGCGCTCGATATTGACCCGATCGTAGCCGCCGATCCTCGGGATGTCTGCTGCCGCCGCGGGATAATCGCTGTGATTGACGGTCGCGACGATCCGATCACCGGCACCCGCCTCGAACAGCGACTCGGTGACATGCGGCGCCAGGCTGACGATCCGCTTGGCGGGGGCATCCAGGCGAACCTCGCGACCACGATCGTCGGTCACGACGATGCCCGCCATGAGCGGCGTGCTCATGGCGATCAGCAGACCGGTGATCAGCGTCCGCAGCGTCATGCGCGGCTCATGACCTCGGCCATCACATCGGCAAGCCCGACGTCCAGACGTCGCCAGCCCGCCTCATCGGGGGGCAGGCCGAAGCGCAGACCGTTCTGGTGATCGAGCAGGCGCACGAGTATCCCCTGTCGCGCCAACGACTCGTGGATCCTCGCCGCATGCGGGGTGAGCACGGTCCGGAACAGGGGGGTACCGACCGCACGGCGCCCGAAATGATGCGCGAGCAGTTCGCCGAGGCGGTCCCCTTCCTCGCGCAGACGGCTCCGCATGACGCCCTGCCAGGCACGGTCGCCCAGAGCATTGCGGGCCACCCAGCGGGCGGGGCCGTTCACCGACCAGGGGCCGAGCGCCTCTTCCAGGGGCTGCAGGAGGTCGTCCGGGCCGAGCGCGAATCCGATCCGCATACCCGCCAACCCGAAGAACTTGCCGATGGAGCGAAGAAGCAGGAGCCCGGGCAAAGGCGCCTGAGGCGCAAGGCTGTAATCAGGCGTGGTATCGACGAAGGCTTCATCGACGATCATCCAGCCGCCCCGGCTGGCTATGCGGGTGCGCCATTCGAGCAGCGTCTCCGGCTCGAAATACGTGCCATCGGGATTATTCGGGTTGATCACCACAAGCACATCGAAAGCCGTGCCGGCGCCGCCGGAGAGCTGGGGCGAGGACAGCGGTACCACATCGTGACCGGCGCGCGCCCAGGCAGCGGCATGTTCGGAATAACCGGGATCGATCACCGCCACGCGGGAACGGCCGCGCAGCCACGGCAGCATCGTGAGTGCCGACTGCGAACCGGGCACCGGCAGGACGGCGTCGCTGGCGTAGTACGCCGCCGCGGCCTCGACCAGGCCATCATGCGGATCGGGCAGTTGATACCAGTTGGCCGGCGGCGGCGTCGGCGCCTCCCAGGGGTGCGGATTGATCCCGGTCGACAGATCGAGCCAGTCCGACTCCGAACGCCCCATCGCCCGGATCATCTCGCCGAGGTTGCCTCCGTGTCTACGCTGCATTGCTCAATACCCCAGTCACACCGCCACGGTTGTACGCGTTCCACCAGACTCGGCGCGACGCCCAGGCCACTACAGGAGGAATACCCCGTCTACGCGAACCACCAGCCGGCGACACAGGCAATCCCGGTCCAGACCAGGGCGCCGTTGATGACGAGCCCCGTGGCCGCGCCGATCGCCGCCGCGTCCGGGCGCCGACCGACCCCGAACCGCGGCCGCCATGTCCGCCGACCATGATATACGCCCGGACCGCCGACGCGCACGCCCAGCGCGCCCGCACCCGCCGCCATCACGCAACCGGCATTCGGGCTGTCCGTGCGCCCGCCCTGAAGCCAGGCGCAGCGCAGCGCCCGCAGGGGTGCAAGCCCCACCAGACCGTAGGTGAGCGCGGTCAGTCGGGCCGCCGGCCAGTTCATCGCATCGTCGAGCCGGGCGGCCGTCCACCCGAACGCGGCCAGGCGTTCCGTGCGATAGCCCCACATGGCATCGAGGGTGTTGACGAGCCGATACGCCAGCGCCCCCGGCGCCCCGGCGACCGCGAACCAGAACAGCGTACCGAACACGGCGTCATTACCGTTCTCCAGCACCGATTCGATCGTCGCCGCCGCCACCCCGCGGCGATCGAGCGCACGGACGTCACGGCTCACCATCATGCCCACGGCGGCGCGGGCCGAGTCGATATCGTCGCTGTCGAGCGCCTTTTGCACGCGACGCGCATGCTCGCCGAGGCTGCGCAGCCCCAGCGCCAGGTAGAGTACGAGCACCTCGAAGGCCCAGCCGTACGGTGCGTCCGCGAGCCACACGGCCGCCAGGACCAGCGGGGCCACGACCAACAGCAGGCCGACGCCCCCCAGCACCCGGCGCAGTGCAGCCGGGAAATCACGGCGATTCAGGGCGCGCTCGACGCGCGCGGCCAGCACGCCGAAGCCGACCAGCGGGTGCCCCCGGCGCATCTCGCCAAGCAGCGCATCGGCGAGCAATGCCGCCGCGATCACGAGACCGGTTTGCATCAAGGAAACGCCCGCGCTCAAAGGGGGCGCATGGTACCAGCGTGACCGGGCCGCAGGCGCACACGAAAACGGCAGAGATGAACGCCGTGGCGAGCGGACATCAACAACCTCTCATCGGCCTCACCACCAGGGGCCTGTCGATATACCGGTCAGACTTTGCCGCCGTTGCAGGCCGCTTCGCGTTCCAGCAGGGCCCGTTTGCGCTGCAGACCCCAGCGATAACCGCCCAGCGCACCGTCACCGCGGATCACGCGATGACAGGGAACAGCCAGTGCGACGCGATTGGCGGCAGAGGCCCCGGCTACCGCCCGCACCGCGGCGGGCCGGCCGATCCCGGCCGCCACGCCCGCATAACTGCGCGTCTGCCCGGCCGGTATACCCTGCAGGAATTTCCACAACTTCATCTGGAACGCTGTGCCGCGGATATCCAGCGGCAGATCGCTGCCGGCCGGCGCGCCCTGCAGCCGTGCACGCAGCCCCGCCATCCAGGCATCGAACGCCGTGTCCGTGCCGGGCGGCATCGGCGCCAGCGACGCGTCCGGGTACTCCGCCTCCAGGCGCGCCCGCAGCGCCCCCTCGTCGTCCCCGAACTGCACGAAACAAAGGCCGCGATCGGTCGCCGCCATCATCAACAGGCCAACCGCCGTCGACGCCGTCGCGTAAGAGATCTCCAGCCCACCGCCCGCCCGGTACTGCCCGGGCGTCATGCCCAGCGGCCCCATCCGCTCATTCATACCGCCTCCGGCACCGACAGGTTATCCCGGAACCCTGCCGGCTCCGCCAACCGGTCATTATACGGTTCATGCTCATCGCCTGATGGTCGCCCGTATGGCCACCTCGACTCCAGCCGATAACACCAGTGCTGCGGGGCCGCATGCGGGCGGCGCGTTGCAGCACGGCGCCCGCGCGGGTCACGGACCGCGCCGCGGCGGATGATACCTCTGTCCCGTCTGGATCACTCGGCCCCGGCGCTGTACGGTCGCGGACCATGGAACGAAAGGGAGAGCCGGAATGGACGAGAACGAGGCCGCACAACTGCGCAAGGCGGTCGTGGAGGCGGTGGAGAAGCAGATCAGCGACGACGAGCCCCCGGAAACCGCCGAGACCCTTGAACGGCTTACGGGCGAGGGCTACCCGCGCGATGAAGCCGTGTTGATGATCGGGCATATCCTCGCCGTGGAGATGTTCGGGATCATGAAGGAAGAGCGCGGGTTCAATCACGCTGGCTATGCAGGAGCGCTCGCGAAACTGCCGCAGCTGCCTGGCGACTCGCCGATCCAGAAGCCATAACCAGCGAGCACATCAACCACGACCTGACCTGCATGTTGCGCCAGCTCGAGCCGGGGCACTCGGAGCCCGGCGCCCCGGGGCTCAGCGATCCAGAATATCCGCCGCCATGGCACGGCCACTGGACCAGGCGGACTCGACACGGGGCCCGATACACCAGTCACCGCCGGCGTACAGCGTGGCGCATGGACTCCGCAGAAACGCCCGCCCAAGCGGCGCGGTCACTTTCGCGAAACGCCAGCGGTGACCCGCCGCATACAGGACCTGATCGGGGCGCGCCTCGACCTGATCGAGCAGTTCGGGCAACAGGTACTCAACGATTTCCTGCGGCTGCGCTTCCAGATGCCTGGCACTCCATTCCGGGGTCGCGTGTGCGACCCAGGCGCCGCCAGGCCCGTCCGGGCGCCCGGGCTTGCTGTTGTCCCGGGCAATCCAGGCGAGGGACGCCGTAGCATCGCTGCGCGCGGTAAATGGGCACGGTCCCTCGCCATCGACCGCCGCCATCAGGGTCAGACACGGCGCAAGGCGGACCTCTGCCGATTCCAGCACCAGTGGATGATCGGCCCCGAGCAGGCCCGCCATTTGCGGCGCGGGCACCGTCACTACGACCCGGTCGAATTGCTCGCCCGTTGCGCCGGAGAACACCCGCCAGCCCGAACCATCCGGCTGGATCGAGGTCACCTCGTATCCCTGCCGGACATCCAGTCCCCGGGCGAGGTAACGGGCGATGGCGCGCATATCGGGCATGCCGACCCAGCGCACCGTTGCATCCCCGTCCATCCATTGAGCGGCCTCGCCGTCCGCCCCCAGTGACGCCAGCCAATGAGCGAATTCCGGCTCCTGCGCGGTGACGAACTGCGCGCCGTGATCGAACTGCCAGCCGCTGCGGCTGACGCGGGTGGCCAAACGGCCACCGACCTCGCGCCCCTTGTCGAGCACGACCGGCGACACCCCGGCCGCGGCCAGGCGCCGGGCGCAGGCCAGTCCCGCCACACCGGAGCCGATCACCGCTACGCGCATACTGCTTCCCCGATGCCCTCTGCACACGGGCGCCACCTGCCCTGCCCATGGCCGGTCATCCCGCGAACCCTCGGGGTGGAAAATCCGTCCACTCTGTCGAATGACACGATCAATGCCCCGCCCCCACTCGATCCCGATACAGGCGCTGGAGTCGCGGGCGTATACGCAGGAACAGGCGATATACGGCCTCGGCGATCCAGACGAACGGCGGCACGGCGGCGATATGCCCCAGGATACGCCAGGCGCCGGGTGAAGCCTTCCAGAGCTCGGCGAAGGCGCGGGCCCCGGAACGGACCCGTCCGCCGGCGTCGGTCACGTGGAATCGCGCAAGTGCATCGGCGCGGCAGACGCCGACGGGCGTCGCGCCGCCGCCGGTCAGATCGTGAAAGCGCGCTCGGGTCCCGATGCGCCGATAAAAATCGATCTCCGCGCGGCACAACGGGCACGCGCCGTCATAATAGATATCGCAGTGGGCGGTCGCGGACGCCGTGGTGGGATTTTGGTTCATCGCGATATTGTCCCATGACTGTATGTCCCGAGGCCCGGCGGGCACGCGGGCCCTGCCGACATCGTTCGTGATTCCGCTGATCCGGGTTTCGACCGCTGCCCGCATCCTGCATGCTTTTGCCCGAACGATCATCCCGCCCGTGCGCCGGGCGGCTCATTGAGTGTGACCGGGATTGCTGATGGGAATCGAGATCGAGCGCAAATTCCTCGTGGCCTCCGGCGACTGGCACGAGGGGACCGCCAGCAGTAGCGAAATACGCCAGGGCTTTCTCAACACCGAGCCCGAACGCACGGTCCGCATTCGCCTCGCAGACGGCGATGCGCAATTGACGATCAAGGGCATCACCGTCGGCGCGCAGCGGGCCGAGTACGAGTATCCGATCCCACCGGGGGATGCCGCGGAGATGCTCGACGGGCTCTGCCAACGAGCATTGATTGAGAAGACCCGGTATCGGGTCCCGCACGCCGGCCATACCTGGGAGATCGACGTGTTCTACGGCGCCAATGCCGGGCTGGTCGTGGCAGAGATCGAACTCGCGAGCGCCGAAGAGGCCTTCGAGCTGCCAGGCTGGATCGGCGCAGAGGTTACCGGCGATCCGCGTTATTACAACGCCAGCCTCGTGCATCACCCCTACTCCGACTGGGGCAAACCTGGCGCGCGGTAAGGCCCCCTATTCGCCCTCCCCACCGCCCTCCAACATCGACTTCAACCCCGCAAACGGCGAATGCGTAGCCCCCTGACGCTGCTCTTCCCCAACCCCTGGATTATTCCGCGCCTCCAGCTCACGCTGGTGTTCATTGTCGTGGCAGTAGATGCACAGCAACTCCCAGTTGCTGCCGTCCGCCGGGTTGTTGTGATGGTCGTGGTCCCGATGATGCACGGTAAGCTCCCGCACATTGGCCCGCGTGAACTCACGGGCACACCGGCCGCAGACCCAGGGGAACAGTTTCAGGGCACGCTCGCGGTAGCCCTGACTGCGCGCATCGGCCGCGCGATTGGCATCACCGACGATCCGGTCGAGCTTTGCGGTGTCGATCTTCTTCATAATGGCGCTCTCGATACGAAGAGTGTATGGAGTGCTGATCCACGGCCGCCAAGGATACTCTGATTAAAACCGGGCGGCCGATTGAAGAATGATGCAGGTCGGGCTCCCGATAATCAGACGTGCCCTAATCCGTGTAACAGGTATTAAGCGGGGATTGGTCGTGCTGAAACACGACGAGTCGCCGCCTATCATGAATCGGAATCGAGGCGCGCATAGACGGCCGCACGCCGCCTCTCGCTGATAAGGTTCGAAACTACCAGGCATGCCCCCGGCTGTACAGCGTCCCGTGTAGCTCTCACCCCACCGTTCCGGTAGGCTCCGCGCGCGTAGAGATGACTGGAGACCGCCGTGCCCCGCCCCGCCGCGACCTTGATGATCCAGGGCACCACCTCGGATGCCGGCAAGAGCGCGGTCGTGACCGGGCTTTGTCGTCTGCTCTCGCGCCACGGCATCCGCGTGGCGCCATTCAAGCCACAGAACATGGCGCTCAACAGTGCGGTGGCCTCCGACGGCGGGGAGATCGGACGGGCGCAGGCGGTGCAGGCGCGGGCGGCCGGGATCGAGCCGGTCACCGATATGAATCCGGTGCTGCTGAAGCCGACCGGGGACCGCAATGCCCAGGTGATTGTCAACGGTTACCCGGCCGCGGATCTCGATGCGCGCGATTACCATGACTACAAGCGGGTCGCCCGCGAGGCGACGCTGGCGGCGCATGCGCGGCTGGCGGCGGCGTATGACGTCGTGCTGGTCGAGGGCGCGGGCAGTCCCGCCGAGATCAACCTGCGCGAGAACGATATCGCCAATATGGGTTTTGCCGAGGCGGTGGACTGCCCGGTGATTCTCGTCGGCGATATCGACCGGGGCGGGGTGTTTGCGCAGTTCGTCGGTACGCTGGCGCTGCTGTCGCCGAGCGAACAGGCACGCCTGACCGGTTTCCTGGTGAACCGTTTCCGTGGCGATATCTCATTGCTGCAGCCGGGCCTGGACTGGCTGGAGGGGCACACCGGCAAGAAAGTGTACGGGGTGCTGCCGTATCTGCACGGGCTGTACCTGGAGGCGGAGGATTCGCTTTCGCGCGACGTGGCGCCGGCGGAGGCCGGCACCGCGGGCGAGGCGACGCTGCGCGTGGTGGTGCCGGCGACGCCGCGGATCAGCAACCACACGGATTTCGATCCGCTGCGGCTGCATCCGCAGGTCGATTTCCGCTACATCGGGCCTGGCGATTCGATCCCGCCCTGCGATCTGGTCGTGCTGCCGGGGTCGAAGAATACCCGCGGCGATCTCGAGTGGCTGCGTGAGCGTGGCTGGGCGGCGTATCTGCAGCGCCATCTGCGCTATGGCGGCCGGGTGATGGGTATCTGCGGCGGGTTTCAGATGCTCGGGCATGCCGTTCACGACCCGGACGGGGTCGAGGGCAGCCCCGGCTCGACACCCGGGTTCGGTCTGCTCGATATCGACACGACGCTGGCGCCGGACAAGCAGCTGCGGCGGGTGAGCGGGCGGCTGGCGTTCGTCGATGCCCCGGTGAGCGGTTATGAGATCCACGCCGGGGTCACGCGCGGCGACGGCCTCGCCGGGGCGGTCGCGGAGCTGCCGCATGGCCCGGACGGGGCGCGCTCGGCCGATGAGTGCGTGCTCGGGACCTACCTGCACGGGGTGTTCGATGAGAGCGGCGCGCGCGACGCGCTGCTGCACTGGGCCGGGCTGACGGTGACCGCCGCCGCGCCGGATTACGAGCGCATGCGCGAGGAGGGGTTTGACCGGCTCGCCGACGCCTGTGCCGAGGCGATCGACGCCGCGGCGCTGGCCGATCTGCTGGGTGCGGCCGGCGATGCGCTGCGCACGGGTGCGCGGAGCACCGCCGAAGGCGACACGTAGCCGCGGGTTGCGTTGGCCGCTACGATTGGCAGGCGGCGAGCGCCTTCGCCACACCGCCGGCGATCATTGCCCGACCATCCACGCAACGGAGCCACCGCCATCGATACCTGGATCGAAACCCAATGCGAGATCGCCTTCGACGACGGCATGAACGCGCCGATGGTCCTGGTGTTGCGGCCGCAGAGCAACGCGCACCAGTGGGTGGCGGAGAACCGCTTTCATATCGATCCGATCGTGACGGTCACCGAGTATGTCGACCCGTATGGTAACCGCGGCCAGCGACTGACCGCCCCGTCCGGCCCGTTCCGCATCCGCACGCAGTCGACGGTCCTGACCGCCGGTGCCGCCGATCGGGCGCCGGGGGCGCCGTTCGTGCTGATCCAGGACCTGCCGCCCGAGGTGCTGACGTATCTGTTGCCGAGCCGCTACTGCGAATCGGACCGGCTGGGGCCGGACGCCCGGCGGATCGTCGGCAACAGGCGTCCGGGGTACGACCAGGTGGCGCGGATCGTCGAGTGGGTGCAGCAGGAGATCGCGTACGTGCCGGGATCGAGCAACACGCTGGTGTCGGCCATGGAGGTGAAAGCGCGCAGCGCCGGGGTGTGCCGTGACCTGAGCCATCTGGCGATATCGCTGTGCCGCAGCCTCAGCATCCCGGCGCGGATGGTCGTGGGCTACCTTGAAGGGCTGGAGCCGATGGACCTGCACGCCTGGTTCGAGGCCTTCGTCGGCGGGCGCTGGTACACCTTCGATCCGATCATGCGGCATCTCGACGGCGGCCGCGTGATGCTGGCGCTGGGACGCGATGGGGCGGACGTGCCGGTGTTCAATCAGTTCGGTCCGCCGGTGATCCCGCGCTCGATCGATGTCGGCGTGCGCCGCTCCGGCACGCGGGACTTCTGACCCGGGTCAGGCGTCACTCGGCGAGCCAGAAGAACGGGCGGATGCTGAAGTACAGCAGTACGCCGATGATCAGCATATAGAGAACCACACGCGCGGGGTTGCGTTGGATCATTTCCGCGAAGGTGGTCTGCGTGCCGTTGCGGCGCCGCTCCGCCTCGGCCTCCCGTGCGGCCTCCAGCCGCCGCGCCTGGTATTCATCCAGCAGATCGCGCACCCGCTCGTGATCCGCCTCGTCGCGCAGCCAGATGCCGCCCATGCTGATACCCCAGCGGTTGGGCGGGGTCTCGTAATAGTCCACCGCGTGCTCGTCGAGCAGTTCGCGCACCTCGGCGGCCTCGTCCTCGGGTACGCCGCGCAGGTTCATCAGCAGTTTTGCCACGTGTTCTCCTTTGGGGGGCGTCTGATTATCGGGAGTTCAGTCGACGTGGTTTGTGGTCCGGCGTTCGTGTCTTTTGGTCTGTCGGGCTGGAAGCCCGATCTGCATCGTTCCGCAGATCGTTCCGTGACGCTACCCGTTTCTACTCGGCGTTTCGCTCGGGCTGCCGCTGGTCGGTGCCCGGCCGTGGAACACGAGGGAGCGGCTGCGGGGATACGGGGGATCGTCGTGCACGCGGATGCGGCTCATGGCGGCGTGCGGCCACTCCAGGGCCGCGTGCGGGTTGCCCGGCACGCCCAGCGTATCCGCCACAAGTTGGCGCAGCACGCCGCCGTGGCCGACGATCAGGATACGACCGCCGGCCGCGTCCGCGATGAGGTCTTCCCAAGCGGCGCGAACCCGCGCACGGAACGCCGCCGCCGTCTCGCCGTTCGGGGGCGCGGAGCGATCCGGGTCGCCGAAGAACGCCGCCAGTGCATCGCCTTGCTCCGCCCAGAGCGCATCGAACGGGTGCCCGTCCCAGTCGCCGAAATCGTACTCGGACAGGCGCGGATCGACGGTCGGCGTGAGTCCGGCCTCCGCCGCGATCGCATCGGCGAACGCGCGGCAGCGTGCCAGTGGGGAGGTCGCGATGCGGTCCCAGTCGCTGCGGCCGGCGACCGCCGCGTGCAGTTCGCTCCAGCCGGTGGCGCTGAGGGGATCGTCGGTGCGCGCGCCGCGCAGGCGCGCGCCGCCTTCGGGCTCCCCGTGGCGCAACAGGTCGATGACGGTCTCGGTCACCATGGCGCGCTCAGCCCTGCGAGACCCCGGCCTCGCTGAACGTGGCCATTCCACCGTGTACGGCGCAGGCCGTGCGCAGGATGGGCACGGCCACGGCCGCCCCGCTGCCCTCGCCCAGGCGCATGCCGAGGTCGAGGAGCGGCTCGAGCTCCAGCTCGGCGAGGATGCGGTCGTGACCGGGCTCCGCGGAGCGGTGCGTGGCGACCAGCCACCGCCCGAGCGCCGGGACCTCGCGGACGGCGACCAGCGCGGCGACGCTGGCGATGAAGCCGTCCACCAGCACCGGCACGCTCTGCTGCGCGCTGGCGATGAACGCCCCGGCCAGTGCCGCGATCTCGAAACCGCCCAGGGCGGCGAGTATGTCCATCGGTTCTTTGGCCGACGCGTGGCGCGCCAGCGCACGCTCAATCACCTGGACCTTGTGCACCACGCCCGGCGTGTCGAGGCCGGTACCGGGGCCGGCGAGGCGGGAGGGGGCGGCGCCGA
Organism: uncultured Ectothiorhodospiraceae bacterium; assembly: GCA_913055615.1. GTDB lineage: Bacteria > Pseudomonadota > Gammaproteobacteria > XJ16 > Halofilaceae > Halofilum. The sequence goes on from CAJXKK010000010.1 coordinate 73,910, forward strand.
GCAGCGCACAGGCCAGTGCGGTCGCGGCGGTCGTGTTGGCGATGCCCATCTCGCCGCCCAGGAACGCCTGGGCGCCACCGGCCGCAGCCGTGTCCGCCACCTGGCGGCCGGCATCGAGCGCGGCCCGGCACTGCTCTGCGCTCATCGCGGGTCCGGTGCAGAAGTTGGTGGTACCGGGCGCGATGCGAACGCGCTGGACGCCGGCGAGTTCGCCCCCGTCGTGCGCGGTACCCATGTCGATGACGTCGAGCTGCGCGCCCAGGCCGCGCGCCAGTACGCTGATCGCGGCGCCGCCGCGGGCGAAGTTGCGCACCATCTCCAGCGTAACCGCCTGGGGGAATGCAGATACTACTTCCTCGGCGACGCCGTGATCGGCGGCGAAGATGGCGACGTGGATGCGGTCCAGGGTCGGGCGTTCGACACGCTGCAGGCCCGCGAGGTCGATGGCGACCCGCTCCAGCCGGCCCAGTGAGCCGGGGGGCTTGGTCAGTTCGGACTGGCGTGCGGCGGCCGCGGCGGCGGCCGTTTCGTCCGGTGCCGGTAACGGCGCCCGCCACCAGGGTTCAGTTTGCATCACGGGATCTCCACGATGTGCACCGGAATGCGGGGTCGAACCGACGTCCCGGAGGACCCCTGATTATCCGGAACCCCGTCGGTCGGGCTTGGAACTCCTCATATCGGAGGCTCGCGAGTGTCGGACTGTACGAGCCGACGGTTTTCGTTTCAAATATATCGTCACTGAACTACACGCGTGATTCTTTGGTGTGCGAAATAGCGTGCTACAGCGTCACCCTCCAAACGACCCAGGACACTCCTGGCACACCTTTTTAGCATGCCAGCACGATTAACAAACGATGTCTCGCATCCCAAAACTTCATTGCCCGGCAGGGAACATCTGATTACCAGGAGCCCTGTAGGTCGGGCTTATAGAGCCTGTGTAAGAACCCCGCGCCGTCGCGAGGAAGTGGTACAGCGAGGCGATTTTGCCGATCATTCGAGGAACATAGTGGGTCTTATGTGACGAGAAGGATCGGCAAAAGCGCCCGCTGTGGCGCTTCCGCAGTAGGCGTCGGGGTTTTTACACAGGCTCTTATAGCCCGACACTCCCAGGCGCTTTGATCCGTCGGGCTGTAAGAGCCTTTGTAAAAAGCCCGACCTACACCAGCCTTCAATCGGCCGGCCGATCGTAATCAGAGTTTCCCTGGTCGCACCTGCGAAACGACATCACACAATTGAACACACCAGCGACCTTGCTAAAATAAAAGTATATCTCTTACCCGGGCCAAACGATGGACCTCAAATCACTCTTTTCAATCTCTTTTTCTTCGATGTTCTTTTTAGCCGGTTGCCTTGCATCCACACCGACTGAAGAAGAAACTCAGGAACCTTCCACTGAACAGTCTGCGAACGCACCCGTTCCGGATCAGTACTACAACATCGTATTGTTATACAACGGTGCCCCGGAAGATTTTAGCGGGGACTCAAGAGAACCAGCCTTTAGAATTAATATCGATGACGAAATCGAGTTCAACCGTAAGTTTTCTGAATCGGAGTTAGTTGCTTCCAGCTGCCTTATATCGCACTCCGGGATAGAACCTCAATATCAAAATCGGCAGGTAAAATGGACAGCAGATGCTACCGATAAAATGATCGTTGATTTTATCTCAGAAAATGAAATTGAATTACCAGTAACGTACTCGTACCGCGACTGCAATAAACAAATTCACTCGAGATTTGAACGAGTCGATCTGCTTCCTATCCCATACTCTGTGTACGCATCCTGGGAAGACGATGGCGGCTTTGGTCCTCTTGAACCACTCGCTGTTTTTCCATTGGAGGATATACAGAGGGTGTCCGCACAAGTAGAAAAGGTAAAAAATCAAATAGAAAAAGATGAAGCGGCATTACGAAAACAATATGACAAATCAAAAAATAATAACAATAACAACCTTGTCGGCTCATTATTCGTCAAAATCAATTCAAGAGACAGGATTTGGGAAGAAGATGACCAATACAATCGCGGTCCTGGTTTCTATCCCCAGAATGTGTGCGCATTAGAAAACGATTCATCTATCCCTCGATCCACCATTGGTTATCGTGCATTTGACGAACAAATACTGAGTGAAGACTTGAAAAGGCAATATGAAGCCGTAGAGCGTCAAAGACAAATTGAATTGCGAATCACGGGCGATGGCAATAAGTTATCTTTTTACAAAACTTTCAATACGCTTAATGACGCCTATATCTACTTTTCTGATTTAAAGTACGGGCATGAGGTGCCTGGCTGCGAAGCAGCATGTGGCAACCATTCTGATTGGGAGGATAGTTGTGCAATTTTGGTTGGCCCGGCGAAAGACGTTGCAAAATTGGGTTCGGCGCTTGCGGATGATGGCATTGAATCCGCCTATGGCCGATTACTTTCAGTCGCTGAAACCACCGAGCACGCGGCAGTTGTTCAAGGGTTTCAGTCTCATGATGAATTCAGATTTGTGGCGCAAGAGGACTTGATAACACAGTGGGATCAATTGCAGACACTCAGGCAGTACAATGCCAATAGCCCGGAACGCTTCAAAGGCTTAAAAGACGAAATAATTGCATCTGGATACACTGAAGACAATCTTTCGATCGGAATCATTCTCGAATATCTAGAAGATCGGCAAGCGGCAAGAGACAACAACACCGATGTATTGAAGGAAAAGAATCAAAGGCTGGCACAGCAGGCGGCACAGCAGAAAAAACAAGAGGAAAGCGCCGCGAGAAGACAAGCTCAAATGGAGAAAAATTTCCCATACATTGCCAATTTACGCTGCGAGTTTCAGGGAAATCACACCAACATTGCCGCCTGTTTCCTGGGTGGCGAATATGCTGCTGACACCGAGCTTGAGCTGAGTAACGGGAATTCCAAACAGATCTATCAAGGATATGAGCTGAATAGAGTTGGGCAGGAGTCACGGAATGGCTTGCAGATCAATCTTAAAAGATCTTTCAAGATCCAGGCGCAAAACGCGTCTGATCGTTTATCTTTACGGCTTAAGATCGTTGAACGTAAGGGTGGAAAAGTCGTTTTTGAAGATATTGTGAGCCAATATGGTGTCATAAGCATTCGAAACTGAATGCCCAAACCTCTCGATTCAGGTACAGGATAGTCAGTTGGTAATCCCCTCCCAACCTGCAATCCGGTTTTAATCAGATTTTCCCAAGGGCACCGGTCGGTGCCTTCAGGGTCAGCGGCAGGCCGGCGGCGACGAACGTGACGTGCTCGCAGAGGCCGGCGACCGTCTGGTTGAGCCAGCCCGCCTCGTCGCGGAACCGGCGGGCGAGCGCGTTGTCGGGCACGATACCAAGCCCGACCTCGCTGCTGACCAGGACGATCCGCCCGGGCAGCCGCGGCAGGCGTTCAAGGAGATCCGCGCGTTCCCGTGTGAGCGCGTCGTCATCGGCGATCAGATTGCCCAGCCACAGGGTCAGGCAATCGACCAGCAGCATTCCCTCGGGCCCCGCCTCGCGTTCGAGGGTGGCCGCCAGCGCCACGGGTGCCTCAACGGTGCGCCAGCCATCGGGGCGCCGGTCGCGATGCTGCCGGATGCGGTCGGCCATCTCCTGGTCGTGCGCCTCCGCGGTGGCAACGTACGTGACCTCGAGACCGCTGTCGCGGGCCCGGGTCTCCGCCAGTGTGCTCTTGCCGGAGCGGGCGCCACCGAGGATCAATTCAGGCATGGTGGGGCACGGCGCACGGGTTGCCACTGCGGGCGTTCATACCAGCCCCTCGAACAACTGCACGTCCACCCATTCGCCCGCCGCGACGCCTTCGCAGTCGGCCGGCAGGACGACGAAGCAGTCGGCGCGGCTCATTGAACTGAGCCGCCCGGATCCCTGCGGGCCGACCTGCTCGACGGCGGTGGACCCGTCGTCGGCGCTCACCAGGCGCGCGCGCTGGAATTCCGTCCGGCCGGGCTTTTTCGGGAAGTCGACGGCCGCGCGCGCACGCAGCGTCGGCATGCGCCTATAACCGGCGCCGGCGAGCGCGTCCAGGGCCGGGCGGACGAACTGGTAGAAGGTGACCATCGCGGACACGGGATTGCCCGGCAGGCCGAACATGAGCGCCCGCCCGAAGAAGCCGAAGTTCAGCGGCCGGCCCGGTTTCATCGTGATCTGCCAGAAACCGACATCGCCATGGTCGCGCAGCACCATCGCGACATGGTCCGCCGCGCCCACGGATACCCCGCCCGTGGTCACGATCGCATCGTTCTCGGCCGCCGCCGCGAGCAGCGAGGCCTCGACCGCCGTTCGGTCGTCCGGCAGATGACCGCGGTCGTCGATCTCCATACCGAGGCGCGTGAGCATGCCCCAGACGGTATAGCGGTTGCTGTCGTACAGCCCCCCGGGCTTGAGGGTCTGCCCGGGCTCGAAGAGCTCGTCGCCGGTAGCGAAGAGGGCGACCCGCGGGCGCCGGCGGACGGGGACCTCAGTCAGCCCGAGCGAGGCGATGACACCGAGTTCCGCCGGGCGGATCGCGGTGCCGGCGGTGAGCGCGACGCCGCCGGCCGGCAGATCCTCGCCGGCGGCGCGCACGTTGCTGCCGGGCTCGCCGCCCCGGATCGATATCGTGTCGCCGTCGGCCGTGGTGCGCTCCTGCATCACGACCGTGTCCGCGCGGGCCGGGATCGGCGCCCCGGTCATGATGCGCGCGCACTCGCCGGGGCCGATTTCGCGTGCGAGCGGGTGACCGGCCCAGGCGGTGCCGACCATGCGCAGGGCCGCCGCGCCATCGGTGTCGAGATCCGTGCCGCGCAGCGCGTAGCCGTCCATCGCCGAGTTCGTGTCCGGCGGGATATCCAGCGGCGCGCGCAGGTCCTCGGCCAGCACGCGGCCCAGCGCCGCGCGCAGCGCCACGCGCTCGGTCGCCTCGATCGGCTCGATCGCGGCGGCGATGCGCCGGTGTGCGCTGTCGATATCGAGTGCCCCGGGGCGGTCGTCACAACTCGGTGCGCTCATGGATTGCGGTCCCGTGCGGCGAGCCGGTCGGCGGCGGCATCGCGCTCATCCGGCGTATTGATGTTGATGAAGGTGTCCGGGGCGTCGCTGAAGTCGGCGTCGGCGATCGCGTGCCCCTCGTACCACGCGTCGATCTTGCGCCCGCCCTGCTCGAGCCAGGCCCTCAGATCCGGCGCCAGCCCGGTACGCAGCAGCATGAACACGGGCTGGCGCCGCTCGCCGTCATGCGCCACCGCGATCTCGGCCCCGGCCCGTTCCAGCGCCGAGCGCATGCGAGCGACCAGATCCGCGGGTATGAACGGTGAATCGCAGGGCAGCGTCGCGACCAGCGGCGTCGACGCCGCCTCGAGACCCGCCAGCACGCCGGCCAGCGGCCCCAGAAAACCCTCCAGCGGGTCGCCGACGACCGCGGCACCGAGGGCGGTGTACTCGTCCTCGTGGCGATTGGCGTTGATCAGCAGCGCCTCGACCTGGGGATCCAGCGCGGCCAGCACGTGGGCCGCCAGCGGGCGGCCGGCGAGATCGATCAGGCCTTTGTCACGCCCGCCCATGCGGGTGGCACGGCCGCCAGCCAGTAACAGTCCGGTCACACCCTCACGGGGATTCATGCGGAATATCCCGACACGCGCCCACTCAGTCCCGGATCTCGATTTCGGTCGTTTCCTTGATCTCTTCCATGACCACGTAGGTGTGGGTCTCGCGCACCCCCGGTGCGGCGGTCAATCCCTCGCCGAGGAAATGGCGATAGGCCTGCATATCCGGCACCCGTACCTTGACGAGGTAATCGAAACCACCGGCGACCATGTGGCATTCCTGCACCTCGGGCCGGTTGATGATCGCCTCCCGGAAGCGATCGAAGACCTCTGGCGTCGTGCGGTCGAGCGTCACCTCGACATACAGTAACAGCGACGCCTCGATCCGGTGGGGATCGAGTACCGCTACGTAGTCGAGGATGAAACCCGACTGCTCCAGCCGCCGTACCCGCTCCAGGCAGGGTGTGGCGCTGAGGTTGACGCGCCGGGCGAGTTCGACATTGGAGATACGCCCGTTAGACTGGAGTTCACGCAGGATGCGCTTGTCGGTGCGGTCGAGCCGGTGGTCGGATGATTTGCGTGGAGCGCGTTTTGACATTATCTCGACCGCCTCGTTTCGTTGTATGTAGTATATTGTACTGTGGATAATAACAGAACAGTCAAAAATGCGATGCGGCTTTCCTTATATTCTCGCGAAATGTGGCGAAGGTGAGCAAGATGATTTTCGAGCAGCCCCCGACAGACCCGGATCCGCTGCGCGCCGAGGTACAGCGGCATTACCGCATCGACGAGGAGGCCTGCGTCGATACCCTGCTCGGGCAGCTGGAACTGCCCCGTGAGCAGCATGACGAAATCGAGGCGCACGCCCGCCGCCTGGTCGCGGCCGTTCGGGCCGGGCGAATCGGCAAGGGCGGCATTGATGCCTTCATGCTCGAGTACGAGCTCTCCAGCGAGGAGGGGATCGCGCTGATGTGCCTCGCCGAGGCGCTGCTGCGCGTACCCGACTCCGAGACCGTCGACAAGCTGATCCGCGACAAACTCGGCAGCGGCGACTGGGACGAACACCTCGGCCACTCGAAGTCGCCGTTCGTCAACGCCTCCACCTGGGGCCTGATGCTGACCGGGCGGGTCATCAAGTTCGGCACCGGCAAGGAGCGCAATCTGCGCAGCACGCTCGGCCGTCTGGTCTCGCGCAGCGGCGAGCCGTTCATCCGCCAGGCCGTACGCCAGGCGATGAACATCATGGGTCGCCAGTTCGTGCTCGGCCGCGATATCGATGAGGCGCAGAAGCGCGCCCGCGGCATGGAGAAGCTCGGCTACCGCTACTCCTACGACATGCTCGGCGAGGGGGCGCGCACCGAGGCCGATGCCAAACGCTATTACGACTCCTACGCCAACGCGATCCGCCGCATCGGCGCGCAGGTCGGCGAGCGCGGCCTGCTCGAGGCCCCGGGGATCTCGGTCAAGCTGACCGCCCTGCACCCGCGTTTCGAATTCGCCCAGGCGGATCAGATCGAGGCGAAGCTCCTGCCGCGCACGAAGGAACTGGCGCTGATGGCGAAGGAGCACAACATCGGCTTCAACATCGACGCCGAAGAGGCCGAGCGCCTGGAGCCGACCCTGGATGTGCTCGAGGCACTGGCCATGGACCCGGATCTTGCAGGCTGGGACGGCCTCGGCATCGCCATCCAGGCCTATCAGAAACGCACGCTGCCGCTGATCGACTGGATGGCGGATCTGGGACGGCGGGCACGCCGCCGCTTCCCGGTGCGCCTGGTCAAGGGGGCGTACTGGGATACCGAGGTCAAGCTGGCCCAGCAGAAGGGGCTCGAGGACTATCCCGTGTTCACGCGCAAGTCGAACACGGACGTCTCCTACCTCGCCTGCGCCCGGCGCCTGCTGGCGAACCGGGATGTGTTCTACCCGCAGTTCGCTACCCATAACGCCCATACCGTCGCTGCGGTCTGTTCCTTCGCCGGCGACCGCGACGGGTTCGAATTCCAGCGCCTGCACGGCATGGGCGAGGCCCTGTACAACCAGGTGCTCGGCGAGGACGGCCTCGGTATCCCGGTGCGCATCTACGCGCCCGTCGGCAGTCACGAGGACCTCCTGCCCTATCTGGTCCGGCGACTGCTGGAGAACGGCGCCAACAGTTCCTTCGTGAACCGCCTGGTCGACGATCGCGCGCCGATCGATGAGATCGTCAGCGATCCAATCGACTGGGTCCGGTCGCTGGAGAACAGACGCCACGGCCGCATCCCCCTGCCGCGGGATCTGCTCGGCAAGGAGCGGGTGAACTCGCGTGGTATCGATCTCTCGGACATCAATGTCCTGCGCGAGATCGACGCCGGCATGGACGCGGCGGCGAAGGACGGCTGGCACTGCGCGCCCATCATCAGCGGCAAGGTCGCGTACGGCGAGGCCCAGCCGGTTCTCGACCCATGCGACCACCGCCGCCAGGTCGGCACGCTGGTCAACGCCACCCAGGAGCAGTGCGACAGGGCGATGGCCATCGCCGGCAAGGCGCAGCCCGGCTGGGACGCGACGCCGGCGCATGACCGCGCGGCCATGCTTGAGCGCACGGCCGACATCCTCGAGCGCGATATGGCCCGTTTCATGGCCATCGCCTCGCGTGAGGCCGGCAAGAATCTGATCGACGGCGTCGCCGAGGTCCGCGAGGCGGCTGATTTCTGCCGCTACTACGCGGCCCGTGCACGCGCCGATTTCGCCGGTCCGGCCCGGCTCCCGGGGCCGACGGGCGAGTTGAACCAGATCCAGCTGCACGGCCGCGGCGTGTTCGTCTGCATCAGCCCGTGGAACTTCCCGCTGGCCATTTTCACCGGCCAGATCGCCGCGGCCCTCGTGGCCGGCAACAGCGTCATCGCGAAGCCGGCCGAACAGACGCCGCTGATGGCCTTCGCGGCCGTCCAGGCGTTCCACGAGGCGGGCGTGCCCGGCGACGTGCTGCATCTGATCCCTGGCCGCGGCGAGGACGTCGGGCCGCCGCTGATCAATCACGAGGCGCTGGCCGGCGTCGCCTTCACCGGCGGCACCGATACGGCCAGGCTGATCAACCAGCAGCTCGCCAACCGCCCCGGCCCGATCCTGCCACTGATCGCCGAGACCGGCGGCCAGAACGCGATGCTGGTGGACTCCTCCGCCCTGCCCGAGCAGGTGGTCAGCGACATCATCGAGTCCGCATTCCAGAGCGCCGGCCAGCGCTGTTCCGCGCTTCGGGTCCTGTTCATCCAGACGGATATCGCCGACAAGGTCCTGACCATGCTCGCCGGCGCCATGGAGGAGTTGCGCATCGGCGATCCGGCCCTGATCAAGCACGACATCGGGCCGGTCATCGATGAGGACTCGCGCGCGATGCTCGAGGCCCATGCCGCGCGCATGGAACGCGAGGGACGCGTGATCGCCAGCGCGAGGCTCGAACCCGGCACGGAGAATGGTACGTTCTTCACCCCGCGCGCCTACGAACTCGACAGCCTGTCCCAGCTGGAGCGGGAGGTGTTCGGCCCGATCCTGCATGTCGTGCGGTTCCGCGAGAGCGAGCTTGATCAGGTGATCGACAACGTCAACGCGACCGGTTACGGCCTGACGCTGGGTATACACTCGCGGATCGAGGAGAGTATCGAATACATCCACGAACGCCTGAAGGTCGGCAATACCTACGTCAATCGCGACCAGATCGGCGCCATGGTCGGCCAGCAGCCGTTCGGCGGCGAGGGCCTGTCCGGCACCGGGCCCAAGGCCGGGGGACCGCGCTACCTGTACCGATTCGCCACAGAGCGGGCGCTGTGCATCGATACGACCGCCCAGGGTGGCAATGCCGCGCTGATGTCGCTCGACGAACTGGACATGGAGGAAGAGACGGAGGCCCCGCAGAAAGGCCTCGGTTGATCCGGGCGCGCGGCATTGGACTCACGGCACGTACGAGCACCGACGTGCCGTGAGTCCCCGGCGTCAGCCGCTGCGCGGCCGGAACTCCAGGGCAAGCCCGTTGTTGCAGTAGCGAAGACCGGTCGGATCGGGGCCGTCGTCGAAGACGTGCCCCTGATGCCCGCCGCAGCGGGCGCAGTGATACTCGGTGCGCTCGTAGAACAGCTTTTTGTCGACCTTCGTGCCGATATGATCGCTGTAGACGTCGTAGAAGCTCGGCCAGCCGGTGCGGCTGTCATATTTCCACTTCGAGTCGAACAGGACGAGCCCGCAGCCGGCGCACAGATAATCGCCGTCGCGCTTCTCCGCGTTCAGCTCACTGGTCCCCGCACGCTCCGTGCCCTCCTCGCGCAGGATCCGGTACTGCTTCGACGTCAGGCGCTCCTTCCACTCGTCCGCGGACAGTTTGATCGGCTTCACCGAATCCGGCTTCGCCGGTGCGTCCACCGCGGCCGTATAACCCGGCCGGGCGAAGATCAGGCCGCCGGCCAAGGCCGCAAGGCCGGCAAGAAAACCGCGTCGCGCCATCATTACTGCCTCTCCAGCGTGTCAGGGGACACGATCTTGGAACACACTGCGCCGCTCAGGTTCCCGACGCCAGCTTTTCGATGATACGTTCGACCAGCATCCGCGCATGGTTGCAGTCGGGATCGCGGGCGGCATACAGGAGCGTCACGTCACCGTCGCGGGCCAGCTCGACCAGTCCCGCCACCGCCTCGGGAAGCCCATCAAGCTCGTTGCGGTAGGCCGCCGCGAAGTCGTCGAACCGCGCCCGATCATGCCCGAACCACTTGCGCAGATCCGTACTCGGCGTCACCGCCTTCGCCCACCAATCCAGCGCCGCATCCGCCTTGCGCACCCCCCCCCGAGGCCACACCCGATCCACCAGCACCCGCATCCCGTCATCCGAGCTTACCGGGTCGTAGATCCTCCGGATCCGTATCGTCATACCGCACCTGCTTCACGTCGCCTCGTACTCAAGAGAACCACGAATCAGACGAATGCTGCCGCAGGGTACCCGAACGCTCGCTGGAGCTAAGCTGAGCGGGCTGTGGATTGGAACCATGGGTCAGAACCACAGATGGACACAGATGAACACAGCTGGTCTCAACTTTGCAGTGCAACACTTTACCCGATCGGGATATGGGAGGTGTTGCATGGGAAGTTACAGCCG
>CAJXKK010000011.1 GCA_913055615.1 uncultured Ectothiorhodospiraceae bacterium
TCCTCGATCTGCGGCAGCCGCATAAAGGTGGAACGGCCCGCGAACCGCGGCAGTTCACTGCCACCGATCGGGCGGAAAAAAGAATCCTCGTACACCATTTCCGGTCTCCTTGCTGATCTGCGGAATACGCACGGCGGATGCCCCGCCGGCGGTCAGTACATGACGCTGCCGCCGTTGACCCCGAACGTCTGCCCCGTGATGAATGTCGCCTTCGGCCCCGCGAGAAACGCCGCCACAGCGGCGATCTCATCGGGGCGGCCAATCCGGCGGAGCGGGATGTCGCTCTCCTGCGCCCGTTGTTCGTCGCTCATCACATCGGCACCGAGCATGTCGGTGTCCACCGGTCCCGGTCCGACCGCGTTCACGAGGATGTCGGGGGCGAATTCCAGCGCCCAGGTACGGGTCATGGCGCCGATTCCGGCTTTCGATGCACAGTAGGCCGTATTGCGCGCGCGTCCGAGATAGGCAAGATCGGACGCGATATTGATGATGCGGCCCCCGCCGCCCTGTTCCACCATCCAGCGGATCGACTCGCGGCCGACCAGAAAGGTGCCGCGCAGATTGACCCCGATCACACGGTCAAAATCGGCCACCTCGGTATCCAGCAGCGGCTGTTCATGGAGGATGCCGGCGTTGTTGACGACGACGTCGAGACCGCCCAGGACGTCAATGGCACCGGTCACCAGCGCCTTGCACTCATCCTCTCGCGATACATCGGCCTCGATCGCCGCGGCGGCGGCGTCGCGCGTCCACAGTTCATCGCGCGTGGCCTCGGCTTCTTCCCGGCTGCCGTGGTAACCGAACGCCACGCGCGCGCCGTCGTCCGCAAGCGCCATCGCGATGGCCCGGCCGATCCCGCGTGAGCCGCCGGTAACCAACGCGCGCACACCCGCGAGTGATCCACTCATGCCATTACCTCCCCGCGATCAATCGGGATCGCCTGGCCGGTCACGTTCGCCGCGGCATCCGACGCCAGGTAGAGATACAGCCCGGCCACATCGTCCGGTTCCATGAGACCGCCCAGCGACTGGTCGGCCGCGAGCTCCGCCGCCATCTCCTCCTCGCTCACGCCCTTCTCCTCGGCCATGACGGCCAGCGAACGCAGCGAGGCCTCGGTCTTCACCCAGCCGGGACAGACCGCATTGACGCGCAGGCCTTTGGGACCCAACTCGCGCGACAGCGTCCGGGCGATGCCGATCAGGGCATGTTTCGACGCCGCATAGCCGGCGAAACCCGGAACGGCGGTCCGCCCCCAGATCGAGGACGTGATGAGGATGCGCCCGCCCGCGCCCATTTTCTGGACCGCCGCGCGCGTCACCCACCATGTGCCCAGCACATTCACGTCGATGATCCGGCGGAACGCGTCATCGACGGCCGTGTGCACTTCGCCCACCGGGGTCGGCAGCTCGATACCGGCGTTATTCACCAGTACATCGAGCGTCCCGATCCCGTCGAGCGCCTTGCGTACCGCCGCTTCGTCAGAGATGTCGCATCGCTGGGCCCGCACCCGGGTGCCCGCTTCCTCGCCGATGGTTCGCGCCGCCTGCTCCACCGTGGCGTCCTCGGCAATGATCGCGACCCTTGCGCCAGCCAGGGCGAAAGCCCGCGCAACCGCATAGCCGATCCCCCGGCTGGCACCAGTGACCAGTACGGTCTGACCGCTGAAATCGAAGCCCACGCTCATGACGATCCCCTGCCCTGTTCCGATCGATAGTCGGCCGCGAACACGGCGGTCGTATTCACTCGATCAACTCGTGACGCACGGCGGCCGCCATATCCCCCCGGTACTGCTCGGCCATCAGCGCACCCTTCTCGGCCGACGCGGCCGCCGCCGAGGTCAGCGATCCCGTCCCCGGCACCCACTCGGGTCTGGCGGGCCAGACGTCGTATGGCGGTGCATCCATCGGTGCGTTATCGGGGATACGGTCGCTGCGCACGAGTTGCGGGTAAAAGTGCAGCATCAAGGACGTCTCCAGCACGGCCGCGTGTTCCAGTTCGATCCCGGGATACCCGTCCGGGAAAACCCGTTCGAGCGTCTCGCGGTTGAGGAATTCCCAGTGCTGCAGACACATCACCCGAAAGCCCGGATCCCCGACCTCCCGCATGGCGAGATCAATGCCCTCATTGAGAAACCACAGGTTCTCGAAGTGGCCGTCGATCACGCAGACCCGGCGCACACCGTGGCGCGCGAGTTCGCGTATCACGTCGCGGATGACGGCGCTGAGGGTCGCGCCGTCGAGCCCGGTGCTTCCAGGGAAGGACGGACCACCGCCCGATCTCGGCATCGACTTGTAGCCATAGTTCACGGTCGGGGCGACGATGCCGTCGACCTCCCCCGCCACCATCTCCGCAATGGCGGTTGGCAGCAGATGATCCACCCCCATCGGCAGATGCGGGCCGTGCTGCTCGGTCATGCCGGTCGGCAGGAACACCACGGTGTCCTCGCGTAGACGCTCGGCAAACTCGGGCCAGGTCATCTCGGCCATCATCACGGTCGCGGAATTCATGGATACTCCGTCACTCTGAAATGGTTCATCGCCGGCTCAACGGTGCCGGTTCAGTGGTCGGTGTCATCGCCTCCCTGCTCCCGCATCAACTTCAGGATATGACGCTCGAGATCGCCGTAACCGTCGAGGCCGATCAGGTCTTCCTTTGTGGTGATCCGTTTGCCCCGCTTGAAATCCGGGATGATCTCCTCGTGCACGGTACCCGGATGGCGGGACATGAATTCGATCCGATCGCCAAGGAAGATCGCTTCCTCGATGTCATGAGTCACCATGAGCACCGTTGTGTTCGCGGCCTCGACGATGCTCATCATCAGTTCCTGCATGTGCCACCGCGTCTGGGCATCGAGTGCACCAAAGGGCTCGTCCATCAACAGGATGGTGGGATCATTCGCGAGCGTACGGGCAATCGCGACGCGCTGTTTCATCCCGCCGGATAACTGCTTCGGATACGACTGACTGAATTTGGTGAGGCCGACAAGCTCGATGAAATGGGCGGCGCGCTCGCGGCGCTCCTTCTTCGGCACCGCGTTCAGGCGCATCCCGTATTCGACGTTCGCCTGCACGGTCAGCCAGTCGAACGAGGTGTAGGCCTGAAAGACCATGCCGCGCTCACGGTCCGCGCCGGCGATCGGGTGACCGTCCAGCATCAGCTCGCCCGAGGTCGGCTCCTCCAGGCCCGCGACCATGCGCAGAACGGTCGATTTGCCGCAGCCCGAAGGGCCAAGCAGGACACAGACCTCATTCTCGGGCGTCTCGAAAGAGACCGCCTTGATCGCCTCGATATCGTCCCCGTGGCGCACGCGGAACGTCTTGCTCACGTCCTGCAGGTGCAACTTCGCCGATACGCCCGCGGTTGTCGTCGCACTCGTCATCTGCGGCTCCATCGTTTTCCCACCGCCGGGCTGCCCGGGGCGTCCTGTCGGTCACGGCTATCGCGGTACGCGTGCGGTCGATTCATGATCTGCACGACCGGCTCTTAGCGTTCGCCCTGGTCGAGATAGGGGAACAACACGCGATACAGCCAGCGGAACATCACATCGAACAATAGCCCCAGTACACCGATCGTCAGGATGCCGGCCATGATGTCGTCGGTATGCAGGAACCGCCGCGCGCGCATCATCATGGCACCTATACCGGTGGTCGAGGCGATGATCTCGGCGATCACGAGGTAGGTCCACGCGATCGCCAGCATCTGCCGCATGGCGATCAGGACGTTCGGCAGAACGGCGGGCACGACCACGGTCCAGAGGATCTGCGAACGGTTCCCGCCGAGTGTCATGGCCGTTTCGATCAGCTCGGTGCGGACCTGTGCGGTGTGATCCATGATCAGCGTGATCAGGAAGAAGATCACCCCGAGGAACAGCAGCGCGAGCTTGGGTTCCTCGCCCGTGCCAAACCACATCAGCAGAATCGGAATAAATGCCGGTGCCGGGAGGTAACGCCACGCCGAAACGAATGGGTTGGCGAACGCCTCGACCGCCTTGAACGACCCCATGAGGATACCGAGGGGAATGGCGATGACGCAGGCCACTGCGAAACTGCCGAGAATACGGGCGATACTGATACCGACATCGGACAGAAAGCCTCGTTCGGCGAACAGTTCGTAGAGCGTAATCAGGACGTCGACCGGTGACGGCACCAGCAGCGGATTCACCCAGCCACTGAGAACGGCGATCTCCCAGATCCCGAAAAAGATCACCCAGATCGAGACGCCAAGAATCAGTCTCCATGGCTGCCCCAGGGGCGTAAGGAACTCGAACCACCGGCGACGGTAGACGCTGCTTCCGGAGCGCACTGTCATGCACTGCCTCCCTGTCGCTGTTGCCGCACTCCCGAGGCGCCTATTCCGGGAATCCGTGCCATAGCCAGCCCACGGAACAGCGGACCCGGCTGTTCGGCGCATCCATCCGCCTCATCCCTCCCGTGCTGACGCGCGGGATCGCTCCTGACGAGTCCGCGAGCGATCGCGGGGCGCCCACGGTCGCCCTCATGCGAGTCGGGCGAGCGCTCGGGGTGGTCGCTGTGGGACATGTGCATCAGGAACATGGTTTTCCCCGACCGGCTTCCGGAGTGCGGCGGCACGAAAAAAGCGGGAGGACCGGCGTTCGGTCACTCCCGCTCAGGACCACGCTCAATTGGCCGAAATCGACTGGCGGAATCCCTCATCGGCCAGTTCCCGGGTGAGACTGCAGTCATAACCCGCCTCGGGGTCGTAGACCTCATCCATCAGACCGAGCTTGACCCACCACTCGTTGGTCAATTTAACGCTGTCCGCCATCGATCCATTCTCGATGCCATGCGGCGGATCCCCGTCGAGTGCTCCGCAGATCCGTGCCACCTCATTGAAGTCCAGCATATACAGACCGTCCTCGAGGTATTTGCCGTTCGTACCGACTACGGACTCCACATCAGCCTTTGACCATTGCAGATAGTCGGCGAACAACTGATTCACCTCGTCGGTATTCTCATGCCAGTACTGGACCCCCTCGAACCGGGCCTTGATCATATCCTTCGCCGCGGTCCGCCGGTTCTTGATGAATTCCGTATTCATGTACATCGCGTCCATGAAAATACCGGTATTCAGATAACGGGGCTGGCGGGTATCCGCCACCACCTTCGCCTCATCGATATTGTCGAGGACTCGCGTCACCCAGGGCTCGTACATGTAGGCCGCGGCAAGATCGCCGGACATGGCCGGACCAACCGCCTCGTCGGCATTGAGATTGACCCAGTTCACGTCATCTGGGGAGAGACCGATGCTGTCGAGCCACATGCCCGCCAGGATCTCGCCGATATAGGCCTGCGGAGCGGCGACCTTGCGTCCCTTCAGTTCTTCGGAGCCCAGGTCTTTGGTCATAACGACCTTGTCCACGCCGTAGGAGATATTCAGCATCGACACGAGCGCCACGTCGGTATCTCGCGCGATCGTGAACGGGGTGTATTCCGCCGTGCTCAGGTACACGTCGATCTGCCCGGCGGCCAAAGCGGCGTGCCCGCCCAGGGGATCCTCGAAAATCGTGAGGTTCAGATCGTATTCCTCTGCAAGGCCCTTTTGACGGGCCACCTCGAGGAAAGAGAAACCGGGCCAGGAGACGTTGAGACCGATATCCACGGTCTCTTTGGCCTGTGCCGGCGCAACCCCGGCCATCAGCCAGGAGGAAGCGGCCAGAACCGTGGCCAGCAGGGAATGTCGTTTGGAGAAAGTCCAGCTCATCGTGGTACCCCCCAAGGCAGGAACCTTGTTTTGTCCGTTCCGCCGCGACGGCGGGCCGTGTGTTCAATCATGGCCGGATTCTCCCCGGCGCGTTCACCGCCCGACCGTCGCGCTTCACCCATGCAGCCATGGGACGGATTCGAGTGTGGCCCCGAATTCCGTCTCCGACCATTCCCGTATTTCAAAGCGGAGTTTGCCGGGCGACAAAGTAATGCCGCTCCGACCTCGGGAACGGCCCTGCGGGGTCGGGCCAATTCCGATCCCGCCGCGTTTCTGCCAGGATGGGCGACGAGGGTGACCGGGCCGTGCCTGCACACGAATGACCGGCCCAGCCATGGTCGATACCGCATGACGGCAAGGCATACCAACGTCCCGAACCTGACCGACTTCGATCTGAAGCTGCTCCGGGTCTTTCACGCGGTCGTCCAGTGCCAGGGGCTTGCCGCCGCCCAACCGGTGCTCGGTCTGTCGCTGTCCACCATCAGTATCCAGTTGAAACAGCTTGAAGAGCGGCTTGGCTTCACGCTCTGCGAACGAGGCCGCAAGGGGTTCGCGCTCACCGAGGAAGGTGAACGCATCCACCAAAGCCTTAAGCCGCTGTTCGAATCCATCGGCGGTTTCCGCGATGTCGTCGCGGAAGTACGCGGCAGCCTCAGCGGCGATCTGCATTTCGGCGTCGTCGACGCACTGGCGACCAATCCGGACGCTTCGCTGCCGGCGGCTTTCCAGGCATTCGCCCGACAGGCACCGGACGTGCACCTGCATGTCGACGTTTCCTCGCCGGAAGAACTGAGCCAGGGGCTCGTCGAAGGCCGCTATC
Organism: uncultured Ectothiorhodospiraceae bacterium; assembly: GCA_913055615.1. Classification (GTDB taxonomy): domain Bacteria; phylum Pseudomonadota; class Gammaproteobacteria; order XJ16; family Halofilaceae; genus Halofilum. Next base: position 6,542 of record CAJXKK010000011.1, read on the forward strand.
ACTGCATCCTCACGCCCGTTCTGCCGGAGCCGGATTCGCTGGAGAGCGTTCCCGTATTCGAGGAGCTGCAGCGCCTCTACTGCGGCGCGGATCACCCCCTGTTCTCCGAGGACGATCCCGAACGGATTCTGGAGGCTCTGGAATCCGCGACCTTCGTCGGTAAAAGCTATGTCTCGCTGCCCTCGATCTGCGACCCGCGCCCACAGGTGGAGGGGCCTGTCGTATCGCACATGGAGAGCAACGCCCTGTTGATACTCAGCGGCAGCTATGTGGGCTATCTGCCCGAACATTTCGCGGCCCACTGGGTTCACGAAGGCCGGATGCGCGCGCTCGCGCCGGACCACCTCGCATTCGCGACGCGTTTCTATCTTGCGACACACAAGTACCACTGCTCGCGGTCGGTGCAGGCGTTCCGTGACTGCATGCTGGAGGTGCTGAAGCCCGGCACGGCAACGGCGAACCCGGCCCCGGGCACATCCGACTGAGACCGTCACGCCTCGACCCCGGCGTCGGCGTCGGCGTCGGCGTCGGGCAGGAATCCACGGTTGCCGGAACCCGATACAGACAAAGCCCGGCTGGTCAGCCGGGCTTTGTTTGTGTGGCGTCCCCAAGGGGATAGCGCGGCCCGTCCATGGGCCGCGTCCTTCGGACTCGCTTCGCTCGCGCCGGATTGCTCCCGGCAATCCGGTCGAACCCGGAGGGGTTCTGCCGCACCCTCGCAAACCCCATACAAAAAAAGCCCGGCTGGTCAGCCGGGCTTTGTCTGTATGGCGTCCCCAAGGGGATTCGAACCCCTGTTGCCGCCGTGAGAGGGCGGAGTCCTCGGCCACTAGACGATGGGGACCTTGTTCAGTTGTAGGCGTGCCGTAATCCCCGGAAACGTAGCCCGGATGAAGGCGAAGCCGGAATCCGGGAAGCGCGGCCGACCTGGACACTGACCATCCCCGGATTCCGCCTTCGGATGCATCCGGGCTACGCGCTTCGCCGCTCGCCCCGCCGAGCGGGGCTCTTATGGTATTGCAGATCGCTCGATTACGAAACACCCCGGTTCGACGCGAGAGCGTTTTGCACGGATAATTGTCGCGTGGCCACGCACCTGCGGGAGGTCGCCATGCGTGTGGAGCGTAACGGTCAGTCGATCGAGACTTGCCGGGGCGATATCACGCGGCAAGAGGTCGACGCGGTGGTGAACGCCGCCAACGCCCAGCTTGCCCCCGGCGGCGGTGTCGCGGGGGCGATTCATCGGGCGGCAGGGCCGGAATTGTGGGAGGCCTGTAGGCCGCTCGGCGGCTGCGGCGTCGGTGAGGCCAAGGTCACGGACGGGTTCGGATTGCCGGCACGCAAGATCGTGCATACGGTCGGACCGGTGTATGCCCGAGATGAACCCTCGGCTGAACTGCTGGCGGCCAGCTACCGCAACAGTATCGCCGCCGCCGATGGCGTGGCGGCCCGCTCGATTGCCTTCCCGGCGCTGAGCACCGGGGCCTTCGGGTACCCGATGGAGGCCGCGGCGGAGGTCGCGTTCCGGGCACTGATCGAGGGCCTGCCGGGCTGCGCCTCGCTGCGCGAGGTCCGCATGGTCCTGTTCGCCGATGCCGATGTGGCCGTCCACGACCCGGTCCTGAGGCGGCTGGCGAGCGCTGCCGGCTGGGAATAGCCACCGTCCGGCCGGGATTACGATCCGGTAACCCCGCGGCCACGGGGTGGCGTTATCCCATACCATCGGGTAGCCTCGCGAATCATTTTGGGTGGCCGGTGGCCGACAGGTTTTCAGGCCGATCAATCGGCGGGGAGTTGCAGTGGATACCCAGGGCGTTCGCGACGCGTATCGACGCTACGCACGGCATTACGATCTCTGTTTCGGCGCCATTTTCCATCCGGGCCGCAAAATGGCCATCGAACAGATGGGGATCCAGCCCGGCGAGAGCGTGCTCGAGGTCGGCGTCGGTACCGGGCTTTCGATCCCGGAATACCCGGAAGGGGTTCACGTGACCGGCATCGATGTGTCGACGGACATGATCGAGATCGCCCAGGAGCGGGTCGAGCGGCTGGAACTGCCGAACGTCAGCCTGATGGAGATGGACGCCGAGAACATGGATTTCGGCGACGGCCAGTTCGATCATGTCGTCGCGATGTATGTCCTGTCGGTCGCACCCTACCCGGATCGCGTGATCAACGAGATGCGGCGGGTCTGCTCAAAGCAGGGCGATCTGTTCATCGTCAACCACTTCCGCCACCGCAATCCGCTCATCAGCGGTGCCGAGAAGATGATCGCGCCGCTGTCGAAACTGGTCGGTTTCCGGCCCGATTTCGCGATGGACGAGTTCGTCGACCAGACCGATCTGGAGGTGATCGACACGAAGCCGGTCAACCTGTTCGGCTACTGGACCCTCCTGCGCGCCAGCTGCGAGCCCCGCTCGGCCCGCTTCGCGGCGGCCTGAGCCGCCCCTTCCCCGGTTTTCCGCTTGAACGACCCGCCCCGGCATGGAGTTGTCGGGCTGGATTTTCCGGCGTGGTTTTCGGTTCTCGTCAAGGCGCAAAGGGACGCAAAGAAACAGGGTGAATCAAAGACGATCTTCCGATCAGAGCGTACCGGCACCGTTTCTGGATCAAATCGCGCGCATGCGCTGCGCGCAAACGCGACTACTCGGGATGCGCCTTCCCTGATACGTAGGCGCGTCTTCGCCGCAAGGCGAATGCACGCATCGCGCGGCCAAACTGTCCGCCTCATCGAAGCTGCTGGATATCCACGAACTAGCGCGCCGGCTTGCCCAACAAATCATAGTGCCGATCCACGGCCGTTCGCGAGCAAGCTCGCTCCGACAGCGCCCTGAGAACCACCTGTAGGAGCGGCCTTGGCCGCGAACCGATTTCGGCTGCCCCGCATTCTCCGCACCTACGCGTGACCCCGATTGTCTTTACCTCCCTTTCCTTCGCGCCCCTTGGCGCCCTGCGCGCCTTGGCGAGAACCCGAAACCCACGCCGGCCAGGGCAATCAGCCCTCGGCCTTCCGCCGTTTGCGGACCGCTTCCGCGATCTCGTGCAGGACGCCTTCGGTACGCTCCCAGCCCATGCAGGCATCGGTGATGCTCTGGCCGTAGGTGAGTTCGCCGTCGCCGCTCTGCTTGCCCTCGACCAGATGGCTCTCGAGCATCATGCCGAAGATGCGGCGATCGCCGCGCCCGACCTGGTGGGCTATGTCGAGCGCGACGTCGGCCTGGCGCTCGGGTTTCTTGCGCGAGTTCGCGTGGCTCGCGTCAATCATGATGCGCTGCGGCAGACCGGCGTTCGCCAGCATCTCGGCGACGTCGTCCACACTCGAGGCATCGTAGTTCGGCTGCTTGCCGCCGCGCAGGATCACGTGGCTGTAGGGATTGCCGGTCGTCTCCACGATCGCGGAGCGGCCCTGGGCGGTCACGCCCAGGAAATGGTGCGGCTGTGACGCGGAGCCGATCGCGTCGACCGCGATCTGGACGTCGCCGCCGGTCCCGTTCTTGAACCCGACCGGGCAGGAAAGGCCGGACGCGAGCTCGCGATGCACCTGTGACTCGGTGGTCCGCGCGCCGATCGCCCCCCAGGTCACGAGGTCGGCGACGTACTGCGGGCTGATCAGGTCGAGGAACTCCGTACCCGCCGGCAGCTGCATGTCGGCGAGATCGAGCAACAACTGCCGCGCGGCCTCGAGGCCGGCGTTGATATCGAAGCTGCCGTCGAGATGGGGGTCGTTGATCAGGCCCTTCCAGCCCACCGTCGTGCGCGGTTTCTCGAAATACACACGCATGATGATGAGCAGATCATCGCCCAGTTCCGCCCGCATCCGCTGCAGGCGCGTGGCGAAATCGCGCGCCGCTTCCGGATCATGGATCGAACAGGGCCCGACGATGACCACCAGTCGATCATCGGTCCCGTCCATGATCCGCTGCACCTGCTCGCGTCCGAAATGGACGGTCTCGGTTGCCTGATCGGTCGGTTGCGCCATCTCGGCGGGTGATTTGAGTTCCCTGATCTCGCGGATGCGCAGATCACCGGTCTGGTACGTCATAAGCGTCCTCGTGCGCGGTTATTCAGTGGGTGCCGCGACCGCCTGGGCGATGGCATCAATCATGCCCCGGACCTCGGCGTTGCGCGTCTTCATCGCGGCTTTGTTGACGATCAGCCGACTGGTGATGTCGGCAATGGTTTTGTACGGCTCGAGGCCATTCGCGCGCAGCGTGTTGCCCGTGTCAACCAGATCGACGATCCAGTCGGCGAGCCCCACCAGCGGCGCCAGCTCCATCGAGCCGTACAGCTTGATGATTTCGACCTGTCGGCCCTGCCGGGCGAACCAGTCGTGCGTGACCCGCGTGTACTTGGTCGCCACTCGCGCCCGGCCCACGGGTCCTTCGCCGCCCCCGGCCGGGCCGGCCAGCATCAGCCGGCAGGCGGCGATGCCGAGATCCACCGGCTCGTAGAGCCCGTCGCCCCCGTGCTCCAGCAACACATCCTTGCCGGCGACACCGATATCGGCCCCGCCGTACTGGACATAGGTGGGCACGTCGGAGGCGCGGACGATGACGAAGCGCACGTCGGGCCGATTCGATGGCAGAATCAGACGCCGGCTCGAATCGGGATCCGTCTCGGGTTCGATCCCCGCCTGCGCGAACAGCGGCAGCGTCTGCTCCAGGATTCTACCCTTGGACAGGGCGATCGTCAGGGGACGGGTCATGGCCTGGTGTCCTTTAACGCAGGTTCGTGGATCTTTCTCGGCGAGCCGTCGTGGTGAGCGGCAAGGCGCGCCGACGAGTAATACCGCATCATATTGCGTGGAGGCGCAACGCGGCCAGGCGCCTCGAGGGCCGTCGAAAAGACGGCGAACTTGTGTTCAGGGGCACCCGCTCCTGTCCGCCCGCTCAACTCGGCACGCGGCGGATGCGCGCGCCCAGCTGTGAGAGTTTTTCCTCGATGCATTCGTAACCGCGGTCGATGTGATAGATGCGATCGACAGTCGTCTCGCCCTTCGCCACCATTCCCGCCAGGATCAGGCTGGCCGAGGCGCGCAGGTCCGTGGCCATCACGGGGGCACCCGTGAGCGACTCGACGCCGGTAACCAGTGCCGTATTGCCCTCCACGCGCATGTCCGCACCCATGCGCTGCATCTCCTGGATATGCATGAACCGGTTCTCGAACACGGTCTCGGTGATGGTCCCGGAGCCCTCGGAGACGGCGTTCAGCGCCGAGAACTGGGCCTGCATGTCGGTCGGGAAGCCCGGGTAAGGCGCCGTGCGGACGTTGACCGCCTTCGGCCGTCGGCTCTGCATGTCGAGCGAGATCCAGTCATCGCCGGTGTTGAGTTCGGCGCCGGTCGCCTCAAGCTTGGTCAGCACGGCGTCGAGCAGATCCGGGCGCGTATCGCGCACCATAACCCGGCCGCGGCACATGGCCGCGGCACACAGGAACGTGCCGGTCTCGATCCGGTCGGGCAGCACCCGGTAGCGGGTCCCGCCGAGGCTCTGCACGCCCTCCACCACGATGCAGTCGGTGCCGGCACCACTGATCTGCGCACCCATGCTGTTGAGGAAGTTGGCCAGGTCGACCACCTCGGGCTCGCGGGCGACGTTCTCCAGCACCGTCGTGCCCTCGGCGAGGGTCGCGGCCATCATCAGGTTCTCGGTCCCGGTGACCGTGACCGCGTCGAGCACGAAACGCCCGCCTTTCAGGCGCTTGCAGCGCGCGTGGATATACCCATCCGCGACCCAGACCTCGGCCCCGAGCGCCCGCAGCCCCTCAAGGTGCAGATTCACCGGGCGTGAGCCGATGGCGCAGCCGCCCGGCAGCGACACCTCCGCGGTGCCGTGGCGCGCGAGCATCGGGCCGAGTACGAGGATCGACGCGCGCATCGTCTTCACCAGGTCGTAGGGCGCGTACAGGTCCTCGACGTAGCGGCTGTCGACCTCGATGTTCATGCGCTCATCGACGGTGAGATGCACGCCCATGCGGCCCAGCAGGGCCATGGTCGTGGTCACGTCGTTGAGGTGGGGCACATTCTCGATTGTCACCGGGCCGTCGGCGAGGAGCGAGCCGGCCAGGATCGGCAAGACGGCATTCTTGGCGCCGGACACCCGGACCTGGCCCTGGAGCGGATGGCCGCCACTGATGATGAGCTTGTCCATCGGTATTCCCGTCAGGGGACGGCGAAGCCGGCCGCGGCAGCGCGCGGCCGGCGCGTATACAAACGTCGGATTATACGGGAAAAACGCGCATCAGCGGCAACGCCGGCCAGAGGCCGCGCCCGTGACGCCGGGGCGGCCTCAACGGGCGGAGCCCTCGACCGGGACCTACGAGCCGGCCTCGATATCCTCGTTGTTGCGGTTTTTCTTACGCAGTGTCGATACCAGACCGTCGACGCCGTTGCTGCGGATCTCGCTCGAGAAAGTCGAGCGATAGTTGGTCACCATGCTGATGCCGTCGATAACGATGTCGTACACCTTCCATTGGCCATCGTGGAACCGCAGGCTGTAATTGACCGAGAATTCCGGTCCATCGGACTGAATGACACGCGAGCGAACCTTGACGCGGTCATCACGATCACCGGTCTGCAGCGGCAGCAGTTCGAGCTGCTCGTTGTTGTACTCCTTGAGCGACTGGGCATAGGTCCGCAGCAGCAGCTCGCGGAACTCCGTCACCAGCGCGCGTTTCTGGTCGTTGCTGGCATCGCGCCAGTAGCGGCCGACGGCGAGCTTCGTCATGGTGATGAAATCGAGCGTGGGCGCGACGATTTCGTCCATCTTCTGGCGCAGGAACGCCCCCTCGTCGTCGACTTCATCAATGTCCTCGCGCAGCACATTGAGCATGCGACCGGTCACGTCCCGCACCATGGCCTGCGCCTGCTGCGGATCCGGTTTTGCGGCCGCGTTCAGCGGTGCGGCCAGCAACATGCCCAGTAACAGGACGCTCAGGCCACGCGTGGTCGCTCGCCACGTAGTCATCATCGATCGATCTCCATGCTTATGTGCATCGCAGGGATGCCTCCAATGGTCCGATTCTACCACGGTGTGCGTCGCCTGAGCGCTCCCGCCGCTGGCGCCGGAGAGGCCGGATTGGCTAGGATGCGACAGCCAAGTCCATCAAGGGGCGCTGTGCACGCCCCACCGCCCGACCGGACAGACCCACTCATGGATCACAAAAGCTTCGCGCTCGCACTGATCGCGGTCAGCATACTCATCACCGGCTGCGCCACGGCACCGGAGCGCGACGGCGGGGCCAACGACCCGCTGGAACCGCTCAACCGGCGTGTTCACGCCTTCAACCAGGTCTTCGACCGCAACATTGCGCGGCCGGTCGCGCGCGGTTACGACGCCGCGCTCCCGCAACCCGTGAACCGAGGCATCAGTAATTTCTTCCGCAACCTCAGCGAGGTCGGCGTGCTCGTCAACAGCGCCCTGCAACTCAAACCGCGCGCCACGGTCATCACCGCCAACCGGCTGCTGATCAACACCACCTTCGGCATCGCCGGCTTGTTCGATGTCGCTGCCATGATGGGCGCCAGACAGAAGGACGAGGACTTCGGCCAGACACTGGGCTATTGGGGTGCCGATACCGGGCCTTACCTGGTGCTGCCGTTCCTCGGCCCAAGCAGCCTGCGCGACGGCACCGGCCTGCTGGTGGACAGCACCTGGGATCCCGTCTACGTCGACGACGCGGGCACGGAGATTGGCCTGACGGTGCTGCGGATCGTCGATAAGCGCGCGCGCCTGCTGGGTACCACCGACCTGCTTGACACGGCCGCCGTCGACGCCTACGCGTTCAGGCGCGACGCGTGGTTGCGCCGGCGCGTCAACCAGATCTATGACGGTGAGCCGCCACCCGAGGCGCTGCCGGACACCGGCAGCGACGAGGGCGAAGACGATTTCGATCCCTTCTCGGATGAAGACGACAACCTCTTTGAAGACGGCGGCTGAACCGATCCCATGCTGACCTCCATCGTCGCCGTCGTATTCGGGCTCGCCCTGCTCGTGTGGAGCGCCGACCGTTTCGTGCTGGGCGCCTCGGCCACCGCACGCGACCTTGGCGTATCGCCGCTCGTGGTCGGCCTGGTGGTCGTGGGCTTCGCCACCTCTTCGCCCGAGATGCTGGTCGCCGGCTTTGCCGCGTGGCAAGGCAACCCCGGGCTCGGCATCGGCAATGCGGTCGGCTCGAATATCGCCAACATCGCCCTGATCCTCGGTGTCTCCGCGATCCTGCGACCGCTGATCAGTTCATCGAATATCCTGACGCGCGAACTCCCGCTGCTGGTCGGCGTGACGGCGGTCGCGGTGTTGCTGATGCTCGACGGCGGTCTGAGCCGCGGTAACGGTGTGCTGTTGCTGTTGCTGATGGCAGGCGCGCTGGCCTTCATCCTGCGCCAGGCCGTAAGCCAGCAGAAAGGCGACGACCCGCTGGCGGCGGAACTCTCCGGGCAGATACCGAGCGAGCTGCCGCTGCGCCATGCGATTTTCTGGCTCGTGCTCGGCTTCGTGCTGCTGATGCTGAGTTCGCGCATGCTGGTCTGGGGCGGCGTCAATATCGCCGAGACGCTAGGGGTCAGCGATCTCGTCATCGGCCTGACCATCGTCGCCGTCGGCACCAGCCTGCCGGAACTCGCGGCCGCCGCGGCCGCCGTGCTCAAGGGCGAGCATGATCTCGTCCTCGGCAACGTGATCGGCTCCAACCTGTTCAATACGCTCGCCGTACTCGGCCTGCCCGCCCTGATCGCTCCTGGCGCCATTCCCCCCGAGGTGCTCACGCGCGACCTGCCGGTGATGTGTGTCCTCACCCTGCTGCTGGTCCCGACCCTGTTCCATCGACGCGGGCGCAGCGGTCGTATCGGCCGCGTCGTGGGCGTGCTGCTGGTCGCGGGCTTCGTGGGCTACCAGGGGTGGTTGTTTATGACGCTTTGAAGGGCGGCAGGCGGCAGGCGGCAGGCGGCAGGCGGCAGGCGGCAGGATTGTAGGCCGGTTTTCCCCGGCGTTCCCAGCGCTCAGAAAATGCGTATTCACCCGCCGCCGGGGAATGCCGGCATTGCGCGGTGACATGTTCCGGGCCGATATCCATCGCCGCGGACTGCGCAAAGCCGGCCTACGTCCTCGCCCTTCCCCCCTGCCGCCTGACTCCTGTCGCCTGCCGCCTGCCGCCTGCATTACACTGACGCGCGAACCGCCTTCCCCCGCCGGAGCCGATCCCCATGGACACCCCTGCCCCCGCGCCCGAACTGTCCGAGGCCGAACGCACGCGACTGCGCGAACTCGGGCTCGCGGTCATCGATACGGAGGCCAGGGCCGTGGCGGCGCTGGCCGATCGCATCGGCGGGGACTTCACCCGCGCCTGTGAGCTGATGCTGGCCTGCGATGGGCGCATCGTGGTGTTCGGCATGGGCAAATCCGGGCACATCGGCGGCAAGATCGCCGCCACGCTCGCCAGCACCGGTTCGCCGGCGTTCTTCGTCCACCCCGGCGAGGCCGGCCATGGCGACCTCGGCATGGTCATGCCCGACGACGTTGTCATCGCGCTGTCCAATTCCGGCGAGACCGCGGAGATCCGCACGCTGGTGCCGTTGCTCAAGCGCCAGGGCATCCCGCTGATCGCCCTGACCGGCCGCCCGCGATCCTCGCTGGCGGAAGCAGCGACCGTCCATATCGATGTCGGCGTGGCCGAGGAGGCCTGCCCGCTTGGCCTGGCACCGACGGCGAGTACCACCGCGGCCCTCGCGATGGGCGATGCGCTCGCCATCGCCCTGCTGGAGAACCGGGGCTTTACCGCCGAGGACTTCGCGCGCTCGCACCCCCAGGGCAGCCTCGGCCGGCGTCTGCTGCTGCACGTCGGTGATATCATGGCTGACGGTGACGCGGTGCCGCGCACTCCGCTCGGCGCCCCCTTCGGCGAAGCCCTGGTCGAGATGAGCACGAAGGGTCTGGGGACGACGGCTGTAGTCGATCCCGAGGGCCGCGTCGCGGGGATTTTCACGGACGGTGATCTGCGGCGTACGCTCGACCACCACAACGATCTGCAGGCACTGGTGATCGACGACGTCATGACCGCCTCCTGTGTCACCGTCGGCCCGCAGATGCTGGCCGCGGAGGCGCTGGCACTGATGGAGGAGCGGCGCATCAACGCGCTGCTGGTCGTCGACGCCGACGGGCGCCTCGCCGGGGCACTCAATATGCACACGCTGTTGCGCGCGGGGGTCGTATGATCGCCCGGCGCGGGACCGGAATCACGGGAGTACGGGGCGTATGAGCGACGTATCGGGCCGGGTTCCGGCCGCAGTGATCGAGCGGGCGCGGCGCGTGCGCCTCGCCGTCTTCGACGTCGACGGCGTGCTGACCGACGGCCGCGTCGTGCTCGGCGACGACGGCTATGAGTACAAGGCGTTCCACACCCATGATGGCCTGGGCATGCGCCTGCTCCAGGACAGCGGTGTCGACGTCGCGATCATCACCGGGCGGACCTCGACCGTGGTCAGCCGCCGCGCCGAGGAACTGCGCATCCGCCACCTCATGCAAGGGCGTTCCGACAAGGCCGCGGCGCTGGCCGAGCTGCTGGACCGGCTCGGTATCGAGGCGGAAGCCGCCGCCTACGTCGGCGATGATGTGGTCGACCTGCCCGCCATGCAGCGAGTCGGTCTCGGCATCGCCGTGGGCAGCGCCACCCCGATGACCCGCGCGTACGCGGACTACGTCACCTGCGCACACGGCGGTGGCGGCGCCGCACGCGAAGTGGCCGAACTGATCATGGCCGCCCAGGGCACCCTCCAGGCAAGGCTGGCCCGCTACCTGGAAGCGGAAGCGACGCAATGAACGCGTCGCCGACCCGTAATGCGCGCAGGCGCTGGTGGACGGATTGCGCCCCTGTCGCAACGGCGGCCGAACCCCGCCCGATCACGTGATCGCTTAGCCCGTGCGCGCCCTCACCCGTATCATCGTCATCGCCCTCATACTCGCCGCCGGCACCGGTCTCTATTGGGTCGACACGCTGCGGCGCGCCGGCCCCGAGCCGGCAGCGGACGCAAAGACGCCGCATGAACCGGACGCCTATTTCGTCGACTTCACGCTGCGGCGGTTCGAAAATGCCGGGATACGGACCTATCGCCTCGCCGGGGAACGGATGACGCGCTTCGCCGACGACCGCAGCACGCTGATCGAGCGCCCCGACCTCGATTACCGGCCCGTGGAGGCCGCACCGTGGCAGGCGACCGCGGCGCGGGCGAAGACCGAGCCGGACAGCGACCGCGTCGAGCTGATCGATGACGTCGTGCTGCGCCAGATACCGGAGAATGAACCGCCCATGACCATCCGCACCAGCCGCCTGACCGTGCTGACCGAAGCCGGCCGCGCCGACACGGACCGCCCCATCACCGCCGAGAGCCGCGCGTGGGAGATCGACGCCACCGGGATGACCGCCTGGTTCGACCGCGACCGGGTCGAGCTCCATCATGAGGTCAATGGCCGCTATGAACCGCAATCGACACGCTGAAGCCCCGGCAGCCAAACGGGGCTGGCCGCTTGCGCCGCTACTGATCGCGGCTGTGCTCGCCGGGGCCCCGGCCATGGCCCGCGAGGATGACCGCCAACAGCCGGCGACGATCAAGGCCGACCGCGCGGAGATCGACCGCGCCAGCGGCGAATCGCTGTATCTCGGCAACGTGGTGTTCGAGCAGGGCACGCTGCACCTCACGGGGGACCGTCTCGCGATCGCCACGCGCGACGGCACGGTCGACCAGGCCAAGGCGCAGGGGGAGCCCGCGCGCATCCGCCAGGAGACCGACGAAGGGCAGCTGGTGCGCGCCCACGGGCGCACGATCGATTACGACGCGGGCGAGGGCCTGATCGTCCTCACCGGCAATGCCGAGCTCCAGCGCGAGGGCGAACGCTTCGCCGCCGGCCGGATCCGCTACTGGCCCGACAGCGGCCGCGTCGAGGGCACCGGCGGTGACGATGGCGAACGGGTGCAGATCCGGATCGAACCGGAATCGGGTAACGGCGGCGGTGAAGGGGACGGGGGCGGCGAGGGAGACGACGCACCGTGAGTGAACTGCTGGTCCGCGACCTCGCCAAACGCTACCGCCAGCGCGACATCCTCACCGGCATCTCGCTGGAGGTCGCCAGCGGCGAGGTCGTCGGTCTGCTCGGGCCCAACGGGGCCGGCAAGACGACCTGCTTCTACATGATCGTGGGCCTGATCCGCGCCGACGGCGGCCGCATCGAACTCGACGGTCGCGACCTTACGCCGCTGCCGATGCACGCCCGCGCCCGCCTCGGCGTCGGCTATCTGCCGCAGGAGGCCTCCGTATTCCGCAAGATGACGGTGGCCGACAATATCCGCGCCGTGCTCGAGACCCGCCGCGACCTCGACCGCCCCGGCCGGCGCGAATGGCTGGAGGAACTGCTGGGCGAGCTGCAGATCGGGCATATCCGCGACAGCGTCGGCATCAGCCTCTCCGGCGGCGAGCGCCGCCGCGTGGAGATCGCGCGGGCGCTGGCCGTCGAGCCCCGTTTCATGCTGCTGGATGAGCCCTTCGCGGGCGTCGATCCGATCTCGGTGATCGAGATCCAGCGGATCGTGTCGCACCTCGCCGGGCGCGGCATCGGCGTGCTCATCACCGATCACAATGTCCGCGAAACCCTCGGCATCTGCGAACGCGCCTATATCCTCTCTGACGGCGGCGTGATCGCGAGCGGCGGTGCCGATGCGATCCTGGCCGATGAACGCGTCCGTCGGGTCTATCTGGGCGAGAATTTCACGCTATGACGCGTAAGTTCTCGACAGGCCGCGGCTTTTCATGGAATCTCCTGCTCGCGGTTCCTGCATGGGTCTCTATAAATGCAGTACCATAACCACAACGCACCCGCGAGGCGACGCCAGGCGCCATGAAGCAGACTCTGCAGATCCGGCTCGGTCAGCAGCTGACGATGACACCGCAGCTGCAACAGGCGATCCGCCTGCTGCAGCTATCGTCGCTTGAACTGCAGACCGAGATCCAGGAAACGCTCGAGTCGAACCCGATGCTCGAGACCGACGAGGAAGGCGCTGGCGAAGAACATGCGGGGGACGAGGATCTCGGTGCGCTTACGGCGCAGGAGCCCGCCAACGGCGGCGCCGACGATACCCCGGTCGACGGCGGCGGCAACGGCCTGGAGGAGGACTTCTCCAGCGCCTGGAGCGTGGCCGGCCACGGGGTCGCGGCGGGCGAGGACGACCGGGATTTCTTCGAGACGCAGAGCGCCGGCGCCGACTCGCTGCGCGATCACCTGCTGGAACAGCTCCATCTCAGCGCCCTCGCCGACCGCGATCGCGCGGTCGCGGCGGCGATCATCGAATCGGTCCGTGATGACGGTTATCTCGGCGACCCCCTCGAGGAGATCGTCGCCGGGCTCGCCCGCGAGGGCATCGAGATCGACCCGGACGAGGCTGAGGTCGTACTCCACCAGGTCCAGCACTTTGATCCCCCCGGGATCGCCGCACGCGACCCGCGCGAATGCATGCGGATGCAGCTCGCCCTGATCGAGGCGGACTGGTCCGGTCTCGACACCGCCCGGCGGATCATCGATGACCACCTGGAACTGCTGGCCGCCCACGACTTCAACGGCCTGCGCCGCGCCCTCAAGGTATCCGAGGACGAGCTCGCGGCCGCCATCGCCATCATCCAGTCGCTCGACCCGCACCCGGGCTCGCAGATCTCGAGCGCGACGCCCCAGTACATCGTCCCGGATGTCTTCGTGCGCAAAGAGCGCGGCGTCTGGCGCGTACGGCTCAACCCGGACATCGCGCCGCGCCTGCGGATCAACCCCACTTATTCCGGCATGGTCAAGCGCGCGGACCGCAGCGCCGACAACACCTTCCTGCGCGATCACCTGCAGGAGGCGCGCTGGTTCATCAAGAGCGTGCAGAGCCGCAATGAGACCCTGCTGCGCGTCGGCACCGCGATCGTCGAGCGCCAGCGGGCCTTCCTCGAGTATGGCGAAGAGGCCATGAAACCGCTCGTGCTGCGCGACATCGCCGAGCAGCTCGACATGCACGAGTCGACGATCTCGCGCGTGACCACCGAGAAATACATGCACACGCCGCGTGGCATCCTCGAGTTCAAGTACTTTTTCTCGAGCCATGTCAGTACCGCCGAGGGCGGCGAGTGTTCCGCCACCGCGATCCGTGCGATGCTGAAAAAACTCGTCGACGAGGAAGACGGGCGCAAGCCGCTGTCCGATCATCGGCTGGCCAATATCCTCGTGGATCGCGGCATCAATGTTGCACGCCGCACGGTGGCGAAGTATCGCGAGGCGATGGCGATCCCGCCATCGAATGAGCGCAAACGGCTGACGTAGGGGGTCGATCCGGCGCACCATTGAGTGAACGCGCGGCCGGTGGCGGCCTGCCACCACCGGGCCGGCCAGGGCTCCGGCGGTGAACGGATCGGCGTACGCGCCAGCGCAAAGCAGAAAGGAGTGAGGACAATGAATCTATCGGTTACCGGCCATCATATGGACGTTACGGATGCATTGAGGAGTTACGTCAGCGAAAAAATGGAGAAGCTCGAACGACATTTCGATCAGGTCACCGATATCCACGTTATCCTCAGCGTCGAGAAGCTCCGGCAACAGGCGGAGGCCACCATCGACCTCACCGGCACGAAGGTGCACGCCGAAGCCGAGTCCGGCGACATGTACGCCGCCATCGACGGGCTGATCGACAAACTCGACCGGCAGGTGCTCAAGCACAAGGAGAAACTGCGCGACCACCACAAACGGGAGAAATTCGCGACCTGACGCGGAGGCATCCATGACCGGGCCCGCTCAACTGCTGTCCCCCGAGCGCGTGCGCTGCGGCGAACCGCTCGCGAGCAAGAAACGCGCGCTCGAGCGCGCCGCCGAACTGCTGTCCCCGGCGGTGCCCGGCATGACGCGCGTCGAGATCTTCGACGCGCTGTTTACGCGCGAACGTCTTGGCAGTACCGGCCTGGGGCACGGCATGGCCCTGCCCCACGGCCGGGTCGCCGGTGTCGATGCCCCCGTGGCCGCCTGCCTGACGCTGGCGAACCCGATCGATTACGACGCCCCGGATCGCCAGCGGGTCGATGTCCTGTTCGTGCTGCTGGTCCCGCGCGACTGCAGCGACGAGCACCTTCGGATCCTCTCCAGCCTCGCCGAGATGTTCAACGACGAGTCGCTGCGCGACTCCCTGCGGTCACAGACCGACCCCGAGGTGCTGATCCAGTACCTCGCCGACTGGTCACCCTCCGCCGACGCCGCGCGCACGGCCGGGTGAGCCCGGCCGGTATGGACCGGGGCCCCACACTCGCGGCCTTCTTCGACCGGCTGGCCGATACGCTGGGGCTACAGGCGCTGGTGCTCGACCGCCAGCGCGCGCCGGCCCTGCCCGAGGCCAACGCGGCCGCGGACCCACCGACGCTGGTCGGGCACCTCAACCTCATCCAGGCCAACCGGATCCAGATCCTTGGCCATACCGAACTCGATTTCTGGATGGCCCAGAACGAGGCCGGCCGGGCCGATCTGCTAGAGCGCCTGTTCGAGGACCGGCTCTGCGGCGTAATCGTCACCGACGGCCTCGCGCCGCCGGACCCGATCGTCGAGCGGGCCCGCGCGACCGGCATACCGCTACTGGGCGCGACTGCCGGCTCCGAACGGGTGATCCGCACCCTGCGCCGCACCTTCAGCCGAGACCTCGTGGTCCGCACGGTGCAACACGGGGTGTTCATGGACGTACTCGGTATCGGCGTACTGGTTTCCGGTGCGAGCGGCGCCGGTAAGAGTGAGATGGCGCTGGAACTCGTATCGCGCGGTCACAGCCTGGTCGCCGACGATGCGCCGGAACTGTGCCGCCCGATGCCCGATACGATTGAGGGGAGCGCCCCGGATATCCTCCAGGACTTCCTCGAGGTCGGCGGGCTCGGCGTACTCAACATCCGCCGCATGTACGGCGACGCCGCGATCCGCCAGCGCAAGCGGCTGCAGCTGATCATCCACCTGGAACCGCTGACGGGTGCGCTGCGCGAGCAGATCGACCGCCTCAACGGCAACCTGTCGAGCACGGAGATCCTCGGCGTGGAGATCGACACGATGACCCTGCCGGTCGCACCGGGGCGCAACCTCGCGGTGCTGGCCGAGGCCGCGGTCCGCAATTTCCTGCTGGCTCAGCGCGGGTACAGCGCCGCCAGCGATCTGATGGCCCGCCAGCAGCGGGCGATGGAGGACAACGGCGAATGCGACTGATCGTGGTCAGCGGTCTGTCCGGTTCCGGCAAAAGCGTGGCGCTCAACACGCTCGAGGATGAGGGCTTCTACTGCATCGACAATCTGCCGACCGGCCTGATCGGCCCGCTGGTGGAACAGCTGCTCAGCGGCAACATGGCCATCCATGAGCGCGTGGCCGTGGGGATCGATGCCCGCAGCGACGTCAGCGACCTGCGCGCGTTCCCGGATCTGCTCGACCGGCTGCGCAAACGCGATGGCCTGAGCGTCGAGGTCGTGTTCCTGCAGACCGCCGCCGAGACATTGCTGCGCCGTTTCTCGGAGACGCGGCGCAAGCACCCGCTGTCCCGCGATGGCATGCCGCTGGTCGAGGCCATCGACCGCGAGCAGGATATCCTCTCGGGGATCAGCGACCGGGCCGATCTTTTGATCGACACCACCCTCCTCACCCTGCACGGCCTGCGCGCGCAGCTGCGCGAGCGGCTACTGCCGGATGACCCGCACGGCCTGTCCCTGCTGCTGCAGTCGTTCGGCTTCAAGAACGGCGTGCCGCTGGATTCGGACTTCGTGTTCGACGCGCGCTGCCTGCCCAATCCGCACTGGGAGCCGCGCCTGCGGGCCCTGACGGGCACCGATCAGGAGGTCGTGGCCTACCTGGAGGCCAGCGACGAAGTCGAACGCATGTTCGAATCGATACGCGACTTCCTCGAGCGCTGGCTGCCGGCCTTTCAGGCCGAGAACCGCGCTTACATGACGGTCTCCATCGGTTGCACCGGCGGTCAGCACCGCTCCGTCTATCTCGCGCATCGCCTCGCGAGTTACTTCCGCGACCATATCGAGCAGGTCTCCGTACGCCACCGCGAACTCCCGGGCAGCGACCGGGTCAGCCGCCCGTGATGCGCCGTACGCGCGCGGCTCCGTCCTGTGCAACCGTTGGCCTGGCGGGCGGACTCGGTTATGTTACGCATGTGTTTCATCGACCCGCAGCCATGCGCCCACACCGGATTACCGATCAGACCATTCGCGCTGGCATGCCGCCAGTCCCGGCACATCCGGTCAACGCCACCGCGCGGCGTCGCCCCGGCGCAGCCCTGTCATCGATTCCGCGATGGCGTAGCCGACACTCATGAGTGTCGCGCTGGTGACCATCACCCATAACGGCATTGGCAAGGCCATCGTCGACGCCGCCGAGTCGATCCTCGGCACCCCGACCATCACGGTGCGCCACTGTTCCTTCATCGCCGGCGATGACGTCGAGCAATTCGAGCGCCGGGTGATGGATACGGTACGCGAGGCCGATGCCGGCGACGGTGTTCTGGTCCTGACCGATCTGATCGGCGCCACGCCATGCAATGTCGCCCAACGACTGGCGCCAGCGCATCACGTTCGCGTACTCTCCGGCATCAGTCTGCCGATGGTGCTGCGCGTATTCACGTACGCGCGCTGCGATCTGGCACAGTTGGTCGAACGCGCCAGCGACGGCGCCCGCGTGGGCGTAATCGAATGCGGCCCATCGGATCAGGCACCATCGTGATCGTCGTCGCGCGACGGCCGCTGCAAACGCTCAACCGGACGTCGTCCGGAAACGGGATCACCCTGATGAAAGCCGCAGCCACCAGGCCCGGGAGGCGGATCGATGCAGACGGCTGAAGTCCGCATCATCAATAAACTGGGACTCCACGCCCGCGCCGCCGCCAAGCTCGTCAGCCTCGCCTCGACGTTCGAGAGCGCGATCGATATCGAGAAGGACGGCCGCCGGGTCAACGGCAAGAGCATCATGGGCGTCATGATGCTCGCCGCCAGCCAGGGCAGCACCCTCACCCTGCACATCGAAGGCCCCGACGAAGACGAGGCCCGACGCCAGCTCGTCGACCTGGTCGAGGACTACTTCGGCGAGGGCGAATAACCCACACCCCGCGTTCTCCGGCGCCCGGCGCCGTGCACATCACCTCTGCCGCCGCGCCAGGGCCGCGCGCTACGCCTCACACGCCCTCCGGACGCAGGCCGGCCTTGCGCGTTCCGCACCAATCGATACCGGCCGAAACATGTCACCGCGCAATGCCGCCATTCCCCGGCGCCATGTGTCGGTCGATGCCCGAAAGGCACCGAACGCCGGGGAAAACCGGCCTACGTACCCCTTCGCCCTTCGCCCTTCGCCCTTCGCCCTTCGCCCTTCGCCCTTGGCCCTTGACCCTGCCGCCTGCCCCGCTTACGCCCCACTCCCCCATTCCCGTACACTCGTGACAACCGCCCGCTGCACCGGAGACGGCCATGGCCGAGACCTCCCCCGCCGACCGCAATGCCGAACGCCTGTCGGCCGTCGAGGAACTGCTCGAGGGCGGGACCGCCCGCCAGGTCGAGCAGACGCTCACCGCGCTGCACCCGGCCGAGATCGCGGACCTGCTCGAATCCCTGCCACGTCCGCAGCGCACGCTGCTGTGGGCGCATGTACCGGCGGACGTCGACGGCGAGGTCCTGCTCGAGGTCGGTGAGGACGTCCGCGAGACGCTCCTGGACGACATGGACCCCGGCGAGGTGCTGGCCGCCACCGAGCAGCTCGACATCGACGACATGGCCGACTTCGTCCAGTCGCTGCCGGAGACAGTCGTCCGCGAGGTCCTCGCGGGCATGGACAAGCAGAACCGCCGGCGCCTGGAAGAGGTGCTCGCCTGGCCGGAGGACAGCGCCGGTGGCCTGATGAACGTCGACGGCGTGATGGTGCGCGCCAACGTCACGCTCGAGGTGGTGCTGCGCTACCTGCGCTCGCGTGGCGAACTGCCGCCACACACCGATCGCCTGGTGGTCGTCGACCGCTATGGCCGCTTCCGCGGCGTCCTCGGCATCGACACCCTGCTGACCAGCGATCCGGCGGTGCTCGTATCGGAGGTGATGGACCGCGATATCGAGCCAATCGCACCCCAGACGACGGCGAGCGACGTTGCCCGCCAGTTCGAGGACCACGACCTGATCTCGCACCCGGTCGCCGATGCCGACGGCCGCGTGCTCGGTCGCATCACGATCGACGACGTTGTCGACGTTATAAGGGAAGATGCCGAAAATTCGATGATGCGCCGTGCCGGCCTGGATGCCGAAGAGGACCTGTTCGCCCCCATCCGCCAGGCCTCGGCGCGGCGCGCGGTCTGGCTCGGTATCAACCTCATGACCGCCTTCCTCGCCGCCTGGGTCATCGGGCAGTTCGAGGCGACGCTGCAGGAAATCGTCGCGATGGCGATCCTCATGCCCATCGTCGCGAGCATGGGCGGCATCGCCGGCACCCAGACCCTGACCATCGTCATCCGCGGTCTCGCCCTCGGGCAGATCACCCGACGCAATACGCGCCCGCTGATGATCAAGGAACTGGCGGTCGCCGCCGCCAACGGCCTCGTCTGGGCGGCACTGCTGGCCGTGGTCGCCCTCATCTGGTTCGGCAACGGGCCGCTGGCGCTGATCCTGTGCATCGCGCTCGTCCTCAACCTCGCGATGGCCGCAGCCTCGGGCGTACTGATCCCGGTGCTGCTGCAGCGCATGGGCATCGACCCCGCATTGGCCGGCGGCGTCATCCTGACCACCATTACCGACGTCGTCGGCTTCGGCGCCTTCCTTGGCATGGGCGCCATGATCTTCCTGTAGGCAGGCGGCAGGATCGTAGGCCGGTTTTCCCCGGCGTCCGCAACATTCCCGTTCGCATCGCCATTTCCCGCCGGGGAATGCCGGCATTGCGCGGTAAGGTGTTCCGGCCCGTGCCCATTGGCGCGGACCGCGCAAAGCGGGCATACCACTATCGGGAAGGTGCGGGTTCGTCCTCCGCTTCCGCCTTTTCCTCCGGCGGCTGCACACGTGGCCACGCATTGAGCACCGCCTGCACCAGCGTCGCCAGCGGGATCGCGAAGAACACGCCCCAGATGCCCCAGAGCCCCCCGAAGAAGAGCACCGCGACGATGATGGCCACGGGATGGAGATTGACCACCTCGGAGAACAGCACCGGCACCAGCACATTGCCGTCCAGCAGCTGGATAATCTGGTACGCCAGCAACAGCCACCAGAACTCCGGCGCGAACCCCCACTGGAAATATCCGATCAGCGCGATGGGTATGGTCGCCGAGATGGCGCCGACATAAGGGACGATCACCGAGATCCCGACCACGAACGAAAGCAGCAGGCTGTAATTCAGCCCCATCAGCGCGAAGGTGACATAGCTGACCACCCAGACGATCGCGATCTCGACCACCTTGCCGCGGATGTAGTTGCCGATCTTGTCGTCGACCTCCTGCCAGACCTGGAATGACAGCTCGCGCCGCCGCGGCAGGAAATCCTGCGCCCAGGCGATCATGCGGTCCTTGTCCTTGAGCATGAAGAACACGAGCAGCGGCACCAGGATCACGTAGATGATGAACGTGAAAATGCTGACTGCCTGTGACAGGGACACGGACAGCACCGCGCGGCCGAAATCGGCCACCTCGGCATGCAGCGTGCCGATCAGTTCGCGCATCTGCTGTTCCGTGAACAGCGTCGGGTACATCTCGGGCACGCGCAGCAGCGCCTGCTGGCCCTGCGAGACCATACCCGGTACCTCCCGTATCAGCTGGGCCACCTGGCGCGACAGCAGCGGCGCGAGGCCGAGCAGGATAATCACGGCCAGGAAGATGAAGCCCAGCACCACGAAACTCACCGCCGCGAGACGCGGCACGCCCCAGCGCTCGAGCGCCATGACCACGCCCTCGAGCAGATAGGCGAGGATCAGGGCGACCAGTACCGGCGCCAGGATATCACCGGCGAACAGCACCACCGAGAAACCGGCGACGAGCAGGATGACCAGGATGACGGCCTGCGGATCGGAGAAATTGCGCCGGTACCAGGCGTGGATGACGTCGAGCATGTTCGGGTCGGCCCTGTTCGCGCACGGAGCGGTCATAGTAACCCGAACACCGCCGCGGGCTCACTCGGTGGGCGGTGGCAGCCGCATTCCGGTCGCTGTGGCATAATCACACCGCTGGCACAGCCCCGGAGAAGCGCATGAGCCCTACCCGCCCCCTGTCGCTGGCGGTCGCCGCCCTGGTTCTGATGGCTCCGGTCGCCGGCATGGCCGAGGTCTACAAGTGGGTCGACGAAGACGGAGTCACCCACTACTCGCAGCAACCGCCCCCGGAAGGCGAGGCAACGGTCATTACGTCGGATGGAGACACCGCGTCTTCCGCGCAGGACGATGCGGATGCCGCCGCGGACGGGCCCGACGAGAACAGCGCGGACACGGAAGACGGTGACGGTGACGGTGAGCAGCAAACGATCGCCAAGCTGTGCGAAGAACTGCGCGAGCGGCAGGGGATCCTCGAGAGCGACCGGCCGATCCGTATCAAGGCCGAGGATGGCACGCTGACCGAACTCGACGACCAGGGCCGCGCCCGGCGCCTGGAGCGCGTCCAGAGCCAGCTGCAGGACCACTGCCAGGACCGGGGCACGTAAACCGCTCCGGCGGCACACGGCGGTCACCGCGCTTCCCGCGCGCCCCGCCGGTTCCTTACAATCGGGCGCCCTCGCCCCGCCATGGAGCAGACCGCCCGATGCGCGTCTCCGAGTTTTACCTCAACACCCTGAAAGAGACCCCGGCCGACGCCGAGATCGTCAGCCACCAGCTGATGATGCGCGCCGGAATGATCCGCCGCCTGACCGCCGGCATCTACAGCTGGCTGCCGCTGGGCCTGCGCGTGTATCGCCGCATCGAGAACATCGTGCGCGAGGAAATGGATGAAGCCGGGGCGCTCGAACTGCTGCTGCCGGCCGTCCAGCCCGCGGAGCTGTGGCAGGAATCGAAGCGCTGGGACGAATACGGCCCCGAACTGCTGCGGATCCGTGATCGTCACGAGCGCGACAACTGCTTCGGCCCCACCCACGAGGAGGTCATCACCGACATCGCGCGGCGCGAACTCAAGAGCTACCGCCAGCTGCCGCTGAACTTCTACCAGATCCAGACCAAATTCCGCGACGAGATCCGACCGCGCTTCGGCGTCATGCGCTCGCGCGAGTTCGTGATGAAGGACGCCTATTCCTTCGATCTCTCGGCCGAGGGGCTGCAGGCGAGCTACGACCGCATGTACGACGCCTACCGCCGGATCTTCGACCGCCTCGGGCTCGAATACCGCGCGGTCGAGGCCGACTCGGGGGCCATCGGCGGCTCGCGGTCGATGGAATTCCACGTCCTGGCCTCCAGCGGTGAGGACGCCATCGCCTACTCGGACACCGGCGAGTATGCGGCCAACGTAGAACTGGCCGCGGCGCAGCCGGACCCGACGCCACGTCCGGCGCCGACGGCGGAGATGGCCACGGTCGACACGCCCGGTGTGCAGACGATGGACGACCTGGCGCGCCAGCTCGATGTGCCGCTCGCGCGCTGCCTCAAGACCCTGCTGGTCGAGGGCGCCGAGGGCGGACTCGTCGCGCTGGTCCTGCGCGGCGACCACCAGTTGAACGCGATCAAGGCCGAGGGGCTGGCGGCCGTCGCCGATCCGCTGACCATGGCGAGCGATGCGCGCATCCGCGAGGTGGCCGGCACCGGCGCCGGCTCGCTGGGCCCGGTCGGGCTCGACGTCCCGGTCATCGCCGACCATGCGGCCCTGCCGCTGGCCGACTTCGTCTGCGGCGCGAACCAGGCCGAAAAACACCTGACCGGCGTCAACTGGGGCCGCGACCTCCCGGAACCGGAGGCGGCCGATCTGCGCGACGTGGTGGAGGGCGACATCGCGCCGGACGGCGGCCGCCTCGATATCCTGCGCGGCATCGAGGTCGGGCATATCTTCCAGCTCGGGCAGAAATACTCCGCGGCGATGGGCGCGGAGGTGCTGGACGAGGACGGCAAACCCGTGACGCTCTATATGGGCTGTTACGGCATCGGCGTCACCCGCCTGGTCGCGGCCGCCATCGAGCAGGGCCACGATGAGCGCGGCATCATCTGGCCGGCCGCCATCGCGCCCTTCGAGCTCGCCATCGTGCCGATCAACATGCACAAGTCGCACCGGCTGCGCGAGGCAGTCAAGTCGCTGTACGGCGAGCTCCAGGCGGCCGGAATCAGCGTCCTGCTCGACGATCGCGAGACGCGCCCCGGCGTGAAGTTCGCCGACATGGACCTGATCGGCATCCCGCACCGCATCGTGCTCTCCGACAAGGGGCTGGACGCCGACACCGCCGAATACAAACCGCGCGCCGCGGCCGAGCCCGAGAACATCCCGCTCAATGGCCTCACGGGCTTTCTATCCGAGCGGATCGCCTCGGAGAAGCAGGCATGACCACCGAGCTCCTGTTCCGCGAATCGCCGTATGAGACCCGATTCGAGGCGACGGTCGAGGCCATCGACGGCAACGACATCGTGCTCGACCGGACGCTGTTCTACCCGCACGGCGGCGGCCAGCCCGGCGACAGCGGGATCCTCACCCTCGCCGACGGGGGCACGCTCACCGTCGCCGATACCCGCAAGGGCGAGGCCGGCGCGGTGGTGCACCGCGTCAGCGCGGGCACGACCCTCCCCGCGGTCGGCGACCGCGTCAGTGGCGAGATCGACTGGTCCCGGCGCCACGCGCACATGCGTATGCACACCTGCATGCACCTGCTCTCGGTCGCGATCCCGGCCCCGGTCACCGGCGGCTCCGTCGGTGCCGACAAGGGCCGGCTGGACTTCGACCTGCCCGAGAGCACGCTCGACCGCGAGACCGTGACCGCATCCCTGAACGCCCTGATCACGGCCGATCACCCCGTAACCGCCGAGTGGATCACGGAGGCCGAACTCGACGCGCAGCCGGACCTCGTCAAGACGCTGTCCGCGCAGCCGCCCCGCGGCGAGGGCGACATCCGCCTCATCCGCATCGGCGATGTCGACCTCCAGCCCTGCGGCGGCACCCACGTCGCCAGCACCGCCGAGATCGGCCGCGTCCGCGTCGCCAAAATCGAAAAGAAAAGCCGCCACAATCGGCGCGTCAGTATCGTCTTCGATCCAGAGGGGTAATCACCTGACGATCGCGCCCGGGCAGAATCCGGTGTTGTTTTGGTTCTCGCAAAGACGCAAAGAACGCCAAGGCCCGCAAAGACAACGTAGCCCGTAGCCCGGATGAAGGCGCAGCCGGAATCCGGGACGTCGAGGTCCGAACCGACGCATCCATGTCATCCCGGTACCACGCCTCCATCCACCGCCGCGGCATATCCCCCCTCCCCGGATTCCGTTTCACTCCATCCGGGCTACGAACCACGACCCCGTAGCCCGGATGCAGGCGCAGCCGGAATCCGGGACGTCGAGGTCCGAACCGACGCATCCATGTCATCCCGGCGCCCCGTTTCACCGCGGCGCCATAGCAACCCCTCCCCGGATTCCGTTTCACTCCATCCGGGCTACGAAGCACGACCCTCCGTAGCCCGGATGCAGGCGCAGCCGGAATCCGGGAATCACCGGCACGGATTCCATAACGATCCGGCCCAGGCTACGATCCGCATACTTTCAACCATGCCAGGGACGGCCATGGTCGCGTATCGCCGCAATTTCGTGCCCGGCGCCTCATACTTCTTCACGGTCACCCTCCGGGATCGCCGCGCCGATCTCCTTATCCGACACGTGCGCGAACTCCGGGCGGCATACTGCGAGGTCGCCCGCAAATCCCCGTTCACGACCGATGCCATCGTCATCCTGCCGGATCACCTGCACGCCATCTGGACGCTTCCACCGGGTGACAGCGATTATCCTGGCCGCTGGCGGTCCATCAAATCGGGCTTCGTGCGTCGTCTTGCCCGGGCTGGCGCAGTCATCGGCCGCAACCACCGGAACGAGGCGCGCGTCTGGCAGCGCCGCTACTGGGAGCATACGATCCGCGACCATGACGACCTCCAACGGCACATGGACTACATCCACTACAACCCGGTCCGGCACGGACTCGTCTCAACAGCCGCTGACTGGCCATACTCATCAATCCATCGCTTCATCGAGAAGGGCGATATCGCACCGGACTGGGCCTCATCGCCGGACGACCAGACCATGCCCGACCGCGGTGAACCCCGGTGACCACGCCCAGGCACACCGCCATACCAACCTCCCCGGATTCCGTTTCACTCCATCCGGGCTACGCACTACGCGCCCCGTAGCCCCGTAGCCCGGATCCAGGCGCAGCCGGAATCCGGGACGTCGAGGTCCGAACCGACGCATCCACGTCATACCGGTACCACGCCTCCATCCACCGCCGCGGCATATCCCCCCTCCCCGGATTCCGTTTCACTTCATCCGGGCTACGGTGACTCGAATGCTTCACCCCCATAACGCCGGCTGATGCGCCTCGCGGGGTTCGAGGTTGGAGACGGTGACGCCGAGCAGGCGGACGGCGGCGTGTTCGGGTAGCGCGCGCTCCAGCAACAGGCCGAGCAGCGGGCGCAGATCCTCGAGCGTCGCCAGTCCGCCCGGCGCGGTCCAGCTGCGCGTCACGATCGAGAAATCGGCGAACCGCACTTTCACCGTGACCGTGCGCGCGATCACCTCGAGCGCCTCCAGCCGTTCGGCCACGCGCCCGGCCAGCCGCTCGAGCTCGGCCTGCATGTCCGCCGACTCGGTCATATCGGTCGCGAAGGTGTTCTCCTGGCCGATGGATTTACGCACCCGCCGGCTCTGCACCGCACGATCATCGATGCCGCGCGCCAGCCAGTAATAGCGCTCACCCGCCTTGCCGAAGCGCTCCACCAGCGCCTCGCGCGACCACGCCCGCAGGTCGGCGCCGGTCTCGATGCCGAGTGCGCTCATGCGGGCGGTCGTCGCCGGGCCGATCCCGTGGATGCGGCGTACCGGCAACGACTGCACGAACGCCTCGCCGGCCTCCGGGCGGATCACGAACAGCCCGTCGGGCTTGTCCTGATCGGAGGCGAGCTTGGCCAGGAACTTGTTGTATGACACCCCGGCCGAGGCCGTGAGCCCGAGTTCCGCCCGGATGCGCTCACGGATCTCGCGGGCCATGCGGGTCGCCGAACCCTCGCAGCAGGGACTGTCGCTCACATCCAGATACGCCTCATCCAGCGACAGCGGCTCGATGCGATCGCTGTACGCGGCGAAGATCGCCCGGATCGCGCGCGATACCTCGCGGTAGGTCTCGAAGCGGGGGTGGACGAAGACCAGGTCGGGACACAGGCGCAGCGCACGCGCCGAGGGCAGCGCCGAGCGCACACCGTATTCGCGCGCCTCATAACTCGCGGCCGCCACGACGCCCCGCCCGTTGGGCGAGCCCCCGACCGCCAGCGGTACGCCGCGCAACGATGGATCGTCGCGCTGCTCGACGGAGGCGAAGAACGCGTCCATGTCGACATGGATGATTTTGCGGACCCGGTCGTTCATGACGACCGCAGGCGTGTCGCCGAGCGATCGCGAGCAAGCTCGCTCCTGCACGGCGCAGCGCCACCCCCTGTAGGAGCGAGCTTGCTCGCGATCAAGACGTACCAACAGGCCGACCCCCTTGGCCATCCACGCAGCGCCCACCCCCGATCGATCACGAAGCGCGCAGAAAGCAGACAGCGGCGGCCTGTCAACATGCTGTTAGAATGCGCCGACAACGACATAATCGAAAACGAGTCCCATGGGAGGATTTCATGGCCGCAATGCAAACACGATGTTGGCTGACAGCCGGGCTGACCGCCCTGACGATCACGGCGGCCGGTTCCGTACATGCGGCCGGATCCTTCATCAGCATCAGTACCGGCGATGTCAGCGGCATGGACTATCAGGCCGGCGGTGCGATCTGTTCACTGGTGAACGCGCAACGCAACGACCACCAGATCCGGTGCACGGTCAAGAGCTCGCCGGGCGGCGTCGAGAACCTCCTCGCGCTGCGTCAGGGCGAACGCGAATTCGGGATCGTGCAGTCCGATGTGGTCCAGCAGGCATGGCGCGGCAATGGCCCGTTCCGGGAGGTCGGCGAGTTCCGGGGTCTGCGGACCGTCTTCGCGCTGCACCCCGAGAACCTGATCCTGGTCGCGCACTCCGACACCGATATCGAAACCGTCCGGGATCTGCGCGGCCAGCGCGTCAATATCGGCCCGGAGACATCCGGCGAGGCCGTCACCATGATGACCCTGATGGATGCACTCGGCTGGACGGTGGACGACTTCGCCAGCGCGGAACGCCTCGGTATCACGGAACAGGTCGACGCATTCTGCGAAGAGGAAATCGATGTCGCCGTGTTCGTGACCGGTCATCCGAACAACTCGGTGCGCGAGACCCTCGCCTGCGGTGGCTCCATGATCCCGGTGGAAGGCCCCGCCATCAATCGCCTCGTGCGCTCGGCATCGTACTACGATACGACCGTCATCCCCGGCGGCACGTACAGTGACGAATCCAGCGAGATCCCGACGTATGGCGTGCGGTCACTGCTGCTGTCGTCCACGAACACTTCGCAGCGGATCGTGCGTGAAGTCACGCGCTCCGTGTTCGAGCAGTCCGGGCAGTTCCGCGACTGGCATCGCGCCTTCGAAAGCCTTGAACCCGCCGGCATGGCACGTGGCGTGGCCGCGGTTGACGCGCCGCTGCACCCCGGCGCCCGCGACTGGCTCGAGGACGAGGGCCTACTCTGACCCCGCCGGCGCGCCCATCTGTTGCATAAACGCAACAGATGGGCGGCGCCCTCCTACGACTCTTCCCTGATCAATCCCGCCTCTTGCCACTTGAAACAAATGTAATGCTGCATTACGCTCACTTCACCCTGTCACGTTTGGGGCATTGTAAGTCGCATCCGTGAATGGTTGTGGCGCACCCGCAACAGCCGTGATAGGTTTATAAGCGGTGGATTCAGTACCCAAGGGTGCATGGTCCACAGAAGCTTCTGTCCAAAACACCAATGGGATCATTGAAATGACCATGAAGAAATCCCTGATTGCTCTCGCCGTATCCAGCGCCGTCGTGGCGCCGGCCTCCGTCCAGGCGGCCGAGGTGTACGGTTCCCTTAACACGACTTTCGAAACCGCCAGCAGCGACAACGGTGGCACCTTCGCCATCTTCAGCAACGGCGACGAAAGCGGCATGTCCGACACGCTTGAGTCCCGCATCGGTGCCAGTGGCTCCGAGGACCTCGGCAACGGTCTGACGGCCGGTTACACGTTTGAGTTCGGCATCGGCACCAGTTCCGGCGGCGCCGGCGGTGCTTTCTCCGAAGACTCTACCGTCAACACCCGCCTGTCGAACGTTTCGCTTAGCGGCGATTTCGGTACGGTCAAGCTCGGCACCCAGTGGGGCGTGCTGTATGAATACGCCGGCTGGAACCACTACCGCACCGACGGCCACGGTGGCGCCACCCACTACTACATGATGAGCAGCTTCGTTGGCCCGTTCGCCACGAACGACGATCCGTCCGGCCTGCGTATCGACAACGCCCTGACCTACACGTACGGCGGCGGTGGTTACTCCTCCGACCCGTTCACGTTCAGCGTGCAGCTGCGTTCCGATGCCCAGAGCGAGAACGGTGCGCAGACCACTGCAGGCATCAACGATGATGAAACCATCGACGCGGCGATCATCGGTGCCCAGGGAACGTTCGGTGACTTCACGGTCAACGGTACGTTCTATCAGGAGCAGAACTCGAGCACCGGCGGGGCCAACATCCCCGAGCCGAGCATGGTGACCCTCGGTGGCCGCTGGTCGAGCGGTCCGTTCTATGTCGGTGGTACGTTCTTCTCGGCTGACACCGACATCAGCAACCCGGGTCAGGCCCAAGCCGACAGTCCGAGCGCGTTCAACGTGCTGGCCGGCATGGACTTCGGCAGCGGCTTCAGCGGCTACTTCGGAGTCGGCAGCGGCGACGCCGACCGCGGCGATGGTGACGGCGACCTGAGTACCGTCTTCCTGCAGGCGCAGAAGGAGTTCAGTTCCCGCACCAAGCTCTATGCCGAATTCGAAACGGCTGAAGTCGATGGTGTCGGCATCAACACGAACACCGGCAACGCCGATGGTTCCGATGCCGAGCAGCAAGTGCTGGCCGTTGGCCTGAAGCACAGCTTCTAAGTCCTCTCGGACAACGAGGCCTGTATGGAAAAGGCGCCCTCCGGGGCGCCTTTTCCTTTTGTGACAAAGGAAACCGCACCCCGCTTGGCAGCACGCGCCACGGGTGCTAGCCTGGGCACATGAGCATGAAGCAAACCATCGAAGAGAAACTCGGGACACGCTTTGAACCGGAATGGCTCGAGGTATTGGACGAGAGCCATAACCACAACGTGCCACCGGGCGCGGAGTCGCATTTTCGGGTGACGCTGGTCAGCGACGGTTTCGCCGAACAGAACCTGCTCGCGAGACACCGCGCGATCAACGCGACCCTGGCCGACGAACTCGCCGGCCAGGTGCATGCCCTCGCGATCCACGCGTATACGCCGCAGGAATGGCAGGCCCGCAACGGCACGCCCGAATCCCCGCCTTGCCTCGGCGGCGGTAAAGCCGATCGCGGCTAGCAGCCTGTCGGAATCAACCGAGCACACCCGTAGGCCGGCTTTTGCGGAAGGCAACAGCCGGCAGTCGCGCCCCCCACACCGAAATCCCCGGCTGGCTCCTGCCGCGTCGCCTTCGGCTCCTCGCAGCGATGCCTTCGGTCGCAAGCCGGCCTACGCACTCAATCCGACCGCGCATCGCACTGCGAAGCGGCGTGATCGTAGCCCCCAATCAGGTCGCGGCGCTTTGCTCGCCACCCGATGATTCCATCGCCTCGTCGTACCCGAAATAAGGCAACAGCGGACCGATCTCTTCGCGGAACGGCTCCAGCCAGGCTGCATAACGCTGCCAGCGAGCAATCGACGAGCTGTACAGCCCCTTCGTGACCTGTTCATAACTGGGCGTCGTCACCATGCCGGTCTTGTTGGCACGGGCCGCGTACTCCGAAACATCCGCGTGCCAGTCGAGACCGATACCCTCGAGGGCGCGAGTGACTTCCCCCTGGAAGTCGGTCACGAGCTCCTCGTAACGCAATCGGATCGCCTGCTCCGGACAGGCCTGCTCAAACAACTGCATCATTCTCAGCAGGCGAGCGCAGAGCGTGGCGGTCGATCCGAGTTCCAGGAAATGCACGCTCGCCGGATTCAGCTGGAAGTCCTGCATGTAACTGCTCAGCGCGGCATCGTAGGGATGGCGCAGCGCGATGATTACCCGCGCGTCGGGGAACACCTTCGGCAGGACATCGAGGTGCGCCGCGTGCAGCGGATTCTTGTCGATCACTATCCGGCCATCGGTCAGATCGATGTGTCGATCGACGTAGTCCCAGTAGACCCGCCGCGCCTCGCCCGGCGAACGACCGGCGGCGATCGCGGACTCCGCCATGCGCAGCGTATCGAACTCCTCCAGCACCTGGGTCTCGGGATGCGCGCCTAGCATCCGGTCGAGCAGCGTAGTCCCCGAGCGCGGCAGACCGACGAGAAAGACCGGTGTACGGCGCTCGTCGCGTACCGCCTCACGATCCGTCTGCATGGGTGAAGCGATCCCCCGCTCGATCTTCTCCGCGACGTACTCGAGGTATTTCCTGCTTCGCAGCCGGACCGCTACATCCTGTTTCGCGCGTGCGCGGTTCGCCCGCTCGAATGCCGCCATGGCCTCGTCCATTCGACCGGACCGGTCGAGGAGGTTGCCCTGGCGGTAGCCGAGAAAATCCTGTCCCGTGCGTCGATGCGCCTCGTCGAGCAGTTCCAGTGCCTCTTCATATCGCTCTTCGCGCACGAGCAGCTGCGCCCGCAACCCTTGCGCCTGCGCGGCCCCTTGCGCCGCCTCACCGAAGGCATCCGCCGTTGGCAGCCACTCGGCCGCCTCGTCGGCACGATTGTTCTGCTCCAGGAAACCAGCGAATTCGAGGCGCAGCCATGGATCGTCGGGATCTTTTGAGACCAGCGTCTGGTAGGCGGTGTACGCCTGTTCGGCCCAGCCAAGAATACCGAGCAGAATCGCGCGGTTGTGCTCAGCACCCGCCCACTCGGGGTCCACTTCGAGCAGACGCTCCAGGCTGTCGAGCGCCTCACGGTTGCGACCGTGATCCATCTGCGCCATGGCCATGTTGTACAATGCCGTCGGGCTATCCGGCGAGCGTTTCAGAACCCGCCGAAAGGTCTCGACGGCCGCGTCGAACCGGCCCTGCATGTGCTGCGCATTTCCCAGGCCGAGCCAGCCCTCGATGCGTTCCGGCACCATCTGCACGGCCCGTCTGAGGTGTTCCTCGGCGCGGCGGGAATCGCCCAGTTGCGCCTCCACGAGGCCGGCGAGCAGCGAGACCTCGCCCGGGACCGAGGCCATGTCGAGCAGTGGTGCCAGCAGACTCTGCGCCTGCCGCGGCTTACCGCCCTCATAAGCGGCGATCGCCTGCTGCCAGGCCTCCTGTGGCGTCGCCGGCGGCTTCGCCTTGTTACCGCTTGCCGGCTGTTGCCGCCCGGCCGGGCGACTCTTTTTACTGCGCCCCATGCGTGCGTTCTCCCGATCCGATTCGCGCGACGGACCTTAGCACAGCTTGCGCCCGTCGCCCCGGGGTGGCTGAATGGCCCGGGAACGAGTCGGCCCGGGCCATGTATTGCCGGGACTTGCGCCGGCACAACGAGGAAAACAACACCAATAACAGGAGGGGCTCATGAGCGAAGCCAGCAGCGGTCTATCGTTCCGGCAGAGCGTCGAACACATGGTCGACCATGCGATCGGGATCATGGAACTCGAGCCCGGCATGGGCGACGCGCTGAAGACCTGTCGCTCGGTACTGCAGGTCTCCTTCCCGATCGAGATCGACGGCAAGGCCGAGATGTTCACCGGCTGGCGGGCGGTGCACAGCGACCATCGCCTGCCCTCGAAGGGTGGTATCCGCTACGCCCCGAATGTAGATCAGGACGAGGTCGAGGCGCTGGCGGCGCTGATGACCTACAAGTGCGCGATCGTCGACGTGCCCTACGGCGGTTCCAAGGGCGGGCTGTGCATCGACCCGCGCAAATACACGCATAACCAGATCGAGCAGATCACGCGCCGCTTCGCGCGCGAGCTGGTGAGCAAGGGCTTCCTCAGTCCCGCCAAGAACGTGCCCGCTCCGGATATGGGCACTGGCCCCCGGGAGATGGGGTGGATGGTGGACACCTACAAACAGCTGTTCCCGGACGACATCAACTACGTCGGTGCCGTCACCGGCAAACCCGTCGAACACGGCGGTGTGCGCGGCCGCCACGAGGCGACCGGCCGCGGCGTCCAGTACGCCCTGCGCGAGTTCTTCCGCCACAAGGCGGCCGTCCACGAAGCCGGCCTCAAGGGCGAGCTCCGCGACCAGCGGGTGATTGTCCAGGGCCTTGGCAACGTCGGGTACCACGCGGCCCATTTCCTCGAGGTCGAGGACGGCTCCACGATCGTCGGCATCATCGAACGCGACGGCGCCGTGGTGAATCCGGATGGCCTCAACGTTGATGCCGTGCATCGGCACATCCGCGAGCAGGGCGGCGTCAAGGGTTTCCCGGATGGCACGTACGTCGAGAACGGGGCCGAGGTGCTCGAGCACGAGTGCGACATCCTGATTCCCGCCGCGCTCGAGAGCGTGATCCACGAAGGCAACGCCGACCGGATCAAGGCGCCGTTGATCGCCGAGGCCGCGAACGGACCGGTTACTTTCGAGGCGGACCGGATGCTCGTCGAACGCGGCGTCCACATCCTGCCGGACGCCTACGTCAACGCCGGCGGGGTCGTCGTCTCCTACTTCGAGTGGATCCGCAACCTCGCCCATGTCCGCTTCGGGCGCATGGAGAAGCGCTTCCACGAGGCACGCGGCGATCACATCATCTCGGCGATCGAGATGGCCACGAACACGCAGATCCCGGAATGGGTGCGGGCCGAGATCGCCCGCGGCGCCGACGAACTCGATCTCGTACGCTCCGGGCTCGACGACACGATGCGCCTGGCGTTTCAGGAGATCATCAACGTCCGCGAGAACAACCCGAGGGTGAAGGATTACCGCATGGCCGCCTATGTGGTGGCGATCCAGAAGATCGCGCGGTCGTACAAGGATATCGGGTATTGACGGAAGTGCGTACGAAGGCCTACCCCGTCGTCGACCGGGCCGCTACCGTCACTTCATTTCCTTGCGATAACGGGGTTCTCTCGCGTTCGCGACGGCGGGCGCGCGGTGCCGTGCCCGTCATTGCGGGCGCAGCCACCGCTGCGAGGAGCCGAAGGCGACGCGGCAGGCGCCAATCCCGTGCCGGCGGAGCGCTTCGGTGGCGCCTCGGTTTGGCGGAGTCCGCGGGGATCGGATGCGGGACATCCGTAAGACGGTACGGGCGGTCGACGTGCCGTACCGTCACTGGATCGCCACGCTCCCTTCGGTCGCTCGCGATGACGGTGTTTTCTCGTTTTCGCGCGGGCAGGCGCACGCCGCGACCTGCCGCCTGCCGCCTGCCGCCTGCCGCCTGCCGCCTGCCGCCTGCCGCCTGCCGCCTGCCGCCTGCCGCCTGCCGCCTTGGCCCTTGGCCCTTGGCCCTTGGCCCTTGGCCCTTGCCGCCCCGCGGATTCCCTGCTTCACTGCGCGCTTTCCAGACCAACGGAGCCGCCATGGACCTCGTCGATATCTGCGCGAACCTGACCCATGAATCGTTTCATGACGATATCGATGCGGTGCTTGCGCGGGCCCATGAGGCCGGGGTGAACCACCTCGCGATCACCGGCGCCGACGAGGCTGGCAGCGAGGCGGCACTGGACATCGCGCGACGTGATCCGGACGCGCTGCGCGCGACCGCCGGCGTGCATCCGCATGTCGCGGTCGATGCAAGTGAGCGGGTGATCGATCATCTGCGCGCGCTGGCGCAGCATCCGCTGGTGAGCTGCGTCGGCGAGGCCGGTCTCGACTTCAATCGCGATTTCTCGCCCCGGGCGGCCCAGGAGCGGCTGTTCGAGGCGCAGCTCGAACTCGCCGCCGAACTGGGCCTGCCGGTCTTCGCGCACGAACGCGATGCCCATGAGCGCTTTATGGCGATCCTGCGCGAATGGCGCGACCGTATCCCCGCCATCGTGGTGCACTGCTTCACGGGGACGGCGGAGGCGCTCGGCAACTACCTCGAGATGGACTGCCATATCGGCATCACCGGCTGGATCTGCGACGAGCGCCGCGGCGCGCACCTGCTGGAATGCACCCACCGGATCCCGGACAACCGCCTGATGGTGGAAACGGATGCCCCCTATCTGATGCCGCGCGACCTGAAACCCAAACCGAAGACCCGCCGCAACGAACCGGCCAACCTGCCCCACATCGTCCGCCGCATCGCCGAGGCGCGGGGCGAGTCTCCCGAGACCACGGCCGAACACACGACCGCGACCGCGCGGCGCTTTTTCGGCTTCTGAG
Organism: uncultured Ectothiorhodospiraceae bacterium; assembly: GCA_913055615.1. GTDB lineage: Bacteria > Pseudomonadota > Gammaproteobacteria > XJ16 > Halofilaceae > Halofilum. Next base: position 41,081 of record CAJXKK010000011.1, read on the forward strand.
CCGGCCTCCCGCCCAGTCGCATTTCGTAGCCCGGATGAAGCGAAGCGGAATCCGGGACCGCACACCCCGGATTACGGCTACGCCTCCATCCGGGCTACGGTTCTGGATCACCGCGCTCGCGGCGTTAGGGTTTACGCATGGATTCAACCCGCACGAACCGAATCCGGCGTGGCTTCGGGTTCTCGTGGAGGCGGGGAGAGCGCCGAGTACGCAAAGAGAGCGAAAGACGGTAAAACCGCGCAGAGCCGCCCCCTGTCTCTCGAATTCTTTGCGCTCCCTGCGTGCTCCGCGCCTCTGCGAAAAAAACGATCCCCGCATCCCGAGTGCGTCCCCATTTGCCGGGCTGCCCCGGCGGACCGTATCGCAGGGATTCACCGTATCGACCGCGCCGGGCAAAGCCCGCCTACGAGTCAGCGCCCGAAGCGCCGGATTCCGACCCGAGGCACCACCGCGCGCGTTCGCCTTCGGGGAAAACGCGCCTACGCCTGACTCCTGCCGCCTGCCGCCTGACTCCTCGACCTGACGTGACACCGGATCACCGCTCCGGCACAATCCGGAGGTTCGCAGGCCGCCGCAGCGATGGAGATTTCCGGCCCGATGAGTGGGAACAACGCCTTCTACGCCCAGTCCGGTGGCGTCACCGCCGTGATCAACGCATCCGCCTGCGGCGTGATCGAGACGGCGCGGCGCAACAGCGACCGTATCGGTACCGTATTCGCGGGCCGGGACGGCATCCTGGGCGCGCTGCACGAGGACCTGATCGATACCTCGCAGGAGAGCGACGAGGCGATCGCGGCACTGCGCCACACGCCGGCCGGCGCCTTCGGCTCCTGCCGCCACAAGCTCAAGGGGCTGGACGAGAACCGGGCGGACTACGAGCGTCTGGTCGAGGTCTTCCGCGCCCACGACATCGGCTACTTCTTCTACAACGGCGGCGGCGACTCCCAGGATACCGCCCACAAGGTCTCGCAGATCGGCGCCGAACTCGGCTACCCGATCACCGCGATCGGCATCCCGAAGACGGTCGACAACGACCTGCCGCTCACGGACACCTGCCCCGGTTTCGGCTCGGTGGCGAAATACGTCGGCGTCTCCATCCGCGAGGCGGGGCTCGACGTGGCCTCGATGGCCAGTACCTCGACGAAGGTGTTCATCCTCGAGGTGATGGGCCGCCACGCCGGCTGGATCGCCGCGGCGGGCGGGGTCGCTGCCGAGGCTCCGGGCGATGCCCCGCACGTAATCCTGTTCCCGGAGATCCCGTTCGAGCAGCAGCGTTTCCTGGAGCGCGTCGACGCCGCCGTGCGCGAGCACGGCTATTGCGCCGTCGTCGCCTCCGAGGGCGCGCAGTACGCGGACGGCCGGTTCCTCTCCGAGGCCGGTGGCCGCGACGCCTTCGGCCACGCCCAGCTCGGCGGCGTGGCGCCGATGCTCGCGGGCATGGTCAAAGAGCAGCTCGGCCACAAGTATCACTGGGCCGTCGCCGATTACCTGCAGCGCAGCGCCCGCCATATCGCCTCGGCGACGGATGTCGAGCAGGCCTACGCCGTCGGCCGCGCCGCCGTCGAGTTCGCGCTCGAGGGCCGCAACGCCGTCATGCCCGCGATCCGACGCCTGTCCAACGACCCTTATGAATGGGACATCGACTGCGTCGACCTGGCCGACGTCGCCAACGTCGAGACCGGCCTGCCGCGCGACTACATCACCGAAGACGGCTATGGCATCACCGAGGCCTGCCGCCGCTACCTCCAGCCGCTGATCGCGGGCGAGGAGTATCCGCCCTACCGCAACGGTCTGCCGGACTATGTCCGGCTGCGCAACGCCGCAGTCGAGCAGCGGCTCGCGCCGTTCAGTCCCTGACAGCCGCACCGGCAGCCTACGCGGCGCGGCCTCACGAAGGAGCAACTACCATGCGTATCATCCTCCTCGGCGCTCCGGGCGCCGGCAAGGGCACCCAGGCGGCCTATATCAAAGAGCGTTACGGCATCCCGCAGATCTCGACCGGAGACATGCTGCGCGCGGCCGTCGCCGCCGGTACCGAACTGGGCCGCAAGGCGAAGGAAGTCATGGACCGTGGCGATCTTGTCTCCGACGACATCATCATCGGCCTGGTCAAGGAACGGATCGAGGAGCCGGACTGCGGGAACGGGTTCCTGTTCGACGGCTTCCCGCGCACGATCGCCCAGGCGGACGCGCTGCGCGAGGCCGGCGTCGATATCGACGCGGTCGTCGAACTGGACATCGACGACGAGCAGATCATCCGCCGCATGAGCGGCCGCCGCGTCCACCCGGCGTCGGGGCGCGTCTATCACGTGGAGTTCAACCCGCCGGAAGTCGCGGGTCAGGACGACGAGACCGGCGAGCCGCTGGAGCAGCGTGGCGACGACCAGGAAGACACGGTCCGCCAGCGCCTGGAGACGTACCACGAACAGACCGAGCCGCTGGTGGGCTATTACCGCAAGTGGGCGGAATCGGGCGACCAGCGCGCACCGCACTACGTGCATGTCAGCGCGCTCGGTGAGGTCGAGGATGTCCGCGATACAGTGTTCGAGGCGCTTGACCCGCTCGTGGCGGCCGATAGCTGAGGCGCTTTGCCCGTCCAGGCACGGTTGCCGCCAGCGCGCATCGCCCTGATCGCGTCGGGCGGCACCGGATGTGCACGATCGCGAGCAGGCTCGTGCGCCTGTGGAGACGTTGCCGGGGGCTTGAATAAGCCTCAAAGCCGGTAGCTTCCCCGGATTCCGCCTTCGGCTCCATCCGGGCTACGGGTCATTCGTCGAGAGTCCTGTAGCCCGGATGCAGCCGAAGGCGGAATCCGGGAATACCCCTCCCGACTACAAAGGGGCCGTCAGGCGGCGCGGGCTGGCGATCAGGAACCCCTGCACGAAGTCGATGCCGAGCGCGGTGAGGGCATCCAGCACATCGCCGGACTCGACGCTCTCGGCGACCACCTCCTTGCCGGCGGCGTGGCCGATTTTCATGATCGCCTCGACGATCGTGCGGTCGAGTTCATCGTCGATCATCGCACGCACGAACGAACCGTCGATCTTGAGGTAATCGGCCGGCAGGGACTTGAGGTAGGCGAAGGAACTCAGCCCGCTGCCGAAATCGTCCAGCGCCACCGCACAGCCGAGTTCGCGCACGTGCGACATGAAGCGCAAGGCGGCGCTCATGTTGGCGATCGCGGCGGTCTCGGTGATCTCGAAACAGATCCGCTCCCCCGCCACGCCCGACTCGATCAGCCGCTCGCCGACGTAATCGGGGAGCGTATCGTCCGACAGCGAGGTGCCGGAGAGGTTGATGAACCAGCGCCCCCCCGTCCGGGGTCTCTGGCCGATGGCGCGGAACGCGTGATCGATGACCCAGCGATCCAGCAGCGGCATGAGCTCGAACTGCTCCGCCGCGGGGATGAACAACCCCGGCTCCACCAGACGGCCATCCGATTCCTCCATACGCACCAGCAGTTCGGAGTGCGGGTAATCCCCCGGCGCGGCCGCGCGATCGATCGACTGCTCGAACAGCACGAGTTCGTCGTTCTGCAGCGCGTGCTGCAGGCGCGCCACCCACTGCATCGCGCCGCGGCGGCGGGCCAGATCGGCATCCTCCTCCGTATACAGGCGGATGCCGTTCCGGCCGAGGTCTTTCGCCGCGTGGCAGGCGATATCGGCCCGGCGCATGACCTCCGCCATCCCCAGACCCGCCTCGCCGATACCGACGACGCCGATACTGATGCCAATCCGGTAGCTGTGCCCCTCCCAGGAGAAATGCCAGGCGTTGACCGCGCGGCGCATCTGCTCGGCGATGCGCCAGGCGCGGCTCGCGGGACAGTGCTCCAGCAGAACCGCGAACTCATCCGGTCCGACCCGGGCGAGCGTGTGCCCGGCGGGCACCAGCCCCGCGATCACGGAGGCGAGCTGGCGGATCAGCTCGTCGCCGGCATGGTGGCCGCAGTTCTCGTTGATGACCCGGAACTGGTCGACATCGAGATACAGGAAGGCATGACCCACATCGCCGATGGCGGTGCAGGCCTGGGCAAGATCGAGCTCGAGCTGCTGGCGATTGGCGAGGCCGGTCAGCGAGTCGCGCGATGCAACCCGCTCGAGTTCGGCCGCCACCAGCCGATGATCGCGCCGGTTGTCGGCCTCGCGCAGTTCACGCTCGACGGCCGGTCCGAGGCGCGAGAGATTGTCCTTGAGGACATAGTCGTTGACACCCGCCTTCATCGCATCGACCGCGCGGGCGTCGGCGAGATTCGCCGATACGAGGATCACGGGCATATCCATGCCGCGCTCGTGAACCGCATTGAGTACGTCGTCGGGTGAGAACTGCGGCATATTGTAGTCGGTGATGATGAGGTCCCACTCGGCCTCATCGAGGGCCTCGCGCAGCCCCCGCGGGTAGTCCACCCGCCGATACGTCGTGTCAAAGCCGGCCCGGCGCAGCTCGCGGACCAGCAACAGGGTGTCGTCCTCGGAATCCTCCGCGACGAGCAGACGCAGCGAGCGTCGGTGTTCCGGCCCTCCCGAAGGACCTGCAGAGGCGGCGCGGTCGACCTCACCGCGACCGGTATCGATTGCCATCGCTAACCTCTTCTCACTCCGACACGGCAACCGCACCTCGCCCGGAAACCCCGATCAATGGTTACCGGCATTCGTTACTGCGCCCCCTCGATACTGCCGATTCACCCGGCCAGGCCGTCTCCGCCCACACGCGCGACGGTGGCGAGACCGACGCCGACGCCGACGAAGTCCTCATCCTTGTGCAGGCGCTGGAACGGCCCGAACAGCCGCTTCCCCGTAGGCCGAGTCGAAACCGACGCCATTATCGTCCACCACATACCATACCACGCCCGCGCACGACTCCCCGTAAAACCTGATCCGGGCCGTCGCCTCATGGACGGTATACTTCCAGGCGTTGGCGAACAGGTTATCGAGCACGATCCGCAGCAAGCGCGCATCGTCCTCGGCCTTCACCCCAGGGGCGATCTCGACCCGCACATCGCGGCCGCTGTGGTCGTCGTTGCGCAGCTCGGTCACGACCTCATCCGCGAGGGCCAACAGATCGGCCGATTCACGCTGGATCTCCCTCTGCGTCAGCCGCGACAACGAGAGCAAATCGTCGATCAGGGTCTGCATGCGCTCGGCCGCCGTGCGCACCCGGGCGAAATAATCACGACCGGTATGATCGAGCACCGCGCCGTGATCCTCCTCCAGCGCACGCGCGAAACCGCGCACATGACGCAGCGGCGCCGCGAGGTCATGGGAGACCGGATAGCTGAAGGCCTCCAGCTCCTGGCTGGCGGTTTTCAGCTCGGTCGTGCGGGCACTGACCAGCTCTTCCAGGCGATTCTGCTGATCGCGCAGTTCGCGCTCCGCGCGTTTACGCTCGCTGATGTCCACCAGCGTCGACCGGGTGACCCGCTCGCCCCGCCGACGGATATGGCGCACCATCCACTGCACGGTAATGGTCCGGCCGTCGGCACGGCGCATGTCCGCCGCGTATGCCGCCGGCGCATCGAGCCCGGCATCACGCGCTTCGTGGCATTCGCGCAGCCGCTCGATCTCATAGTCCTCCACCACATCCTCCAGGCGCTCGCGGCCGAGCAGTTCCGCCGGCGTACCGAACCCCAGCATCTCCGCGGCCGTCAGATTGGCGAAGATCATGCGCCAGCCGTGGTCGATGATGATCCCCTGGATCGAGCCCTCGATCAGGTCGCGGTAGCGGGCCTCGCTGTCGGCGATCTCCCGCGAGCGCCGCTTGATGGCGGTGATGTCGATCCGCAGGCTGACCGACTCGCCATCGGGCATGCGCCGCTCGACCATGTAGAGCCAGCGCCCGTCCGCCACCTGCTCCTCGCGCGCATGACCGCCACAGCGGTGATGCTCGAGCCGCTCCGCCACCCAGTCCGACTCGCGCCCGGCAGCGCCCACGCACTGCCCGGCCGCCGCGCTCGCCTGCAGCAGCTCACGGTAGGTGACGCCGCGCTCGAACAGCTGGCGGATCAAGGGGAGCATCGCGCGGTACGCCTCGTTGGCCATCACCAGGCGTTACTCCGCGCCGTAGAGCGCGAAGCCCTGATCCAGCGCCTCGATCGCGTGCGCGAGACGTCGTTCCGCCTGACTGAGCCTTTGATGGATACGCTGGTGCACCACGTTCGCCATACCGGGTGCGAGCGCCAGCAGCAACACCTGCCCGGTCATCACGCCCGCTACCGACAGACTGCCCGGAGGGGACCACGCGGCCACGGCGAGCGCATGCGCGCCCAGCGCTACCGCCGTGATCAGATGACCGGAGCGCAGCTGATGGGGCCGCATGCGCACGAACGGGCCACCGCTGATGAACAGCAGCAGCGCGGTCACGGTGACCGCGCCCCACAGCAGCCAGCCGCCGCCCCCGGTGTCGAGGATCGAGGCGAGCAGATATCCGGCGATGATCAGCCCCGCGATCGAGCACACGAGCGTGCGCAGCGGATGCAGCCCGAAGAACACGCGGATGCCACAGAACAGCGCCGCGGCCGCCAGCAGTTGCAGGAGCACCGTCGCCGGCGTGATCGGCGGTGCGAGGAACTGCGCCAGCAGTCCCGCCGCCCAGGCGAGCGCAAACAGCAGGAACGCGATCAGCCAGCCGGCGACACCGTGACCGCCGCCCGGCAGACTGCGCAGCCAGCCGATCACCGCGGCGGTCAGCAGTGTCGTCGCGGTGGCGCTCGTCAGCGCGAGGGTGAGCGGGCTCATCGCCCGGGGCGGTCCGGACCGCGACGGTGATGCGTCACCGCGACAACCGGTTCCAGGCGTCCAGTGCGGCGACCTTGTAGGCCTCCGCCAGCGTGGGATAGTTGAACACGGACTCGATGAAGTACTCGAGCGTGCCGCCCAGCTCCATCACCGCATGGCCGATGTGGACCAGCTCGGTCGCGCCCTCGCCCTCGATATGCACACCCAGCAGCGTGTGATCCTCGAGGCTGAACAGCATCTTGAGCATGCCCTGTTCCAGACCGAGGATCTGGCCGCGCGCCGTCTCGCGGAAGCGGGCGATGCCGCTCTCGAAGGGGATACCGGCATCCTTGAGTTCCTGCTCGGTGCGCCCCGCCAGGCTGATCTCGGGTACGGAGTAGATCCCGAAGGGGAAGTTCTCGAGCCGTTTCTGCGGCTCACCGGTCAGGGCATGGCGCGCGGCCCGCCGGCCCTGCTCCATCGATGTCGAGGCGAGTGCGGGGAAGCCGATCACATCGCCGACGCCGTAGATATGCGGCACACTCGTCTGGAAATGCTCGTTGACCTCCAGCCGCCCCCGCTTGTCCGCCTCCAGCCCGGCATTCTCCACTTTGAGCGAATCGGTGTTGCCCTGGCGCCCGGCGCAGAACAGCGCCAGGTCCGTCACCACACGGCGGCCGCTGGCGAGCTGCGTGATGATCTTGCCGTCGGTGTCCTCGCGGACCTCGGACACCTCCTCGCCGAGGCGCATGATCATCCCGCGATCACGCATGTGGTGCTGGAATTCCTGAACGATTTCCGCGTCGACGAACGACAACAGCTGGTCACGCGCCTCGATGACCGTCACGTTGATATCCAGGGCGCTGAAAATGGTCGCGTACTCGATCCCGATCACGCCGCCGCCGATTACGGCCATCGAGCGCGGGAGTTTATCCATGCGCAGGATGTCATCGCTGTCCATGATCTTGCGGCGATCGAACGGGATATGGCTCGGACGATGCGGGCGCGTCCCGACCGCGAGCACGACGTGATCGGCGGTGTAATCGACGGCGTCATCGTCCGCGGCGCTCTCCGTCACGCGCACCGTGTGGTCATCGACGAAGTGCGCCTGGCCGCTGATCACATCAACGCCGTTGCGCATCAACTGGTGCTGCATCACCTCGATCTCGTGCTCCAGCGTCATCTGCAGACGCTGCTTGAGATCCTGGACGGTGATGTCCTTTTTCACGCGGTAGGCGCGGCCGTAGAAGCCCCGTTCGCGCCAGCCGGTGAGGTTGAGGACCGTCTCGCGCAGGGTCTTGCTCGGGATGGTGCCGGTATGGACGGCGTTACCGCCGATCACATGCTTGCGCTCGACCACGGCCGCGCGTTTGCCCAGCTTCGCGGCCTGGACGGCGGCTCGCTGGCCCGAAGGGCCGCTGCCGATGACGAGGAGATCGTAGTGTTGGCTCATGGACCACTCCTGCTGGCTTGTTCTTGTCGAATGTCCCCTCGCGGCCCCGCCGGGTGGACGGTGTGGGGCAGCAGGCATCACGCACGGGCCAACGCGGGCACGCTGTGCGCCGCCGATTTTTCACATTCGGGGAAAACAAGTCCAGCGGTGGACAATGGGCCGCGGCGACTCACGCCGCGTCGGCACGCCCCTGCGCGCGGGGCGCGGCCAGCGCACCGAGCCGCTCGAGCAGATCGGACGCCGTCACCTGCAGGCCGCCGTCGGCCCCGACTTGCTCGACCGCCGCGCACATGCGGGGGCCAATGGCGTCCGCGAGCACGGCGACAGTCGGCGGCGTCTCCATACCCCGCACCCGCTCCACCAGCTCCAGCCCGGCGCGCCCGGTACAGGCCACATCGAGCAGCAACGCATCCGGACGGAACCGGCGCAAGGCGCGGCTCGCCGCGGCGGCGTTGGCATAAAAACTGAACTGCACGGCCGGATCAGCGCGACAGGCCCGCTGCAGGGCGAGCAGGGTAGAAGACCGGGTCGTCACCAGCATAATCCGGCGATGACCGCGGGTCTGCGGCGCCGCCCGCGGCGGCATATGGTGTTGTGTATGGGCTTCGGTAGGGGTCTGGATCTGCGTATTCATGGCGAACTGCTCCGTAATCGTGCAATCAGGCATCAGCCTCTCGCCATACCCCTCGCATAATGCGTGCCATGTCTCGCAGAGGCTCAGTCCCCGACGCAGGCTGGCCTTGCGCGTTCCACGATGGTGGATACCGGTCTGAAGCATTCCACCGCGCAATGCCGGCATTCCCCGGCGGCCGATGTCGTGCACCCCAGAGATGTGACGGACGCCGGGCAAAACCGGCCTACACAACAATCTCAGTCCGCAGCCCTTGGCCCTTGGCCCTTGGCCCTTGGCCCTTCGCCCTTCGCCCTGCCCCCTTCTCAATGAAAATCCCGAGACGAAACATCCAGCCGCCCCAGCCACCCGCTGGCATCCTCCAGCGTCTCCGCGACCACATGCACCACGGATTCCTGCCGCTGCACGCGGCCCGCCACGCCCACCAGGCGACCGCCGTACAGGGTCGGGCGATACTGCCGGCCGACGCCCTGGCGGACGATCACATTGATCACGCCGGTCTCATCCTCCAGCGTCAGGAAGGTCACGCCGCTCGCCGTCGACGGCTGCTGGCGCGTGATGACCAGCCCGCCCGTGACGACACGTGCACCGTCGGCCAGCCGACAGGCGTCGTCAGCGGTCCGCCAGTGGGCGAAGCGCGCCCGCAGCAGTGCCAGCGGATGCCGCCGCAGCGTGAGCCCGGTACTGGCGTAATCCGCGCGGATCGACTCACCCTCGCGTGGTGGCCGCAGCGCCGGTCGGGGCTGCTGCGCCTCGTCGTCCCCGAACAGCGGCAAAGCCGCCTGCACCCCGTGGGCAGCCCAGCGCGCCGCCGTGCGGTCACCGGCCAATCCGCGCAGGGCATCCGCCTCGGCCAGCGCGTCCAGATCGCGCCGGTCCAGCCCCGCCCGCTCCGCCAAGTCCGCGGTATCGGCGACCGCCGCCCCCACGGCCGCGATCCGCGCACGCGCCCCGGCCGACAGCCCGCGCACCCGGTCCAGCCCAAGGCGCAGGGTCGCGCCGCCGCTGCCATCCGGCTCCAGCGTGGAGACGGCCTCGCTCGCGCGCACATCCACCGGGCGCACCTCGACACCCTGCTCGCGCGCGGCGCGCACCAGCTGCGACGGCCCGTAGAACCCCATCGGCTGGGCGTTGAGCAGCGCGGCGGTGAAGGCCGCAGGGTGATGATGCTTGAGCCAGGCCGAGGCCCAGGCCAGCAGGGCGAAACTCGCGGCATGCGATTCCGGGAAGCCGTAGCCGGCGAACCCGCGGATCTGCGCGAACATGCGGCGGGCGAACTCGGCCGTGTAGCCATTGGCCGTCATGCCCTCGACCAGGCGCCGCTCGAACGGCTCCAGATCACCGCTCTTGCGCCAGGCGGCCATGGAGCGGCGCAGCCGATCGGCCTCGCCCGGCGAAAAGTCTGCCGCCACCATGGCCATCTCTATCACCTGCTCCTGGAACAGCGGCACCCCCAGGGTGCGCCCGAGCACGCGCTCGATCTCCGGCCCACCGTATTCGATCGGTTCCAGCCCCTGGCGGCGGCGCAGGTAGGGATGGACCATCTCGCCCTGGATCGGCCCCGGGCGCACGATCGAGATCTCGATCACCAGGTCGTAGAAGGTCGCGGGTTTGAGGCGCGGCAGCATGGTCATCTGCGCGCGCGACTCGATCTGGAACACGCCGATCGTATCGGCGCGCTGGATCATGGCGAAGACATCCGGGTCCTCGCGCGGGATCGCCGCGAGCGTGTACCGGCGGCCGTAGAACGCCGCGATGCGGTCGAAGGCGTCATGGATCGCCGTCAGCATGCCGAGCGCGAGGCAGTCGATCTTCAGCAGCCCGATCGCGTCGAGGTCGTCCTTGTCCCACTGGATCACCGTGCGGCCGTCCATCGCCGCATTCTCGATCGGCACCAGATCGGTCAGCGGCTGCCGCCCGATCACCAGCCCGCCGACATGCTGCGACAGGTGGCGCGGGAAGCCCTGGATCTGCTCGGCCAGGGTCAGTACGCGATGGATCACCGGGGCGTCGGGATCGAAACCGGTCTCAAGCACCCGCTCGCGGTCGATCGTGCGGCCATCACGCCCGGCGCCCGCCCGCGCCAGCCGATCGACCTGGGCCGGCTCCATGCCCAGCGCGCCGGCAACATCACGCAGCGCGCTCTTCGGCCGGTAACAGATCACCGTCGCCGCCAGCGCCACATGGTCGGCGCCGTAGCGGCGGTAGACGTACTGGATGACCTCCTCGCGCCGGTGATGCTCGAAATCAACGTCGATATCCGGCGGCTCACCGCGCTCGCGCGAGATGAAGCGCTCGAACAGCAGCGCGCTGGTGGAGGGGTCCACCGCGGTGATGCCGAGGCAGTAACAGACCGCCGAGTTCGCCGCCGAGCCGCGCCCCTGGCAGAGGATCCCGCGCTCGCGGGCGTAGCGCACGATATCGTCAACCGTCAGGAAATAGGCCTCGTAACCGAGCTCCGCGATCAGCGCGAGTTCGTGCTCGAGTTGATCGCGCACGCCCGGCGGCACCCCTTCGGGCCAGCGCTCCGCCACGCCGGCCTCGACCCGCGCGCGCAGCCAACCGCTCAGGGTGTAACCGGCGGGGACGCTCTCCTGCGGGTATTCGTAGGCCAGTTCATCAAGGGAGAAGCTGCAGCGCCGCGCGAGTTCGACCGTGGCGGCCACGAGTCCGGTGCCATACAGCCGGGCCAGGCGCGCGCGGCCGCGCAGATGGGCCTCGCCGTTGCCCGCCAGCGCCGTGCCGGCGGCGGCGACCGTCGTGCCGAGACGGATCGCCGTCAGCGCATCGGCCAGCGCCCGCCGCCCGCGGGCGTGCATGTGCACATCGCCCAGCGCCACCCGATCGATCCCGGTCTCCCTCGCCAGGCGCTCAAGCGAACGCAGGCGCACGGACTCACCGGGACCGAGATGGCGCACCACGCCGATCCGGCAGCGCTCCCCGAAACAATCCCGCAGCCAGACGCCATCGGCCACCGCCCGGGCCTCCTCCCGCCCGGGCAGCCAGAGCGCGAGACACCCCGGCAGCCCGTCGGCGAGCATCGTGCGGTCGAGCCGGTAAGAACCCTTCCGCGCCTCACGCCGCGCCGCGCTGATCAGCCGCGAGAGGCGCGCATAACCGCCCCGGTCCATCGCCAGCACGACCAGCCCCAGACCACAGTCCAGCTGGAAGCGGCTGCCGACGATCAGATGCAGCCCGCAATCCCGCGCCGCCGCGTGCGCACGAACCACCCCCGCGAGCGAGCACTCGTCCGTGAGCGCCAGCGCCGAATACCCCAGCCGCGCCGCCCGCTCGACCAACTCCTCGGGGTGCGAAGCACCCCACAGAAAACTGAAATTCGAGACCGCGCACAGCTCGGCATACGCCGGTGCGGTTTGTGCCGGTAGCGACATGCAACACCCCACAAGGCCAACTCACGACGGGAGCCCGCCACCCCGCCAGCCGACCAAGCCGGCTGTTGCCTTCGGCAAAAGCCGGCCTACGACGCCCCCGGGCCGACCACACGTAGGCCGGCTTGCGACCGACGAGAGGCCAGCCGGCAGATCACCCGAGATCAACCGACAAACGCCTACAGGTCACCACCGTTCGCCAATACGGCCGCTTCCACGTCTTCCGGATCCGCAATCCCCCAATCCGGCGCATACCAGCCATCCCGTATATAGCGATGGACCGAACTCGCCGACCATTCCGTCGCCTTGCCGACCAGCCCATGCCGAACCGGGTTGTAATGCACATAATCCAGATGCATCCGCAGATCGCGCTCATCCCGAATCAGATGCTCCCAGAAACGCGCCTGCCAGAACGGCCCGGTTACACCACGGCGTCGCATCGTTTCAGTGGTGCGACGCTTGATCCGTTGCCAGCGACGCGAGAAATCGTCGACCCCTGCCGGCAGATGCCAGATGCAATGCAGATGATCCGGGAGCACCACCATCGCTACCGTCTCGAATGGCTGCTCTTTAGCGACATCGCGATAGCTCGAGCGGAACGCATCCAGACCGCAATCGGACGCCAACCACCCCCGCGGTCACGACCGTGAAGAACCAGGTACCACCCGAGACACGGGCGCGCACGTATCGACCCATTTCTCCCTCCGTGGATGAAACGCCGGCTGTTGCCTTCGGCAAAAGCCGGCCTACGAATCCTCCCTGCAGCCCCGTGTAGGCCGGCTTGCGACCGAAGGGAGCCAGCCGGCACTCACTCCTGCGGTGCCAGCGGTCCCAACGCCTCCAGCAGCGGCTGGAGTTCGTCCTGGTAGCGCCGCCAGCGCCCCACGGCGCTGGCGTACAGCGGCTGGCGCACCTGGGTCGCGCTGGCGGTGCGCACCGAGCGTTCGTTGCGGTGAAACGCGAGACAGGCGTTATCCCAATCCAAGCCGCAATGCGCCAGCAGCCGCGCGACCTCTGACTCCGGCTCTGCCACAAGCGCCTCGTAATCGATCTCCAGCAACTGCTCCGGTGACAGCACCTCGCGCCAGTGCGCCGTCAAGCCGTGATAGGCACGGTAATAACGCCCGAGCTCCTCCAGGTCGTAGGTGAACGCCTGCCGGCCGGCGAACAGGTAACTGAAACAGGACAGGCATGTATCCACCGGATCGCGGCGGACATGAACGATGCGCGCGTGCGGCAGGGCCGCGGCGATCAGGCCGCAATGGACGAAATTCCCCGGCAGCTTGTCCGTCACCCGATCGGCCTCGATGGCCGGATCGATCAGCGATCCACAATAGCGGCGACCGATCTCAGCGGCCGTCGCCCCGTCGAGGGCCTCGATCCACTCGGGGAAGGCCTGCCCGAAGCGGCCGTCGTAATCGGCCACCACCGTCCCGAGATCGCGCCGCTCCCCGGCCCCGTGCACGCGCGGATGGCTCGCCAGGATCTGCTCGATCAGGCTGGTCCCCGAACGCGGCATGCCGACGATGAACACCGGCACGTCGCTGTCATGGCCCGCCCCGGCGAGCACCTCGATGCGCTCGCGCGGGAACGCCCGGGCAATGGCCGCGAAGCGGCGCTCGTCGGCACCGACGTCGTAGTCGAACGTCTGCCGGCACAGCCGCGCACCCTCGCGGTAATAACCGAAGATCCGTTCCGGCGCCTCGCCCGCATCCGCCGCCAGCTTGCCCGCGGCGTAATAGAGCGAGGCCGCCTCCGCCGCCGCCCAGCCGCGCTGTTCGAGCCGCGCCTGCACGGCGGCGAGCTCCGCCGCGGGATCGGCCGGGCGGCGCAGGATCGCCAGGTGGTACACCGCCTCGGTGTACTCCGGGCGTAGCTTGAGCGCCTGGCGGTAGGCCGCGTCGGCTTCGTCGAACCGACCACCATCGGCCAGCGCATTGGCCAGCGCGTTGTGCACCTCGGGCTGCTCCGGATCGATCGCGACCGCCTCACGGCAGAGTCCGATCGCCTCGTCGACCCGGCCCAGCTCGCGCAGGGTCGCCGCCAGTTGCATCAGGAGATCGGTGCGGTGCGCATCCTGCGCCAGGCCGGCGCGGGCGATTTCCTCCGCGTCGGCCAACTTGCCGCGGCGTCGCAGCAGGTTGCCGAGGTTGTTGTGGATACCGGGGTCATCAGGCTGCAGCTCCAGCGCCCGCCGGTAGGCCGCCTCGGCCTCTTGCAGGCGATGCAGTTCCGTGAGTACGTTACCGCGGTTCGTCTGGAAACCGGCATGGTCGGGATCGATCGCCACCGCCTGATCGTAGGCGGCGAGTGCCTCTTCCATGCGCCCCTGGGCCATGAGGACATTGCCCAGCCGGTTGTGGGCTTCGCCCAGACGCGGATGCCGCTGCAGCAGATCGCGGTAATGGCGCTCCGCTTCCGCCGGCGCGCCGGCGCCCTCATGGGCGATGCCCAGATTGAACAGCGCCTCGAAGAAATCCGGTTTCGCGCGCAGCGCCGCCCGGAATTCCCGCACGGCCTCATCGAAACGCTCGAGCTGCGTGAGCATCAGCCCGAGATTGTTCCGCGTTGCCGGATTGTCGGGTTCGATCTTCGCCGCACGGCGATAGGCACGGACCGCCTCCTGCACCTGACCGAGCCCCTGGGCAGAGGTCCCCATCACGTTCCAGCCCACGGCCAGCCCGGCCCAGCGCTCCGTGAACGCGCGCGCACCATCCAGCGCCTCCTGCAGACGCCCGTCGCGATACAGTTCGACCAGGCGCGACGCCTCGGCCTGCGCCCTGGCCTCGGCAGCAGCCCCGCGCGGCGCGCGCCCGCTCTTCTTCGGCTTCTTCCCGGTCTTGCCGCTGCGACTCATCAGAATATCCCGTCAGCCCATGATCCAGAGCGGCTCATGGTACCGATCCCGCGCAGCCGAGCCATTCCCGACCGCGTTGACCAGCGATGCGCGCGTTCGCTTCGCGAAAACGCGCCTACCTCCAGCCTTCCACCCTGCAGGCCGGCCTTGCGAGGTCCGTGGGACCGGATCGCGCCCGATGCATGTCACCGCGCAATGCCGGCTTACATTCCCGACCCCTCGCCCCTCGCCCTTCGCCCTTCGCCCTTCGCCCTTCGCCCTTCGCCCTTCGCCCTTCGCCCTTCGCCCTTCGCCCTTGGCCCTTGGCCCTTGGCCATCAGCCCTTGGCCCTGCCACCTCAACCAATCACGCAAACAACCCATGCAGATACCACATCACCGGCACCCGCCGTTCGCGGTAGATCCACAGCAGCGAACCACCGGGGTTGCGCGCGACGAAGTAATCGCGTTCGACATCATCACCATCCCACCAGCCCGTCTCGATGCGCTCCGGTCCGTCCAGCAGGTCGAGCTGACCCTGGCACAGTGGACGGCGCTGTCCATCGAGCGGCAATACACCCGGCTGCGCCAGCAGCCACAGTGGCCGAGGCGGCGCCTCGACAGGCTCGTGAACGGGCGTGCCACCGGGCGCCGTGCGCTGCCAGGCGCGCTCCGGGCGGTGCTCGGCGACCAGCGCCAGACCATGCACCGCCTCCCGCCCGAGGCGCGCGCGCAGCCGTTCCAGCAGGCGCTCAGGCGGCTCGGTACCGGCATCGGTCAGCAGATCCGTTACTGGCGGGTGGTAGCCCACCGGCGCCCTGGTGCGGACACCGACCGCGACCACGGGGCCCTGCAGCGTCGTCCGCTCGAGCCGCTCACGCGCGAGCGCCTGCATGTGTTGCGCCTCGCGCGTGGGCGTTGCCAGGCCGACCTCGACCGCGAGCACGTCGCCGCGCCGGGGGTAGAGATCGATGCGGAAATCCTGGATACCCGCATCGCGGGCGCGCAGCCAGGCCTCCAATTCCCACAGCAGCCGCTCGACCGCCAGGATGGGCAGATCCAGCGAGGCTGCTTCCTCCGGCAACGTAACGACGCCCTCGAAACGCCCTGGCGGCTGGAAGCGCGGCGGCGATTCTTCACGCTGGCCGCGTAACCGATCCAGGCAATCCAGGAAATCCCGACCGAGACGCCGCGTGACGCCCTCGCGCGGCAGCGCGAAACAGCCGGCCAGCGTGCTCACGCCCCAGCCCTCCAGACGCTCGCTGGTGCGCCGATCGATCCCCGGGCCGCGGCATGGCAACGACCCCAGCGCCTCCGCCAGCGCATCCCGGTGTTCGATGCGACCGCCGCCGCGGTGAGCCAGCAGCCGCGCCGCGGCCGGGGTCGGCGCGATGCCCTGCCAGGCCTCACGGCCCAGCGTTCCCAGCATCGCGCCCACCTCCGCGAGCAGCGCATCCAGCCCGCCGAACAGCCGCCGGCTGCCGCCGATCTCCAGCAGCACGTCCGTCGGCGGCTGCAGCGAGACGTAATCCGTGAAGTAAAAACAGGCGGCACCGAGGCGCTCCAGCGCGGCCCGCTCCGCGGCCGGATCCCGCTTCAGTGTCCGCAGTTCGGGTGCGCGGACGCGGGCGGCGTCGGTACCCATGCCCGTGCGTACCCCCGCGCGCAACGCTACGTCGTTGGAGGCAACCACCACCTCATGCGCACCCGCCGCTTCAACCACCGCGACCGGTTCCGTGCGCGCCGCCGACAGTGCGATCTCGAGCGCCAGTCGCGGGCAATACAGATCGAGCCAGAGCATGTTCGTCCAGGCTTCATCCGGTGCATCCATGCCGTGACAGAAAAAGAACGGAAACCGGGCCGGGGCTCACCGGATTACGCTGCATCCGGTACGGCCGTCGCAGACGCCGGGGAACGCCGCTCCTCTTCCCGGGTGCAACATGCGAGACGGCAATGGACACGCCATTCGCGAGCAAGCTCGCTCCTGCGATTCATTGCCGGCCACGTGGTATTCCTGCCGCTCGGCCGTAGGCGCGTTTTCGCCGAAGGCGAATGCGCGCGCTCGTGCGGTCGACTCGGAATCGGGCGTTTCGGGCGTACCGCGCGCATTCGACCGGTGCGGTGGTCCGGTCAAAGACGCGCCTACGGATGTGCGGCGGCTGGCCCCAGACGCCGGTCGGCTTGCGACCGAAGGGAGCCAGCCGGCATAACGCCTCGGCGATCCGCCCGAACGCCGGCTGTTGCCTTCGGCAAAAGCCGGCCTACGGTGCATCCATCTTCGGCCACCCACGTAGGCCGGCCTTGTCCAGCGCGCAACGGGCAACGTTTCATCGGCCGCGGCGGTTGGCGCGCTGGGCAATGCCGGCATCCCCCTTAACCGGTACCGACGGTGACCATGCCGCGGGCGGGGCGGCCGGGGGCGAACAGCTCCGAGGCGGAGAGGTTCAGGGCATCGCCCGGCCAGGCACCGCGATGCTTGAGCGGGGTCAGCGCGAGCCCGCCGCGGTGGGCGGCGAGCGACAGCCGCAGCGCGGCATGCGAGGGGGTCGAACCGGCCTCGGGTTCGCGGAACAGGAACCCGAGGCTGCCGCCCGCCTCGGCCGCCAGTTGCAGACGCCGCGACTGTTTCGCGTCGAGCGCACCGGGCCACCCAAGCACGGCGGCGCAGGTACCCGATCCGAGCGCCTGTTCCAGCGCCCACAGGCGCTCATCGGCGTTGCGCGGGTGGACCACCAGCGTATGTGTGAGATCCATACCGCAGGCATATAGCCCGGCGGCATGGGGTACATGCGGCGGATCAATCCAGGCGACCCAGCGGGCGCCGCGCGACAGTCGCGACAGCGCCGGCATCAGCAGCCGCAGCTCGCCGATACCGGCACGCTCCGGCAGGAGCTCGGTGAGCGCGCCGCGCGGCCAGCCGGCGCCCGGCAGCGCCGCATCCAGGCGCTCAAAGCCGGTGGCTTCCCCCGCGTCGTGGGCCGAAGCACCGCGGCCCTGCCAGATATCCGGCCGCGTCAGCAGCCGCTGCAGGGCGGGATCGAGATTCGATTGGCTTTGTTCCATGGCGGAACTCCACTGTCTGCCGTCGATCCCCGGGGTTCCGAAAGAGCCGGAGCGCGGCATCGAACAAAAGCACGGCCTCCCTTGCCACGCATTGATGAGTCCCGGCATCGCCGGTTGTCACGTAGCCCGGATCACAATCCGGGAAAATCCTTGTCGACCGCGTTCCCCTACGCACGGTAGGCCGACTTGCGACTGAAGGGAGCCAGCCAGCGGTCAAGGCTACGAACCGCGGGACAACCCCGCGCCGGTTCGCGGGCAAGCCCGCTCCTGCCAGGTCGCATCATCCGTCGCGGCAAACGCCCGCCCTGTAGGAGCGAGCTTGCTCGCGAACCGGGATCGGGGCCTAGGCTCCATGCCCGGGACGCTCGCGTTCGCCTTCGGCGAAAACGCGCCTACGAACCTTCGCCCTTCGCCCTTCGCCCTTGGCCCTTGGCCCTCACCCACTCTCCGGCGTAGTCCGCACGACACCGACCGCCAGGCCCTCCAGCACCAGCTCACGCTCACGCAGGTCGACGCGGATGGGCTCGTAGTCGGGGTTTTCCGCGAGCAGTTCCACTCGGTGGCCTTCACGCTTGAGACGCTTGACCGTTACCTCCTCGTCGACCCGGGCAACAACGATCTGGCCGTTGGCCGCCTCGGCCGCCTGGTGGACGGCAAGCAGATCGCCATCGAGGATGCCGACGTCCTTCATGCTGTCGCCGCGCACACGCAGCAGGTAATCGGCGTGCGGGTGGAACATGGCCGGATCGACGCGGTAGCGGCCCTCGAGGTTCTCGGCGGCCAGCAGCGGCGCGCCGGCCGCGACCCGGCCGACGAGCGGCAGATCACCCTCGGCGCCCTCGGCCAGGCGGATGCCGCGCGAAGCGCCCCGCGTGAGTTCGATCGCGCCCTTGCGCGCCAGCGCCCGCAGATGGCTCTCGGCGGCGTTTGCGGAGCGGAAGCCCAGCTCCCGGGCGATCTCGGCCCGCGTCGGCGGGGCGCCGCGTGTCTCGATCCGGTCACGGATCAGGTCCAGGATTTCCTGTTGACGGGGAGTCAGGTCGTTCATGGCTGTATTTCCGTACAGTTATGGGTGGGATTATATACAGTTTTGGCGTGTTGGCAATCCCCCGGCAGGCGGCAGGCGGCAGGCGGCAGGCGGCAGGCGGCAGGCGGCAGGCGGCAGGCGGCAGGCGGCAGGATTGTAGGCCGGCTTTGACCGGCGCCCGTCAGATTTCAGATGTGCACCGGCATCAGCCGCCGGGGAATGCCGGCATTGCGCGGTGACATGTCCCGGGCCGATATCCACCGTCGAGGACCGCGCAAAGCCGGCCTACGTCCTCGCCCTTGGCCCTTGGCCCTCGGGCCTCGGGCCTCGGGCCCATGGTCCTGACTCCTGTCGCCTGCCGCCTGACTCCTGCCGCCTTCCCCCGTTACTCCGCGGGCGCATGATGGTGATAGGATGATTCGCGCTATTCGGGTGGCGGCCCGCGCCGCGACGCGGCCGTACAACCCTCGCCGGACATACATGCCGTGCGTTGCGGTTCCATGATCGCCACCGCGCGGCTCTCGATTTCGCGTCAAAGGAGACCTTCATGGCGAACGATGCAAAAGAGTCGGCCACGCTGACACGTGCCGATGGCACCAGCGCCGAACTCCCGGTCTACAACGGAACCTACGGCACCCCGTGCATCGATGTCCGGAGCCTGCCCGGCGGCGCCGGCGCTTTCACCTACGACCCCGGCTACGCCACCACCGCGAGCTGCAGCAGTTCCATCACCTACATCGACGGTGAGAACGGCATCCTCATGTATCGGGGTTATCCGATCGAGCAGCTCGCCGAGAACTCGACCTATCTCGAGGTGTGCTATCTGCTGCTCTACGGTGATCTGCCAAACCAACAGCAGATGGACTGGTTCGACAACTCGATCAAGCACCACAGCATGGTGCATGAGGCGATGCGCCGGTTCTACGAAGGCTTTCGCCATGATGCCCATCCGATGGCGATCATGGAGACCACGACCGCCGCGTTGTCGGCGTTCTATCACGACAAGATCGACATCACCGATCCCGAGCACCGCGAGATCTGCGCCCATCGGCTGATCGCCAAGATGCCGTCGATGGCGAGCTATGCGTACAAGCATTCCATCGGGCAGCCGTTCCAGTACCCGATCAACGATCTCGGCTTCGTCGAGAACTTCCTGCGCATGATGTTCTCGGTACCGGCCGAGTCCTACACCGCCAATCCGGTGTTCGTGCGTGCGCTCGAGCTCATCATGATCCTGCATGCGGACCACGAGCAGAACGCCTCGACCTCGACGGTACGGCTGGTATCGAGTTCGGGCGCCAACCCGTTCGCCTCGGTCGCCGCCGGTATCGGCTCGCTCTGGGGTCCGGCTCATGGTGGCGCCAACGAGGCCGTGATCAACATGCTCGACGAGATCACGAACTCGGATGCGACCGTCGACGACTTCATGAAACGGGCCAAGGACAAGAATGACCCGTTCAAGCTCGTCGGCTTCGGCCACCGCGTCTACAAGAACTATGATCCGCGTGCAAAGATCATCCGCGGCGCCTGCCACGATCTGCTCAACGAACTCGACGCGGACAACGATAACCGGCCGCTGTTCGAGACGGCGATGGAGGTGGAACGGATCGCGCTGGAAGACGAGTACTTCGTCGAGCGCAAGCTCTACCCGAATGTCGATTTCTATTCGGGCATCATCCTGCGGGCGATGGGTATTCCGCTGAACATGTTCACGGTGATTTTCGCGATGGCCCGCACGGTCGGCTGGATCGCGCACTGGAACGAGATGATGGAAGACCCGGAACTGCGTATCGGCCGTCCACGCCAGCTCTATACCGGGCCTGAGAAGCGGGATTACACGGATATCGGGAAGCGTTGAAGAGGCAGGGCTGAGGGCTGAGGTTATTATGTAGGCCGGCCTTGCCCGGCGTCCGTGGCAGTTCGGGCGTTGACGGGCAGCCGCCGCTGGAGAATGCCGGCATTGCGCGGTGCCATGTGCCGGGTGGTATCCACTGCCGCGGACCGCGCAGGCCGGCCCACGTCTGCGGGCGAAGGGTGGCCGTATGCGCGTTTTCGCCGAAGGCGAACGCACGCGTCCCGGGCAGCGAGCCGAGGCCCCGACCCCGGTTCGCGGGCAAGCCCGCTCCTACAGGGCCGTATCGTCCGTCTCGGCAAACGCCCCCGTAGGAGCGGGCTTGCCCGCGAACCGACCGGGGCTTGCCCGCGGTTCGCAGCCCCGTCCGCCGGCTGGCTCCCTTCGGTCGCAAGCCGACCTGCATCAGCGTATTCCGGAGAGTCGAGCGTAGGTCGGCTCTTGCCGAAGGCAACAGCCGGCATCCGCGGTTGATCGACCGTCACGACATCCCGGCGACGGCCTCTCGGATCATCCGTCTTCCTGCCGCCGTGCCTCGAGTTCGAAACGCAGCTCCACGGCATCGCCGACGATGTCGTCCTCGACGCCGTAGGTCATGTCCCACTCGCTACGCTGGATCGTCGTCTCGGCGGAGATGCCAATCACGTACGGCGGATCGCTGAACACGCCGCCGCCGAATGGGTACTCGCCCATCTGGTTGATACGGACGTCGAGCGTGACCGGGCGGGTCTCACCGAGCAGGGTGAGATCGCCGCGCAGTTCTCCCCGGCCCTCGCCTTGCGGCTCGTATCCGGTTGCGACGAAACGGATATCGGGATGCGCATCGACGTCCAGGAAATCGCCATCGCGTACGTGCTTGTCGCGTTCCTCGTGCGCGGTGAACACGCTGCCGGCCTGCACCGTCACCTCGCCGGATTCGAGCTCGCGCGTTTGCGGGTCGTAGACGAACTGGCCTTCGGCCTCCTCGAACAGCCCCATCACATCGGCGAAGCCGGCGTGCGCGACGCTGAACGCGATCGAGAAATGCTCGGGGTCGATCACCCAGGTCCGCGGCGCCGCGGTTACCGACAGCGGCAGCAGCAGCGCAGTGGCCAGCGCCACTCTCCCCGTGCGAAATAATCTCCCACAATGCATGGCCATTCTCCTGTCGTGTTACGGGTTGGAACGTATGCAGCCGTCGCGGTTCCATGCGCAGCGGTCATGAATCGAGCATAGACGTCCGTCATGGAGGCGCCCATCCATCACGTCTGCGCCACCGGTTCCGCCCGCAGCAACGCGCCGGCATCCACCGCGAACGAGCCATACAGCAGGACTGCGGCGATCGCGCAGGCGAGCGCCGGCAGTGGCGGCCCGACCCAGGGGAACAGCGAGCCTGCCAGCGTCGCGACCTGCACCACACAGATCACCCGCCGCCGCTGGCTCGGCGGCAGCGGCTGGCGCAGCGCCGGTAGCCACCATGCGGCGGCGAGGAACGCGTAACGCGGCAGCCCCAGCAGCAAGACCCAGAGGCCGGCGCGGTCATATGCGAACACCAGAATCGCCAGCACCAACGCGAGCGCGGCGTCCAGTTCCATATCGAACCGCGCGCCGAAGTCGCTTGCCGTACCCGTGCGGCGGGCAACCGCGCCATCGACGCCGTCGAGCAGCAGCGCGATCAGTGCAAGCGCGAATGGCCAGGCGGTACCGGTTTCCGCATCCCCCGCCAGCACCGTCACACCGAAACCGACCAGCAACGCGAGCAACCCGCCACGCAGGAGCGTCACGCGATTCGCCAGCCCCAACGCGCCCGTCATCGCCGACCGCCGCCAACCAACCCGAAGCAACGCCGAGAGCACAATCATTGCAACACCGGCCGCGATGACGAACACGAACGGCAACGCCAAAAGCGAGGCCAGCAACGCCGCGGCCACCAGCGTCACCGCCGCGGCCACCACCAGCTCGGATGTCCCCGTCATGACGACCGATGCCCCAATGTCATTCGCACTGCCCCCATTCCCATCCATACATCCCTGTTCGCCCGGCGACCATCATCGGGGTCACCCGCATCACCGTAGGCGCATTTTCGCCGCAAGGCGAACGCGCGCATCGATGCCCGAAGCGGCACACATCGACTCGACATAGGCCGGCCTTGAATGGCGCGTCGTCGCGCAAGGCATGCACTGGGACAGCGTATGGACGCGCCATTCAATGCCGGCAAACGCGTGATGTCCATTGCCTGAGCGCTTTAGCGATACGAATGCAGTTGCCGGCATTGCCCGGCGCGGACGATGTCGTGCCAACCCGAAAACGCATCGAGTGCGCCGGGCAAAGCCGGCCTACGTTCCGGGCGTCACGCTCACCGATTCGGGGATACATGACCCGATGTTACACGGAGCCGGGACAGCGTCCCGCATGCGCGCTATCCTGCCGCATCGCCGCTGTTTTCCGGGAGACACCGTTGTCGGATTCGCATGCGCGGGCGTTCTGGACGCTGGCGCCGGGGCTCGGGGCCATCGAGGAAGAGACCCTGCCGGCACCCGGTGCCGGCGAGGTCGTGATCGAGAGCCTGTATTCGGGCATCAGCCGCGGCAGCGAGGCGCTCGTGTTCAACGGTCGTGTGCCGCCCAGCCAGTACGACGTCATGCGCGCGCCCTTCCAGGTCGGCGACTTCCCCGGCCCGGTAAAATACGGTTACGCCAGCGTCGGGCGCATCGAATCGGGCCCGCAGGCGCGCGTCGGCGAGACGGTGTTCTGCCTGCACCCGCACCAGGACCGCTTCATCGTACCGGCCGCGGCGGCCCTCACCGTCCCGCCCGACGTGCCGGCCGCCCGTGCCGTGCTCGCGGCCAACATGGAGACGGCCGTCAACGCGACCTGGGACGTGCCGCCGCGCACCGGCGACCGGATCGCCGTCTTCGGCGGCGGTGTCGTCGGCTGTCTGATCGCCTGCCTCGCGGCGCGCACCGCCGGCACGGAGGTCACTCTCGTGGATCCCGACCCCGACCGCGCCCGGCTTGCCGAGCAGCTCGGCGCCAACTGGCGGACACCGGGCACCCTCGAGCGCAGCGACCACGACCTCGTTTTCGAGGCCAGCGGCACGGCCGACGGGCTGCGCGAGGCGCTGGGCGTCGCCGGCCACGAGGCCACCCTCGCCGTCGTCTCCTGGTTCGGTGACCGCGACGTGGCGCTGCCGCTGGGCGCGGCCTTTCACTCGCGGCGACTGACGCTGCGCTCGACACAGGTCGGCCGGATCGCGCCCGAACGCGCCGCCCGCTGGCCGCACGCGCGCCGGCTTGCACTCGCACTGGAGCTGCTCGCCGACCCGAGCCTCGACGCGCTGATCAGCGGCGAGTCCGATTTCGATGATCTGCCCGCAACCCTTTCCCGCCTGGCGGGCGAACCGCCCGGCGTGCTCTGCCATCGTGTGCGCTACCCGGCGGCGGAGCGATACGAACTGGAGACCGCATGTACAGCGTCAACGTCCGTGACCATTTCATGATCGCGCACAGCTTCCGCGGCGAGACCTTCGGCCCGGCCCAGGCGCGCCACGGCGCGACCTACGTCGTCGATGCCACCTTCTTCCGATCGCGCCTGGATGACGACGGTGTTGTCGTCGACATCGCGCGCGCCGGCGAGACGCTCAAGGCGATCCTCGGCGAGTTCAACCTGCGCGATCTGGACGAGGCACCCGCCTTCGCCGGCCAGAACACCACTACCGAGTTCCTGGCCGGCGCCATCCATGAGCGTCTCGCCATGCGCATCGCCGCCGGCGATCTCGGCCCGGGCGGCCCATCGCTGGAGCACCTGCGCGTGACGCTGCACGAATCCCACGTCGCCTGGGCCGCCTACGAAGCGGCGCTGCCGGGAGGGCGCTGATGGCCGGCATCCGGCTGCTCGCCCCGGACCCGCTGGACCAGCGCACCGGCGGCTACCGCTACGACCGCTACATGGTCGAGGCCCTGCGCGCGACCGGGCACTCGGCGCGCATCGAGGGGCTCCAGGGGCACTTCCCGGATGTCGACGCGGCCGCGGTGGATGCGCTGCATACCGCCCTCGCGGCGGAGATCGAGGGACCGGTCGTGGTCGACGGCCTCGCCGCGGCCGCGCTCGCCTACATCGACCTGGCGCACGTGCCCGGCCCGCCGCCGCTGCTGCTCGTACACCACCCGTTCGTCGACGATCCCGACCTCGAGCCCGCCCTGCGCGACTGGCTCGCGCGCGCGGAGCGCACGGCGTTCGCCCGCTGCAGCGGGCTCATCGCCACCAGCCATTACACCGCTCGCCGGCTGATCGAACTCGGCGCCGACGAGCGACGGATCCGCGTGGTCGAACCGGGCACCGAAGCGGCCGCCGCCGCGCGTGGCAGCGACGGGCCGGGCGTGCGCCTGTTCGCGCTCGGCGCGGTCGTCCCGCGCAAGGGGCACGACGTGCTGATCGAGGCACTCGGCCGGCTTGGCAGCCGCGAGTGGCAATGCCGCATCGCGGGCAACCGCAACCGCATGCCGGAGTGGGCCCGCGGGCTGGACGCGCGCGCCAGCGAGCTCGGCATCGCCCGCCATATCGAATGGCTCGGCGAGGTCGACGAGGCCGGTCTCGAGGCGGCCTGGCGGGACGTCGACGCGCTCGTCCTCGCCTCGCATTACGAGGGCTACGGCATGGTGGTGGCCGAGGCGCTGGTGCGCGGGCTGCCCGTGGTGACGACCACCGGCGGCGCGCTGGCCGAGACCCTGCCCGAAGGCTGCGGCTGGTCCGTACCCCCCGGCGACGCCGACGCCCTGGCCCGGGCCCTCGCCGAACTCATCGACCGCCCCGGCCGCCGCGCCGGCCGTGCCCGTGCCGCCCGCCAGGCCGGTGCCCGGCTGGCGGACTGGAACACGCAGGCGAAGCGGTTCGGGACGATGGTGGCAGAGCTGGCATCAAAGTGAATGAGCGCGCAAAAGTCACCCACTCCGTAATACGGAAACGTCGCCGATTCGCCCTGCGGCAGGGAACGCCGGGTGTTGCCTGCGGCAAAAGCCGGCCTACGGCTCATTGATCGCACCGGCAAATCGTAGGCCGGCGTGCGACCGAAGGGAGCCAGCCGGCGCACCGTGCATGGCGATCGCCGCTTTACGGATTCGCCCAGCTCGCGGCCCGGATGGAGTGAAAACAGAATCCGGGCGCGGTCCCCGCATATCGCCCCTTCCCGGATTCCGGCTTCGCCTGCATCCGGGCTACATGAGTGGATCGCCGCGCGGGTAACTGCAACACCAGACCGCCATTCGCCCGGAAGCCAACGCGAGCATCACATGCCTGAATCCTTCGACGCACACTGGCTGCACCAACGCGCGGATGCGGATGCCGCGGCGCGGGCCGAGCGGCCTTATCGCGCGCTCGCCGCATGGGCCGGGGGCGCGGCAGCGCCGCTGCGCTGCGTCGACCTCGGCTGCGGGCTTGGCGCCAACGCGGCCTGGCTGGCACCGCGACTGCCCGGACCGCAGCACTGGCTGCTGGTCGATCACGACCCCGCGCTACTGGCGCAGGCCGGTCGCCGCACGCTGAGCGACGCCACCGGCGCCCCCGCCGCAGCGCAAACACGGCGCACCGACCTCACCGGCGATCTCGCGGCCCTGACGCACGACACCCACCTCATCACCGCCGCCGCGCTGCTCGACCTCGCGTCGTCCGCCTGGATCGATCGCCTCGTCGCGGCCTGCCATTCCAATGGCGCCGCCGCCATGTTCGCGCTCACCTACGACGGCCACTTCGCCTCGGAGACACCCGACGCCCCCGAGGAATACCTTGTCCGCGAGGCCTTCAACAAAGACCAGCGCCGTGACAAAGGCTTCGGCACCGCGCTCGGTCCGGACGCCGCCCTGTACACCGCCCGCGCCTTCCGCGCCGTCGGCTACCGCATCCGCCTCGGCCGCAGCCCGTGGCGACTCGGCCCGGCGTCGGCCGATCTGCAGCGGGCCCTTGTCGACGGCAAGGCGCAGGCCGCCCGGAATGCCGCATCCGATAATCGCCTCGCCATCGACTGCTGGGTCCACCGCCGTCACGAGGCCATCGATGCCGGCACCGCTCACCTGCGGGTCGGCCATCTCGACCTGTTCGCGGCACCTCCGGGGTCTCCTTGATGCCCCGCGGATCGTGCCGCACACCGTTCGCAGAGCTCGGGCGCGGGCCGGGCTACCGGCGCAGGAAGCCAGTCGCTGGCCCCCTGCTTCCGTATGCCCCGATCGCGAGCAAGCTCGCTCCTGCAGCGGCATTGCCGCACGCCTGGCAGGATTATCGTAGGAGCGAGCTTGCTCGCGATGGAGGCGTCGAAGTTCTGTACGGTGGGCCTGGGCCATCGAACTCGCGGCGGTGGGGAAAGACAATGCCGGCCGCCGCCTTCGGCAAGAAACCGGCGTATGCCCGCAGTGACGCTGTTGGCATCGTTTTGATTGACGCCGCCGGATGCACCCTCTGCTCAAGATGGCCCTTTCGTATGTCTAAGGGGCCACGATGACACACCGCACCGCCACCGCGCTCCGGATCGTGGTCAGCTTCGCGCTGCTCGGTCTGCTGCTCACGCAGGTCGATGCCACGGCCGTCGCCGCGCGCCTGGTGGCGCTGGATACGCGCTGGCTGCTGCCGATACTGGGGCTGACCGTACTCCAGGTGATCGCCTCCGCCTGGCGCTGGCGCTTCACCGCGGCGCGCCTCGGGCTGGCGCTGCCGCTCGCCACCGCGATCCGCGAGTACTATCTGGCGACGTTCGCCAACCAGGTCCTGCCCGGCGGCGTCCTCGGGGACGTCAGCCGCGCCGGCCGGCATGCCGTGGCATCGGGCGAACCCGGCCCCGCGGCGCGGGCGGTGGTGCTCGAACGGGCCTCCGGGCAGGTGGCGGCGGCGATAATCGCGGTCGCCGCGCTGGCGCTGGGTGCACCGGCGCCGCCCGCGGGGACGGCGGGCATCGCGCTGATGGCGGGCGGGCTCATCGCGGTGTTGGCGGCGGCGGCGATCGTGCGGGTTCGACGCCAACCGGCCGGCATGCTGGCGACATTCTGGCGCGACACCCGGCGCGCACTGCTCGGTCGGGGCGCGTGGCTGGCGCAGCTCACCACCTCGCTCGCCATCGCCGCCAGCTACGTCGGCGTCTATGCCCTGGCCGGCATCGCACTCGACACGCCGGGCCTGACGACATGGCTGCCGCTCGTGCCCCTGGTGCTGCTGGCGATGCTGGTCCCGGTATCCATCGCCGGCTGGGGGGTGCGCGAGAGCGTCGCCGCCGCCATCTGGATTGCAGCAGGGCTCAGCCCCGCCGACGGTACCGCCCTCGCGATCGCCTATGGGGCCATCATTCTCGTGTCGAGTCTGCCCGGGCTGGTGTTCGCCCTCGCGCCCGACCAGCCACACCGCCCCCGTAGGTCGGGTTGAGCGCCAGCGATACCCGACGCACCAACACGCCCACCTACCCCAAACGCAGATCCAGGTCGAACAGCACATCCTCGCCGAGCACGAAGCGGCGGGCCGGGGGGCGCAAGGCATCGCCGATCGAGGCCGCTGGCGGGAGATCGATGCCGCGGCGGCCGGCGCCGATGAGCAGGGGGGCGACGGTGACATGCGCGCGGTCCAGCGCCCCCGCGCCCAGGAAGCGCGAGACGGTCCGCCCGCCGCCTTCGACCAGCACACGCCGCAACCCGCGCGCGGCAAGCGCCTCGAGCAACGCATGCGGATCGAAGAACCCTTCGGCATCCGTCCCCAGCGCCAAGCCATGGCCGTTCACCGGGCGGGCGTCTTCGGCATGCACGACCAGCGTCCGTCCGGCGCCGTCCGCCAACACCCGCGCGGCCGGATCAAGCGCGCCGTTGCGGGCGAGGACCACGCGCACCGGCTGCTCGCCCTCGACCGCCCGAACGGTCAACCGCGGGTCGTCCGCTGTAACCGTCCCGGCACCGACGATCACCGCGTCCACCAGTGCGCGCAGGCAATGCAGATGCGAACGGTCGGCTTCGCCCGTTACATAGCACGCATCGCCATCCGCGGTCGCGACATAACCGTCCAGGCTCTGGCCCATCTGTGCGACCACCAGCGAATCCGCGGCGATCGCGCACAGCGGCAGATACAGGTCCAACAGCATCGCGGCTTCGTCGTCAGGCGCCGGCGCCGCGGACCATGCGCCGCCCGGCGCGACCTCTAACGAGGCACCGCCGGAACGGACCGTCACCGTGCGACGCTGGCCGGGGCACAACCGCGCCGCCGCGCGCACCAGCAACCATGCCGTCGCCGCATCCATCCCGCTCATCGATTCCGCCCCCATATGCCCGGCATGCCTTTCATCTTCGAGCGCTCCACCGCAATCGGTGCATTGAGAAGGCGACCGTAGCGCACCAACCCGCCGGATTCACTGACACGCTATATCGCAAGCCGGCCCTTGCCAAAGACAACAGCCGGCGTTCCGGGCCTGGATCGGCACGATTGCGTGCCCTGGCACCGCCCGCCGACTGGCTCCTTTCGGTCGCAAACCGGCCTACCAGGGTATCCCGGACGGCACTGGCGGCGCGCCATGGATGCACAACCGACCGGTTCTTGCCGAAGGTCACAGCCTGCGGAGCCCGTTTCACGGGCGGTCGGAGCATTCCATATGCGAAGTTTCGGTCAGGACTTCGGCGATCGCGGCGGCGTAGGCGGTGACGAGCCGCTCGCCGAGGGCGGGGTCGGCCAGGCGCGGGTCGCCAGCGATGCCCGAGGCATCGAGGTCGCCGGCCAGCCATGCGTAGGGCGCTTCGCCATTCGGGGCGACGCGGCCCGGGGCAGCGGTCATGCCCGGTACCGCGGCGTCCACCGCCGGTAACGCCGAGCGATCCACGCGCTCAGGATGCAGGTGCAGCATCATCGCCGTCTCGACCGCCCCACCGTGGATGCCCTGCGCGAGCTCGGCCGCCGGGAGTCCGATGGGGCCGATCCGCAGCCGCGGATAATGCAGTTTCACCACAAGCATCCCATGGGACCGCCGCAGGTCCAGCGCGGCGATATCCATCGCCGCGAGGTTGCCGCCGTGGGCATTGAGCAGGACCAGCCGCCGCACGCCGGCGGCGGCGACGCCCGCACCGATCGCGCGCAGCGTCTCCGCGAAGGTCTCCGCCGTTACGGAGAGCGTGCCGGCGTAGTCCGCGTGCTCCGCGCTGGCGCCGATGGCGATGGTCGGCAGGCGCAGCACCGTGACGTCATCCGTCGTGCGGTCCATCGCCGCCTCGAACAGCCCATCGGCGATATCGGTGTCGGTCGACAGCGGCAGATGCGCACCGTGCTGTTCGGTCGCGCCAAGGGGCTGTACCGCAACCGTGCGGTACGGATCCAGTTCGGACACTTGCCGGTGAGTCAGTGTGGACCAGTCGTGGCGGATGGCGGTCATGGGCGCGATTGTACCGATACAGGCAACGCGCGAAGACTTTTACCGTGTCGGGCGCTCGACCCGGCCCGCGCGTCGTGCCAGCTCGCTCGCCGCCCATTACTGACCCGAACACTGGTAGCGCATCAGAACACCACATTCGGATCATCCCGCCTCAGGACCATGGCGCGCTGGGCGGTGTCCGTCAGCATCTGTACGCGGATGGTCTCCGTGGCCGGGAACAGCTCGAACAGCCGCACTTCAATCCGTTCGAGTTTGGCAGGCGCGCTGCACTCGTAGCGGTAGCGAGACTGGATCTCCGAATGGCCGGAATCACTGTCGTCGTGTCCGTCATGTCCGTCGTGTCCGTCGTGTCCGTCGTGTTCCTCGTGTTCCTCGTGCTCGTCTTGCTTCTGTCCGGCAACCCGCTGCGCTTCGCTGTGCACGTTCCTGCATCCAGCGGCATCCGCCATGCCCAATATCCGACCGGCATCCCGCAGCGTGATCAGTGCCTCCTGCAGATCAGCGCGTTGCGCTTCGTTCCCCGGTGCATGCTCGAAGCCGACGATATTCATCGCGGGTGAGTACAGGTCGAGCGCCAGTTCCCCGTCGACCAAGGCGATGTCCAGGCGAGCCGTACCATGCACATGCGCACCATGGTCACGGGTCTCCGCCGCGACAGGCCCTGCCGTACCGATGACCATGGCGATCGCACATGCGATTTTCCCAATAGTGTTCATCTACTGTTTCTCCGTGCGGAATCAATAACCGGTAAGCCGGCGGTCACCGCATGTGGTGACCGCCGGCTGGACATCACGTGCCCAGGGGCACCCGAACCTGCAGCCGGATATCGCGCCCGGGGCTGAGCGCATACCCCTTGTAGGTATCCAGGAAATTCCGGTATGACTCATCCGTCAGATTCCGGATGTTCAGGTCGAAACGCATCGGATCGCGCTGCGTCCCGCCGAACGCAAAGCCCATCGATAGATCCGCCACGATCCAAGAATCCGTGGACGCCGAACCGAACGGTGCACCGTCGAACTGGGCGAAAGGCTCGCCCGGAGCCGCCTCCTTCGCGGCATTATGACGCACTCCGAGGCGGACGTAAGGGCTGCGCACCGCAGTCCAGCTCCCAGGGAACCAGGTTGCTTCCACGCGCAGTTCATCGGCGGGCTGCAGCGGCAGATCTTCGCCGGTGGCGTCATTGCGGGCGTCGACGGCATCCAGCGTACCGGCCAGTTCGACGGTCTCGCTGATCATACCGCGCGCCTGAAGCTCGATACCCTCGAGCACCGCATCGTTCTGCTGGTACTCGAAGACCGGGAGTCCGCTGCCCGCGGTGGTCCCGGTATCACGCAGATTGATGTAATTGTCGATCTCGTTGCGATAGATCGTGGCGCTGGCGGACAGGCCCGACGACTCCCAGCGCAGGCCCAGATCCGTGTTGAGCGAGCGTTCCGGGTCGAGCTCGGCGTTGCCCTGCTGGACCGCGGCGACACCGCCGTGAACGCCGTCGGCGTAGAGCTCGAACAGCGTCGGCGCGCGGAAACCGCGGCCGAGATTCGCGGCCACCGCCAGCTCATCGGAGAACGCGAAGACGCCACCCAGCGAACCGGTGGTCACGGAATAGTCGTTGCGATCGCGGCCGTTGAACGTGGTGATCGCGCTCGTTTGCGATTGATCACCCACGGTTTCGTGCCAGTCGTGGCGCAGACCGGCCTGGATAGTCAGATCGCCCACGGTCCGCTCCTCGAACGCGAACAGCCCGATATTCTCGACCTCGCCACCCGGGCTCAACTGGGTGGTGCCACGGGAGACCTGGTCTTTGGTGACGTACTCGACGCCGATCGTGCCCTGATCGGCCGGCCCGAGCGCCCCGTGCGCCGCCTCCAGGCGTGCGGTGTACTGGTCGAACTCGATATCGACCGTGCCGTCGAAGCGTTCGCTTCTTGGCGTACCGGCCGCGTTCGACTGGCGCAGGTTGTTCTGCCACGTCAGGCTCGGCTTAAGCTCCCAGCCATCCTTCGCGGGCAGTCGCGCGCCCAACTGGATCTCATCATTTTCGAGATTCTGGCCGATCCCCTCCGGTCCCTGCCCGGGCGGCAGATTCCCCGCGGGTGGTGGCAGCAGGAAGTTGTGTTCGTTGCGCCAGCCACTGTAGCGCAGCCGCAATTCACCGAAATCGCCACGGTAACCTGCGCCGAGCTGGGTATTGAGCTGCTCGAAGTCCGTGAAATCGAGTTCCCCCGTGTAGGCCGGCGTATCCGACGGCGCCCCTGACTGGAAGGGGCCCGGCGTGTCCGGATTGAATGCGGTGCGTTCGTCCGGGGTCTCGATATCGTCGCCGTCACGGCGGATCACGCCCCCTGAGAAACTCCACCGCGAACCGCGCGACTCCGCCTTGAAGCCGGTATCCCATTGCTTGTTGTTGCTGCTGTACCCGAGAAGGTTATCCGTGCGCGTATGGCGTTCGCCGTCTGCACTGAAACGCAGTGGCAGCGACTGCACGTCGATAGCGCCACCCAGTGCGCCCGAGCCGTAGAGGATGCTGGATGCGCCGCGCAACACTTCGATGCGCTCGCTGAGGAACGGATCGATATTGGGCGCGTGGCGGACGCCGTACTGCTGGTGATCGACCCCGACGCCGTTCGATAGGATGCGGATGCGGTTGCCCGAGAGCCCGCGGATCACGGGTTTCCCCGTCTGGTTGCCGGTGCCGATACTCGCGACGCCGGAGAGGCGGTCGAGGGTCTCACCGAGGCTCGCGCCTTCACGCCGGTCCTTCTCTTCGCCGCTCAGGACATCGACCGCGGCGGCCTGATACAGCGGCCGTCCGGGCGCGGGCGATCCCGCGCTGACTTCGACCGTATCCAGCGTCTCCGCCTCCGACTCCCCGGTATCCGCGGATACCGTCGCGGTAACGCTACCGAGTGCCAGGGCGATCGCCGCTGCCCCCGATGCCGGAAGGGCACGTGGAAGCCGCTCGGGCGCCGTGTCACGTCGTTGCATTGCTCTCTCCAGTGTCATGAATGGATGCATTGTTATATCATAACGTTATGATATAACAAACCACTATGGGCAACAGCAGAGCGCCACCGCATTGCCACGGAGGTTCCATGCCACGAAAACTGCCCGCCGCCACTTCGATCCCTCAGGCTTGATGGCATCCCTGCGCAGCGACTGGCCGGCGTGATCCGGACCAACGGGCTGTTCTGGCTGTCGACGCGCCCGGAGTGGGTGGGTGAACTCTCCCAAGCCGGTCCTGCGATCCAGCATCAGGCGGTGGTCCTGTGGTGGGCTGGTGTTGAGCGCGCGCAGTGGCCGCGGGATCCCGAGTGGCTCCAGAACATGCAGCTACGCTGGGATGACGAGTTCGGCGATCGCCGTCAGGAACTCGTGTTCATCGGCCGGGATATGGACGCGGCGTGGATCCGGTCCTCGCTGGATGCGGCACTGGTCGAGGAATCGGCATTTGCGCCGGCGCTGTGGTCGCATGCCCGCGACCCGTTCCCGGCCTGGCGAATGGAGTCGGAAGCCGAATCCGCCTGAAAACCGCGCCACCGCCGTACGGCAAGGGTCGATCCACCTGGTGCGGCTGGCCACGCGGTTCGAGTCGGGAAAGGCGGATGCCAACAGTCACATGGACATCGACTGACCCGCCCATTATCCTTTCGCGCCAATCGCGCTTGAATGCGAATCAAACGCATCATCCTGTATACCCGCCGCCGGGTCTCGTCCGCGGATGACGCCCGGGCCATTCAATCGATCACCGTCGTGGGCGATCCACGACAGGAGCGCCCCATGGCGTTGCGCACAACCGCGATCGCACTGACGGCGTATCTGCTGATGATCGGCCCACTGTCCGCCTCGCCAGAGCAGCGCCCGGAACGCGTCGCGGTGCTCAACTGGGGCCTCGCGCAGACCCTGCTCGCGCTCGATATCGAACCGGTAGCCATCGCCGATATCCACGGGTACCGCAAATGGGTGGGCCGCCCAACGCTGCCGGATCAAACCGTCGGTGTCGGGCGACGCATCGAACCGAATCCCGACGTACTGGCGGGTACCGACCCGGACCTGATCCTCACGTCCGGGTACTACAACCGGGCACGCGAACGGCTCGCGACGATCGCGCCCACCGAGACCCTGCGCATCTACTCGCCGGACAACGAAGGGAATGCACTCCAGAGCAGCCTCCGCATCGCCGGCCGACTCGCGGACATGCTCGATCGCGACGGGGCATTGCGGCGCCTGCGAGCGGATCTGGACCGCGCGATCGCGGACCTCAAGGAACGCTCCGAGGCCGGGGAATCCGTATACGTCATCAGTTTCGAGGACGCGGGGCACGTACGCGTCGTCGGCGCGCCAGGGCTTTTTGACGCCGTACTGCAACGCGCCGCCCTGGACAACGCCTGGGATGGCGAAGCCAGTTACTGGGGGTTCTCGCAGATCCCGATCGACCGCCTTGACCGGGACGCCGATCACATCGTCGTGGTGGAGCCGATACCCCGAAAAGCGGAACGGATGATGGCCGAGAGCGCCATCTGGCAGTCCCTGCCGGCCGTGCGCGACGGCGAGGTCCACCGGCTCC
>CAJXKK010000012.1 GCA_913055615.1 uncultured Ectothiorhodospiraceae bacterium
CTCAGCTGGTAGAGCACCGGACTTTTAATCCGTGAGTCGCTGGTTCGAACCCAGCACGGCCCACCATTCTTCCGGGTACCGATTTCGGTCCCAGGCCGGCCTTCCCTTTTACCCGTAGGCCCTGAGTGCGCTCGCCAACCGTGCCCGGCTGCAGGGATAACCCGATCGCCATGCCACGGAGGGATTCTGCGAACTGCAATCGCACGACGATCATTCCCGTGCGTGGTTCTCCGGTTCTACGGTCGACAGCAGCCAGTCGTGTAGCGTCTCGGCGCGCGGGTTTACCGGGCCCTGCGCGGGCAGCGCAAGCCAGTAGCCGCGGCCGGTGCGATACTCGGCCGCCATCGGTCGCACGAGCGTGCCTTCCTCCAGCAGCGGGTCAAGCATTCGCGCGGTGCCGAGGGCGACCCCCTGGCCATCGATAGCCGCTTGCAGCAGTAGCGGGTAGCTGTTGAACATCGGGCCATGCGGCAGGCACATGCCCGC
Organism: uncultured Ectothiorhodospiraceae bacterium; assembly: GCA_913055615.1. Lineage (GTDB taxonomy): Bacteria > Pseudomonadota > Gammaproteobacteria > XJ16 > Halofilaceae > Halofilum. The sequence goes on from CAJXKK010000012.1 coordinate 487, forward strand.
TTCCATCCGCTGCCCGCGGAGCCACTCTGCCCAGGTTACCCAGTCCGGTCCCTGCGGGTCCATGTACAGCAGCGACGCGTCCAGCAGATCCGCGGGCTGCTCGAGCGAGGCGACCGCGTCCCGATAGCCGGGCGAGCACACCGGGAACAGCGTTTCCCGGAACACGAGCGTGCTGCGAGCGTCCCCCCATTCGCCGGTGCCGTAGCGTACGGCGAGGTCGATGCCGTCGGTCTCGAAGGGCGGGTCGGTGTCAGCGGCGTAAACGGCCGGCTCAAGCGTCGGCTCGAGCCGCTGGTACTCGATGATTCGCCCGCGAAGCCAGTAGAACGCCATCGCGTTATTGGCGGCGATGCCGACACGATCGGCCTGGTTTTCCTGTTCGATCCGGGCAATCGCGTCGCCGATCTGGTCGAAGCCGTAGCTCACGGCCTGCTGGAGGCGCTCGCCGGCCGGGGTGAGGGCGACGGAGCGGTGAAGCCGGTCGAACAACCGTGTCTGGATCCGGTCCTCGAGTTCCCGGATCTGGCGGCTGACCGCGGCCTGACTCACGTGCAGCTCCTCGGCCGCACGGCTGAAGTTGCAGTGGCGCCCGGCGGCCTCGAATGCCACCAGCGCGGTGAGCGACGGTAATCGACGATAGAGCTCTCTCATAATCTCAAGTTATCACATGGCCGCGTATACGTGCCATTCACGGCGCGGTGATTCGCGTGGATCATGCGGAGCTGTTGACCACCGTCCAGGAGCGACCCGACCATGGCGACAATGCCCGCCGGGACAGTCAATGGCACAACCCCTGATCTCGACACGCCCAACGACCCGTTGCGCCCGCTGGAGACGCCGCGGCTGCGCCTCGGCCGGCTGCAGCGCCTGCGCGAGCACATGGCGGCGTGGAGCGTCGACGCCTGCGTGCTGCTCGACCCGATCAATGTCCGCTACGCCACCGGCGCACGCAACATGACGCCTTTCATGCACCGCAATCCCGCGCGCTATGCCTTCGTGCCGTTGAACGGGCCGGTGGTCATGTTCGAGGCAATGGGTGCGAATCATCTCGCCGAGGGCATCGAGACCATCGACGAGGTACGGCCATCGACGACCGTTTCCGCCGTCGCGGCCAACGCGCAGCTCGATCAGCGCGCACGACAATGGGCCGATGAACTGGCCGGGTTGATCCGCCAGCACTGTGGCAATCAGGTGCGGGTCGGCATCGAGCGGGTGTATGCCGGGGCCGCGCAGGCGCTGCAAGTGCACGGTTTCACCGTGGTCGACGCGCAGCAACCGATGGAACAGGCGCGGGCGCGCAAGCTGCCCGAGGAGATCCCGTGCATCCGCGCCTCGGCGGACGCGACGATGGATGCGGTCCGTCGTCTGGAGGCGGCGATCGAGCCCGGGCGCACCGAGAACGAGGTCTGGTCGCACCTGCACGCTTCGATCATCGAGCAGGACGGCGACTACGTCGAGACGCGACTGTTCAACTCGGGGCCGCGGACCAACCCCTGGTTCCAGGAGAGCTCGCCGCGCCCGATCGAGGCCGGTGATCTCGTCGCGCTCGACACGGATGTGGTCGGTACCTACGGCTACTACACCGACTTCTCGCGCACGTTTCTTGCCGGTAACGGCCAGGCCACCGCGCACCAGCGCGAACTCTACCGCCTGGCCCACGAGGAAGTGCAGTACAACACGAGCCTGATCCGCCCCGGCAAGACGTTCCGCGAGCTCGCCGAAAGCGCGTGGCAGATCCCTGACCGGTACTTCCCGGAGCGCTACTTCGTGATGATGCACGGTTGCGGAATGACCGGCGAATATCCCTACATCCTCCACGCGCGCGATTTCGACAGCGCCTACGACGGCGTGGTCGAGGAAAACATGGTGCTGTGCGTGGAGAGCTACATCGGTGAACCGAACGGGCGCGAGGGCGTCAAGCTCGAGAACGAGTACCTGGTCACCGCAGATGGCGTGGAGAATCTCACGCCGTATCCTTTCGACGAGCGATTGCTCGGGCCATCGTCCTGACGTCGGCCCGGGACTGTTGCTCCGGCCGTTCCGGAGCGCAACGCAGCAAGAGGAATAACACATGACAAATCTGAAGCTGGAAGTGGCCCGGTGGCTCGCACCGGTGCTGGCGGTCGTCCTGTCCGCGCCGGTCATGGCGGCGGACAAGGGCAGCGTTCACATCGGCCTGAACAACTGGGCCGAGAACATCGCCGTGTCCAATATGTGGAAGGTGCTGCTGGAAGAGCGCGGCTATGACGTCGAGCTCACCAGCGCCGGCAAGTCCGTGATCTACTCCGGCGTCGCCACCGACTCGATTGACGTCGGACTCGAGGTCTGGATGCCGAAGACCGACAAGCAGTTCTACGAGCGTTACGAGGAAGACATCGCGCTGCAGGAACCCTGGTACAGGGGCACCGGTCTCGGCCTCGTGGTGCCGGCGTACGTCGATGTGAACTCGATCACCGAGCTCAACGCCAATGCCGAGAAGTTCGAGCAGGACGGCAGCCCGGGGATCGTCGGCATCGACCCCGGCTCGGCGCTGATGGGCCTGACCGAGGACGTGATCGAGAAATACGACCTCGATCTCAAACTGATCCCCTCGTCCGGCCCGGGGATGATGTCCGCACTTGATCGTGCCTACAACCGCGAGGAACCGGTTGTTGTCACGCTGTGGAACCCGCACTGGGCGTTCGCCGATTATGACCTCAAGTACCTCGACGATCCGAAGAACATCTACGGCAAGGGCGAGAACATCCACTGGATGAGCCGGCCGGAGTTCGAGGAGGAGCAGCCGAAGGTCGTTACCTGGATGAACAACTGGGAGATGAACGACCAGCAGGTCGGCGGCCTCATGGCCACGATCAAAGAATCCGACACGGCCGAGGCCGGTGCGCGGAAGTGGATCGAGAACAACCGCGACCTGGTGGACAGCTGGTTCGAGGGCTGATCCGAAAGCCCGAATGACCTCCCTGTGGGCGGGATCGTCTTTGGCGGTTCCGCCTCTTTTTTGTCTGAACCGTGCTTCGGTTGTCGCCTTGGTGAGAACCCGATCTTCAGTGCTGTTCGCTGCTCGAAGGGGCGTGTCCGGTTAGCCGCGGAGCGATCGTTACGCGGTGCCGTGCTGGTCATGCAAGCCGGCCGCCGTAGCGAGTTCCCCGCGGAGCCAGTCCTCGAACTGCTGCAGACCCTCGTGCGGGTCGGCCTCGACCGGGCGCACCAGCCAGTAGGACTGCGTACCGGCCACGGCGGTATCGAGCACCCGCTCGAGTCGTCCGGCGGCGAGATCGTCGGCGACCATCTTGACGTCGGCGATGGTCACTCCCAGGCCGGCGACCGCCGCCTCGACGGCGAGATCGAGTGTGTCGAGTTCCAGCCCCTGCTCGACGTCGGTGTCGACCAGGCCCGCCGCGTCCACCCAATGCTGCCAGGTCAGGTAGCGTCCCTCGCGCTTGAGCACGTGCAGAAGCGTCGAGCGGTCCAGATCAATGCCGCCGTCGCCGTCGGTGATCGACGCGACCACCGACGGCGCGGCCACCGCGATGTGCGATTCCTGGAAAAGGTGGCTGCTGTGCAGCGCCTCCCAGTCACCCGTGCCGAAGCGGATGGCCGCGTCCAGTTGGCCCGGGTGCGACAGCGCGTCCTTCGGTTGCGTACGGATCGAGAGCACTAGATCCGGGTGGGCGGCGCGCAGGCGACCCAGGCGCGGCAGCAGGAAGCGTCGGGCGAAGGTCATGGGCACATTCAGCGAAAGTCGCCGTCGCGCACCGCCGTTGCGCACGTCCTGCACGGTATTCCGGATCCGTTCGAACGATTCGGACAGCACGGGCATGAGGGCCCGACCCGCGGGTGTGAGGTCGACCTGTTGATGGCCGCGGATCAGCAGTGGCTCGCCGATCTGTTCTTCGAGGTGTTTGACCTGGCGTGAGACGGCGCTCGGGGTAACGCACAGGATCGCGGCGGCCCTCGAGAAGGAGGCACAACGTGCGACGACCTCGAAGGCCTTCATTGCGTTGAGGGATGGAAGCCGGTACACCGCGGGCGTCTGGTCGGCTGGGGCTGTGTCTGTCCGGTTTTGCGTTTTAGTCAATGGGCAGCTTCCGTATCGTCGATTGTATGGGGATATGGGGCCAACTTACGGTAACACCGTTCACGTAAACGCAACCGCTGTAGAGATCGATCATGGCGAGCACCGCACCCGAGACCACCTGGCACGACGTCGCCCGTGGCGTCGCGCTGCCGACTGAGGCGTTCATCGACGGCGCCTATGGCCCTTCCATCGACGGCGCGACTTTCACGCGCACCAATCCGGCGACCGGCGAGACACTGGCGACGATCACCGAGTGCACGAGCGGCGATGTCGATCGCGCCGTTAGCGCCGCGGCGCGGCGCTTCGCGAGCGGCGAATGGCGCGACGCCGACCCGTCCGAGCGCAAGCGCGTGCTGCTGCGCTTCGCCGAATTGATCCGCGAGCACTCGGCGGAGCTCGCGCTGCTGGAAACGCTCGATACCGGCAAGCCGATCGGGCAGACCACGACGGTCGATGCGCCGGCCTGCGCGGCCACGATCCAGTGGTATGCCGAGACCCTCGACAAGCTCTATGACGAGGTCGCGCCGAGCGGCAAGGGCTCGGTGATCACCATCCGGCGCGAGCCGGTGGGGGTGGTAGCGGCGGTCGTGCCGTGGAATTTCCCGCTGATCATCACCTCGTGGAAGATCGGTCCGGCGCTCGCGGCCGGCAATTCCGTAATCCTCAAACCCGCCGAGGAATCCTCTCTGGCCGGCATCCGCCTCGGCGCGCTGGCGGCCGAGGCTGGCATACCGGCCGGGGCGTTCCAGGTGGTGCCCGGGCGCGGGCATGTCACCGGCGAGGCGCTGGGATTGCACGACCGCGTCGATGCGATCGCGTTCACCGGCTCCACGGAGATCGGCAAGCGCTTCCTCAACTACGCCGGCGACTCGAACATGAAGCGCGTGGCGCTGGAGTGCGGCGGCAAGTCGCCGCAGATCGTCACACGCGACTGCGCTGACCTTGACGGTGCGGCCGAGGCGATCGCCTGGAGCATCTGGTACAACCAGGGCGAGACCTGCCACGCCGGATCGCGCCTGCTGGTCGATAGCGCCGTGCGTGATGTCCTGCTGCAAAAGGTGCAGGCACGGATGGCGACCTTCGAGCCGGGCCACCCGCTCGATCCCGATACGGTCATGGGCGCGATGATCGGCGCTGACCATCTCGATCGCGTCCAGGGCTACCTCGACAGCGCGCGCTCGGAGGGCGCGTCCGTTCACGGTGGCGATCGCGTCGAGCACGAGAGCGGCGGCGCCTACATGCGCCCGGCCGTGATCACCGGCATGACCAACGACATGCGTGCGGCGCGCGAGGAAATCTTCGGCCCGGTGCTGAGCGTCATCGAGTTCGACGGCCTGGACGAGGCCATCGGGATCGCCAACGACACGCATTACGGCCTTGCCGCCTCGATCTGGACGGACCGTATCAGCGACGCCCACCGCGCGGCGGGTGAACTGCGCGCCGGCACGGTCTGGATCAACTGCTACGACCAGGCGGCGGTGGCCACGCCGTTCGGCGGCTACAAGCAGTCCGGCATCGGCCGCGACCGCTCGCTGCACGCGTTCGACAAGTACACCGAGATCAAGACGACTTGGCTGGAGCTGTGATGAACGTGCCTTACGCCACTGGATCGGTGCCGCCGCTCGTCTGCGGGGCCGGGGAACTGGCCCGCCTGCCGGGCCTGCTGCCCGACGATGCGGCGAGCGTGCTGCTGGTGTGCGACGTCGGCGTGGGCGCGGCTGGTCTTGTAGACCGCGTCGAGAACGCGCTGACCGACGCCCCGCCCGTAACGCGTTTCGTCGCGCCCTCCAGTGAACCGGCGGTCGCCACCGTCGACCAGGCCGCCGAGCAAGCGCGTCGACTTGATCGGCCGGTAATCGTCGGTCTGGGTGGTGGGACGGCGCTGGATATCGCCAAGCTGGTCGCGGGTCTCGCGCGCACAGACCGCGGCCTCGGTGACTTCCTGCTTGGCGCCGACACCTTCGCCGAGCGGGCGCCGGCCGTGATGGTGCCGACCACGGCCGGGACCGGCTCGGAGGTCACGCGTACCTGTATCGTCAGCGATGCCGAAGGCGCCAAGCTCTGGGTCTGGTCTCCGGTGCTGGCACCCGATGCCGTGGTGCTCGATCCGGAACTCTCGGTCTCGATGCCGCGCTCGCTCGCGGTCGCTACCGGCCTCGATGCCTTCGTGCACGCCGCGGAAGCCGCGACCGGCCAGGCCCGCAACCATGTGAACGAGGCCTTTGCGCTGCAGGCCGTGCACCTCGCGACGCACTGGCTCGAGACCGCCGCTGATGGCGCTGGCGACCTCCAGGCCGCCGGGGCCATGCAGGAATCGGCACTGCTGGCCGGGTTGGCGATCGATTCCGGCGGTACCGGCATCGCGCACAACATCGGCCATGCGCTGGGCTCGCTCTATCACATTCCGCACGGTATCGCGGTGGCGCTGGCACTCGAGGCCAGCCTGGGCTGGAGCGCGAACGAGGCGGGCGCGCGCTTCGAACGCGTGGCCGGCGCTTTCGGCGGCGGCGCAACGCCGGACAGCCTCGCATCCGCCTATACACGCTGGCTGGAGCGACTGGATTTCGCGGCGGTGGCCGCGCCCGCGTTGCCGTCCGTGCTCGATGCGGAGGCGCTGGCGCGCGCCATGGCGGCCGATGCCAACCGGCCTATGGCGGACAACAACGCGCGGCCGCCCGCCCCCGGCGATCTCGATATGCTCGCGCGGGCGACGGTGGCGGTCTGTGAGCGTTACCGCCGCAAGCGGGCCGTGCCGGCATGACCATCCGCGACATCCGCATCTCCCATCATCAGCTGCCGCTGGACCCGCCATTCCCGGCGGCCTGGGACACGCAGCCGCGCCAGCTATTCCCTGCGACCATCGTCCGCGTGGACGACGACAGCGGTCACGTCGGGATCGGCTCCGGCGATCCCATGCACGGCATCGCCGATTACCTGCCCCTGTTCCTGGGGGCTGATCCCCTCGATCTGCACCGTCACAGCGAAGTGCTGGCGAACATCGACTTCCACGCGGGCCGCCCCTGGGCACTCGAGGTCGCACTCTGGGATCTTGCCGGCAAGTGTCGTGGTGAGCCGGGTTGGCGCATGGCCGGTGGTCGCGACGATCGCATCCGCGTTTACGCCTCCAGCGGTGTCCATCGCCCGACAAACGATATGGCCGCGCTCGCCGAGCGCGTGCGCGACGAGGGTATCCCTGCGCTGAAGATCCGCTTCGGCCGCGCCACGATCGAAGAAGACATCGCCGTGCTCGAGCGCGTGCGCGCCAGGGTGGGTGATGCGCTGGAACTGATGGTCGACTGCAACCAGGGCTGGCGCATGCCCTGGGACACGCAGGCGCCATGGGACTACGCCCGGGCGATCGAGGTCGCGCGCGAGCTCGAGCGCCTCGGCGTGTACTGGATGGAGGAGCCGCTCCACCGCGGCGACTACGCCGGCATGGCGCGTCTGCGCGCCGACACGGACCTGCGCATTGCCGGCGGTGAGATGACGCGCGAGCTGCACGAGTTCCACACCCTGCTCGAGCGCGAATGCCTCGACGTCTACCAGCCGGATGCCGTGTGTTCGCTCGGAATGACCCGGCTGAAGGGCCTGGCCGAGTCCGTGGTCGCCGCCGGCTGCGAATTCACGCCGCACACCTGGGGCAACGGGATCGGACTGCTGGCGAATGCCCATCTCACGGCCGGCAGCGTCGGCGCGTCGTTCATCGAACTGCCGTACGACCCGCCGGAGTGGTCTCCGGAGCGCCGCGATTTCCCGCTGGCGCGGGCCATCTATCCCGATGCGGCGGGATGGCTGCAGCTCGGCGACGAGCCGGGTCTCGGGATCCGTCTCGACGAGGCACGCCTGGAACAGACAACCGCCGGCGCCACCGGCTATCGCCAACGCCACGCGCGGGCGAGCTGATGGCCCCGGCAACCCGGCCGCCGATGCAGCGGCGGCATTCACACGGTCCCGACCGTGAAGGAGGAAAAATGCTGAAACTGCAACACAGCACCCGCCGTAGCCGCGGCGTCGTGGCCGCCGGCCTCGCCGTCGGCCTGGCCGCGGCACTGTACACACCTTCGACACTCGCCGAGCCGAAGGAGGGCACGGTCCGCCTCGGCGTACCGGCTTGGCCGGGCGTGGAGATCAAGAGCGCGGTCGTGCAGCACATCCTCGAGCCGCTCGGCTACACCGTGAACGTGCGCAAGGCCAGTGCACCGATTATCTACCGTGGGCTCGCCGACGGTTCGGTAGACATCAACATGTCCGCCTGGTCGCCTGGACAGCGCTCGAGCTTCGGCCCGTATGTCGAGGAGGGTAAGGTCCTCGAACTGGCGGAGAACCTGCGCGGTGCCACCGCCGGTTTCGCCGTGCCGGATTACGTCTACGAGGCGGGCCTGCAGTCGGACACGCAGATCACCGAGTACGCCGAGGAGTTCGAGCGCAAGGTGTACTGCATCGATCCGGGCAGCGGTGCCAACGAGGTGGTCAAGAAGGCCATCAACGAAGATGTCTACGGGATGGGCGACTGGGAGATCGTCGCCAGCAGTACCTCCGGCATGCTCGCGCAGGTCAAGAAGACCATGAAGAACGAGGGCTGGATCATGTTCTGCGGCTGGCGCCCGCACTGGATGAACGTGATCCACGACATGAAGTATCTGAAGGACCCCAAGGATCTTTGGGGCCCCAACGGCGGCGAGAGCCGGGTCTACACACTCGCCACGGATAGCTATCCGGACGTGAACCCGGAGATCGCTACGTTCTTCAAGCGCTTCCAGGTGGACTCCTCGGTCCAGAGCGAGTGGATCTACCAGTACGCCTACGAGGAACGCGAGGCCGAGGCGGTCGCACAGGAGTGGATCCGGGCAAACATGGATGCCGTCGAGCAGTGGCTCGATGGCGTAAAGACCGCCGATGGCGGTGATGCCATGAACGCCGTGCGCGAAGCCTACGGGGGCTAGTACGGCAAGAGCGACGCCGGCGGGGCGCCATCGTCCTGCCGGCGCCGGCTCCATTCGAAAGGCCTCCCGGCGGCACCTGCGCGCGCCGGGCCGTTGCGGCTACACTGGCGATGAACCGTGTGCCCTGCGAACACCGGTGGACCCGGCCGCGATGGGCCTTTCGAATGGAGCCTGCATGAACGAGCGAGCGGCAACCGCATCCGATTACCCGATCGACGAGCTTGGCGGTCGCCTGCGCAACGTGCGCCGTGCGCGGCGCCTGACGCTGGCGGAACTCGCCGAGCGCAGCGGGGTGTCGCGCTCCATGCTCTCGGAGATAGAACGGGGTTCGGTGAATCCCACGATCGGAGTGCTCTGGAATCTCACGTTCGCGCTCGGCATCGAGCTGACCGAGCTGTTGAGCAACGCCTCGGTGGCCGAGGGCGGTTCGAGCGTCATCGAGCACGTCAAGAGCTATTCCACGCCGGTGATGACCAGTCGCGACGGCACCTGCACGCTGCGCATCCTGAGCCCGGCACGCACGCTGCTGCCGATCGAGTGGTATGAGATGCGCTTCAGCCCGGGTGGCTGCTTCGATACCTCGCCGTACCCGCCTGGCACCTACCTGCACCTGACGGTCGCCAGCGGCCCGATCACGCTGCACGCCGGCGGACGCACCGTGCAGGTGGAGGACGGGGACACGGTGCGCTTCCCGGGGGATCAGGATATCCGCGTCGAATCGCCGCCGGACGTGTCGGCCGTTGCCTGGCTCGTGGTCGGGCTGCCGGAATCCTACGATGGGCGCCAGCGCGGCTGATCGCGCCGCCAACGCGGTTGACAGGTTGGTCGGTATATTGGAACCTCGTCCGATATATCGGATTCCCGGGGTGAAACCATGTCCGCCGCCCTCATCGACGACACCTCGCAGGCCTTGGCCGGGCTCGAGGCCGAGGGTCTGGGCAAGCACGAGCGGGCGCTCGTCGGGCCGCAGTCGACCGAGGTTCGTGTGGCCGACGACGGCGAGGTGCGCTCGTTCATCAATCTCTGCGCGAACAACTACCTCGGCCTGGCCGATGACGCGCGGCTGATTGCCGCGGCGAAGGAAGGCCTCGACAGCCATGGCCTCGGCATGGCGTCGGTGCGCTTTATCTGCGGCACGCAGGACCTGCACCGCGCGCTCGAGCGGCGCGTGGCCGACTTCCTCGGCACTGAGGACGCGATCCTCTACTCGTCCTGCTTCGATGCCAACGCGGGCTTCTTCGAGGCCATCCTCGGCCCCGAGGACGCGATCATCTCCGACCAGCTCAACCATGCCTGCATCATCGACGGCATCCGGCTGTGCAAGGCGCGGCGCCTGCGCTACGCGAACGGCGACATGGCCGAGCTCGAGCAGCGGCTGCAGGAGGCGGGTGATGCGCGCCACCGCATCGTCGTCACCGATGGCGTGTTCTCGATGGACGGCATCGTCGCGGATCTGCCCGCCATCTGCGAGCTGGCCGAGCGGTATGACGCGCTGGTCATGGTCGACGACAGCCACGCCGTCGGTTTCCTGGGGGCGCGCGGTGCCGGTACGCCCGATTACAAGGGCGTCGAGGGGCGGGTGCAGATCCTCACCGGCACCTTCGGCAAGGCGCTCGGCGGGGCCTCCGGCGGTTATGTGGCCGGCCCGGCGCCGATCGTGCAGATGCTGCGCCAGAAATCACGGCCTTACCTGTTCTCCAACGCGCTCGCGCCGCCGATCTGCGCGGCCACGCTGGCGGCGTTCGACGTCGTCGAATCGGACGAGGCCCCGCGCCGCGCGCTCGAGGGGAATGCCCGCTACTTCCGTGAGGGTCTGGTCGCCGCGGGTTTCGAACTCGTGCCGGGCGAGCACCCGATCATCCCCGTGATGACGCGCGACCCGCATCTGGCCAAGGCGCTGGCCAGCGGGCTGGCGCGCGAAGGGATCCACGTAACGGCCTTCTCCTACCCGGTGGTGCCGCGCGGGCAGGACCGGGTGCGCACGCAGTTGTCCGCCGCGCACACCACCGGGCAACTCGATTGCGCGCTTGCCGCGTTCGAGCGGGTAGGCCGCGAGATCGGCCTGCTCGACGGCAACGGGTGGGCCGCGTGATGAGGGCGCTGGTCAAGCGCAAGGCCGAACCCGGCCTCTGGATGGAGGAAACGGAGGCCCCGGTGCCGGGGCCGCGCGATGTGCTGATCCGCGTCACGCACGCTTCGATCTGTGGCACCGACCTGCACATCCATCAGTGGGACGACTGGGCGGCCGCGACCGTGCCGGTGCCGATGGTGGTCGGCCACGAATACGTCGGCGTGGTGGAGGCGGTCGGCGACGAGGTCGAGGGCGTCGGCCCCGGCGAGCGCGTCTCCGGCGAGGGCCACATCGTCTGCGGTAACTGCCGCAACTGCCGTGCGGGCCGCGAGCACCTGTGCCGCGCCACGGTGGGCGTGGGCGTGCAGCGTCCGGGTGCTTTTGCCGACTACGTGGTGATCCCCGAACACAACGTGTGCAGCGTGCCCGACGGCATCCCCGACGAGATCGGCGCGATCCTGGATCCGCTCGGCAACGCCGTGCACACCGCGCTGTCGTTCGATCTGGTAGGCGAGGACGTGCTCATCACCGGCGCCGGGCCGATCGGCCTGATGGCCGCGGCCGTCGCGCGCCACGTCGGCGGGCGCCACGTCGTCATTACCGACATCAACGACCGGCGCCTGGAACTGGCGACGGCCATGGGCGCGAGCCGCGCGGTGAACGTCACGCGCGAGCGCCTCGACGACGTCGCCAGCGAACTCGACATGAAGGAGGGCTTCGACGTCGGCCTCGAGATGTCCGGCAGCGCGGCGGCGCTCAACGACATGATCGAGGCGGTCACGCACGGCGCGAAGATCGGCTTACTGGGCGTCTACCCGGGGCCGGTGGAGGTCCAGCTGAACCGCGCGATATTCAAGGCGCTGGTGCTCAAGGGCATCTACGGGCGCGAGATGTTCGACACCTGGCACAAGATGTTCTCGATGCTGCAGAGCGGCCTCGACGTGCGCCCGGTGATCACGCATCACGTGCCCTTCGACGAGTACGAGCGCGGGTTCGCCGCGCTCGCCAATGGCGAGGCCTCGAAGGTCGTCTTCGACCTCGGCTCCTGACAACAACCCAGACTCCGAAACGGGAGGAACCATGGCACGTGCCCGAGGTGGCCGCGCCGCTCGCCGCGCCGAGCGCGCGGAGAGCGATGCCGACGACGGGACATCGGTCGTCCAGCAATCCCGCTGGGGACAGCTGCGCTACACCGACCCGCCGACCGAACCCCTGGATCGCGAGGGCGTGGAGCGCGTGCACGGCGCGGCCATGGAGATCCTCGAGGATATCGGCATCGATTTCCTGCACGAGGACGCGCGGCGCCTGCTCGCCGAGGCCGGCTGCAGCGTCGATGCCGACGGGCCCACGGTGCGTATGGGGCGCGACTTCGTCATGGAGATGGTCGCTCGCGCGCCGTCGTCGTTCACCATCACGCCCCGCAATCCCGATCACGCGATCACGATCGGTGACGGCATGGCCGCCTTCGGCACAGTGGCGAGCGCGCCGAACGTGAGCGACCTGGCCGGTGGCCGGCGCACCGGCAACCACGCCGACTATCAGACACTGCTCAAGCTCGCGCAGTCGTTCAACTGCATCCACTTCGTCAGCGGCTACCCCGTCGAACCCGTGGATCTGCATGCCTCGACACGCCACCTGGATGCGCTCGCTGATGCGCTGACGCTCAGCGACAAGGTCATCCAGCCGTACTCGCTAGGCAGCGAGCGTATCGAGGACGGTATGGAGATGGTGCGCCTCGCCGGTGGCCTGACGCACGAGGAATTCGAGGCCAGCCCGCGCACGTTCACCAACATCAACTCCTCCTCGCCGCTCAAACACGACTGGCCGATGCTTGACGGTGCGATGCGCATGGCCCGCCGCGGCCAGGCGGTGCTGGTCGCGCCGTTCACGCTGGCCGGTGCGATGGCGCCGATCACGCTGGCCGGTGCGATCGCACAGCAGACCGCCGAGGCGCTGGCGGCGGTCGCGCTCCTGCAGTACATCCGCCCGGGCGCGCCCTGCGTCTACGGCGCGTTCACCTCAAACGTCGACATGCAGAGCGGGGCGCCGGCGTTCGGCACGCCGGAGTACATGCGCGCGATGCAGATGTCGGGGCAAATGTCACGGCGATACGGCCTGCCGCTGCGCTCATCGAACGCCAATGCGTCCAACGCGCCCGACGCGCAGGCCACCTGGGAGAGTTCCAACTCGCTGTTCGGGGCGCTCTCCGGGCATGCGGCGATGGTGTTCCATGCGGCCGGCTGGCTCGAGGGCGGGCTGACGGCGAGCCTCGAGAAGTTCGTCATCGACTGCGAACTGCTCCAGCACTGGACCCATTACCACCAGCCGGTGCCGACCGGGCCGGAGGACCTCGCCCTGGATGCGATCCGCGAGGTGGGCCCGAACGGGCACTTCCTCGGCAGCGAACACACGCAGGCGCGCTTCCGCAACGCCTTCTACAGCCCGTTTCTCTCGGACTGGCGCAACTATGAGGCCTGGGAACAGGCTGGGGCCGAGACCACGGAGCAGCGGGCCCACCGCGTCTGGCAGGATGTGGTCGCGGGCTACATGCCGCCGCCGATGGACGCGGGCGCGAGCGAGGCGCTGTACGCCTTCGTCGAACGGCGCCGATCCGAGGGCGGGGCGCCCACCGATTTCTGACTCCCCGGGCGCGGGACACGAACCCGACCGGCACCGACACGACAAGGGGATGGCATGAACGGCAACACGCGGGTCGCCGTGATCGGCGGCGGTATCGTCGGCGCGAGCGTGCTCTACCACCTCGCCCGGCTCGGCTGGACGGATGCCACGCTGATCGAGCGCAAGCAACTCACGGCGGGCTCGACCTGGCATGCGGCGGCCAACTTCCACACGATCAACGCCGATCCGAACCTGGCCGCGCTGCAGGCCTACACGATCGAGCTCTATGACCAGTTGGACCGCGAGTCGGAGCAGGCGATCGGGTTGCACCGCACCGGTGGCGTAAACATGGCCGCTACGCCCGAGCGCTGGGCCTTTCTGCAGGCCGAGTGGGCGCGCCACCGCGTGCTCGGCATCCGCTCGGAGCTGGTCACGCCGGAGCAGATACGCGAACTCTGCCCGATCGCCGATACGTCCAACATCTACGGCGGCCTGTACGACCCGGACGAAGGCCATCTCGACCCGTACGGCGTGACCCAGGCGCTGGCGAAGGGGGCAACGGCCGAGGGCGCGCAGGTTCTGCGCAACACCTGCGTCAACGACCTGCAGCAGCACGCCGATGGCAGCTGGGACGTGGTCACCGATCACGGCACGATCCACGCCGAGCACGTGGTCAACGCCGCCGGTCTCTGGGCGCGCGAGGTCGGCCGCATGGCCGGCGTGCAACTGCCGCTGGTGCCGATGGAGCACCACTACCTGATCACCGACACCATCCCGTCGCTCGCCGCGCGCGAGGGCGAGATCTCGATCTGCGTCGACCTCGACGGCGAGATGTACCTGCGCCAGGAACACGACGGCGTGCTGCTCGGCGTCTACGAGAAGAACGCCACGCCGTGGGCCGCCGACGGCACGCCCTGGGACTTCGGCGAGAGTGACCTGCTGCCGGCCGACCTCGACCGCATCTCCGATGCGCTGGAGACCGGTTTCAAGCGCTTCCCCGAGGTCGAGGCCGCGGGCATCAAGCGCATGGTGAACGGGCCGTTCACGTTCACGCCGGACGGCAATCCGCTGGTCGGCCCGGTGCGCGGTGTTCGCAACTTCTGGTCCGCCTGCGGCGTGATGGCCGGCTTCTCGCAGAGCGGCGGCGTGGGCCTCGCGCTCGCGCAGTGGATCGTGAACGGCGAGCCGGAGGGTGATCTGTTTGCGATGGACGTCGCGCGCTTCGGCGAATTCGCCACGCCGAGCTACACCATCGACCGCGCCCGCGAGTTCTACGCCCGCCGCTTCCAGCTCGCCTACCCGAACGAGGTGTGGCCGGCGGGGCGGCCGATGAAGACCTCGCCGATCCACGACCGTTTCGTCGAGCGCAACGCGGTGTTCGGCGTCGGCTACGCGCTGGAGCACCCGCTGTACTTCGCCCCGGCGGGCGAGGAGCCGGTCGAGATGCCGACTTTCCATCGCTCGAACGCTTTCCCTGCGGTCGCTGCCGAATGCAGGGCCGTGCGCGAGGCGGCCGGGCTGTTCGAGATCTCGACCTTCGCCAAGTACGAGATCACCGGGCCCGACGCACGGGCCTGGCTCGATCGCGTCCTCGCCTGCCGCCTGCCGCCACCCGGTCGCGCGCGGCTGGCGCCGATGCTCCACCACAACGGCCGCCTGGCGGGTGACCTGACCGTGATGTGCATGGACGAGGAGCACTTCCGGATCTTCGGTTCCGGGTTCCTGCAGGAGTGGCACATGCGCTGGTTCGAGAACCAGCTTGGCGAAGAGCGCGTAAACGTGCGCAATGTCTCCGAAGAACTGCTCGGCTTCTCGCTCGCCGGCCCGCGTTCGCGGGCGATCCTCGAATCGCTGGTGGGCGGATCGGTGGAACTGCCGTTCATGGGTGTCCGCACGCTCGACGTGGGCGGCGTGCCGGCAACCGTCGCGCGCCTGTCGGTCACCGGCGAACACGGCTACGAGATCTACGTGCCCGCAGCCTACCAGCGCACGCTGTACGATCGTCTGCACGCCGCCGGCGATGGCGAGGGGCTGCGCGACTTCGGCATGTACGCACTCAACAGCCTGCGCCTGGAGAAGGGTTTCGGCATCTGGTCGCGCGAGTTCAGCCCCGACTTCACGCCGCGCATGACCGGCATGGATCGTTTCATCGCATACGATAAGGGCGAGTTCATCGGTCGCGAGGCGGCACTGGCCGACCGCGACAGGGCGCCCGAACAGCGACTGGTCTCACTCGCCATCGACACGGAGGATGCCGATGCCATCGGCTACGAGCCGATCTGGCTCGGCGACCGCCGCATCGGCTACACCACTTCCGGCGCCTACGGCCACGCCGTCGAGCAAAGCCTCGCGATGGGCTACGTCGACCACGACATCACCGCCGACCAGGACGGCCTCGAGGTCCATATTCTGGGCGAGCGCCGCCCGGCCACCATGCTTGCCGGGGCCGCCTACGATCCGAAGGGCGAGCGCATGCGGGGATGATCCGCTCGCCCGGGGTCGCCGTGGTCGCGCGAATCGTCCTCGACCGCGATCGGCAGACCCGTGATCGCCGTCACGCAGCTGCCGACGCGACCATGTCCCGCAGCAACGCCTCCAGGTCATCGCCCGCCGGATGCTGAAAGCTGGGGGATCGATGGAGCTCCAGCTCGGTGGAAGGCAAGGATGGCAGTCCGTCGTGCTCGTCGAGCACGTGCCAGGATGCCGGCAGGGTGCGGCGGTCGGTGACCGTGACCGCGCTCCCCTGGTCCACGGTTACCCGTAACCCGGTCGGGCTCTGACTGGTGTATTCCAGGGTCCATGTGCGTGCGGTGCGCGCCAGTGCATCCAGCGCGCGCCGTCGGTAGGGACAACCTTCCGGGAACAGCGCGAGCGGCAGCGCACCCTCGGCCTCTGGGCGGAAGTCGCGATGGGCCGCCCAGACCAGCGTCTCGGTGGCGACGACCTCCCCGGTCGGGCGCGGCTCGTGACACACACTCAGCACCAGATCGAGTTGGCCCTCGCCGAGCGCTTCCAGCAGCTCGCGTGACATGCGGCAGTGGATGTGCAGGCGTACGCCGGGGTGCAGCCGGGCGAATCGCTGCAGCAGGGCCGGCAACCAGGCCTCTGCGTAGTTCTCCGGCACGCCGAGGCGGATCACGCCCCCGCTACCGGTCCCGAGCACACTCACCGCTTCGCGCTGCAGCTGCAGGATGCGCCGCGCGTACACTAGAAAGGTTTCACCATCACGGGTCAGCGCCACCCTCCGACTGGTCCGCTGGAGCAGCCGGGTGTCCAGACGTTGTTCGAGGGTGCGCAGGCGCGCGCTGATGGTCGACTGCGTCTTGTGGAGTTGCCGCGCCGCCGCCGTGAAGCTGTCGTTCTCGACCACGGCCACGAATGCGCTCAGCAGTTCGCTATCAAGCAGCGGGGCGGCAGAGCTATCGGTACTGTCGATGGATTCCATCAGAACAAATCGTTTCATCAATTGATGGGCGGCCTCTACTATGCCTTCCCGGCGGGCCGGAGCAAAGCGGCGCCCGCGCCGCGAAAGCCGACCCGCACCGTTTCGTAAACACGCTGGGAGGAACCATGTTGACCGCAGACAAGCTCGCCGACGCCGAGCGGATGGATCTGTCCGACTTTGTTGATACCGCGCGCTACCCGCTCCATGACCCTGAAAGTGACACGCTGGGCGCGGTCATCGAGGAGGCCCGCGCCGACCTCGATCGCGAGGGCTGTGCGGTGTTGCGGGGTTTCATGCGCCCGGAGGTCCTCGAGCAGGCGCGTCGCGAGAGCATGGATCTGGCCGACAGGAGCTTCTACAACACGGCCGACGTGAACGCGTACTTCACGGCGGACGATCCCTCGCTGCCGGAGAGCGACCCGCGTCGGATGTTCATGCGCCGCACCAGCGGTTTCGTGACCCGCGATCTTATTACCGCGGATACGCTGATCCATCGCCTGTACGTATCGACGGCGATGAAGTCGCTCGTTGCCCGGTGCCTCGGGGAAGATGCCATCTACGAATATGCCGACCCGTTCGCGGGGCTGGTACTCAATGTCCTGCCCGACGGCACCGAGCAGCCGTGGCACTACGACACGAACGAATTCATCGTCACGATGATGACCCAGCAGCCGGAGACGGGCGGCGTTTTCGAGTACTGCCCGAACATCCGCACGCCGGGAGACGAGAATCACGCCGGTGTTGGTGGCGTTATCCGCGGTGAGGACCGCACGCCCGTCAAGCAACTCGCGCTGCGCCCGGGTGACCTGCAACTCTTCAAGGGCCGCTTCAGTCTGCACCGGATCACGCAGGTGAGCGGTGAAACGCCGCGCCTGACGGCGATCTTCGCCTATTCGCAGGAACCCGACATGGTCGGTCGCCTCGAGCGCACGCGCCAGCTCTACGGGCGTGTCTCGGAAAAGCATATCCAGGCCGAGACGCGGCGTGTCGAGCGCCACGACGCCCTGATCGACTGAGCTCCCGTTCCCGCCCGGCGTACGCGTGGCGATCGCCGGGCGGCACGGGAATCGCACTGTGACCACTTATCCCCGGCCCGGTCGAGCACGTCCGCCGGCGCCGGTCATGCGAGGAGCAAGCAATGCAACCCGATCTCTCCGGAATGGGCATTCTGGCCCCCACTCATGCGCCCGCGGCCTGCGAGCCGACCGCGGAAGAAAAGCACCAGATCCTGCTGGATCGCCTGCAGCAGGTACGGCAGGAACTCGCGCGCCGCGATATCGCCGCGGCCGTGATGTTCGATCCGGCCCACGTGCGCTACGCGACCGGCTCGCGCAACATGCAGATCTACAGTTCACGCAACCCGGCACGCTACGCCTTCGTCCCGGCGCAGGGGCCGGTGGTGCTGTTCGAATTCTCCGGCTGCGACCATCTGGCGAAGCACCTGCCGACAGTGGACGAGATTCGCCCGGGCAAGGCGATCTCCTACTACTTCAACGAGCGCCGCACCGAGGAAGTGACGCGGGAGTGGGCCGAGGAAATCGATGACCTCGTTCGCCAGTGCGGTGGCGGTGAGCGCATTGCCATCGAGAGCGCGACCGCCGAGGCCGCTTTCGCCCTGAAGCGCTGTGGCTACGAGGTGCTGGATGCCCAGGAGCCGCTGGAGCAGGCACGCGCATACAAGGTGCGGAACGAGATCAAGATGATCCGCTCTTCGCTGCGCGCGGTCGAAGACGGTGTCCGCAAGCTCGAAAGGGCGATCGAACCCGGTGTCACCGAGAACTACGCCTGGTCGATGCTGCACCAGCACATCATCGAAACCGATGCGGATTTCGTCGAGACGCGACTGATGAACTCGGGGCCGCGTACCAACCCCTGGTTCCAGGAGAGTTCGGACCGCGTGATCCAGAGAGGCGAACTGGTCGCGCTCGATACCGACGTGGTCGGTCGATACGGCTACTATGCCGACTTTTCGCGGACCTTCCTGTGCGGGGACGGCGAAGCAACGTCAGGACAGAAAGAGCTGTACCAGATGTCGTACGACCAGATCTGTACCAACATGAACCTGCTGCGCCCCGGCATGACGTTCCGGGAGTATGCCGAGCGCGCCTGGGTCATCCCGGAGGGCTACTGGAGTCGGCGCTACTTCGCGCTCGCGCACGGTGTCGGCATGAACGGTGAGTATCCCTATATCGTGCACGGGCCGGATTTCGAGACCTCCGGATACGACGGGGTAATCGCGCCCGGCATGACCCTGTGCGTGGAGAGCTACATCGGGCACGAGGACGGTGGCGAGGGCGTGAAGCTCGAGGAGCAGCTCTACATCAACGAGGATGGAGCGGTGGAGTTGCTTTCCGACTACCCGTTCGAACCGCGCCTGCTGCAGTGAGGCCGGCCGTTTCGACCCGGCCCGCACGGCATCGGGGGAACCTGGCCGGGCTGGCCGCGGCGGTCACGAGGACCGGACCGTCGCCGTCCAGTTGGCGCGCGGCATGCGCGGCGGTGGCGGTATCCGAACAGATGATCTCGCCGCTCCGTGCGCCCGGTCTCGAAGAAACGCGGCAGCAGATCGTTGTCGTTCGAGATGAGCACCGGGCGGCCGACGGGCAATCCGAGGCGCCGCGCGACATCCCCGGCGAGGATGCGGCCGAAGTTGCCGGTCGGAACGACGTAGTGCACGGGCCTCCTCGCCGTTCGACCGGGCTGAGGACCATGCGTAGTCGCCCCCAAAGCCGATCGAGTGTCTCCGGGGCCAACGACTCGATCGCCCCGGGGACGTACAATCCGCCATCCGTGCGAGTCCCGACAACAGCGTGCCTGCGAACCCGTGGCGCTCGTCGCACCCCGCGTACTGTCGTATTGCATGCGCTCCGCGAAAATCCGTTATGCCGGAATTTGATCCGAAAAATTGGACCACGTACGGTAGCGACCCTATGCCTGTAACCGGTCGCCGATACCGTCGCAGAAAGCACGAGGAATGAACCCGGCGATGAAACGCTACTCCGCCTGGAAGCTGTTCACGCACGCGCTGCGCGGACACAAGGATTGGCCCGAGGCGTGGCGCGCGGCCGAGCCGAAGAAGCACTACGACGTCGTCATCGTCGGCGGCGGCGGGCACGGGCTCGCCACGGCGTACTACCTCGCACGCAACCACGGCATCACCAACGTGGCCGTGCTCGAGCGCGGGTGGATCGGCGGCGGCAACGTCGGGCGCAACACCACCATCGTGCGCTCGAACTACATGATCGATGGCAACACGCCGTTCTACGAGTGGTCGATGAAGCTCTGGGAAGGGCTGTCGCACGACCTGAACTTCAACGTGATGCTGTCGCAGCGCGGGCACGTGATGCTCGCGCACAGCGCCGACCAGATGCAGGCGCACGTGCGCCGCGCGAACACCATGCGCGCGCACGGTATCGATGCCGAGATCCTGTCGCGCGACGAACTCCGGCGCGAGGTCCCGGATCTCGATTATTCCGACGAGGCGCGCTTCCCGATCCACGGCGCCATCGTCCAGCGTCGCGCCGGCACCGCGCGCCACGACGCGGTGGCCTGGGGCTACGCGCGTGCCGCCGATCGCCTCGGCGTCGATATCATCGAGCACTGCGAGGTGACCGGCTTTGTCGAGGAGGGCGGGCGCGTGACCGGCGTGGAGACCACGCGCGGGCGCATCGGCGCCGGCGCCGTCGGCATGGCCGTCGCGGGTCACACCAGCGAGCTCGCCCGCAAGGCGGGCCTCGAGCTGCCGATCGAGAGCCACGTCCTGCAGGCCTTCGTCACCGAGGGCATCAAGCCGCTGATCGATCAGGTGATCGTGTTCGGCGCGGGACACTTCTACATCAGCCAGTCGGACAAGGGCGGGCTGGTCTTCGGCGGCGACCTCGACGGTTACAACTCCTACGCCCAGCGCGGCAACCTGCCGGTGGTGCACAACGTTGCCGAGATCGCGCTGGCGATCGCGCCGCACCTGTCGCGCCTGCGACTGCTGCGTCACTGGGGCGGGGTGATGGACATGACGATGGACGGCAGCCCGATCATCGCGCGCACGCCGCTCGATCGGCTCTACCTCAATGGCGGCTGGTGCTACGGCGGCTTCAAGGCCACGCCGGCCTCCGGTTGGACGTTCGCCCATACCATTGCCCACGACGCCCCGCACGAACTCAATGCCCCGTTCACGCTCGATCGTTTCCGCGAGGGCGTGCAGATCGACGAGGGCGGTTCCGGGCCAGTGCCCGGCCACCACTGAAGGACGGCCCGCGATGCTGCGTATTCCCTGTCCCTTCTGCGGCGAACGCGACCACGCCGAGTTCAGCTACGGCGGCGACGCCAGAGTGCAGCGTCCGGCGCTCGACGATCGCTCGGAGGAGCGCTGGTACCGCTACGTGTTCCTGCGCGATAACCCGCGCGGCCCGCATCGCGAGTTCTGGCAGCACGTCGGCGGCTGCCGCGCGTGGCTCGTGGTCGAGCGCGATACCGGCAACCACGAGATCCTCGACGTGCGCTTTGCCGCGGATGCGATGAAGGAGGCCCAGTGTGAGTGAGCAGAGGGCGCGGCTGGCCCGCGGCGGACGGATCGACCGCTCGCGGATCTGCACCTTCACCTTCGACGGGCGGACGTACACCGGCTGCGCCGGCGACACGGTCGCCTCGGCGCTGCTCGCCAACGGCGTGCACCTGGTCGGGCGCAGCTTCAAGCTGCACCGCCCGCGCGGCATCGTCGGCGCCGGCGTCGACGAGCCGAACGCGCTGCTCACGCTGCGCGGCGGCGGGCGCACCGAACCCAACATCCAGGCGACGATGGCCGAGCTGTACGACGGCCTCTCGGCCGTCAGCCAGAACCGCTGGCCCTCGCTCGCGCTCGACGCGCTGTCGATCAACGGTCTGTTCTCGCGCTTCATGCCGGCGGGCTTCTACTACAAGACCTTCATGGGCCCGACCCGCGGCGCCTGGATGTGGTTCGAGCCGGCGATTCGGCGCGCTGCCGGCCTCGGCAAGGCCGCTCGCGAGCGCGATCCGGATCGGTACGAGCGCGAGCACGCATTCTGCGACGTGCTCGTCGTCGGCGCCGGCCCGGCCGGTATCGCCGCCGCGCTCGCCGCCGGGCGGGCCGGGTCCCGGGTGTTGTTGCTCGAGCAGATGGCGACGGCCGGCGGCGCGCTGCTCGACGAGCGCACTGACAGCCACGCCGAGCGCTGGCGCAGTGAGCACCTGGCCGAGCTCGAGGCGCTCGACAATGTCACGCTGATGACCCGCACCACCGTGTTCGGTGTCTACGACGGCGGCGTGACCGGCGCGCTTGAGCGGGTGCACGACCACGAGCCCGAGCCGCCGCGCGGGCAGCCGCGCCAGAGGCTCTGGACCGTCCGGGCGGCGCGCACGGTATTCGCCGCCGGATCTACCGAGCGGCCGCTGCTGTTCGGCGACAATGACTGCCCGGGCGTGATGCTGGCCTCGGCCGCGCGGCGCTACCTGAACCACTTCGGCGTGCTCCCGGGCAGGCGGGTCGTCGTCCACGCCAACAACGACAGCGCCTACGCGGCGGCCGGCGAGTTGCGCCGCGCCGGCGCCGAGGTCACGGTCGTCGACCGGCGGGAACAGCCGGCCCCCGATGTCGGCGCCGCGCTGCGCGCGGACTCCATCGAGTTGATATCGGGGGCGCGTGTCGAACGGGCTCACGGCCGCCATCGAGTGCGCGCCGTGACCGTCGCCGACGCGCGCGGCACCCGCCGCCTCGACTGCGACCTCGTCTGCGTCGCCGGGGGCTGGTCACCCAACGTGCACCTGGCGTCCCACCTCGGCCATCGGCCCGTGTACGACGCTCGCGTCGGGGCCTTCGTGCCGGACACGTTGCCGGAGGGCCAGTTCGCGGTCGGTACGATGACGGGGGAGCTCGACGACGCCGGGGCCGTCGCCGTGGGCTGGCGCGCGGGCCTGGCCGCCGCCGGGCAGACCGATGACGAGCGCGCGCCGGCGCCGCCGGCGACGGCCGCGGCCTCCGGCTGGGTGCACGCGCACGGCAACGGGGAGGCGCCTCGCGGCGGTCCCGGCAAGACCTTCGTCGACCTGCAGAACGACGTCACCGACCGCGACGTCGCGCTCGCCTTCCGCGAGGGCTACCGCTCGGTCGAGCACCTGAAGCGCTACACCACGCTCGGCATGGGCACCGACCAGGGCCGCACCAGCAACATCAACGGCTTGGAACTGATGGCCGGCCTGCGCGGGCAGTCCATCCCCGAGACCGGGACGACGACCTTCCGCCCGCCGTTCACGCCCGTCGCGCTCGGTGCGCTGGTCGGGCGGCGTACCGGCCGCCACTTCCGGCCCGAGCGGCGCACCCCGATGCACGACTGCCACCGCGAACGGGGTGCGGAGTTTGTGCGGGCCGGGCAGTGGCTGCGGCCGCGGTACTACCCGGAACACGGCGCGGACGTCGACACCGCCTACGTCGCCGAGATGCGCGCGGTCCGCGAGGCCGTGGGCATGGTGGACGTCTCCACCCTCGGCAAGATCGACGTGCAGGGCCCGGACGCGCCCGAGTTCCTCAACCGCGTCTACGCCAATGGCTGGCTCAAGCTGGCGGTCGGTAAGGCCCGCTATGGGGCGATGCTGCGCGACGACGGCCTCGTGTTCGACGACGGAACCACCTCGCGCCTGGCCGAGCACCGTTACTTCATGACCACGACGACCGCCGAGGCCGGGCCGGTCATGAGCTGGCTCGAGTTCCTGCTGGACACCGCCTGGCCCGACCTGCGCGTGCACGTGACTTCGGTCAGCGACCAGTGGGCCGGGGTAGCGGTCGCCGGCTCGTCCGGCGGCCATGTCCTGGCGGCGGCGCTCGATGGCGTCGACACGAGCGACGACACGCTGCCGCCGATGGGCGTGCGCGACGCGACCACCGACGACGGCCTGCCCGTGCGCATCCTGCGCGTGAGCTTCTCCGGCGAGCGCGCTTACGAGGTGTACACGCCGGCCGGCTACGGCGCTCACCTGTGGGAACGGCTGATGGCTGCCGGTCAGCCGCACGGCATCGAGCCCTACGGCACCGAGGCGCTCGGCGGCCTGCGCATCGAGAAGGGCCACCCGGCCGGGCCGGAGCTCGACGGGCGCACGACGCTCGACGACCTCGGCCTCGGGCGCATGGCGCGCCCGAACAAGCCCTTCGTGGGCGACGTGCTGCGCCACCGCCCCGCGCTCGAGAGCGAGGATCGGCGCCGGCTCGTGGGCCTGCAACCGGTCGAGCCCGGTGCGCGGCTGCGGGCCGGGGCGCTGGTGTTCCCCGACGGCGCGCCGGTCGAGGGCCACGGCATCGGCCACGTCACCTCGGTGACCTGGAGCCCGACCCTCGGCCACTACGTCGCCCTGGCGCTGGTCGCCGGCGGCCCGGCGCGCGAGGGCGAAATCGTCGCCGCCGCCTCGCCGGTCCACGGCGAGCACGTGCGCGTGCAGGTCGTCCCGGGGGTATTCCTCGACCCCGAAGGAGAACGCATCCATGCCTGAGATCCGCTCGGCCCTCGCCGCCGCCTACCAGCCCGGCCGCTACCCGGCGGACGCCGAGCCGGGCGTGCACCTGCGCGAGCTCACGGGCTGGGATCTGGTCCAGGTCGCGGCCTGGCGTGGCCGCTTCGAGGCCCTGTGCACCGCGACCGGGCAGGCGCTCGGCACGGCGCCGCCGAGTGCGCCGAACCGTTGTGCGCGCGCCGACGACGTCGAGATCCTCACCACGTCGCCCGGTCGCCTCTGGTGCCTGGCGCCGGCGGGTGACGAGCGCCTGGTCGCGCTCGAAACCGCCATCGACGAGGATACGGGCTGTGTCACCCACATTGGCCACAGCCATGCCCGCGTTCGCCTGGCCGGCCCCGCCGTGCGCCGGCTGCTGGCGCAGGAACTCGCGCTCGACCTGTCCGCCGAGGTCTTCGGGGCCGACATGATCGCGCGTACTTCGCTGCATCACGTCTCAGTCGTGCTCCAGTGCATCGACGCCGATCCGGCGACGCCGACCTTCGACCTCTACCTGCCCCGCACCTTCGCCGGCAGCACCTGGGAATACCTGCTGGATCTCACCACGCCCCACGGCTACGAGATCCTCGAGCGCACGGTACCGGCCTCCAGTTAGGCCGATGCCCGTGGCCACCGATGTGGTCGATGGGTTCGAACGTGTTGCACTCAGAGTTCGCACAGGAACGCAAAGCCGCAAAGAAGCTTGATACTGAGGGCTTCCGTGATGCCAACCACGCCTGCCAATGGTACGGCGAGTTCTTCCCGACCATAATCGCCGACCGCACCAGGGGCTGGCGTTGTTCACCCACGAAGATGTCCATACCGGCCGCCGCGACCGCGATGTCCGGTTCATCAGAACCATCGAACGTCTGCGAGACGCTGCAACGGCGATCGACTCGCATGGAAGCTCAGTCGGGTGACTGCGGTGGTACGAGCACGAGCTTGCCCGCGTATCTTTTGGCGATGAAATCTTCCTGCGCCTGGGCAATCTCGGCCAGCGGGTAAGTCCTTGCGACGAACGGGCGGACCCGACCCTGCTCGATGTACCGCACGATGTTGTCGAACACGACGTCCTCCTGGAACGTGCAGCCGTAGAAGGTCAGGTCCTTGAGGTAGAGCGTGCGCACGTCGAGTTCGACGACCGGGCCGGCGATGGCGCCGGCCGTGGCATAGCGGCCGCCCCGGTCGAGGGCTTCGATCAGTTCGGCCCATTGCTCGCCCGCCACGAGATCGATGGCTACGTTGACACTGCCCGCGCCCAGGGCCTCGACGAGGTTCTCCCCGCGTGGCACCACGTGATCAGCGCCCAGGGCAAGGATCTCCTCACTCTTCGCCGCGCTCGCAACGCCGATCACCTCGGCGCCGCGGCACTTCGCGAGCTGGACGGCCGCCGAGCCTACTCCGCCGCTCGCCCCGGTGATGATCACGCGATCCCCCAGGCCGACCCATGCCCGGTGCAGCATGTTCTCGGCGGTCGACCAGGCGCAGGGAATGGAGGCGAGGTCGGTGTCGCTCCAGTCACAGTCCACCATCCAGGTATCCGCCGCTGGGGCCTTCGTATACTGGGCGAAGCCGCCGTCGCATTCGGATCCCAGTGACCAGCACTCGTAAGGGCGAAAGTCCACGGGGGCCCGCAGCATGTTGCGGACGAGCACGCGCTCGCCAATCCGTGCAGGATCGACACCGTCGCCGACGGCGACGATCCGCCCGCAGCAATCGGTCCCCTGGATACGCGGGAACTGGAGCGGTACGCCGGACCAGGTCGCGTCCCGGGTCTCGGCCTCTTCGAAGCCGGCGGCGCTGCCGGTATTCGTATCGCCGCGAACGCGCTTCGAGTACCAGCCGATGCGCGTATTGATATCGGTGTTGTTCACGCCGGCGGCGGCGACGCGGATCAGGACCTCACCAGCGCCGGGCCGCGGCACCGGGATGTCTTCGCGATAGACCAGCTTGTCCATACCCCCGTGTCCGGTCAGTTGAACGGCCGCCATCGTGTCGGGTAGCTGTGTGGGCATGAATCTCCTCGGCGTTTCAGTGGCTTGATCCCGGAATCGACGGGCAATCGTGCCGTGTGGCACCGGCGGAAGCCTGGCCCGAGGTCATCGTGGCGGCAACCCTGGCAGGGCGCGAGCCAATCGGGACTGGCGCGCCAGGCCCATCTTGCCGATAGTATACAAACTGTATACAATTATTTCGATGCTGGATGATACCGGACACCGCCTCCCGGGCGCGCCATGAGGAGAGCAAGATGACTGAACAGGCCGTACGAACACGGCGGGGCGGCCGCTCCGCCAGGCGCAGCGCGCGGACGGAACAGCGCGAGCCGATGCTGCCGGCGCTGGAGCGCCAGCTGCCGACCGTGGATGCCCTCTCGGACGCGGGTGTCGAGCGCCTGCACGACGCCTCGATGCGGGTACTGGAAAATACCGGCATCGATTTTCGCGATCCCGTCGCGCTGGAGGACTGGCGTCAGGCCGGCGCCGAGGTGGACGGCCAGCGCGTGCGGATACCGCGCGGCCTGATCATGGAGAAACTCCGTACGGTCCCGGAACGGATCCGCCTGCACGCGCGGGATCCCGCCAAGTCGGTCGAACTCGGCGGTAACTCGAGCATCTTCGTGCCCATGACCGGGGCACCGTTCATCCGTGACCTCGATGACAAACGCCGCTCCGGTACGATCGCGGACCTCAACGACTTCCACCGCCTGGCGCACATGGAGCCGGGCCTGCACTCGAGCGCGCACGTGATCTGCGAGCCGATGGACATTCCCGTCGGTCATCGTCACCTGTGGATCACTTATTCTTCGATGACGCACTCGGACAAGACCTTCATGGGCATGTCCACGACCCGGACGCGGGCCGAGGACGTCATGGAGATGGTCAAGCTGATGTTCGGCGCCGACTACGTCGACGATCATCCGGTGGTGACCGGCAACATCAACGGCAACTCGCCGCTGGTCTGGGACGAGTCGATGCTGGGGGCGCTGCGCGCGTTCAGCCGGCACAATCAGCCGGTGCTGTGCTCGCCGTTCGTGCTGGGCGGCGCCAACACGCCTGCGCACACGCTCGCATCGGTCGCGCAGCTGAACGCCGAGGCGGTCGCCGCGCTGGCCTATACGCAGATCGTGCGCCCGGGTGCGCCGACGATTTACGGGCACTATCTGTCGACGGTGTCGATGCGCTCCGGCGCCCCGATGGCGGGGACGCCCGAGATCTCGCAGATGAACTTCCTGGTCGGCCAGATGGCGCGGTATTACGGCGTGCCGTGGCGTACATCGGGCTCGCTCGGCGGCGCCAAGACGTTCGACGCCCAGGCCGGCTATGAGTCCGCCTCGACGCTCACGGCGACCATCCTCGCGGGGGCGAACTACATCTGGCACGCGGCGGGCTGGAACGAGGCCGGCATGCACTGCTCGATGGCGAAGTTCGTGGTCGACGCCGAGCAGTGCGCGATGGCGCACAAACTCGGCCGCGGTGCGGAATGGGATGACTTCGAGGAGGCGTTGGCGACCGTCGACGACGTGGGGCCGGGCGGGCATTTCCTGGGTACGGAATACACCCAGAAGAATTTCCAGCGTGCCTTCTTCATTCCGAACCGCTTCGATAACGACAACTACGAGCAGTGGGCCGCCAACGGCGAGCAGGAGATCACGGCCCGCGCGCTGCAATATGCGCGCAACCAATTGAACGAGTACGAGCAGCCCGCGCTCGACCCGGCGGTCGATGAGGCACTGCGCGATTACATCGCCCGTCGAGAACGGGAGATCGACCCGAACGAGGTCTGAAACCGGTCAACGGCTGCTCCACCGCACGTCACGGATCGGCGAAATCGCGCATGTCGCAGAACCTGCCGCCCGGGTTAACCAGGCGTAGGCCGGCTTGCGACCGAAGGGAGCCAGCCGGCGGCCCACGCGGATCTCGCCCCGAACGGTTTGCGCCGGGAAGCCGGCTGTTGCCTGTCGGCAAAAGCCGGCCTACCGCGTTCAGCCATACACGGCGATCGGCTCGCCGAAAATTGCCGGGTCGATCTCGATACCCAGTCCGGCGCCGGTCGGCACATCGATGAAGCCATCGCGGATCGCGATCCCGCGCTCCGCATCGTAATGCCCGTCGATCCAGGGCGCGGCGATCCACACGCCATCGAGCAGTGCAGGCGAGACCGTGGCGGCGACGTGGACGCAGGCGGCGGCGACGATGTCCCCGCCCCAGGCGTCATCGCAGGTGTGGGGCAGCGAACGGGCGGCGCATACGTCGCGAATCGCGCGCAGGGCGCCGATGCCGCCGACGCGGGTGAGTTTGAGGCCGAAACCCTCGCAGGCATTCGCGGTGATCGCACGCAGCACGGCGGGCAGATCCTCGGCGCTCTCATCAAGGAATACCGGATGCCGCAACTGCGAACGGATACTCACCGTCTCCTCGATCGTGCTGCAGGGCTGTTCGAGCGTCAGCGGGAACCCGGCACAGGCGTTGGAGATCAGCTGCGCGTCGCGCGCGGTCCAGCCCCGGTTGGCATCGGCCACCAGGCGTACTCCGCGCGGCACCGCGTCGGCGATGGCGTGCAGGGTCTCTATGTCGGCCTCGACCGGCCGGCCTCCGAGTTTGATCTGCAGGCGGGTGAAGCCCTCGGCGGCCTTATCGGCGGCGATCCGCGCGGTCTCTGCCGGCTCGCTGACCCCGGTGGCGTAGTATGACGGTACGCGCTCGCGCCGGGCGCCGCCGAGCAGATCGCAGACCCGGGCACCGTAGTGCCTTCCCGCGAGGTCCCACAGCGCCATGTCGAGCGCCGCCTTGGCGTAGCCGTGGCCGTTGAGGCGTTCGTCCATGGCCTCGCGCGCGGGTTCGATGCCCAGCGGGTCCAGCCCGATCAGGCCGGGCGCCACCTCGGCGAGCGCGGCGCGGGCACCGCCGGCGTGATGCGGCTGATAGACCGGCCCGACCGGGCAGGTCTCGCCCCAGCCGATGAGACCATTGTCCGCGATGATGCGGACAATGGTCGTATCCAGCGCGTCGACCGACGTGCTGGCCATGCGGTATGGACCACCGGCCACCGGCAGATCGCGCTGGTATACCTCAATCGTCGAGATCCGCATGTTGATCCTTCATCGGCGCTTCGAGGTCACGAGAACCGTTGTCAGACGAATCATTTCTTTAGTGAGAACCACGAATCAACACGAATGGGTCTTTGGGGTGGTCATGTTTCAGGGAGCTACGCTGATGTCTGATCGTGCAGTGAATCTTTAAAGGCGAACCACGGATGAACACAGATAAACACGGATTACAGTCGGCTTGATCGCACGTCCCGCAATGTCCGGATGCCTGGGGATTTCTTAACCTCGGGTGTTCAAGTGTCCTTTGGCCCATCTGTGTCCATCTGTGTTTATCCGTGGTTCCAGAATCACGGCGCGGACATAGAGCACCTTTCAGCGACGCTCCCTCGGCATTACCACTCCAAAGACCCATTCGTGTTGATTCGTGGTTCTCAAAAAAGCGCTCTCAAACTGCGTTATACCAATGAGAGCGTTCACCGAGGACCGGTGCTACTCGCCCCGTGCGCGGTACTCGTGCCAGCGCAGGTAGGCGTTCGCGCCCACGTACATGAACGGCTCGGGCGGCAGTTTCGATGGCTGGTCGTACGCGAGCATGGCGTCGACGCGCCAGGACGCGGTGCGTGTTGCGAGTTCCGCGGCCGCCATGCCGGCGAGCGTGCCCTTGGCCGTGCCGAGGCCGTTCTGGCACACGGCCGAGTACACGCCTTCCTCGACCTCGCCGAAGGCTGGGACGCCGTTGCGTGACAGGCACAGACGTCCGCCCCAGCAATATTCCATTTCCACGTTCGGCAGCATGGGGAAGCGCCGTGCGAACGCCTCCCGGTGTTGCCGACCGATATGTTGGATGCGTCCGTCGCCGACTTCCATGGACGGGTCGTATGTGAAGCGGTTGCGCACCACGATCCGGTTCTCGCGGATGCGGCGCACCGAGGTGCCCATCGGTTCGGCCGACACGGCGTGCCACTCCGGCTCGCCGCCCAGTCGCCTGACCTCGTTCGCGGTCAATTCACGGGTCATGCTCGCGTAGGTGAGCACGTGCATCAGTCGGCGCTGATAGAAACCGAACGACTCGGCGTGCCCGTTCACCCCGAGGATGATTTTCGGCGCGGTGATGCGCCCGCGCGGCGTGTGCGCGACATGGTCCGGGCCGAAGTCGACGCGCGTCACCGGCGACTGCTCATAGAGCTCGACACCTTCCGACTCCAGGCCGCGTGCGAGTCCACGGATGTAGGCCGCCGGCTGGAGGATCGCAGCGCCCGGTGCGAATACCCCGGCGCGGTAGTAGTCGAGGCCGGTGAGTTCTTTCATCGCACGCGCATCGAGCCATTCGTACGGCTCGCCCAGCGCATTGAGATGATTGACGAACGCGCTCAGGTGTTCCACCCCGCGTTCAGTAGCGGCGAAGTGGTGCTTGCCGCACGCCTGGAAGGCCGTACCTGTAAGTCCGCAGGTCTGCGCGGCTTCCTGCGCGAACTCGATACCCGCACGGTTCAGCCGGATCTGTTTGAGATCCTCATCGGCCGCCCCGGCGTAGGTATCGCTGTCGAGGTCGTGGGGCAGGTCGATCATGAAGCCCGAGTTGCGCCCGGCCGGGCCTTCGCCGACGCGGTTGGCCTCGAGCACCGCGACCCGGTCGTCGGGGCGCAGCTGCTTCAGGCGTCGGGCGGCCGAGAGGCCGGCGAAGCCGGCGCCGATGACCAGCCAGTCGGCGGTGACCGCACCCTCGAGTTCGCGGGCCGGCCCGGGCGCGGGCAGGATTTCGTTCCATCCCGCCGGGCCCGGATCGACCGGCAGCCGTCTGGCGTCGACCGACCGCATCTCAGTCGAGCGATTCCTCGACCCCGCGGTCGGCGAGATCGATCCAGATGGTCTTCATTTCGGTGTACTGGTCGTGGGCGTGCAGCGAGTTGTCACGTCCGCCGAAGCCCGACTGCTTGTAGCCGCCGAAGGGCGTGGTGATGTCGCCTTCGCCGTAGCAGTTGATCGTGACCGTGCCGGCGCGGATCGCGCGTGCCGTGCGCAGCGCCCGCTTGATGTCGCGCGTGAACACCGACGCCGCCAGCCCGTAGGGCGTGTCGTTGGCGATCGCGATCGCCTGTTCGGTGCTGTTCACGGTGATCATCGACAGCACGGGCCCGAAGATCTCCTCGCGCGCGACCGTCGCCGAGGGCTCGACGTCGAAGATCGTCGGCGTGATGAAGAGGCCCTTGCCGGCCTCCGCCGCGTCGCCGCCCAGGATTGCCTTCGCGCCCTCGGCGCGCGCCGTGTCGATGTACTCGCGTACCTTGTCGTAGTGGCCCTGGTCGATCATCGCGCCGAGATGGTTCGCCGGATCAAGTGGGTCGCCCGTGCGCCATTCGCGGGCACGGGCCAGCACGCGCTCGATCAGTGCCTCCTTGACCGACTCGTGCACGATCAGCCGCGAGTTGGCCGAGCAGTTCTCGCCCATGTTCCAGAAGGCGGCGTTGAGGACGTGGTCGGCGGCGAGATCGAGGTCCTCGGCGTCCTCGAGCACGACGCAGGGGTTCTTGCCGCCGCATTCGAGCACGATCTTCTTGAGGTTGCTCTCGGAGGAGTAGCGCAGGAACGCGCGGCCGATGTCGGTCGAGCCCGTGAACGAGATCATGTCGACATCCGGGTGGCGCCCGAGCGACTCGCCCGCGCCCGGGCCGTCGCCCGTGATGACGTTGAACACGCTGCGCGGCACGCCGGCCTCATGGGCGAGTTCGGCGACCCGCAGGGCGGTCATCGAGGTCTGCTCCGCCGGCTTCACGAGCACGCTGTTACCCGCCGCGAGGGCGGGGCCCAGCTTCCAGGCCAGCATCATCAGCGGGAAGTTCCAGGGCAGCACGGCGCCGACCACGCCGACCGGCTCGCGTACGATCATCGCCATAGCGTCGTCGCCCACCGGTGCGCTCTCGTCGTAGATCTTGTCGATCGCCTCGGCGTGCCACAGCAGGCACTGGATCGTTTCCGGTACATCGACCTCCGCGCAGTCGCGGATCGGCTTGCCCGAATCCAGGCTCTCGAGCACGGCCAGTTCCCGCCGATTGCGCTGCATCAGCTTGCCCAGGCGGACCATGACGCGCTTGCGGTCGCCCGGGTGCATGCGCGACCAGTCACCGCGGTCGAAGGCCTCGCGCGAGCGGCGCACGGCCAGATCGACATCGTCCGCCTCGCACGCCGCGAGGTGACCGAGCAGCTCGCCGGTAGCGGGGTTGCGCGTCTCGATCGTGCGACCCGACTGCGCCGTACGGTAGGCACCGTCGATGAAGGCGTCGGTCGGGAACGACAGTTCCGCCGCGATCGCGGCGTATTCTTCACGCGTGAGCAGTTCGGACATTCTCGGCTTCCCGGTTGGTCGCGCTGGTGGTCCGCTCGATCTGGCGAACGGCCGTCTGGAGCGTGCGGATCGTGGTTTCCAGTGCGCGCGCCTCATCCTTGTTGAGTTCGCGCAATGGCTTGCGCACGGGGCCGGCGGGCAGGCCGACGTAACGCGCCCCGTGCTTGATGCTCTGCAGGAACTTGCCGCCCTGCTCAAGGGTGCGCATCAACGGCAGCATCGCCGACATGATGCGCCGGCCGCGGGTGAAATCGCCTTCGACCACGCAGGCCTGATACAGGGCGATATGCTCGGCCGGCAGGAAGTTGGAACCGGCACATACCCAGGCGCGGGCGCCCCAGGCGAAGTACTCGAGCGCCTGATCGTCCATGCCGCAGCAGGCCTGGATGTGTGGGTAGTCGCGCGCGAGCGCGTGCAGGCGGTTGATGTCGCCGCTGGATTCCTTGATCGCGCAGAAGTTCGGGTTGCGGCCGACGCGGTCGAGGAACTCGTCGCCCATCATCACGCCCGTGCGCGAGGGGAAGTTGTAGAGCATCACCGGCAGGTCGGCGGCGCGCTCGACCTCGAGACAGTGCAGGGCGATCTCGCGCTCGGTCGGCACCGCGTAGTACGGTGACCCGATCAGGATCGCGTCGGCGCCCGCCTCGCGGGCGTGACCGGCATACATCGCCGCGTCCTCGGTGCGCAGCGCGCTCACGCCGACCACCAGCGGCACGCGCCCGGCAATGTGCTCCACCGCGAGGTGCATCATGTCGACGCGTTCCTCGGTGGTCTGGGCGTAGTACTCGCCCGTGGTGCCGCCCAGCACCAGGCCGTGTACCCCGGCGTTGATCAGGTGATCGAGGAGGCGCGTGAAGGCCTCGCGGTCGATCGTGGCGTCGCTGTGGAACGGCGTGATTACCGGGGTGTAAATTCCCTCGAAGCGCATAACGCGACCGTCTCGCTCAGTTAATGTATACTTAACGTATACAATCGGTCAGGCGGTGTCAACGCACGCCCGCTGCCGGTCATAAAGGAGTCCATCATTGGCGATTACCAAAGAAGCGCTGTATCACGAGCTGCGGCGGCGCATCGTGACCCTGGACCTGCCGCCGGGCACGGATCTCGATGAGGTCGAGTTGACCGGTGCCTACGGCATGTCACGCACGCCCGTGCGGGAGACGCTGATCCGGTTGCAGAGCGATGGTCTGGTCGTCGCCCGGCGGAATCGCGGCGTTTCGGTCGCCCCACTCGACGTGGGCACCCTGCAGTGCTGGTTCGAGGCGGGGCCCATGATCCACCGGGCCGTGGTCCGACTGGCGGCCTACCGCCGGCGGCAGGAGGATCTCGATGCGATCCGCGGCGCGATGGAGGAACTCGAGCAGGCCATGGCCATGGAAGACGGCACCGGCATGGTCCTCGCCAACGAGCGTTTCCATGATCTGATCGGTCAGGCCGCGCGTAACCCCTATCTGTACGCCTCCTACAGCCGCATCCTCGCGGACCATGCGCGCATTGCCGAGCTCACGTACGGCTATGAGAACGAGGTCCGGGCGGAAGACAACAAGGACCTGACGCGGCGTGAGCATCGGGCACTCTATGACGCGATCGCCGCCGGCGATACCGCTACGGCGGAGCGCGTGATCGAAGAGCATCTGAACCGGGCGGCGGACACGCTGCGCCGCGTCCTCGAACGCTCCGGCGAAGTGCTCGCGGACGTATCCCTCGGAACCTGAATCGTTGCTGCCGTTGGCGGTTGCAAAGACCCGCCCCGGGACATCCTCGACCTTCAGGTCGTGACGGGGGCGGGTTGCGTTCGCGGCCGCGAGGCCAGCGCGCAGCCGGCCACGACCGCCGCCGCGGCGACCACAAGACGCCAGTCGACACGTGCCATGCCCGCGGCGATCAGCAGCAGGGCGGACAGCACCGGTACCGCGTAGGCGAGCGTCCCGACCGTCGCGCTGCGACCCTGGCGGAGCGCGGTGTCCCAGGCCACGAAGGCGAGCCCATAGGGGCCGAAGCCGATGAAGACGATCGAGGCAATCTCGCCGGTCGCGATCGATAACAGCGTCGCCTCGAAAAGCAGGT
This sequence comes from uncultured Ectothiorhodospiraceae bacterium, assembly GCA_913055615.1. Lineage (GTDB taxonomy): Bacteria > Pseudomonadota > Gammaproteobacteria > XJ16 > Halofilaceae > Halofilum. Next base: position 35,594 of record CAJXKK010000012.1, read on the forward strand.
GGCCGGCAATCGCCCAGAGGGTCGCGAGCCCGAACAGGCGCGGCATGATGCCCGACAAGGGGATCGGCTGCTGGCGCGCCAGCAGCGAGAACGCCGCCCAGCACGTACCGCTCGCGAAGGCGAGCGCATAACCGCCCCACGCCGCTTCACCCGCGGACCCGGATGGGTCCAGCAGCACCAGTGCGGCACCGCTGAACGCCACGAGCGTGCCGCCGAGCGAGTTGATGTGCACGCGCCGCACCTGAATCAGCTCCGCGGCGATCACGAACAGCACCGGCCACGTATAAGTGACGAGCGCCACCTCCGCCGCCGGGGCGAGCCGCAGCGCCACGAAGTAGAATCCGATCGCACCGAGCACGAGCAGCGGGCCGCTCAGCCATACGCGCAATGGTATGGCGACCGGGTCGCCATCGCGGCGACCGGCGAGACGGCCTACCGGCCAGGTCGCCAGGGTCGCGACGCCGGCGACCATCGCCGCGAGTTGCAACGGCGGCACGGCCGTGGCGAGTTCGGCGAGCACCGGCGCGAGGCTCCACAGCACCACCGCGGCCGCAGCCGGTACGACGCCCCCGACGGGCGCGTGGAATGGATACCTGCGGCGGAGCCGGCCCTGCATCTGAAACATCCTCCCGGGTTGCGTTCGTTGACTGCGGGGCATTCTTCCAACAGCATCTGTATCAATCCAACGAATTTGTATTGAGTAAACGTTCAATTCTGTTGATATGTCGCTGCGTCGCCGCAACCTTGAGCTGAGCCTCCTCAGGACCTTCGTGGCCCTGGCGGATGTCGGCACCGTGACCGGAGTTGCCGAGCGTCTCGCGTACACGCAGTCCGCGGTGTCGATGCAGTTGCGGCGCCTGGAAAGCGCCGTCGAGGTGGAACTGGTTCGTCGCGAGGGCCGGAAGCTGGTATTGACCCCCGAAGGCCAGCGCCTGCTGAACTACGCGCGCCGTATGCTGGCGCTCAACGACGAGGCCTGGGCGGATCTGCGGTCGGGGCCCGTGACCGGTGTCCTCCGGATCGGTATACCGGAAGATTACGCGCCCCTGCTGTCACCGACGCTGGCGTATTTCCAGCAGGTCTATCCGTCGGTACAGCTCGAGATCCACTGCGCATTGAGCGTGCAGCTGGTCCGCCAGGTGCGCGCCGGCGAACTCGACATCGCGATCACCACACGCCAGCGCAACAGTCCCGGCGGCGAGGTCCTGCGCCGCGAGCCACTGGTCTGGGTGGCGAGCCGTGCCCATGAGCCCGTGCTGGATGATCCGGTCGCGCTCGCACTGTTCTCGGCGGGCGAGGATGTTTTCCGCGAACTCGCGCTCGCCCGGCTGGAGACGGCCGGGCGCAGCTGGCGGGTCGCGTGTACCAGTCAGAGCCTGACCGGGATCCGCCCGGCCGTGGACGCGGGCCTGGCCATTGCGGTCGTGGCGCGCTACATGGTTACGCCGGATCTGCGTATTCTCGACGAGTCGAGCGGCCTGCCCGACCTGCCGTCCGTGGAGATCTCGCTGCACCGCCCGCCCGGACGCCCTTCTGAGCCGGCACGCTGGCTCGCCGGCCTGATCCAGGATCAGTGGCGGGAGGGCTGATCGTCGTCACGGGGTGTGCCTGCGTTACCCTGACGAATCCAATTGCATGCGCGGCATCGGGAGGGAGAGTGAACGTCGGTTTCATTGGCACTGGCCGGATTACCCGGCGCCTGATCCGGGGACTGGACCACCAGGAACATGCGATCACCATCACCCGGCGCAGCGAGTCGGTGTCGAGTGAACTGGTGGCGGAGGATCCGGCCATCGAGGTCGTGGAGACGGCGCAGGAAGTCGTCAATCGCAGCGAGGCCGTTTTTGTCTGCCTCGCGGCGGATGTGGCGCGCGAGGTGCTTCCCCGCGTGTCATTCTCTCGGGGTCACGCCGTGATCAGTGTCATGGCGGGATTCCCGCTTGAGGAACTGCGGTCCGCGGTGTCGCCGGCGACTGAAATCTGCGTGACGATCCCGATGCCGGTGATCGAGCAGGGCGGATGCCCATTGCCGGTGTATCCCGCCTCGTTGGCACTCGAAACGCTGTATGGGCCACGCAACCCGGTGATCCCCGTGGTCAACGAGTCAGCGCTTGAGCCCTTCTGGGCCGTGAGCGGGACCATGGCGAGTGTACTCGAAGAACTGCGGACGATCGCCGCGTGGCTCGGGGACCGGATCGGCGATGCGGACGCCGCCGAGCGTTACGTAACCCATCTGTTCGGTGCGCAGTTGTCCGACCTGCAGACCGACACCGCCGGTCGCCTCGACACCGTGCTCCAGGATCTCTCGATCGGCGGTGGTCTCAACGCCACGCTGCACGATCGCATCGAGGGTTCGGGGCACTATGACGAGCTCCGGGCCGGGCTCGACGCGCTTTACGATCGCGTCAGGAGTCAGGGAAACGCCGGTTAAGCGAGCGCTGATTCCAGGGAGTCCCGCAGGTCGGGCTTGCAGCCCGACACTCTCAAGCGTCTGATGTAAGCCCGACCTGCATCATTATTCAATCGGCCGACCGGTTTTAATCAGAGCTTCCCTGACGCGCTGCGTGGTTGTTACCAGGGTTCCCTCGGTGGGCCTTCCCGGGACGTCGCGTGGCATTCCGCTACCTTCGGTCGACGCCGGTCATGGAGGCAGCTTCGATCAGGATCGCCCGCAAGTCATTGACGTTCGTGCCGGTCGGGCCGGTGATTACGAGATCGTCGAGCGACTCGAAGTAGGTGTAGGCGTCGTGGCCCGCGAGAGACTGCAGCGGATCGAGGCGGGCCGCGCGCCCGCGTTCCAGGGTGCCGGGCCCGATCAGCGCGCCGGCATTGCGTTCGCTGCCGTCGATGCCGTCCGTATCGCAGGCGAGCGCGTGGATCCGCTCATGGCCCGCCAGCGCGACCGCCAGCGACAGGGCGAATTCGGTGTTGCGGCCACCGCGACCGGCGCGGCCCGAGATCGTGACGCTCGACTCGCCGCCGCTCAGGAGTACCGCCGGCGGTGATACTGGTTGTCCGTGCAGGGCGACACTGCGGGCGATGCCCGCGAAGACCGTTCCCATATCCGCGGCCTCACCCTCCAGCGCATCGCCCAGGATCAGGGGCGTGATGCCCTGCTCGCGGGCTGCGGCGGCGGCCGCTTCCAGGCTTTGCATGGGCGAGCAGATGATCGCGTGCCGGCAACGCTCCCCGAGTTCGGCGGCGCTCGGCAGCGGATCGTCGCGCTCGGCCGCGCGCAGCGCATCCGGGACCGGGACGCCGTAGCGTTCGAGCACGGCCTCGGCCTCGCCCGCCCGGAAGGGCGAGGCCACGGTTGGCCCGGAGGCGATCGTGGCCGGGTCGTCGCCGGGCACATCCGAGACCAGCAGGGTGTAGACCGGCGCCGGGGCCGCGAGCGCGGCCAGGCGCCCGCCCTTGATGCGGGATACGGCCTGGCGTACGCAGTTGATCTCGCGGATGCTGGCACCGCTTTTCAGCAGAGCGCCGGTGAGCGCGCGTTTGTCCTCCAGGCTGAATCCCTCGGCCGGGTCGCAGAGCAGGGCGGAGCCACCGCCGGAGATCAGGGCGATGACCTCGTCATCGGCGTTCAGCCCGGTCACGCACTCGCGCATGCGCCGGGCTGCGGCGACGCTGCGCTCGTCCGGTACCGGGTGGCTGGCGGTCAGGCACTCGATGGCCCGGCACTCGCACGGGGTTCCTTGCGGTAGTGCGACCGTGCCAATCACGTCGCCGCCGCGCGCGGCTTCCAGTGCCTCCGCCATCCCGGCGGTCGCCTTGCCGGCCCCGACGACGATGGTCCGCCCGTGCGGCGCGGGGGGGAGGTGATCGGCAAGATGGCGTCCGGGCTCGGCGGCGGCCACGGCGCGGTCGAACAGATGGCGCAGGAACGCATTCGGGGCGGGGTCGGTCATCATGGACTCCACGTCCACCACTGCCCGGGCATGTTCAATGTTGCTCCACGGACGGCTCTTGGATTCACCGGGCCTGCCATTCGCTCCGCGATCCCTGGTGATAATCGCGGAGCGGTTGCGGTTCGAGCGGGCTGTCGAGCGCCGATATGGCGAGGCCGAAGGTGCCGGCGCCGTCGCGCATGAACTGCAGGGACGAGCCGCACTCGCGGCAGAAAGTCCGCTGCGCGACGTCGGAGGAGCGGTAAGTGGCGATGGATTCCGCGCCGGCGGTGACCGAGAAATCTTCGTGCCGGAAGCGGGCGAAAGTGGCGAACGGGGCACCGTGCGCTTTCTGGCACATGCGGCAGTGGCAGCGGATGATCTCGCTTGGTGTGGCGGCGACTTCGAATTGGACCGCGCTGCACAGGCAGGCGCCTTTCAGGTTTTCGCGTACCAACGGTTATGCCCTTGATGCGGGTGTGGCTTGCCCCGCGCTGGGGCACATATGTGGATGCTACCGGATCAGCGCGGTCCTGTGGCCGGCCATGGGCCGCGAGGCCGGTGAACCATCAGGAGGCTGCGACTGCTCCAGCCTCCGCAGCCACGATCCGGCTGATATCGACGCCGGCACCCGCCGGCGTCAATGCCCGGGCGATCCGGCTCGCCGGGTTGTGCTCCTCGGCCGCCGCGCTCTCCGCCAGGTTGATCAACAGGCGTTTCTCATAGGCCTCACCATCGGGTGTGCGGACCATCCGCAGGGTCGGCTGGAGGCGGGCGTCTGGGCGGGTGTTGACGACGACGCCGATGGAGCCGTTATCGAGTTCGACCACGCTGCCGACAGGGAAAATGCCGAGGCAACGGATGAACGTCTCCACCAGATCCGTACCAAAGGCGTCGTGTTCGTGACGATACAGTTGATGGAGGGCCTCATCCGCCGCCATGGCGCCGCGATAGGCGCGATCGCTGGTCATGGCGTCATAGGTGTCGACCAGGCCCACGACGCGTACCGTCAGCGGGATCTGCTCGCCCTTCAACCCAAACGGATACCCCGTGCCGGTTACGCGTTCATGGTGCAGACGCACGATGTCGAGCACGGCTGGGGGTATCCCGCGACTATCGGCCAGGAGCCGGTAGCCGTCCTCGGGGTGGCGCTTGATGATGGCGAATTCCGCGTCGGTCAGCGGCCCGCGCTTGTTCAGGATCGCGTCCGGGGTCCGCGTCTTGCCGATATCGTGGAGCAGCGCGCCCGTGCCGAGAGTAACGAGTTCGTCTTGAGCGAGCCCGAGGTGGAGACCGAATGCGAGCGCGAGCACGCAGACATTGACGCAGTGGATCGAGGTGTATTCGTCGCGGTTCTTGAGGCTGGTCAGCCACAGCGCAGCGCTGGCATCCGCGGATACCCGGCTCACGAGCTCCTCGACGGCCACCCGGGATGCGCGGGTGTCCACGCTTTTGCCGAGGCGGAGATCCGTCATGATCCGATCGACGGCCTGGCGCGCCTCATCGCGGCCGGCCTTGGCGGCGGCTACCGATGCGCGGAATCGTTTGCCCGCAGGGAAGCGCTCACCGGCGGTCTCCGCCTGCTCCGGGCGTTGCGTTGCCGGCGTCTGCGGTGGCGTGGATTCCGACCGGCGGACGCGCTTCACGGACGTGTTCTCCGCTTCCCGGAACGCGGCCTTGAGGGCTTGCAGGTCGGATCGCTCGGGGTCGACGTAGACGAAGCAGCAGTACCGCTCCAGAGTCCGGATCTCTCCAACCTCCTGGATCGCAAACCCCTGGAACAGGAACGGCGTGTCGAGCCACGGCCGGTCGAGCGCGGCGACGTACAGTCCCGGGCGCAGACAGGCCGCCGGGAGTTTCAGTTGGTGCTCTGGATTGTCCACGCATTCCCCCCTCGGCGCTCCGTACCCATTCCGCACGAGTGTTGGATCATTTCGGTGGAGCAGCGGCCCGGGCCCGCGGACCGCATTCCGCGCGACTGCCTGGGCCCATGATCGCCCCGGTGTATTTACAAGCAAAATTCGCACCCACCCGCGGGGGCTCCGGGCGACCGCATTACTGAGCCGTTCCGGGCGACCACGCGGACTGCTATCGTGCGGGTAGGCGGGTTTACGCGACGGTGGCGTCAGGTCGTCGCGTGCCGCGGCTACAGGGTCGGGTGTCCCGGTTGCGCATGGGTCTTTTCGTGCCGCTTCTGGCAAACCAGGCAGCGTGTTGCTGTCGGCGAGGCTTGCAGGCGTTCGAAGTCAATCGCCTCGCCACAGTCGATACAGGTGCCGCAAGTGCCGAGCGCGAGCCGTTCCTCGGCCGCCTGGACGTCGCGCAGATCCGCGATCTCGCGCTGTATCCCGGCCAGTTCGGCGTCGACCAGGAGTTCGGCAAGCGCATGATCCTCAAGGTCGCCCACCTGGCCGACAAGATCGCTGTAACCGGTCCGTTCCTGCGCCTCGAGGTGACTGTCGATCGCGGCCGTAAGCGCCGCTCGCCGTTCCGCCAGAAGCCTGGCCAGTTGCTCGGTCTGGGCGCTTGTCAGTTGTCCGTTCATGGCATCTCCGTTTGCGTGATGACTGTCAGTGAATGCAATCCTCGTGGCCGCGGGTACCCCGGTATCCGCCCGTCCACGTTCATGCCATCCGATATAGCGGCCCCACACCGTGCGAAAACACAACGACGGGTTGGAGTTGACGATCATCTCCAGCGCGAGGCTGGTGTGCCCCGTGCGGTAGAGCATCTCCTGTTGGGCGCACACGAACCGGGGTTCGTGGACGTCGTCGCGCGGGGTCGACACGGTCTCGCCATGCTCCGTGTCGGCAATGCCGTGGTTGTTCAGATTCTCCCGGATCGCGCCGCGGCACCGTACCCGTGCGCGGCCCACTAGCAGTCTGTCGGACTTAGGGCGTCGTAGCGAGGCGAGTGGGAATCGAGGCCAGATTTTCGATCATCCGAGGAGAATAGTGGTGACTATTTGACGAGGAGGATCGGGAATATGGACCGATTCCCACTTGCCGCAGTAGATGAGCCTAAGTCCGACAGACTGCTAGGGCAGGGATTATTCCCCGCGGCGCTCGCCGGCGGGCACATGGGCACGGGCGAGCGCCCGGATCGCGGCATCGTCACCCGGATCCCAGGTCGCACCGCAGGGCTGGTGCATGATGACCTGCCAGGCCTCCAGCGGAACGCGATAGCCGGAGCGCCATTGGCCGCGCTCGCCCACCGCCGCGACGGCGCCCTGGTCACGGATGGGGCCGATATCGGCGTACTGGCGGACCAGTTCCGTGACCGCCCGGGTCAGTTCCGGGTCGTGCACGCGGGTACGCCATTCCGTGGGGATCTCCACCCAGGCGTTACGGCCCCGCCGCACGCAGCGCCAGTCCGGCGCGAGTTCCTCGAGCCGCTGATCGCGTACCCGCGGTTCAGGTTGGCCATCCGCCCAGTACCAGCCCCCGTCGCCCCGTCGCAGGGCACCGTCGAGTTCTGTAATCTCGGGTAAAGTGATACTCATCACGGCGTTCCGTGGAACCCTTGTCTGATCGGTTCCGGTTCCGGGAACAGAAGACCACGCCCAGACGCCCGCTTGCAAGCGCGCACGAACGCAAAGACGATTCTGCCGCCTGCCGCCTGCCGCCTGCCGCCTGCCGCCTGCCGCCTGCCGCCTGCAGCCTTAGAACGTAGGCCGGCTTTGCGCGGTCCGCGCCAATGGATACGGGCCTGGACGCCTCGCCGCGCAATGCCGGCATTCCCCGGCGGGAAATGGCGATGCAAACGGGCATGCCACGGGCCCGGGGAAAACCGGCCTACGATCCTTCGCCCTTCGCCCTTCGCCCTTCGCCCTTCGCCCTTCGCCCTTCGCCCTTCGCCCTCAACCCTCATGCTTCAGCAGCAGATCCACCTCGACATCCACCTGCCGCCCCACGGTATCCCCGGACGACCACTCGCCCGTACCCACCTCCCAGCGCGTGCGGTCCATGCTCAGCCCGCCCTGCATTACCGCCGTGGCCTTGCCCTCGATACGGGCGCTGTCGCCCTGGCGCGTCCAGGTGAACGGCAGCGTGACCTCGTGGGTGTTCGACTTGATGGTCAGGTCGGCGACGGCCTCGTACGAATCGCCCTCTTTATGCTCGATCCGCTTCGTCTCGAATCGTGCCCGGGGGAATTCCTCGAACCAGAACCACGGTTTATCGGCCAGCGTGCTGTCGCGGTCGGCGGACCCCGTATCCACGCTGGTCACATCGACGGTCACGTCGAAGGCGCTGGCGTCGAGATCGTCGGCATGGAAGGTCATATCGGCGTCGAAATCCTCAAACCGGCCGCTGAACTCGCTGCCGGTCTGGGTCGCCGTGAACCCGAGAAGGCTCTCCTCATGGATGACGGACCAGTTGCCCGCATGGGCCAGCGGCGTGGCGGCCAGCAACAGGATTAGGGCACGCGCCAGGTCGGCTCGCATATCGATTACTCTCCGCGAATGGGATCGCTCGCGCGGCTGAAAGGCAGCATCCGCCTGAGCACCGTGTCGCGATTGACGATGTGGTGTTTGAGCGCGCCCAGGACGTGCAGCGCAAGCAGCCCGCAGATGGTGATGAACATCCAGTAGTGGGCCGCTTTCGCGAGATCACCGACGGCGGATTCATCGGCACTCGCAGGGATAATGTCCGGGACCGGGAAAACGCCGTACAGGTCGAGCGGGAAATTGGCCGCCGAGTGGATCACCCAGCCCGACAGCGGCATGGCGATCATCAGCACATAGAGCAGCACGTGGCTGGTGTGGGCGAGGGCGCGCTCCCAGCCGGACATGTCGCTCGGCAGGCGCGGACTCGGGTTGGTGAAACGCCACAGCAGCCGCAGCAGGGCCAGCCAGAGCACGGTCAGGCCGATACTCTTGTGCCAGTAGAACGCCTCCACCTTGGTCGGCGACACGGCCAGACCCTCGGCCCAGTAACCGAGGCCCAGATTGGTGATGATCAACAGCGCGATCAGCCAATGGAAGGCCTTGGCGATCGTGCCCCAGTTGCTCGATGTATTGCGCAGCCGCATCTTTTTCGCCCGGGACGGGCGCACCCGCCCCGGACTCCCCTGTTCACAGATCGGATTCGCGCTGCATCTCCGACGAGATGCTGATGGTGACCTCGTCACCCACGTTCGGGGCGTATTTGCCCATGTCGAACGCGCTGCGGTTGACGGTGGTGGTTGCGTCGAAGCCGATGGTTCTGGCCTCGGTCACCGGGTGCTGGCCGATCTTGTTGATCGTCGTATCCAGGGTGACCTCTCTGGTCACGCCCTTGAGGGTCAGGTCACCGGTCACGCGCAGGCGATCGTTGCCGAGCGCCTTGATCTTCGTGCTGGTGAACGTGGCCTTCGGATACTGGTCGGTATCGAACCACTCCGGTTTCTCCGTCAGGTGCTCGTTGAATGTAGCGAAGCCGCTGTCGACCGAACCGACGTCGATGGTCACATCGATGGAGCTGTTGGCCCGGTCTTCCGGGTCGAACCGGAGCTCACCGGAGAACTCCTCGAATTCCGCGCTGGTGGTGGAGAACCCGAAATGGTCCCAGCTGAACTGGATGTCCGTGTGGCCCTTGTCGAAGACGTAGGTCTCGGCGGCCAGAGCCGGTTGCGCAAGCGCCAGCGCGGCGAGGGCCGCGGTCGTACTGAGGATGCGTCGGACCATCTTGTCACTCCTTGTTCCGGTATGGATCGCGTACGCCCCGTCCGGGGCGATGGTGTGCGGGTGTCCCCATGATACTAACCCGAGGGGGGCGCGCCGCGGCAACGGTGACCGCCGCTGCCTGCGTTATGCATATTCGCCGTCAGCCGCCCAGGGGGTTGCTGGCGAGCCGCTCGCGCCGCAGTTCGCGTACCTGTTCGACACGGGTGGTCAGGCGGGTGTGCTCGGTCGACCCGGATTCGGCACGCTCCAGGGCGAGTTCGAGCTGTGTCAGGGCCTGCTCCAGGCGATCGACGCGGACATAGTATTCGCCCAGTGCTTCGTGGCTGCGCCCGGGACGATCGGCGGCATCCGCGGCCTCCGCGAGCAGACGCCACGCCTCGGGCTCCATCGGTCCGTCGCCACGCAGATAATCGGTGACCAGTTCGACCGCCCGATCGGCCTGCTCGTTCCCCAGCAGCAGGTCGTGACCGGTCGCCACCACGGGATAACCGTCCGGGTGCAGGGCGCGCGTGTCCTCCCAGGTCGCGAGCGCGGCCTCGGCATCGCCGCCACTTTGGAGCGACCGCGCCAGGGCGAGGCCATAGTGGAGGTTGTCGGGGGCCGCCGCGTGCAGTTCGTCCAGGCGCTCGCGCGCGCGCTCGTGCTGATCGAGGCGCAGTTCGAGCACGGCGAGGCCATACTGCTGTGCCGCCGCGCGATCGTCATCCTCGGCCGGGTCGCGTTGCCGCCAGCGGTCGTGCAGCCGTCCCGGTTGGTCGCTGAACTGCGCCTGCATGCGCGCCTTCATGAGCTGGAAGGAGAGCGTGTCGCGGCGCTGGTCGTGGCGCTGCAGGGCGTCCGCGCGGGAGGCGGCCTCGGCGATCCGGTTCTGCGACAGCGGGTGCGTACGGAGGAATTCGGGGACCTGGCTGCCGCCCGCGCCGGCGGATCGCATCAGCGTCTCGAAGAATTCGGTCATGCCGACCGGGTCGTAGCCGGCGCGCGCGAGCAGGGCAATCCCGATCCGGTCGGCCTCGTACTCGTTCGAGCGCGTGTAATTGATCCGGCGCTGCTGTCCGGCCGCGATACCGCCCGTAATCGCCGCTTGGCCGGCCTGGGGGTTCTGCGAGCCGATCACGAGTCCCGCCAGGATCGCGGCCAGGGTGGCGTAGCTGTCGCGCTGACTGCGCGCGAACGAGCGCGCAATGTGGCGTTGCGACACGTGGGCGATTTCGTGAGCGATCACGCCGGCCATCTGCGCTTCCGTCTCGGCCTCGGTGATCAGGCCGGAATGGACGCCGATGTAGCCGCCCGGCCCCGCGAAGGCGTTGATCGAGGCATTGCGCACGACGAAGAAGGTGTAGCCGTTGACCGGTGTCGAATCGCTGTGGGTCGCCAGGCGGCGGCCGATACTGTCGATATAGGCCGCGATCTCGGGGTCGCGGTTGAGATCCAGTGCGCGCCGCGCCTGCGCCATCAGCTCGCGGCCGATCTCGGCCTCCTGGCGTGGCGACAGTACCTGGTCCACCGGTTCGCCCATGGACGGCAGTTCGGCGGCGGGGGCCGTGGGGCCGCCGGCAATCGCTGTCAGCAGCACAAGGATCGCGATGCGTCGAATCAAATCACTGGTCTCCGGATGCAGCGATCCGGCCGCGGGTCGGTATCGATCGGCCGGCATCCGGTCCGGAACCCGCCACCTCGGGCCCGGACGATGCGATTATGACCCCGCAATCGTTGCTTGCCCATTACCAATGCGTAATCCGCCAAAGCGGGTACGCCGTGATCGCTCGCGGCCCGTGGCCAGTGTGGGCGCGGACCATGGTGGCTGTCCCCGGCCCGTATGACCGCACATGATGGCCATGGTTCAACCTTGGTCGCGATCCGGCCGTCAAATGCCCGTGAAATCCGCCGTCTGGCGTATTACACTTGGGAGTTCGTCCGCCCGCGCGGCGGCCAGCGGAGTGGCGCTTTGACGCGACTCCGGTTTTTTCTCTACTCATCGGGGGATCTGAACCGTGGAATTGTCCGGCGGCGAAATCGTGATGGAGGCCCTCCGGCGCGAGGGTGTTGAGCACATCTTCGGATATCCTGGCGGTGCGGCACTGCACATCTATGACGCGCTGTACCAGCAGGACGCTGTCGAGCACATCCTGGTACGCCACGAGCAGGGCGCGGTGCACGCGGCCGATGGCTACGCGCGAGCCACCGGCAAGCCCGGCGTGGTGCTCGTCACCTCGGGGCCCGGCGTGACGAATTGCGTGACCGGGATCGCGACGGCCAATATGGACTCCATCCCGATGGTAGTCCTCTCCGGCCAGGTGGCGACCAAGGCGATCGGGTCCGACGCGTTCCAGGAGTGCGACGCCGTCGGCATCACGCGTCCCTGCGTCAAACACAATTTCCTGGTGGACCGGATCGAGGATCTCGCAGACGTGATGGCCAAGGCCTTCTACGTGGCGACCTCGGGTCGTCCAGGCCCGGTGCTGGTTGATATCCCGAAGGACATCACGGCGCCGCACATCAAGGTCCCGTTCGAGTACCCGGAGCAGATCCGGATGCGCTCCTACAACCCGACGGTCAAGGGGCACCCCGGCCAGATCCGCAAGGCCGTTGACCTGCTGCTGTCGGCCGAGCGCCCGATGATCTACTCCGGTGGCGGCGTCATTCTGGGCGACGCGTCAGAGGAGTTGACCGCGCTGACCCGTGAGTTGGGCTACCCGATCACGAACACCCTTATGGGCCTGGGGGCTTATCCCGCCACCGACGAGCAGTTCGTCGGCATGCTGGGCATGCATGGCACCTACGAGGCGAACATGGGCATGCACGAGTGTGACGTGCTGTTTGCCATCGGCGTGCGCTTTGACGATCGCGTCACCGGTGAACTCGAGCACTTCTGCCCGCATGCCCGGATCGTGCACATCGACGTGGATCCGGCCTCGATATCCAAGAACGTCCACGTCGACGTGCCCATCGTCGGCGAAGTCCGCCACGTGCTGGCCGACATGCACAAGGTCGTCCAGGCCAGCGAGCGGCGCCCGGATCAGCAGGCCCTCGAGACCTGGTGGGGCCAGATCCGCCGCTGGGCGGCGACCGACTGTCTCGCCTATGACCGCGAAGCGGACGTGATCAAGCCGCAGTACGTCATCGAGAAGCTGTACGAGCTGACGAAGGACTCCGAGACCTACGTCACTTCCGACGTCGGTCAACACCAGATGTTCGCGGCCCAGTTCTACAAGTTCGACAAGCCGCGGCGCTGGATCAACTCCGGCGGTCTCGGGACGATGGGCTTCGGGTTGCCCTCGGCGATGGGCGTCAAGCTGGCGCACCCGGATGCCACGGTCGTGTGCGTGACGGGCGAGGCGAGTATCCAGATGTGTATCCAGGAACTGTCCACGATGAAGCAGTACGACCTGCCAGTGGTCATCGTCAACCTGAACAACCGTTATATGGGTATGGTGCGCCAGTGGCAGGAGTTCTTTTACTCGAAGCGCTACTCCCACTCCTATGTGGATGCGCTGCCGGATTTCGTCGCCCTTGCCGAGAGCTTCGGGCACCGTGGCGTGCGGGTCGAGAACAAGGCGGATGTCGAAGGCGTGCTGCGCGAGGCGCTGGAACGACGGGGTGAGGTCACGTTCCTCGATTTCATCACGGATCAGACGGAAAACGTCTATCCGATGATTGCAGCCGGCAAGGGGCATCACGAGATGCACCTGTCGAGCGACCGTGAACTGGCCTGAAGGAACCCGTCGAATGCGCCACATCATATCCCTGTTGCTGGAGAACGAGTCCGGCGCGCTGTCCCGTGTGTCCGGGCTCTTTTCCGCCCGCGGCTATAATCTCGAGTCGGTCACGGTGGCGCCGACCAACGATCGCTCGCTGTCGCGCATGACGATCGTCACTTCGGGGACGGACGAGATCGTCGAGCAGATCACGAAACAGTTGAACAAGCTGGTGGACGTGGTCCGGTTGTCGGATCTGACCGAATCGAGCCATATCGAACGCGAACTGCTGCTGATCAAGGTCCGCGCCGAGGGGACCGGACGGGAGGAGATTCGCAGCCTGGTCGATATCTTCCGCGGCCAGATCGTGGACGTCACCGACAAAAGCTACATCATCCAGCTGACCGGCGACGGTCAGAAGATCGATGCGTTCATGAATGCGCTCGGTGAGCACTCGATCCTCGAGGTCGCGCGGTCCGGCTCGACCGGCATCGCCCGCGGCGAGAGGGTACTGCGCTACTGAAGACCACCAGTCGCACAATCTGAAATCGATCCCGTAGCCCGGATGGAGCGAAGCGGAATCCGGGGGCGCGCCTGGCGGTGACGTCCCGGATTCCGCTTCGCTTCATCCGGGCTACACGGAAATTCCCACCGCACGCACAACGAACACACGGAGAAACACGCGATGAACGTCTATTACGACAAAGATGCCGACCTGTCGCTGATCACGAAGCGCAGTGTCGCGATCATCGGTTACGGCTCGCAGGGCCACGCCCACGCGAACAACCTGAAGGATTCCGGCGTGGATGTCACGGTCGGACTGCGCCCGGGATCGGCCTCGGAACAGAAGGCAAGCAACGCCGGGCTCAAAGTCGCCTCGATCGAAGACGCCGTCGCCGCCGCGGACGTCGTGATGCTGCTGGCGCCCGACGAGCACCAGAAGGCGATCTACGAGGAGCGCGTGCTGCCGAATATCAAGCAGGGCGCCGCACTCGCGTTTGCCCACGGCTTCAATATCCATTATGGCCAGATCGAGCCCCGCGCCGACCTCGACGTGATAATGGTGGCGCCGAAGGGCCCGGGACACCTCGTACGTTCGACGTATACCCAGGGCGGCGGCGTCCCGAGCCTGATCGCGGTCAAGCAGGATTCTTCCGGTCAGGCCGGCGCGATCGCGCTGGCCTATGCATCCGCCAACGGCGGCGGCCGGGCCGGCGTGATCGAGACCTCCTTCCAGGAGGAGACCGAGACCGACCTGTTCGGTGAGCAGGTGGTGCTGGTCGGCGGGCTCGGGTCCCTTATCCAGAAGGGCTACGAGACGCTGGTCGAGGCCGGTTATGCGCCGGAAATGGCGTATTTCGAGTGCCTGCACGAGACCAAGCTGATCGTCGATCTGCTCTATGAAGGCGGTCTCGCCAACATGAACTACTCGATCTCGAACACGGCCGAATACGGCGGCTTCACGCGTGGGCCGCGGATCATCAACGACGAGGCCAAGGCCGAGATGCGCCGGATCCTCGACGAGATCCAGAACGGCGAGTTCGCCCGCGAGTTTATCCTCGAGAACCAGGCGAACGCCCCGGTCCTGAAGGCGAACCGCCGCATCGCCGATGAGCACGAGATTACGCAGGTGGGCGACAAGCTGCGTTCCATGATGCCCTGGATCGCCTCGTCGAAAATCGTCGACAAGTCGAAGAACTGAACCGATCGATGCACGGGTGCCGGCCTGATCCATGCGCCTGCTGACGCTATTCCGGCTGCCGTTCGCGATCGCGGTGCTCGCCGCCCTGGGCGCGGCGGTCAGTGGTTCGCCGGTGCTGGTCGTGCTGGCGGGACTCGCCGGTGCCGGTATTTTCGTCCTGGGGCGCGATCCAGAGCGTAATGAACCGTCACACCCGCTCGGTATCGTCAGCCCGGTGGATGGCCGGGTCGAGTCGGTGCAGCGGCTCGAGGACCCGTTCCTGCGCCGCGACGCGCTTGCGATCGTGGTGCAGCAGGGTTGGATTGCGCCGGCGATCCTCTGCAGCCCGGCGGAGGGGCGGATCGTCCAGATCTGGGCCGGGCCGGAGATTCCGGGCCATGTCGATGGCGAACGCCTCGCCATCCATCTGCGCACGGATGAGGACGATGACGTCGTGTTCTCCGTGAGTCGTCCGGGCCTGTCCCGGGGCCCACTGCGCTGGTCCGTGCAGCCCGGCGAGCGGGTCGGTCAGGGGCAGCGGCGGGGTCTGGCCGGCTGGGGCCGGCGCGCGACGCTCTACCTGCCGCCCGAGAGTACGCCCGCGGTACAATCGGGCGTGTCGGTGGAAGCGGGCGCCGACCTGCTGTGCCAGCTGGTACACGGGGGCTGATGCCCCGGGGAGTCGTCATTGACCACAGCGGATGAACGCAAACGCCGGCGCGGCATCTATCTGTTGCCGAGCCTGTTCACCACCGGTGCCCTGTTCGCCGGGTTCTTCGCTATCGTCGCCGCCCTGCAGGGGAATTTCACGCCGGCGGCCATCGCGATCCTGATCGCAATGGTGCTCGACGGGCTCGACGGCCGCGTCGCGCGCATGACCGATACCCAGAGTGATTTCGGCGCCGAGTACGACAGCCTGTCGGACATGGTGTCGTTCGGCGTGGCGCCGGCACTGATCGTCTACGAGTGGTCCCTGAAGCATGTCGGTGAGATCGCGGCGAGCTGGAGTCAGCTCGGCTGGCTGGTGGCCTTCATCTATACCGCCTGCTGTGCGCTGCGCCTGGCGCGCTTCAATACCCAGGTCGGCAAGGCCGACAAGCGCTTTTTCCAGGGGCTGGCGAGCCCCTCGGCGGCCGCGGTGATGGTGGGCATGGTCTGGGTGGCCCGCTCGTTCGGCATCTCCGGTCAGGATCTGATGACGCTGGCGTTCGTCGTGACCCTCGCCAGCGGGCTGCTGATGGTCACGAGCCTGCCGTATTACAGCTTCAAGGATCTCGGCGGTCATCGGCGCGTGCCGTTCATCACGATGCTGGCCGTGGTGATGCTGTTCGTGTTCGCGACCATCGATCCACCGGTCGTCATTTTCGCCGGGTTCGCGCTGTACGCCCTGTCGGGCCCCGCGTGGTGGGGCTTTCGGCGGCTGCGGCGCCGGGGACGCCGCCACGCGGGCGCGGGCGGCGAAGGGGAAGCCGGAGCCCCGGGGGACGATCCGGGCGCTGGTGCCGGGCAGGAGCCCGGCCCCCATGTCGATGATGATGCGGGCCGCAACTGAGGTAACGTCCGGCGATGCGACGATTCCATGATGACTCGGGCGTAGAATGGACGGTGGCCGTGTCGGCGGGGTCGTACGGTGCGATTACGCTGATGTTCGCGGCGAGCGGTGACAGCGGTGTCTGCTGGCTGGCGTTCGAGGCGGACAACGCGGCCGAGGCCCAGAGCATGCTTGCGGATTTCAGCGACGAGGAGCTGCGCGCGCGACTCGAGCGCGCCGAGTGGTGGCGCGACGAGGGGCCGTCTTGAAGCGCCGATGCCGTGGCGCTCCGCGGCCTGTGGCGTAGTCCGTCCCGCCGGGCCGCTGCTATACTCCGCCACAGCCGAGCAGCGATCTCCAGGCGCCCGCCGGGGCGTGTTTCAGACCTATATAACGGGAAGGGCCTCTCCAATGAATACCAGTCAACTGATCACGGTCGCCAATGCGCTTGTCGAGCCCGGCAAGGGGCTGCTTGCCGCTGACGAGAGTGGGCCGACGATCGCCAAGCGTTTCCGCGAAATCGATGTCGATTCGACCGAGGAGAACCGCCTCGCGTACCGCCGGCTGCTGTTCACCACGCCGGAAATCGAGCGTTATCTCAGCGGCATCATCCTGTTCGACGAGACCATCCGCCAGAGCGCGAGCGACGGCACGCCGCTGCCGAAGATCCTGTCGGACAAGGGCGTGATCCCCGGGATCAAGGTCGACCGCGGCGCGAAACCATTGGCCGGATTCGGCGACGAGAAGGTCACCGAGGGGCTGGATGGTCTGCGCGAACGCCTGGCCGAGTACTACGAGCTGGGCGCGCGCTTCGCCAAATGGCGGGCCGTGATCGCGATCGGCGACGGCATGCCGACCACCGCCTGCATGGAGGCGAACGCGCACGCGCTGGCCCGCTATGCCGCACTCTGCCAGGAAGCGGATATCGTGCCGATCGTCGAACCGGAGGTGCTGATCGA
Source organism: uncultured Ectothiorhodospiraceae bacterium (assembly GCA_913055615.1). Lineage (GTDB taxonomy): Bacteria > Pseudomonadota > Gammaproteobacteria > XJ16 > Halofilaceae > Halofilum. The sequence goes on from CAJXKK010000012.1 coordinate 53,018, forward strand.
CGGCGATCACACGATCGAGCAATGCCGCCAGGCTACGGCCGAGACCTGGTATCACCTGTACAACCAGATGCACCGCCAGGACGTCCTCCTCGAGGGCTCGCTGCTCAAGGCCAGCATGGTGCTCTCCGGCAAGGGCTGTTCCGAGCAGGCGAGCGTCGAAGAGGTCGCCGAGGAGACCGTATCGCTGGCGCGCGAGCTCGTGCCGGCCGCCGTACCGGGCATCGTATTCCTCTCCGGCGGCCAGTCGCCGTTGCGGGCGACGCAGCATCTCGATGCCATGAATCGCCTCGGCGAGCAGCCCTGGAAGCTCGGCTTCTCCTACGCCCGTGCCCTGCAGGAGCCCGTCATGCAGGTCTGGCGCGGCGACGACGGCAACGCCGAGGCGGCGCAGAAGGCGCTCTTCCAGCGGGCGAAGCTCAACAGCGAGGCGATGCTGGGCCGTTACTCCAGCGCTATGGAAGAGGCCGCCTGAACCGCTGAATCCCCGGTCGCCCCGGTCCGCCGACAGGCGGGCCGGGGCGATTTCGTTTGGCCCGTTCGCGTTCGGGCCGATCCCGTTCGGCCACGCTCAACCGTCGTCACCTCACCCGCATGAGCGATCCCGACAAAGAGCGGTACGCGAGTACCGACGAAAGAGAACTCCTGCCCGCCTGGGACATGTTCATCATGGCGCTGATCGTCGGCGTCCTCGCCGGCGTCGGGTCGATCCTCTTCCAGGGCACCATCGCGTTTGCGGGGAGCCTCCTGTTCTACGGCGAGTTCGGCTTCCACTTCGAGCCGGACGACCATCTGGCGCTCAGCCCCTGGGGGTGGGGCGTGATCTTCGTGCCGGTCGTCGGCGCGGCGATCGTCACGTGGATCACCAACACGCTGTCGCCGGAGTCGCGTGGCAGCGGTGTGCCCGAGGTCATGCACGCGATCTACTACCACGGTGGCCGCATCCGCCCGGTTACGGTGGTGGCGAAGGCGCTGGCCTCCGCGGTCTCGATCGGCAGTGGCGGTTCGGTCGGCCGCGAGGGGCCGATCATCCAGATCGGTTCCTCGTTCGGGGCGCTGACCGCGGGCTTCCGCGCGATGCCGGCCCGCCAGCGCATCGTGCTGGTCGGTGCCGGCGCGGCCGCCGGCATCGCCGCCACCTTCAACGCCCCGCTGGGCGGGCTCGCGTTCGCGGTCGAGCTGCTGCTGGTATCGGTCAGCGCGCTCAATATCGCCGTCGTCGCCAGCGCGACGGTGACGGCCACGTTCATCGGCCGACTCTACTCCGGCATCGGGCCGACCTTCGAGATCCCGGCGGTGGACCTGTTCTCCGATCACCTGATCGGTACCTACCAGCTGTTGCTGTGCGTGCCGTTCGGGCTGCTGACCGGCCTCGCGGCCGCGGTCTTCGTGCGCTCCATCTACTGGATGGAGGACCGCTTCAACGGGCTGTTCGACAACGACTACCTGTGCCACATGAGCGCCATGCTGGTCGTCGGGCTCATGATCTACGGCTTTTTGGTTTATACCGGCGAGTATTACGTCGCCGGGGTGGGCTACGCCACGATCCTCGATGTGCTGCGTGGCGTGCTCAAGGATCCGCTGTTTCTGCTGCTGCTGTTCGCCGCCAAGATACTGGCGACGGCGCTCACGCTGGGTACGGGGGCCTCGGGTGGCGTGTTCTCGCCATCGCTGTTCCTGGGGGCCACCCTCGGCGCGGCCTGGGCCCAGTTGGCGGGCGTCGTGCTGCCCGGTATCGAGGTCGATCCGATCGTGTTCGCGGTGGCCGGCATGGCGGGTATGGTCGGCGCGACCACCTCCGCGGTCGTCACCGCCATCGCCATGATCTTCGAGCAGACGCTCGATTACTCCGCGATCCTGCCCATTATCATCACGGTTGCTCTGGCCTACGTCGTCCGTGTGCGTCTGGTCAGCGAGAGCATTTACACGCTCAAGCTGGCGCGGCGCGGCCGCGGCGTCCCTCAGGGGCTGCAGGCGGCCATGTCCGTGACCCTGGACGCCCGCAGCGTGATGAGCCGGAACTTCGAGATCGTCGAGTACGCGGACCTCACCGAGTGGTGCCGTACCCGGCCGGCCGAGCATGAGGCCCGTTATGCCGTCGTCGTCCGCGATGGCGAGATCCATGGTCTGGCGCACGAGGATCGGCCATGGCTGCTCGCCGATCATGATCCCGAGCAGCTCGTCTGGACCGATTTCCTGCTCGTGCCGCCGCGCATGCGCTGGTCGGTGCTGATGCGGGCGCTGCGCTCGGGCAGCAGCGAGATCGTGATCGTGGGCCATTCATTGGCGATCGAGGACCTGAAGGGCGTGATCACCGCCCGGGAGATCGCGCGGGCGGCGCGCGACAACGCCGACCTGATGGAATAGCGGCGGCATCGGGGTGGGGCGCGCTAACGCGCGCGGCGCCATCGTGGCAGAATATGCTCGGCCAGGGACCTGGACGTGGCAATTGCGCAGACTCGATCGCGATCGGCAGAACGGACGGCGGTGTCGCGGATGAGTGCGCTCCTCCGCCTCCGGGGGCAGGCCGCGGGCCTCGCGAGCGTCGCGCGGCGTGCGCTGGCGGTGAGCCTGCTCGGGCTGGTGCTCGGGGGGCTGGCATCGCTCGCCGCCACCGGTTTCGTCGCGGCGGTGGAATGGCTCAACGACGCCCTCTGGGTCTCGGCGCGCAGCCGCATGATCCACGGGGACTGGCCCTGGCTGCCGTGGGTGACGGTCGCGGTGCTGGCGACCGGCGGGCTGCTGGTGGGCCTGCTCAATCGCTATGTCCTGCCCGGTGGCCGGGTCCACGGGCCACCGGATGTAATCGAGGTCGCCCAGAGTGGTCATGGCCGGTTGAGCCTGCGCGCGGGGCTGGCCAGCGCCGGCGCAGCCGTCACGTCACTCGGCGCCGGCGCCTCGGTCGGCCAATACGGGCCGCTGGTCCATCTCGGCGCGACCCTCGGGTCCGTGATCGCGCGCTGGATGCCCGCCGGGAGCGCCGCGCTCGGCACCATCGGGATCGGCTGCGGCGTCGCCGCGGCGATCTCGACGGCGTTCAACGCGCCCATCGCGGGCATCCTGTTCGCCCATGAAGTGATCCTGCGGCATTACTCGCTCAAGGCCTTCGCGCCCATCACGGTGGCGTCGACCATCGGCTTTGTCTTGACCAATTTCGTCTTCGAGACCCGGCCGCTGTTCCGGGTGGACGTGGTACCCGAGGTCGCGCCGGCCGAATTCGGGGCCTTCATCGTCCTCGGGATCCTCGGAGCACTGGTGGCGATCGCGTTCATGCGCGCGGTCGTGTTCGCCGGGCGCCTCGCCCGGGCCTCGCGCCTGCCGGTACCGTTGCGTCCGGCGGCGGCCGGCGCGGCCCTCGGGATCATGGCGCTGTGGACGCCGGAGGTCCTCGGGATCGGCAAGGAGACGCTGCGCTTCGCCATCATCCCGGACGCGTTCTCGGCCGGCGAGCTCGGCCTGCTCATGGTCGCGAAGATTATCGCCACCGCACTCTGCCTGGGGTTCGGCTTCGCCGGCGGCAGTTTCAGCCCGGCGCTGGTCATTGGTGCGCTCTACGGCGTGCTGGCCGGCTATGTAGCGGCGCCGCTGGTGCCGGGCGCCGCCGATTCGATCAGCGTCTACGCGATCTGCGGGGTGGCCGCGGTCACCAGCCCCGTCATCGGCGGACCGATCACGACCATCCTGATCGTGTTCGAACTCACCCGGAACTACGAACTTACCACCGCCGTCATGGTCAGCGTCGTCTTCGCCAACCTCGTGTCGTACCGCCTGTTCGGTCGGTCGATGTTCGACGAAGTGCTGCGCGCTCGCGGCTGTGACCTGACCATGGGCCGCGATCAACTGGTGCTCGATCACAGCACGATCGGAGCGTACATCACGCACCATTTTGTCGAGGCGCACCCCGGCGAATCGCTCGGCGTGCTGCGCGATCGCCTGGTCGCCGCCGAGGCCACCGAGGCGCAGTTGATCGACGGCGAACGCAATTATCTCGGCACCATCACCCTCAGTCGCCTGCTGGTGGCGATCGCGCGGGAGCCGAATGCGAGCGTCGACAGTGTTTCCGACTGGGACGATGAGGCCCTGCGCGTCGATACCTCGATCCGGGCAGCCCTGAAACACGCCGAATCGAATATCGGCGAGATGCTGCCGGTGCTCGAGGAGGGCGGCAGCAACCGGATCGTCGGCGTGATCGCGCAGTCGGTCATCGTGCGCGCCTACCGCGACACGATGTACGGCATCCGGCGCGAGGAACACGCGGCGCCATGAGACGCGCCGCCCTCTGCCTTGCGCTCGTCTGCGGGGCCGCACTGGCCCAGGACGACACACAACCGCTCAACATCGCGACCTGGGGCGGCGTGTATGAGGACAGCCAGCGCAAGGCCTATTTCGAGCCCTTCGCCGCCGAAACGGGCGTGCCGGTCGACACGGCCGCTTACTCGGGCGGGGTGGACGGGCTGCGCGAACAGGTCGCCAGCGAACGGCCCGAATGGGATGTGGCCGATATGACCATGGCCGACCATCGCCAGGCCTGTGAGGAGGGCCTGCTGGAGCCGTTCGACCGGGGCGCGCTGGCCGCGGCGCCCGATGGTACGCCGCCGGAGCGGGATTTCATCGAGGGCAGTTTCACCCGCTGTGGCGTGGCCCACAACGTGTTCTCGGTGGTCTACGCCTTCGACAAACGGAACTTCCCGGGGGCGCAGCCGTACCGGATCGAGCACCTGTTCGATCCGGAGCGCTTTCCGGGGCAGCGCGCGTTTCACCGCCGTCCCGATGCGCTGCTCGAATGGGCGCTGATTTCCTACGGCGTGCCGGTCGCCGACCTGTACAGCCTGCTGTCGACCGACCGCGGCATGCGGCTTGCGTTCGAGCGGCTGGATCGGATCCGCGACGACATCATCTGGTGGAGCGATCCGGCCGAGGCCGTCGAGCTGCTGCTGGAGTCCGACGTGTCGTTTGCCATGGGCTACAACGGCCGTTTCTTCGACGCGGCGGTCGTGCGCGACGAGCCGATCGAGATCGTCTGGGATGCCCAGGTCTATGAGCTCGAGGTCTGGGGCGTACCCCGTGGCGCGACCCGGCCGGATCTGTCACGCCGCTTCATCCGCTTTGCCACACGCACCGAATCACTGGTGGAGCAGGCCCGGTATATCGCCTACGGGCCGACCCGCTTGTCGGCCAACAGGCGGCTCGGTGAGCACGCGACGGCCGGGGTAATGATGCGCCCGCACATGCCGACCAATCCCCTGCACATGGACCGGGCGATCGAGAAGGACGTGGCCTGGTATGCGCGCACCCGGGATCGCCTCGATGAGCGCTTCGACGCCTGGCTGGCGGCGGGAGACGGGTAGCCGACCCCGCGCGGCAGTGTCACGCCGGGCCCGGGCGCATGCGATAATGAGTTCAGGTAAACGGAGATCGAAATCATGGCGACTGCAATCTTCGCCGCCGGCTGTTTCTGGCACGTGGAGCACGCGTTCCGGCAGGTACGCGGTGTCAGTGCCGTCGAGTCCGGCTACATCGGCGGGCACGTTGATAACCCCACCTACAAGCAGGTCTGCCGCGAGGACACCGGCCACGCCGAGGCGGTCCGCGTGACCTGGGACCCGGTGCAGGTGTCCTACGATCAGCTCCTCGAAACCTTCTGGCAATGCCACGATCCGACCCAGGTCAACCGCCAGGGACCGGACATCGGCAGCCAGTACCGTTCGGCGATCTTTTATGTCGACGAGGACCAGCGAGCGGCGGCCGAGGCCTCGAAGGAAGATCTGCAGTGGTCGGGGCGGGTGAGAGGCAAGGTCGCCACCGAGATCGCTCCGGCCGGCGAGTTTTACCGCGCCGAGGAATACCACCAGCGGTACTTCGAAAAGAACGGCATCGTCTGCGGGGTCTGATTCGCGATAACCGACGATTTCGCGGGAAAGGTTCTCGCCAGGGCGCCCCTTTGCGCCCTCCGCGCCTTTGCGAGAACCCAAACCCACGCGTCTGGAGAATAGAGGCCGGCGCTTGGCACAACGCCCCGCGCGCGTTATATTCGATCAGCCATTCAGACGGATAGCCCTCATGACGGCGCGTTCCGGCCGCAAAGTCGTTTCCCGCGTCGCGGTCTCGCGCGATGCACGGCCGACGTACGCCCTGCTGTCCGGCTCCCTCCTGCTTCTGCTCGCGCTTCTCCTCCTGCCTTAGGGCAGGAGAGATGACCTGGCGAGGCAAAACGCACCCAATCAGAATCCTCCGCACCGACCCGACAGGGGGCCGGGACGCGGCGAGTCCGAACCATCGGCGTCGCCGAGGCGGCGCAGGCAGACGACGGAGTCCGTCATGAGCCACGACAAACTGTATGTATTCGACACGACGCTGCGCGACGGCGAGCAGAGCCCGGGCGCGTCGATGACCAAAGAGGAAAAGGTCCGGATCGCGAAGGCGCTGGACCGCATGAAGGTCGATATCATCGAGGCCGGCTTCCCGGCCGCCAGCAAAGGCGACTTCGATGCTGTCCAGGCCGTCGCTCGCACCTGTAAGTACAGCACCGTCGCCGGGCTCGCGCGGGCGAAGGAGAGCGATATCGACCGCGCCGGTGAGGCGGTCAAGGACGCCCCGAAGAGCCGCGTGCATACCTTTATCGGCACCTCGCCGATCCACATGCAGGCCAAGCTGAAGATGGAGCCGGACGCGGTGCTGGAATGCGCCGTCGCGGCGGTAGAGCGCGCCCGCAAGTGGACCGATGATGTCGAGTTCTCCTGTGAAGACGCGGGCCGCTCCGAGGCGGACTTCCTTTGCCGCATCATCGAGGCGGCCATCGACGCCGGCGCCCGCACCGTGAATATCCCCGATACGGTCGGCTACAACGTCCCCGAGCAGTACGGCGGACTGATCCGCAGCCTACGCGAGCGCGTGCCGAATTCGGACAAGGCGGTCTGGTCGGTCCACTGCCACGACGATCTGGGCATGGCCGTCGCCAACTCACTGGCCGGCGTCCAGAACGGCGCCCGCCAGGTCGAGTGCACCATCAACGGCCTGGGCGAGCGCGCCGGCAACGCCTCGCTGGAGGAGATCGTTATGGCCGTGCGCACGCGCCGCGACGTGTTCCACTGCGATACTGATATCGAGACTACCGAGATCCTGCCGACCTCGCGCCTGGTCGCGAACATCACCGGTTTCCACGTGCAGCCGAACAAGGCGATCGTCGGCGCCAATGCCTTCGCCCACGAATCGGGCATCCACCAGGACGGTGTGCTCAAGGCCCGCGAGACCTACGAGATCATGAAGGCCCAGGACGTGGGCTGGAACAACAACCGCATGGTCATGGGCAAGCACTCGGGCCGCAACGCCTTCCGCAGCAAGCTCGAGGAATTGGGAATCTCTTTCGAGACGGCGGCGGAACTGGACGATGTGTTCGCCCGCTTCAAGGATCTGGCCGACAAGAAGCACGAGATCTTCGACGAAGACCTGCAGGCGCTGGTGACTGAGGCCTACACGGAAGAGGTCAACGAACGCTATCAGCTCAAGCGCCTGCACGTGTGCTGCGAGAGCGATGTCGCGCCCGAGGCCTCGATCACGCTGTCGATCGACGGCGAGGAGAGGCAGGCCAAAGCGACCGGCGACGGACCCGTGGACGCCGCCTTCAAGGCGATCGAGGCGCTGGTCGACAGCGGCGCGGAACTGCGCCTGTACTCGGTCAACAGCATTACCGGCGGGACGGACGCCCAGGGCGAGGTGACGGTGCGGCTGCTGCAGGGCGATCGCGTGGTCAACGGCCAGGCGGCGGATACCGACATCGTCATCGCCTCGGCCAAGTCGTACGTGAATGCGCTCAACAAGCTGACCCAGAAGGGTTTCCGCGAGCATCCGCAGATCGCCGCGGCCGACCTCTGAGGCGGGGCACGGCGGCACGTGGCCATGGACGAGTCGACCCGGCGGGCCTACCTCGAGGCTATGGGCGTGACCGTGTGGGTGCCGCGCGGGTCGCGGGGAACGGACGCCGACACCGAAGAGACGGCCCGCGCCGCCTCTTCCGTGCCGCCTGCAACCGAGCCGTCGCCCGGGACATCCACCGGACCCACTTCGTTGCCGGAGGACGACGCGGCGGCGGTCACGTCTTTCGAGCGCAGTGCCGCGACGAGCGATGTGGCGTCGATGGACGGCGAGACCCTGCGCCGGACCATTCTGGGCTGTACCGCCTGTGGTCTATGCGAGACCCGCACGCAGGCCGTGCCGGGTGTCGGCAGCCTGACCGCGGATCTGCTCGTGATTGGCGAGGCGCCCGGCCAGGAGGAGGACCGCCGCGGCGAGCCCTTTGTCGGCCGTGCCGGCCAGCTGCTGGACCGGATGCTCGCGGCCATCGGTCTCGACCGCCAGACCGTCTATATCACCAACGTCCTCAAATGCCGGCCGCCGAACAACCGTGACCCGAGGGCCGATGAGGTCCAGGCCTGCGCCGCGTATCTGCGGCGCCAGATCGAACTGATCGACCCGAAGGTGATTCTGTCCGTGGGCCGGATCTCGGCTCAGAGCCTGCTGGAGACCGACGAGACCATCGGGCGCCTGCGCGAACGCTGGCATCGCTTCGGCCCGAACGGCGCACCGTTGCGCGTGACCTACCATCCCGCCTATCTGCTCCGCAGCCCCGGGCAGAAGCGCAAGTCCTGGGGCGACCTCAAGGCCGTACGCGCCCTGCTGGCCGATTGATGGATCCGCAGGTGCGCGTCAATCGTCCCACTGGCCGTCGAGCCCGCGCTTGCCCCATTACCCGTCGCGAGCGTAAGTTATGGCCGTTTCAGCGCCTGGAACGATCATGGCCGCAGTAGTCGACCCCGCTCTCACGATCCGGCCGATGCAGGAGGCGGACCTGGCGGACGTGCTCGCGGTCGAACGCGGCGGCTATCCCTACCCGTGGTCATCGCGGATCTTCGAGGACTGCCTGCGGGTCGGGTACTGCTGTCTGGTCGCGGATTCCGACGGGCGTATCGACGGCCACGGCATCATGATGGCGCGTGCCGGCGAGGCGCATATCCTGAACCTGTGCGTGGATCCGGGCGCGCGCCGCTCGGGCGTCGCCAGCGCACTGCTGACGAGCCTGATGGAGCTCGCGGTCACGGCCAACGCCGACTGCGCCTTCCTCGAGGTGCGGCCTTCCAACCACGGCGCCATCGCCCTCTACCAGGGGGCCGGATTCCATGAGGTCGGCCGCCGCCCGAATTATTATCCGGCGCCATTCGGGCGCGAGGACGCGCTGGTCATGGCGCGCGGACTCGCCGACCCGGACGAGGACGGGCCACAGCGGTTATAATGTCGGGCTGCGGCCCACACAGGCCGTCGATCCGTTCCACTGAATGCATCCGATATCCTATGGCCGATCCCCGCAAAGAGACGGCGCGGCGCCGTACGCTCGCCATCATCTCCCATCCCGATGCCGGCAAGACGACTGTCACCGAGAAGCTCCTGCTATATGGCGGCGCGATCCAGCAGGCGGGCACGGTCAAGGGCCGCAAGGCAGCGCGCCACGCGACCGCGGACTGGATGCAGATGGAGCAGCAGCGCGGCATCTCGGTCACCTCCGCGGTCATGCAGTTCCCCTATGCCGAGCGCATCGTCAATCTGCTCGACACGCCCGGCCACGAGGACTTCTCCGAGGACACCTACCGCACGCTGACCGCGGTCGATTCGGCCTTGATGGTCATCGACGTCGCCAAGGGTGTGGAGGAGCGGACCGAGAAGCTGATGGATGTCTGCCGTCTGCGCACGACGCCGGTGATGACCTTCATCAACAAGCTCGACCGCGAGGGCAAGGAGCCGATGGAGCTGCTCGACGAGGTCGAGGAGACGCTCGCGATCCGCTGCGCCCCGGTGACCTGGCCGATCGGCATGGGCAAGCGCTTCAAGGGCGTCTACCACCTCTGGAAGGAGCAGGTCCACCTGTTCTCCGCGCGCCACGACGGCGGGATCATCGAGGGCGAGAAGATCGACGGCATCGACAACCCGCGCCTCGACGAGGTGCTCGGCGACCAGGCCGCCGAGACGCGCGAGGAGATCGAGCTGGTGCGGGGTGCCAGCAACGAATTCGACCTGGATGCCTACCTGCGCGGCGAACTGACGCCGGTCTTCTTCGGCTCGGCGATCAACAACTTCGGCATCCAGGAGCTGCTTGACGAGTTCGTCGAGTACGCGCCGCCGCCGCAGGCGCACGAGGCGACAACCCGCACGGTCGAGCCGACGGAATCGAAGTTCTCCGGCTTCGTGTTCAAGATCCAGGCGAACATGGATCCCCAGCACCGCGACCGCATCGCGTTCCTGCGCGTGTGTTCGGGGCGCTTCAGCAAGGGCATGAAGGCGCACAACGTCCGTGCCGGCAAGGACACGAAGATCGCCCAGGCGCTGACCTTCATGGCCGCCGAGCGCGGGCAGACCGAGGAGGCGTTCCCCGGCGACGTAATCGGCGTGCCCAACCACGGCACGATCCGTATCGGCGATACCTTCACCGAGGGCGAGCGCTTCGCCTTCACCGGCATCCCCAACTTCGCGCCGGAACTCTTCCGCCGCGCACAGCTCAAGGATCCGATGAAGATGAAGGCGCTGCAGAAGGGCCTGGAACAGCTCTGCGAGGAGGGCGCGACCCAGCTGTTTCGCCCGACCGGCAACAACGACCTGATCCTCGGCGCCGTCGGCACGCTCCAGTTCGACGTGGTCGCCCAGCGTCTGCGCGACGAGTACCGGGTCGACTGCATGTTCGAGGGGATCGGCGTCCAGACCTGCCGCTGGCTCTACGGCGACGAACGGCAACTGCGGCAGCTGCGCGACAAATCGCCGCTCAACGTCGCCGAGGACCATGCCGGTGAATGGGTCTATCTGGCGCCGACGCGAGTGAACCTGCAGATGACCGAGGAACGCTGGCCCGACATTGAGTTCCGGGCGACGCGTGAGCAGGGCGGCCTGCCGGCGTGACGGGTGTACCCTGCGGGCCGCCGTGTCCGCTTCCACGGAGCCTGACCGAGCGGCCCGCATGGCCCACCACGGCGGCGTGGATCGCGGCCCTGATCGGGCTGCTCTCGTGGCCCGCGATCGGGGCGGCGGGACCGCCGCCCGAGATGGACGAGCGCATGCGCGCCTGCACCGCCTGCCATGGATCCGAGGGGATCCGGATCGATGAGGGGTACGTCCCGCGCATTGAAGGCAAACCGGCGGGCTATCTGTTCAACCAGCTGGTCCACTTCCGCGAACACCGGCGTACGAACGCGACCATGAATCACCTGGTCGAGTGGATGTCGGACGACTATATGGCGGCCATTGCCAACTGGTTCGCCGACCGGGAACCGCCGTACCCCGATCCGGCTGAACCTCCCCGGCGCGAAGCCCTGCGCGAGCGCGGCGAGCAACTGGTGCGCGCGGGTGATGCGGATCGCGATATCCCCGCCTGCCAAGCCTGCCACGGCGAGCGTCTGGCGGGCGTGCGCCCGGACACGCCCGGTCTGATCGGCCTGCCCGAGCATTACATCGCCGGCCAACTCGGTGCCTGGCAGGTGGGCCGCCGCCAGGCGGCGGAGCCGGATTGTATGGCGACCATCGTCGAGCGCCTCAGTGAGCGCGACGTCGAGGCGGTGGCCGCCTGGCTCGCGTCGCGTCCATTGCCTGATAACACCCGGCCCGCCGCCGGGCCGGCCACGGATCTGCCCATGCAATGTGGCAGCGTCGAGCGCCCGTCATCATGAAACGGGCCGTCCACCGCTGGCTCGTTCCGGCCGTCTTGCTGGTGGGTGCCGTGCTCGTCACGGCCCTCATGACGACCGGCGGCGGTGGGGAACTCCGAAGCGCTGCGGGTGAGAGCGTGGGGAGCACGAGCGCCGATCAGGTTGAGCGCGGTCGCTATCTCGCGCGGGTCGGGAACTGCACCGGCTGCCACACCGCACCCGGTGGCAAACCGCTCGCGGGCGGCCTCGCGCTCGAAACCGACTTCGGGACCTTCCGCACGCCCAATATCACGCCCGATGCCGGGACCGGGATCGGAGGCTGGTCACAAGGGGCGTTTCGCGAGGCCATGCTGCGCGGACAGCGCGCCGACGGTGCGCCACTGTATCCGGCCTGTCCGTATCCGAGTTTCACCCACGCCCGGGCGGGCGATATCGACGCCATCCATGCGTGGATCCAGTCGCTCGATCCGGTCGAGCACGAGACGCGCGGGCACGATCTCGATTTCCCCTATGGCATTCGCGGCCTGCTGAATATCTGGCAGTGGGCGCTTTTTGAGCCGGACAGCCTCGAGAAGGAAGAGGGGAGGGATGAGCAGTGGCACCGTGGGCGCTATCTCGTGGAGGGCCTCGGCCACTGCAGCGAGTGCCACCGGGATCGCGGCACGTTCGGCGCCGTGCGCGAGGCGACGGATGCGCCCGGGGGCATGATTCACGGTTGGTACGCGCCCTCGCTCAACAGCCCGGAAGAGGCCGGCCTCCAGCAGTGGTCCACCGCGGAGGCCGCCGATTTCCTGCGCAGCGGCAACGGGCGCGATACGGCCATGGTCGGGCCGATGGCGGGCGTGGTTTTCGACAGCCTCCAGCACCTGCGTGCGGACGATGCCCGGGCGATGGCCGCGTACCTGCGCAAGCTGCCGACCGCCGAAATCGAGGCATCCGGCTACCAGGCGCGACCCTCGCCCGAGACGGTCAAGGCCATGATGGAGCGGGGCGAAACGCTGTATGCGCGGGACTGCGCCGATTGCCACGGCGATTCGGGCGAGGGCGATGCCGGCGTTGCCGCGCTGGCCGGCAATCGCGCCGTAACCATGAAGAATCCCGCCAACATTGTCCGGATGATCCGTAGAGGCGGGTTCCCTGCAAGCACGCCGGGCAATCCGTACCCCCACGGCATGCCACCGTTTCAGGAATACGGCGACCGCGATATCGCCGCGGTCGCAACGTACATCCGCCAGAGCTGGGGCAACGACGCACCACCGGTCTCGACGATCGGACTCGCCGAATAATCGGCGGGGCGTTACGTGCCTCGCGCGACGCCCGATCGCTTCAACGGCTGAACGCCTCGTCCGATGCCGTGCAAGCCCGGCCTACGCGATCGTCATGCGTGCACGTCGCCGTAGGCGCGTCTTCGACCGGCGCCACCGCACCGGTCGAATGCGCGCAGCAGGCCCGAAGCGTCGAATTCCTCGCTTGACGCCTGACGCGCGCGTTCGCCTTCGGCGAAAACGCGCCTACGACCGGAGGGAGCCGGTTCATCGAAGCGATCGCGAGCAAGCTCGCTCCTACAGGTGGACTTGAACCATGGTGGCAGAATTCATGTGGGAGCGAGCTTGCTCGCGAATAGCGCTCGCACGGCGATCAAGCCGGCGGAGGGTGTATCCATCATCGCTGCGAGCGGTCACGGCAAGGTAGCCGCGCCCCGGGTCATTCGCCCGTAAACACCCCCAACCGTTTCGACAGCTTCTGGTTCTCGCTGTAGTCGATCGGGATCACCACCAGTGAAGGCCCCTTGTGATCGAGGGCGTTCTGCAGCGCGCCGCGCAGGTCGCGGGCGTTGTTCACGTATTGGCCATGCCAGCCGAACGACTCGGCCAGGTGCAGCCAGTCCGGGTTGCCGAATTCGAGATCGGTGTGGCTGCCGAAGTGGTCTTCCTGCTTCCAGGAGATCAGGCCGTAACCGCCGTCTTCCCAGACCAGCATGGTGATATCGGACTCGAGCCGCTTCGCCGTCTCCATCTCCTGCACGTTCATCATGAAATCGCCATCGCCGGCGATGCCGACGATCCGGCGGCCATTCGCGACGAGCGCCGCGCCGATGGCGCCGGGTAGGGGCATACCCATCGAGCAGAAACCGTTCGGGATCAGGCAGGTGTTCGGCTCGTGGCAATGGTAATGGCGCCCGACCCACATCTTGTGCGCGCCGACCCCGCACAGGACGACATCGTCGGGCCCGAGCACCTCGCGGACATCCCATAAAGCCTTCTGTGGCCGGATGATGCCCTCGGTGTCATCATCGGTGTGCTCCTCCATGTCCGCCTTCATGCGCGCGCGGGCGCGATCCTGGACGCTGAAGTCGTACGCCGGCACGCCGTCGCGCTCGAAGCGGCGGTTGAGCTGCCACAGGGCATGGGCGACATCGCCGACGAGTTCCACGGCGGGGTGGTACTCGCGGTCGATCTCGGCCGGGTCGAAGTCGATGTGGACGATGGTCTCGGTCGCGTCGGGATTCCACAGCTGCGGCGGATACTCGACCAGGTCGTAACCGACCGTGATGACGACGTCGGCATCGCGGACGGCGTCGGCGACGTGGTCCCACTGACCGAGGCCGATGGTGTAGAGCGCGTAATCGGCCTCGTAGTCGACCGCGCCCTTGCCCATGAACGTCGTGGTTACCGGTATCCCGGTCTGTTCCGCGAACTGTCGGAGCTGGTTGGAGGCGCGCTTGCGCACCGCGCCGTTGCCGGCGATGATGATCGGGGCGCGCGCGTTGCGGATCAGTTCGTACGCCTGGTCGCTGACCTTGTCATCGACGCCCGGGCGGCGGAACCGCCGCGGTTCCATCGGCTCGACGTCCGTGTCCAGTTTGGCGATGTTCTCGGCCAGTTCGATATGCACCGCACCGGGTTTCTCGCCCCGTGCCGTGCGTACCGCTTTGCGCACGATCTCGGGGATGCTGCCGGGGGCGTGCACGGACTGCGCCCATTTGGTGACCGGCTCGTACATCTGGACCACGTCCATGACCTGATGGCTCTCCTTGTGCTGGCGCGTGGTGGCGCCCTGGCCGGTCAGGACGATCAGCGGCGCATGGTCCATGTCGGCGTCGGCCACCCCCGTGATCAGGTTGGTGGCGCCGGGGCCGAGCGTGCCGAGGCAAATGGCGGGATTGCCCGTGAGCTTGCCATAGGCCTCGGCCATGAAGGCGGCTCCCTGCTCATGGCGGGTCAACACGAAACGGATCTGCTTCGAGTTTTTCAGCGAGTGGACGAAATCGGCGTTTTCCTCGCCGGTGACACCGAAGATGTATTCGATGCCCTCGCGTTCGAGGCACTGGACGAACAGGTCGGATGCCTTCATGACGCCCCCTTGTCGTGTTGGTCTTCTGCTATCGGAACGCGCCCGCGGTCACCGTGTGGCGTCGGCGTTGCCCGTGCGACAGGTGTGCGCCCCGTGACCCCGATATTGTGGACAGCACCCGGTCCGGGCGCCAGTCGGGCCCGGAAGACGACCCCGCCGGGTGAGTGATCCAGGTCGTGAGCCGCCCCGCGACCGCCTTCAGTCGCCCCATTCGCGGGTAGCCCGTGTGGACGTTATGGAGCGTTCGGGGGCGCCCAAAAACCGCGTCATGGCGCCATTTCCCGACTGCTGGACCACTCCGCGGCGGGTGCGGCGACACCGGCGCCTGGCACGCCGGGCGCCAGTTCCGTGTAAAATGTGTGGCCGAAACAAGCGTAATCCCCGCCCCGAGGAGCGCTGCAACGGGGTCTGTCGACCGGCGCAATGCCGGTGCGCAGGCACCTCGCCAGGCTCGGGTTACCGGGGTCGTAACAAACGGCGCTCGTTCTACTCTCAAGAGAGGAGATCGATCCGATGAACGCAACTCCTGCTGAACAGATCCCCGCCGACTCCATCATCGCCGACCCGACCCAGGCCCCGTGGGGTCGCCGGGAGATGGCGATCGCCGAGACCGAGATGCCGGGGCTTATGGCGCTGCGCGAGCGCTACGCGGCGGAGCAGCC
>CAJXKK010000013.1 GCA_913055615.1 uncultured Ectothiorhodospiraceae bacterium
CTGTAACTTCCCATGCAACACCTCCCATATCCCGATCGGGTAAAGTGTTGCACTGCAAAGTTGAGACCAGCTGTGTTTATCTGTGTTCATCTGTGGTTCTTTTACAACGGTTCCGTTGAGACCACCTTTCAGCATAGCTCCCGGGAGCCATGAACCTCGCGCGGCAGCCATTCGTGTTCATTCGTGGTTCCGGTTTCTGGACTTAACCGCTCTGCGTACCACCCACGGTAATGGCATCGAGTTTGAGGGTGGGTTGGCCGACGCCGACGGGGACGCTCTGGCCTTCCTTGCCGCAGACGCCGATGCCGGTGTCGAGTTCGAGGTCGTTGCCGACCATCGAGACCTGGTGCAACGCGCTCGGGCCGTTGCCGATGAGGGTCGCGCCTTTCACCGGCGAGGTCACACGACCGTTTTCGATCATGTAGGCCTCGGAGACCGAGAACACGAACTTGCCGGAGGTGATGTCGACCTGGCCGCCGCCGAAGTTGACAGCATAGAGCCCGCGATCGACCGACTCGATGATCTCCTGCGGATCGCGGTCACCGGCGCGCATGTAGGTGTTGGTCATGCGCGGCATCGGCAGGTGGGCATAGGACTCGCGCCGGCCATTGCCGGTCGAGCGCTGGCCCATCAGGCGCGCGTTCATCGTGTCCTGCATGTAGCCGGTGAGGATGCCGTCCTCGATCAACGTGGTGCACTGGGTGGTCGTGCCCTCATCGTCGATACTCAGCGAGCCGCGGCGGCCGTCGATCGAACCCTCGTCGACCACGGTGCAGCCGCGTGCGGCCACGCGTTCGCCGACGCGACCGGCGAAGGCGGACGTGCCCTTGCGGTTGAAATCGCCCTCGAGGCCGTGGCCGACCGCCTCGTGCAGCAGCACGCCGGCCCAGCCGGAGCCCAGCACCACGGGCATGGTCCCGGCCGGTGCATCGACGGCCTCGGTGTTGACCAGCGCCTGGCGCACCGCTTCGCGGGCGTACTCGCGGGCACGTCCCTGCTCGACGAACACATCGTAGCCGTGACGGCCGCCGCCGCCGCCCATGCCCTGTTCGCGGCGACCATCGCGCTCGACGATCACGCTGACGTTGAGGCGCACCAGCGGACGGACATCCGCGGTCAGCGTACCGTCGGATGCGGCCACCAGCACGACCTCATGCTTGCCGGCGAGGCTGGCGATCACCTGCTTGACCGCCGGATCGACCGCCCGCGCCTCGCGATCGCAGGCCATCAGCAGTTCGACCTTTTCGCTATCCGTCAGGGTCGCCAGCGGGTCATTCGCCGAGTACCGCGCCATCGCCCCGCCGCCGCGCCAGGCCGGTACCGCGGCGTCCTGGCCGGCGCGGGCGATGGCGCGGGCCGCGCGCGCGGACTGCTCCAGCGCCGGCAGCGCGATCTCGTCGGAGTAGGCGAAACCGGTACGTTCACCGGCCATGGCGCGCACGCCCACGCCCCGGTCGACATCGAAACCGCCCTCGCGGACGATGCCATCCTCCAGGATCCAGGACTCCTGGCGTGCGGACTGGAAATACAGATCGGCCGCGTCGACCGCGTGGCCAAGCAGGCCGTCGAGGACGCGCCCGAGCGCGTTCGTCTCAAGGCCGGCCGGGGCCAGCAGGTATTCGCTGGCGATATCGAGTGCAGCGTCGGTCATGGGTTCCTCCATCCGACATCGCGGATGCGGTGGTGGGGTCGCCGGCCCTGCATGGGCCGCGACCGTGCGATCGGATTACTGCGGTTCGCGGGAACCGTTGCCGATCCGGCGGTGGCTGATCGCCGGGAACCGGCGGCGCGTGGCCTCCAGGCGCTCGCGGTCGAAATCGGCGGCGACGAAACCGTTGCCGTTGGCGCGCTCCGCGACGACCGTGCCCCAGGGATCGACGATCATCGTGTGCCCCCAGGTCTCACGCCCACTGACATGGTATCCGCCCTGCGCCGGTGCAACCGTCCAGGCGAGATTCTCGATCGAACGGGCGCGCAGAAGGACCTCCCAGTGGGCCCGACCAGTCGCCTTGGTAAAGGCGCTGGGCACGACGAAGATCTCCGCGCCGCGGTGAAGCAGCTCCCGATACAGCTCCGGGAACCGCAGATCGTAGCAGATCGTCAGCCCCACCCGCCCGATCGGCAGATCAACGGTCACGACCGTGTCGCCCGGCTCGATCCCCGACGATTCCCGGTAGGTCTCACCGTTGTCCAGTTGGACGTCGAACAGATGGATCTTGTCGTATTTCGCCACGCAGGCGCCATCCGGACCGAAGACCACCAGGCGCTGGCGCACACGCTCACCGCCCGGCGTCGCAATCGGCAGCGATCCCCCGATCAGCCAGACGCCGTGACGCCTGGCCGCCGCCGCCAGATAGTCCTGCTGCGGGCCGCTGCCGTCCGCCTCGGCGTGTTCGCGCTTGGCCTTCTCGGTTTGCCCGATCAGGCCGAAGTTCTCAGGCAGGACGATGACGCCGGCGCCATCGGCGGCGGCCGCCGCGACCAGTTTCCCGGCCTCATCCAGATTCGCCCCCACGTTCGACCCGGAGGCCATCTGAATCGCGGCCATCCGCGTTTCGGTCATGTCCCGCTGCCCTCCGTGATTTCGAGTTCAAGGTGTTCCGGCCGGCCGCCGGGGGTAAGCGTGATCGCGCTGCCCGGGACGCCCAGCGCGACCAGCCAGTCGCCGAGTTCGGTCGCCCAGAGCTCACCGTCTTCGCCGCCCGCATAGCGCACGACCAGTTGCGCGTCGCCGCGCCGGGACCAGCTGCGCACGACCGTGGGCAACGGCGCCATGGTCACGACGGCGCGGCCATCACGTGGCCGCGCCCAGGAACCGGCCTCCAGGGTCCAGGATTCGGCCACCGCGGTCGCGGGCAGCGACAGCGCGGCCATGAAGATCATTCGCGGGAAGATGCGCATCCGTTTCATCGACCCTGACGGCCCGGTCGCGATGCCTCGTAGGTACTCGTGTTTTCGCGGGGCCGGCTCACCAGCTGGACTTTGGGATCGGCCCATGTGCCTGTCAAGCTGTAACGGAATTCGCTGGCCTCCTCGACATCGGCCCCGATGTTGCGCAGCACACCCTGTATCAGCGCAACGGCGAGACCGGTAACCGGGCCACCGGTCAGCGCGCCGATCACCGGCAGCGAACTCGAAAGTTCCGGCTGGAACCGCACGATCTGGTCGTAATCGCGCGCGACCAGCCCGGTGCGGCCGGTGATGATCATCTTCCCGGCCGGGCCATCCACCTCGAGACCGCGGCTGAACGCGTTGCCGGCATCGAAATCGACGCGGCCGCTGATCGTATCAAAGGCGTAACCACGCTGAACGAGATTACCGAAATCCAGTGACAGCATTTGCGGCAGCGCGCGCAGTGATACCAGCCCCAGCAGGCGTGCCGGTCCCGGATCCACTTCCGGGATCAGGCCATCCTGCAGTCGCAATTGGGTGTATCCGCCCAGGCCCCCGAATGTCGGGGACCACGGCGGCCCATCCCAGTCCAGACTGGCCGTGACCTTGCCCTCGCCGCCGACCAGCGCGCCGCCATAACCGAGCTCGCTCAAACCGCTGCCAAAGTCGCTGCCGCGCAAGTTCATGCGCAGGGACGTCCGGTTGCGTGGCCGATCACGCCATTGCCCCTGCCCCTCGAGGCGCAGATCGCCATTATCGAACCCGAGCCGATGAATCGTCATACCCTCCGATGACGGCCGCGTCACGAGCGTGATGTCATTGAGGAGCGCATTGCGGGTTTTCAGGCGCCCCACCTGCACGTCCAGCGGCGGCACACGGGCGGGGTCGATTGCATCGAGCGCGTCCTCCCCCCGCTCCCGCGGGCCGGCCGCCTCATCGTCACCGGCCTCCGATTCCCTGGCGAGCAGGCCGAGATCGATCCAGTCGTAACGGACATGGATCGGCTCACCGGCGCCGACATTGACGGGGATCCGGATCTGGCCACGCGCCTCGTCGCTTTTGAGGTCCACCAGCCAGTCTTCGTCCACCTGGCGGGCGCGCAGCCGCGCATCCGTGAACGCGTAGCCGGCATAAACGGCGGATTCCACCTCAAGGTCGGCACCACCGAATCCGGGTGCCGCCGAGAAACGGGCCGTACCGGCCGTCGCGGACGAGCCGCTCGCCGCGGTGCGGGCGGTGCGTACCCAACCGCGCAGATCGAGCCGCTCAACGGCCCCCGTCATGAACAGACCCGGCTCCTCCCGCAGCCAGACCTCGCCATCGCCGAAATGCATCGTCGCCCGATCGCAGACGATATCGCCGTCCCCGTCTTCCAGCAGCTCGATGAGCGCGCGCATATCGTCGCCATACTCGACACGCACGAGGCGCGCCCCGGAATCCCCGTCCAGTGGCACCGAGAACGCGAGTCGATGGGTGTCGTCGCGGGCCTTTTTCAGCGGGCTCGGCAGATCGATCGCGGTGCCCCGCAGTTCGCTGCTGCCGCTCAGCACGACGGGCGCTTCATTACCGGACGGGATACGGATATCGATACGCCACGGTGCGGCCCCGCTGACATAACCTTCGAGCGCCCCGGACAGGTGCGGCAGCAGGGCGTCGGGTTCCATGGTGCCGCGCGCCTCAATCAGGTTATCCGGATCGGGGCCATCCTCGACCCGGGCATCCACGGTCAGGCGCTGACCGCGAACCGTTGCACCCAAGCCTTCCATCTCCACGCCGCGGCGGGTGAAACGCAACGCGCCATCGAGATCACGCAGGTCGAGATCGAAGCGTGGCTGCACCAGGCTGTCGCCGCTGAACGCGAGACGACCCGAGACCGTCGTCTGTTCCGGCGCCCGCACCGGCACCTCCAGATCGAGGTCGAACGGCGCATCGCCGCCACCGCGCGCCCCCTCGAACAACCGCCCCAGTTCCTCCTCCAGCGGGCTCTCGTTGACCAGCCGGATCAGATCCGGGATGGGGGCGTCGGCCTCGGCGCTTACGCTGAGCCGGCCTTCCTCCAGGTCGGGGATACTGGCCGTCAGTCGCCGTGACCGGATACCGAACAGGCGCGCCGCATCGACTTCGATGCGCATGGACGGCCCATCGAAGCGCACACGTCCGGTCACCTGCTCGAGCGCGGGCCAATCCGGTGCGAATTCGACCCGGGCGTCACGCGCCGCGATGTCCACCGTGAACCTGCCCTCGCCATCGCGGTAGGGGAAATCGCGCGCCGCCCCCTGCAGCCGCAGCTCGCCATGGTCCACACGGCCGTCCTGCAGGGCCCGGTCGAGGTACGCCATCACCTCGTCGGGGATCTCGCGTGCGGGTATGTAGCGGGTGATCGCGGGTACCGGTACATCGTCGAAGCCGGCCTCGACATCGAGCAGTACACGCCCGTCGCCCGGCACGAGCGCCTCGACCCGGCCACTCGCGGTCCCGTCCGCGTTCTCCGCGCGCAGGCCCTGAGCGCGGATCCGCAGACCCTCATCCGGCCAGGCGACATCGACACGGCCCGAGACCCGGTCGAAATCCAGCGGTGCGGCCATAAAACGCGGCGCATCTACGTTGGCCTCGCGCGCGGCCAGATCGATGCGCGCGCCGCCCTCGTCGGCCTCGATCCGGCCATCGAAGCCACTGATGCCTGGCACGTCACCGGCCGCGGTCCAGCCCATATCCTCGAACCGGGCCCGCAGGGCAACCGGGCCGGCCGGTGCCCCGATGGCCTGCAGATCGTGCAGGTCGCCCCGCGGCGCGAGCGGCCGCAGCTTCAGTGGGAGCGCATCGGCCAACGGCGTCAATCGCGCCAGCGCCAGGGCATCGTCGACCCGGAGAAACCCGGCACCGACGTGCCAGCGGGCCTCGCCGTCGACGGACCGGCGCGCCACACTGAGCCCAGTGGCGGGCCAGGCACGGCCTTCGCGCTGAACCTCCACATCACCGACATCGACCTGCCAGTCGCCATCGGCCCGACTATGCCAGCGCAATCGACCGGCGATGCGCTCGAACGCGACCGGCGCCTCCATCGGCGCACCGGCGAGGGCGAGATTATCGCCACCGCCCTGCAGGGCGACCTCCTTGAGCCGGCCATCACCGAAGCCGATCCAGGTGGCGAATGTCGCGCGCCCGTCACGCACATGGATCGGGAGTTCGGGATACAGACCGGACCAGCGCCGCAGCGCGAGTTCGGATCCATCGACCCAGATCCGACCGCTCCACTCGGCCCAGTCGCCGATGGCGGCACCGTTTACATCGAATACCGCCTCGATCGACCCGCCCCATTCCGGCGGCAGCCGCATCGACAGCGAGGCACGGTGGTGATCGTCTTCATTGACGAGGCGCAGATCGATATCCGAGACGCGGGAGCGCTCGCCATCGTCGGAGACCAGATCGATCGATGCGTCGAGTAATTGCAGACGGCCGGTGCCCAGCAACCAGTCACCGATCCGCTGGACGAACGGCGGCGGCGTCTCACCCTTCGGGATCACCTCCTCGACCGGGACACGCTGGCCGAGCATGGCCAGCTGACCGCTGTCATCCAGCGCGACCTCGAGGTTCAGGCCGACCAGTGACATGCTGCGGATGGACACCGGCAGATCGTCGCCGCCCCCCGGCGCCAACCCGATATCGACGAACGCCTCGTCGAAGCGGACCGGCCGGCGGGCGGGCGGCGGTCCCTGGAGCTGCAGATCGACCAGCCGCAACCGCGGGCCGAGGCCGTGCCACTCCACCTCCATGGCCCCGATCGACACGGGTGAATCAAGGTACTCGGCAACCCGGTCCTCGAGCGCGGCCCGGTAGTCGCCAGCGAACGGCAACGCGAGGCGCAGTACGGTCAGCAGTACGGCCGCACCGATCAGCACGAGCGCGGCCGTCCCGCCGAGCCACCGCCACAGAAGCCGCCATCCGTTCCTCATATCGATTCCCGGCCAGACTCTCCGATTAGACCAGTACGACGTCGAACTGTTCCGGCGCATACAGGGCCTCGGCCTGCAGGCGCGTGGGGATGCCGATAAAGGCCTCGAGCTCGGCCAGGCTGGTCGATTCCTCGTCGAGCAGCATGTCGACCACCTCCTGCGCCGCCAGCACCATCAACTGGCGCGCATCGAACTGGCGCGCCTCGCGCAGGATCTCGCGGAAGATCTCGTAGCAGACCGTCTCCGGCGATTTGATTGAACCGCGCCCGCCGCAGGTCGGGCAGGTCTTGCAGAGCACGTGCTCGAGGCTCTCGCGCGTGCGCTTGCGGGTCATCTCGACCAGCCCCAGCGCCGATACGTCGCAGACCTGGGTGCGGGCGTGGTCGTTCTCCTGCGCTTTCCCGAGCGCCCCTAAGACCTTGCGCCGGTGCTCGGGTTCCGACATGTCGATGAAATCGATGATGATGATCCCGCCGAGGTTGCGCAGTCGCAGCTGGCGCGCGATGGACTGGGCCGCCTCGAGATTGGTCTTGAAGATCGTCTCCTCGAGATTGCGGTGGCCGACGAACGCGCCGGTATTCACGTCGATGGTCGTCATCGCCTCGGTCTGATCGATGATCAGGTAGCCGCCGGACTTGAGCTGCACGCGGCGATCCAGCGCCCGCTGGATCTCGTCCTCGATGCCATAGATCTCGAAGATCGGCCGTTGGCCGCCGTAATGCTCGATCCGTTCGCTCGTCTCCGGCAGGAACTCGGTGGCGAAACGCTGCATGCGCTCGAACGCCTCCAGCGAATCGACCCGGATCCGGTCGATACCGCCGCCGACGATATCGCGCAGGGTCCGCAGCGCGAGTGGCAGGTCCTCATGCACGAGCGTCCCCGGATTCGCATGGCGCGCGCGCTCCTCGGCCGCCCGCCAGATGCGGGCGAGCAGGCGCATATCGGTGTCGATGGCGCTCTCCGCAGCCCCTTCGGCGGCCGTGCGCAGGATCCAGCCCCAGCCGGGCTCGGCCTCGACCCGTGTTTCGACCAGTTCGCGCAGGCGAACGCGCTCCCCCTCTTCTTCGATCTTGGTGGAGACACCGACATTGGGATCGTTGGGCATCAGGACCAGGCAGCGCGACGGGATGGTCAGGTGGGTCGTCAGGCGCGCGCCCTTGGTCCCGAGCGGCTCCTTGATTACCTGGACGATCAGGTCCTGGCCTTCGTGAAGCAGGTCCTGGATGGGCGGATAGCCATTGCCCGCGGGGATCGGCTGCGCCGGCGGCTCCTCACCCTCCTCACTGCGGGCGACGGCGGCGGCCGCTTTGTGGGCCCCGGCGACATCGGATACGTGCAGAAAGGCCGTGCGCTCGAGCCCAAGATCGACGAAGGCCGCCTCCATGCCCGGCAGCACGCGCACCACACGGCCCTTGTAAATATTGCCGACGATGCCGCGCCGACGCGCGCGTTCGATACTGACCTCGGCCAGCACGCCGTTCTCGACCAGCGCCACGCGCGTCTCCTGCGGCGTGACATTGATCAGGATTTCCTCATTCATGGGCCGGGGTCCGGTGGCTTATGGCGGGTACTGCACTCAGTGCGCGATTATCGTGCGCAGGCTCCGTTGCGCTCAAGAAACCCACGTCCGGCGGCCGGTGGCGGGGCCAAGGGCCAAAGATCGCAGGCCGGCTCTTGCCGAAGGCAACAGCCGGCATGAACCTGTTCAGGGCCGTGCCCTCGTCCGCCGACTGGCTCCTGCCGCGTCGCCTTCGGCTCCTCGCAGCGATGCCTTCGCTCGTAAGCCGGCTTACGGTAAAGCCCTAATAGGATACATACCGCGCGAGCGGATCGACGCCCTGTTCGCGCAGCAGTGCCAGCGTCTCGAACAGGGGCAGACCGACCACGTTCGAATAACTGCCCTCCAGGCGTTCGACAAACACCGCCCCCAGGCCCTGGATGGCGTAAGCGCCGGCCTTGCCATCCGGCTCCCCGCTGGCCCAGTACGCCCGGCGTTCCGCTTCCGTCGTCGGCCGCAGCGTAACGATGGATTCGACGACCCGGCTGGCGACTGCGCCACCGGCGGCGACGGCGACACCGCTGACGACCACGTGGCTACGCCCCGAAAGGCCTTCGAGCATGGCCAGAGCGTGCGCCTCGTCCACCGGCTTGCCCATGGCGACCCCGTCGGCGACCACCGAGGTGTCGGCCGCGAGAACCGCCAGTCCGTCCGCGAAGTCCCGCACCGCCTGCGCCTTCGCCCGTGCGAGGCGTTCGACCAGCGCCTGCGGCGATTCGCCCGACTCGGCCGTCTCGTCGACATCCGGCGCCAGAACGGAATACGTGATGCCGACCTGGTCCAGCAGTTCCCGCCGCCGCGGCGAGCGCGAGGCGAGCAGGAGATCAACGGTTTCGCTCGGTTTCGACATGGATTACCGGTGGTACGGCTGGTTATGGAGAATGGACATGGCGCGGTACAACTGCTCCGCCAGCACGACCCGCACCAGTGCATGCGGCAGCGTCAATGGCGACAGCGACCAGCGCTCGTCCGCCTCTTTCAGCAGGCCGGGATCGAGCCCATCCGGCCCACCGACCAGGAACGCGACCTGTTCACCGGTGCGGTTCCATTCGCGCACCCGCTCGGCGAGCCCGTCCGTGCTCATGCCGCGGCCACCGAGATCGAGCGCGATCCGGTAGGCCCGCGCCGGCACCGCCGCGCGCAGCCGCTCAGCCTCTTCGGTGCGCGCCTTATCGGGCTCGCTCGCGCCGCTCCGACGCGCCGCGGCCACCGCATGCAGCTCCAGCCGCGCGCCGCCCTGCAGACGCTTCGCGTAATCGGCGAAACCCTCGGCCACCCAGTCCGGCACCCGCGTGCCGACGGCAACAAGATGAAAGCGCATGCGGGCTCCGAGATTCTATTGGTTCGACTGGTGTGGTCGGGCTGGTCCGGCGTTGCAGGTTTCTCCGCGCCTCTACGAGAGAACAAACGGCGCCAGGGAAACCCGCTCGGCCGGATCGGTCAGCCGGACCCCGCGGCCGAGTCGTCCACGTGCATCGACCAGAGCTTTTCGAGGTTGTAGAAGTCGCGCTTCTCGCGGCTCATGACATGCACCACAACGTCCCCGAGATCAACCAGGTACCAGTCTGCGCCGCGTTCGCCCTCTATGCCGAGCGGTTTGAAACCCGCCTCGCGCGAACGCTCCAGCACGCGGTCGGCGAGCGATTTCAGGTGGCGCTGGGAGGTGCCGCTGACAACAACGATGGTGTCGGTAATCGAGGTCTGGTCGCGTACATCCAGCGTGCGTACATCGACGCCCTTGAGTTCGTCGATCGCGGCGAGCACGACCTCGGCAATGGCGCCCGGTTCGGGCGGCGGGGCTTGTTCACGCGTCATAGAGTCGATGTTCCTCGAGGTGGTGGCGTGCGGGTTCGGGCAGCAGCCAGCGCAGATCGCCGCCCCGGGCGGCGAGGCCGCGGATGGCGGTCGCGCTGATGTCGAGCTGGGTGACCGGCTGGATCCAGATCCGGCCGGCCGGCGTTTCTTCGAGCCGTTGCGGTGCATCGACGAGGGCATCGCACACCGCGGCCGGGGCCGTCGGCGCTGCACCGGGGCGATGCGTGGCGACGATATGGGCGCTGGCGAGGATCTGCCGCCAGCGGTCCCAGCGGTCGAAGGCGGCGAAGGCGTCACCGCCCATGATCAGGTACAGCCGGTCGTCGGGGTATTCCGCCCTGAGTTCGGCGAGGGTATCCGCGGTGTACGACGGCCCGGGGCGATCGAGTTCGCGGCCATCCACGATCAGATCCGGTTCGCCGGCAACAGCGGCCTCGAGCATGGCCAGCCGGTGCTCCGGTGCGGCCGCCGGCTCATCGCGCAGGGGCGATACGCGACACGGCAGCAGCCGAATGGCATCGAGCGAGAGCGCCGCCCGTACCTCGACGGCCGGGCGCAGATGGCCGAAATGGATCGGATCGAAGGTACCGCCGAGGATGCCGATGCGCCGCATTCAGGCACCCGGCCGGAGCGGTTGCGCGCGCCTCATGCGCGGATCTGGCCCTCGCCCAGGACCACGTATTTCTGTGTCGTCAGGCCCTCGAGCCCGACCGGGCCGCGCGCATGCAGCTTGTCGGTGCTGATGCCGATTTCGGCCCCGAGGCCATACTCGAAACCGTCAGCGAAGCGGGTCGAGGCATTGACCATGACCGAGGCGGAGTCCACCTCGCGCAGGAAGCGCTGGGCGCGTGACCAGTCTTCGGTGACGATCGCATCCGTGTGGTGCGAGCCGTGTGCCGCAATATGCTCAAGCGCCGCATCGATGCCGTCGACCACACGCACGGCCAGCACCGGACCGAGATACTCGGTATCCCAGTCTTGCGCGGTCGCCGGCACCATCTCCGGCACGATCGCCTGGCTGCGCGGGCAGCCGCGCAGCTCGATCCCGTGTGCGGCGATGGCGGTGGCGATACCCGGCAACAGGGCGTCCGCCACCGCGCGGTCGATCAGCAGCGTCTCCATCGCGTTGCAGACCCCCAGGC
Source organism: uncultured Ectothiorhodospiraceae bacterium (assembly GCA_913055615.1). GTDB lineage: Bacteria > Pseudomonadota > Gammaproteobacteria > XJ16 > Halofilaceae > Halofilum. The sequence continues at coordinate 11,361 of CAJXKK010000013.1, forward strand.
GGTGGGTCTTGGCATTGACCGCGATCGCCCGCGCGCGCTCGGCGTCGGCGCCCCCGTCGATGTAGACATGGCAGATGCCATCGAGGTGCTTGAGCACAGGGATGCGCGAGTCGCGCGCCACGCGCTCGATCAGGGGCTTGCCACCACGCGGGATGATGAGATCGACGTGCCCCTCGGCGGCCAGCAGTTCGCCGACCGCGGCCCGATCGGTCGTGGCCAAGACCTGCGCGGCCTCGCCCGGCAGACCGGCGTCGGCGAGACCGTCGGCGACGCAGTCACCGATGGCGCGGTTCGAGTGATACGCCTCGGAGCCGCCGCGCAGGATGCATGCGTTGCCCGCCTTCAGGCACAGGGCGGCGGCATCGGCGGTGACGTTGGGGCGCGATTCGAAGATGATCCCGATCACACCGAGCGGTACCCGCATCCGCCCCACACGGATACCGGTCGGGCGCGGCTGCAGATGCTCTATGGCGCCGACCGGATCCGGCAGTGCGGCGACCTGGCGCAGGCCGGCGATCATGGCATCGATGCGGTCGTCGGTGAGCGTGAGTCGATCCAGCGTCGCCGCATCGAGGCCATTCGCGCGGCCCGCCTCGAGATCGCGTTCGTTGGCCTCCGCCAGCGCCGAACGCCGGGCGTGCAGCGCCCCGGCGATCGCCTCCAGCGCGGCGTTGCGCTCGGTGGTCCCGGACCGGGCCATGGCGCGCGCGGCCGCATGCGCGGCGGCGGTGACCGACGCCATGTATCCACGGATGTCGGGTGCGGCGACCTCGGCGGGCACGCTCATGCTCGAATCACTCACGGTTACGGTGCAACAACACGCGAGGGCGACAACGGGGTACGCCGCGCCCCCGCGGCGGTGAACGCCAATTCTAGCAGTTCGTCCCGGAAACTGCCCTGTGCCGCGCCCTTGGCGAGGCGCTCCAGGCGCGCGGCGCGTGCGCACAGCCGCTGCCAGCCGGCGACATCCATGCGCCCCAGCGCCTGGGCGAACGGGCGCTGCCGGCGCTTCCAGACCCCGACGGCATCCGCGGCCCGTGCGGCCGGCATGCCGGCGGCCACCCGGGCGGCGCCGTCGGCCAACAGGGCGAGTTCGCGCTGCAGCGCCCAGACGATCACCGGCTCCGGCGTCCCTTCACCGTGCAGGCCGGCCACGATGCGCCCGACGCGGGCAGTCGAGCCGGCAAGAATGGCGTCGCTCAGATCGAACACGGACCAGCGCGCCGAGTCCGCGACGACCTCGGCCACCCGATCGGCATCGACCGGGCCGGTGCCGCCAAGCAGGAGCAGTTTGTCGATCTCCTGGGCGGCCGCCAACAGATTGCCCTCGACCCGGGCGGCGAGCAGCGCCACCGCCTCGCGGGTCGGTTTCAGCCCCTTCGCCTGCATGCGCCTGTCCAGCCACTGCGGCAGCTGGCCCGGGTCGATCGGCCAGACCTGGACGACCACGCCGGCCTTTTCCAGCGCACTGAACCAGCGTCCACGCCGCGCCTGCTGTTCCAGTTTCGGCAATGTGAGCAGCAGGACCGTGTCCTCGGGGGGGCGTTCGGCCCAGGCCGTCAGGGCGGCACCGCCCTCGCGCCCGGGCTTGCCTGACGGCAGGCGCAGATCCACCAGGCGCTGCTCGGCGAACAGCGATAGACTGTTGGCCGACTCGCTGAGCCGATTCCAGTCAAAGTCGCTGGCGGCGTCGAACACCTCGCGCGAGCCGAAGCCGCGTTCACGCGCCGTGCGGCGGATCATGTCCGCGGCCTCCACGTGCTGCAGCGGCTCATCGCCGGTCACCACATAGATCGGTGCGAGCCCTTTCGCGAGCTGGGCGGCGAGCTGGTCGTAGCGAAGCGGCATCGGGCCTCCGGGCGTGGCCCTGCATTGTAGCGCCGCGCGGCCAAGTGGGCGATCGCCTTGCGGGGGTTGTCGTCACGATATCCCGGCCCGGCATTTCGGGTTCGGCGGTCGATGGATGTTGCACCCCCGGCGATTCGCCAGCACCATTCGCCCGATTGCGCGCCCGGGATCGTTCCACTCCGGGCCGCCCAACCGAACCGGGCCCCGGGCCCGGCAGTCAGGAGACGCCCGAAATCATGCGGCTCGATACGATCACCACGCTGACCTTCGACGTGGTCGGCACCCTCATCGACTTCGAAACCGGTATCGTCGAGTGGTATCACCCGTGGCTGCGTCGCCACCGCCAGCGCGTCGACGACGAGGAAATCCTGCGGGCATTCGCCGCCGCCGAGGACCGCCTGCAGCGCTCCAATCCGGAAATGCCGTTCACCTCGATGCTGCCCCGCATCCATGACGCGCTGGCCGAGTCGTGGTCGCTCGAAAGCGATGAATCCGAGTCGCTCGATTTCCGCGATTCCATCCGCGACTGGCCGGCGTTCGCCGATGCCGTCACCGGCCTGCGCACCCTGCACGGACGGTTCCGGCTGGTGGCGGTCACCAACGCCGACAGCTGGGCGCTGGAGCAGATGGGCCGGACCCTCGGCGAGCCCTTCGATGACGTGATCACCTGCGACATGGTCGGGGTCAACAAGCCGGACCCACGCGTCTGGGAATTCACCCTGGATCGCCTGGGGGCGAAGCGCGAACAGATCCTGCATTGCGCCCAGAGCAAATATCACGACCTCATCAGCGCCCGGAACTTCGGGCTCGCGACCGCATGGATCGAGCGCCGCCATGATCGCGAGGGCAATGGCGCCACCCCCGATACCGGCGAGAGCGTCAAGACGAATCTGCATGTCCACTCGCTGTCCGAACTGATCAGCGCGCTCGAGCCACCGAAGCCGGAGGAACACCCGTAACCGGATCCCCCGGCGACGGGACCGCTGATCCATGCCCTACCCGCTGCTGCGCCGCGCGCTGTTCACGCTCGAACCGGAACGCGCCCATGACGTCGCCCTCGCCAGCCTCGACCGAGCCGGGCCGGCCCTGCTCCGCCGACTGTACGGCCGCCGGGTACCGAACGCCCCGGTGCGCGCGCTCGGGCTCGAGTTCCCCAACCCGGTCGGGCTCGCGGCCGGTCTCGACAAGAACGCCGACCATATCGATGCGCTGGGCGCGCTCGGCTTCGGCTTCATCGAGGTCGGCACGGTCACGCCGCGCCCCCAGGACGGTAATCCGCGCCCGCGCCTGTTCCGCCTGCCCGGCCATGAGGCCCTGATCAACCGGCTCGGTTTCAACAACCGTGGCGTCGATCACCTCGTCCAACGGCTCGAGGGACGGCGCTACCGCGGCATCGTCGGCGTCAACATCGGCAAGAACCGCGATACGCCCCTGGAACAGGCGCTGGACGACTACCGCCATGGCCTGGAACGGGTGCATGCGGTGGCCGACTACGTCACTGTGAACGTGTCATCGCCGAATACGCCCGGGCTGCGTTCGCTGCAGTCGGGTGATGCGCTGACGGAACTGCTCGCCGGGCTGGACGCGACGCGGCGCTCGCTCGATGCGACCGCCGGGCGGCGGGTCCCGCTGCTGGTCAAGATCGCCCCCGATCTCGACAACGAAGAAATCGACGCCCTGGCCACGGCCGCGACCACGCACGACATCGATGGCCTGATCGCCACCAACACGACGGCCAGCCGCGGCCGTGTGGCCGGCGCCCGGCATGCAGAGGAAGAAGGCGGTCTGTCCGGCGCGCCGCTGCTGCAGCCCTCGACCGGCGTGCTCGCCCGGCTGGCCACGGGAATCGATGAGCACACCACCCTGGTCGGGGTCGGCGGGGTCGTCGATGCGGCCGGCGCAACGGCCAAGTTCCTCGCCGGCGCGCAGTTGATACAGATCTACACGGGGCTGATCTATCGCGGGCCCGGCCTGATCCGGGACGCGGTTCGGGCCGCGCAGCGCGCTGGCTGAGCGGGCCGGGTGCCCGACCGCAAGTTCCTGGCAAGCGATGCGCGCGTTCGCCTTCGGCGAAAACGCGCCTACGACTGGCGGCAGGGCCAAGGATCGTAGGCCGGCTTTTGCCGACAGGCAACAGCCGGCGTGCCGTTGCACAAGACCGCCGCCTTGACTGCCGGCTGACTCCTTTCGGTCGCAAGCCGGCCTACGCGCCCATCCCCGTTTCACTCCATCCGGGCTACGGCTGGCGCAGCAGGGCGCGGACGTGTGCAGCGGCCCCGCGGCCGAGTGCGTCGAGCTCGTAGCCGCCTTCGAGGACCGAGACGATACGGCCGCCGGCGTGGCGATCGGCGACGTCGCCGATGCGCTCGGTCACCCAGTGGAAGTCTTCCTCGCTCCAGACGAGCCCGCCGATCGGATCGTCCCGATGGGCGTCGAAGCCAGCCGAAATCAGCACGAGTTGCGGCGCGAACGCGTCCAGCGCCGGCAGCCAGCGCCGCTCGACGGCCTCACGCATGGCCTCGCCACCGGTGCCGGGGCTCAACGGGCAGTTCACGCGCTGGCCCGGCACGTCTTCGCCGTAGTAACCGGGGAACTGCGGGAACTCGAAGGTGGAGCAGAACAGGATCCGGGGATCGTCGGCGACCAGATCCTCGGTGCCATTGCCGTGGTGGACATCGAAGTCGCAGATCGCCACGCGTTCGAGGCCGTGCACCTTCAGGGCGTGGCGGGCGGCGGCGGCCACGTTGCCGAAGAAGCAGAAGCCCATCGGCCGTTCGCGCTCCGCATGGTGACCCGGCGGACGGACGCTGCAGAACGCCGCCTCGCACTCGCCCGCCAGCACCGCCTCGGTCGCCGCGATCGCGGCGCCGGCGGCCCGCCGCGCCGCCGACAGCGTGGCCGGCATCATCAGCGTATCGCCATCCAGGCGCCACTCGCCGTGCGTCGGCGCGTTGTCGAACAGCCGCTCGACATGCGCCGCCGGGTGGACCCGCAGCAGCGCCTCGCGCTCGACCAGCGGCGCGTCGCGCCACTCGAGCCAGTCCGCCAGGCCGGCCGCGGTCAGGGCATCGTTGACCGCCGCCAGGCGCGCCGGGCGCTCGGGGTGACCGCCGCCCATGTCGTGGGCGGCGCAGTCGGGATGACTGAACACAGCGACCTTCATGGGACTCAGGCGAAAGGTACGACGAGCTTGCTGGTCGCGATCGAGAAGATCCACGCGAACACCGCCACCGCGGCGAAGAACGCCGGCAGCCGGACAGTCGCCCCATACCAGGGTTTGAGTGCCACGAGCCCCAGGCCGATGTAGACGATCAACAGCACGATCTTGGCGACCAGCCAGCCCTGCGCGAACGGGTTCCAGCCGTAGGCGAACAGCAGCGCGATCGCGCTCGCGAGCAGCAGCGTATCGATCACGTGCGGCAGGATCTTCACCGGTTTGCGCTGGAGCAGACCGGGCACGCGCCATGCCCAGAAACCGCGCAACAGGAATCCGAGGATCGATAATCCCGCCATGAGCATGTGCAGGTGTCGCAGGCCGTCGATCATGTTCGCTCCAGGTCAGTGATTCGCAAACGGAACCATTACCCGGCTCCTGGGGATAAGGCGTGTAACCCTATCAGTCCGGGCGCGGGTTCGGGACCCCGATAGGCTTTCCGGGCATCCTGAACCGCAGCGGGCGAGTGGTACAGCTACAGCAAACCGTCGTAGGCCGGCTTGCGACCGAAGGCATCGCTGCGAGGAGCCGAAGGCGACGCGGCAGGAGCCAGCCGGCGGCCAGGGCGGAGGCTGTCCGCAAGGGCATGCCGGCTGTCGCCTGTCGACAAAAGCCGGCCTATGATCCTTGGCACTTGGCCCTTCGCCCTTCGCCCTTCGCCCTTTGACCTTTGACCTTTGACCAACCGCGCCCCGATACCGGGGCGATCCATCCATTGATCGTCGCTGGTAAAAACCGTAGCATCCGCCGTTGATGGGCGATTAGCTCAGCGGGAGAGCGCTGCCTTCACACGGCAGAGGTCGCTGGTTCGAAACCAGCATCGCCCACCAACTCCTCATCATCGCCGATCGCGGCCATGCGGTCGTGGCTGAATCCCGCATAACCGATCGATTGCAGTGCCTGGCGGCGGCTGGTGGCAGTCGGCCCCGAGCGTTGTGAGTGCGGGAAATTCCGCGCGGCCGTTCGACCGGACGCGCGCCCCGGGGCAGGCAGGAATGCCGGGGGTAGGGATACCCCGGGACGCGTCGGACGAGCGCGGCGTCAGGAGTCGCTGCCCGAGCCGTCGCCCGAGTCCGGGCCGTCCATGTCGACGAACTTCCAGTCGGCCTTGGTCAGTTCGCCGTCATTGTCAATATCCTCGCGCTTGGCCTCAGCCTCCGGGATGCCAGCGTCGGTGGCTTCTTCCACGGTGATGCGGCCGTCGCCGTCACTATCGGCCTTATCGAATCCCGGCCGATCATCCCCTTCCGCCGCACCGGCGATGAGCGGGAACGACAACAGCGCCGCCGCGAGCGCTGCGGCCGTCGGCGTTTTCGTCATACAGCACCTCCTTACACTTCTTGTTGAACCGTTCGCGTTCGGCGCAAAAAACGGTAACGAAGGCGTCTGGCGGGCGACAAGTGACCGTTTTGTAACCGTGAGCCCGCATCACACCGCCATTCAGGAGGCCAGCCGACGGCGCAGACGATGCGTCGCGAAGACCCATGCCGCCGCCCCGTAGGCGATGACCACGGACAGATGCAGGAGCACGTCCGCAGGCACCGTACCGGTCATCAGTGGGCGCACGATCGCGACCGCGTTGGCCAGTGGCAGCAGGTGGGCGATACCGGCAACGACGGTCGGCAGTTCGCTCAGGGGAAAGAAGACACCCGACAACAGCAGCATCGGGGTCAGGATCAGCGTGAAGTAATAGAGGAAGAAATCGTAGCCGGGCGCGATCGCGGTCACCACCATCGCCAGAGAGGCGAAACACAAGCCGATGAGCAGCATCATCGGCAGCACCCAGAGCGCGGCCGGGCCGGCGACGAAACCGGCGAGCGTGGCCACCACCAGAATGGCCACCCCGCTGAACGCGCCCTTGGTCGCGGCGAACGCGATCTCGCCGAGCACGATGTCGTCGACGTTCAGCGGTGCATTCAGCATGTTCGTCCAGGTCTGCTGCTCATGCATGCGCGTGAAGGCCGAGTACAGCGCCTCGAAACTGGCCGTCATCATGATCGAGGAACAGACGATCCCCGATGCCAGGAAGTCCATGTAGGGCATGCGCTCGACTTCGCCCACCAGGCGCCCGAAGCCATAACCGAACACGAACAGGTACAGCAGCGGTTCACCGAAGTTGCCCAGCACGGACGGCACCATGAGTTTGCGCCATACGCGCAGGTTGCGCCGCCAGACCGGGACAAAGCGCAGGCTGGGTACGGGCAGCAGCTGGTCGGGTCGGGCCATGCCTTGTCTCCGGGGATTCGTCGGGCCGCCCATGCGAGCGCGCCTGGCGGGCCGTGCTGTCAGTCGCGCAGATCGTGCCCGGTCAGGCGCAGGAAAACATCCTCCAGATTGGCGCGCCGGCTGAGGTACTCGATCGTCGGCGCCGCGCCCAGTGCGGCCAGCAGTTCGCTGTCGTCATGGGCGTACAGCAGGAGCGTGTCACCGACATCCTCGCTGCGCGCGGCCAGCGCCATGCCCTCGCCGCGCCCCCACTGCCAGGCGGCCCCACCGCGCAGCTCGAGCACGCAGGGTTCGATATGCCGTGCGATGAGATCGCGCGGGCGTCCCTCGGCGACGATGCGGCCCCCATCGACGATCGCCAGCCGATCGCAGAGGCGCTCGGCCTCTTCCATGTAATGCGTCGTCAGGATCAGCGTGCGGCCATCATCACGCAACCGGCGCAGGCGCTGCCAGATATGTTGCCGCGCCTGCGGGTCGAGACCGGTCGTGGGCTCATCGAGCACGACGAGTTCCGGGTCGTTGATCAACGCCCGCGCCAGGCTGAGGCGGCGGCGCATGCCCCCGGAGAGCGCGGCCACCCCGGCGCCCTCGCGCCCCTGCAGGGCGGCAAACCCGATCATCTCATCCACACGCGGCCCGATACCCTGCTCGAGGCCGAAATAACTCGCCCAGGTCAGCAGGTTCTCGCGGACGGTGAAATCCGGATCCAGTGCATCGGTCTGCGGCACCACGCCCACGCGGGCCCGCATCGCTCGGGCCTGCTCGGGAACGGCATGACCGAGCACGGTCAACTCACCCGCGCTCGGATGGGTCAGCCCGAGCAGCATGCGCAGGGTGGTCGTTTTGCCGGCGCCATTGGGGCCGAGCAGGCCGAAACACTCGCCGGGCTCGATGGCGAGATCGACGCCATCGACGACCGCGTGCCCGTCGTACTCCTTCGCGAGCGCGCGCGCTGCAACCACGGTCATGTTGATGCCCCGGCTATGCGACGCCCCGTGCGGAGCGTCGGCCCAATCGGTACCGACCGGGACGCGCAACGGCCGCCCGGTCGAGGCGTGACGACCGAGAAACGGCCGCAGAGATCAGGTCCGCGGCGGCGGCGTATAGGCCTCGCGCTCTTCGCCCTCGACGATCGGCTTGATGATGATCTCGACGCGCCGGTTCTGGCGCCGACCCTCTTCGGTTTCGTTGCTCGCGACCGATTCGCTCTCGCCACGGCCATCGTAGATCAGACGATCGCCCTCGACACCGCGATCGCGCAGGTACAGACCGACGGATTCCGCGCGCCGCTCGGACAGGCGCATATTGTAATCCGCGGAACCGGTCGAGTCGGTATGCCCGATGATGTGGACGATGGTCTGCTCGTAATCGCGCAGCACGTCCGCGATCTTGCGGTAGGTCGGCCGGTACTGGGTCTGGAGCTCGGCGCTGTCGACGGCGAAGGTCGCGTCGCTGGCGATGCCGATCCTGAGCGCATTGTCGCCGACCTCGGTGATTTTCAGTTCGTCGCGCTGCTGCTCACCGGCGAGGCTGTTCTCGAGATCGGCCCGCTGGCGGTCCATATAGCTGCCCACGGCGCCGCCGGCGAGCGCACCCACGGCGGCACCGGCATAACGCTGGGTATCGCTGCTGCCCTGGTTGCCGATCACGGCGCCCACGACGGCGCCGAGTAGCGCACCCCGCTTGGCGCTGCGATTGGGATCATCGGCCGCACACCCGACAACGAGGGTAAGAGCCGTGGCGGCAAGAAGGGTTCGGTACTGTTGCATCGGAGTATAGCCTCGCCATGGATGCGGCAATCAGAATTGAAACCCGATTGTCCCATAAAATCGCACACAACCGTTCACCCCTTGGATCGCCATGCCGAAAGCCGCAATCGATCTGACCGCCCGCGCCCACGCCTGGCTCAGGCCGGTACTCGCACCCGGCGCTACGGCGCTGGACGCCACCTGCGGCAACGGCCACGACACCCTGTTTCTGGCCCGGGCGGTGGCCCCGGGCGGCAGCGTACACGCGTTCGACCTGCAGGACGTGGCGATCGAGCGCAGCCGACGCCGCCTTGATGGCGCCGCAACGGGGGCACAACTCCACTGGTACCACCAGGATCACGCCGGGCTCGCCGCCGAGCTGACCGGCGTGCGGCTCAATGCGGCAATGTTCAACCTCGGCTGGTTGCCGCGCAGCGACTCGGATCTCATCACCACGCCCGGCTCGACCACGGCGGCGCTGACCGCGGCCGTGGCGTTGCTGCGTCCAGGTGGCCGGGTAACGATCATCTGCTATCGCGGCCACGCGGGTGGCGCCAGCGAAACCGCAGCGGTACAGGCATGGCTGGAGCGCACGCAGGCATGCGTGCTGGCCCGCGAACCGGACGAACCGGCAGACCCGGCTCCACTGCTCTACGTGCTCACGAAAGAGCGCGAGACCGACTGAACAGCCGGCCGGCGGAATCCATATCGCACCACCACCGAATGCAACGGGTATCAGCAGCCCGGACCTGGCATGCCCATGCGCCCCCTCATCCCCATCTTCGGCGATCAACTGACCCCGACACTCGCCAGTCTCGCGGACTGCCGGGGCGCCGATGGCGTCGTCCTGCTCGCGGAGGTCGACGCCGAGGCCACATATGCACGACACCACCCGCAGAAGATCGCATTGATCTTCGCCGCGATGCGTCATTTCGCGGAGGAACTGCGCGGCGACGGATGGCGCGTCGATTACGTCACACTCGACGACCCGGACAATACCGGCACGCTCACCGGCGAAGCCGAGCGGGCGCTCGCCCGCCACGGACTCGATGCGATCCATGTGACGGAACCCGGCGAGTGGCGCCTCGCCCGCGACATCGGCGGCTGGACCGAGCGCCTCGGGGTGGCGGTGCACGTGTACACGGATCGCCGTTTTTTCGTCAGTGCAGGGCAGTTCGCCGAATGGACCCGGCACCGCCGGCGCCTGCGCATGGAAGACTTCTATCGGCAGCTACGCCGGCGCCACACGGTATTGCTGGACGCCGATGGCGGCCCCGCGGGCGGGAGCTGGAATTACGACCGCGAGAACCGCAAACCGCTACCGCGGACCGGATTGGCGTTGCCGCCACCGCCCCGGTTCACCCCGGACGCCATCACGCGTGATGTATTGGCGCTTGTGCAGGCGCGCTTCGGACACCATTTCGGCAGCCTGGACGGTTTCGCCTGGGCCACGACCCGACGGGCCGCCGAGCGCGCGCGCGATCACTTCTTCGCGCATGCCCTGCCCTCGTTTGGCGACTACCAGGACGCCATGCGCAGCGGCGAGCCGTGGCTGTTCCACGCGGTGCTGTCACCCTATCTGAATCTCGGCCTACTCGAGCCGGCGGACCTGATCGAGCGTGCCGAGGCCGCCTGGCGTGGCGGTGCGGCGCCCCTGAACGCCGTCGAGGGGTTCATCCGCCAGATCCTCGGCTGGCGCGAATACATCCGCGGGGTCTACTGGCGTTATATGCCGGAGTACGCCGAGCGCAACGCCCTCGACCACCACCAGCCGCTGCCGTCGCTGTACTGGAGCGGCGAGACCGGCATGAACTGCCTGCGCGAGACGATCATCGACACCCACGAACACGCCTGGGCCCACCACATCCAGCGCCTGATGGTCACCGGAAACTTCGCGCTGCTGGCCGGCGTTGAACCGGCGGCGGTCTGCGACTGGTACCTCTGCGTGTACGCCGACGCCTACGAATGGGTCGAACTCCCCAACACGCTCGGCATGGCGCTCTACGCCGACGGAGGCCTGCTGGGGTCGAAACCCTATGCGGCGAGCGGCAAATACATCCATCGGATGTCGGACTATTGCAAGGGTTGTCGGTACAACGTCCAGCAGGCGACCGGGCCCGACGCCTGCCCGTTCAACGCCCTGTACTGGCATTTCCTCATGCGCCAGCGCCCGCGGCTCGGAACCAACCAGCGCCTGGCCATGCCCTACCGTAACCTCGACCGCATGCATCCGGACCGGCGGCAGGCGCTGTTTGAACGGGGCGAGGCGGTTGTCGCGGACCCCGACGCCTATTGACTCGGCACCCGGTTCGCAGCAGTTTGCGACTACATGGAAGCGAGGACGCGCCGAGGGTTGCATCGCGCTACGGGCACCGTACGCTCGCACGGACATCATCGGAGACGGTACGCAATGCGCAATACGATCGTGGCCAGAGTCGCCCTCGGCGCCCTGCTCGCAACGGCCACCGGGTGCACGGGCCTGGGCGGCATCTCCGAAAGCCTCGGTGAATCGATCGCCTCGCAGCGTGATCCGGAGATCGTCCGCGACGGGGCGCCGTCGTACCTGATCCTCGCGGATACACTCGCGCGCCGCTCGCCCGACGACGCGGGCGCCCAGTTCACCGCGGGCCGCCTCTACGGGACCTACGCCGGCAGCTTCGTTGAGGATCCCGAGCGCCGGCGGATCCTGTCGCAGACGGCCTATGACTATGCGCGCAGCGGTCTGTGTCTGCGCCTTGAAGAGGTCTGCGCGGCCCTGGACGGGCGCTTCCCGGCGTTCCTGACCGCGGTCACCGATACGGTCGAAGACGAAGACGACGCCGAGGGCCTGTACCGCTTCGCCGCCGTCTGGGCCAGCTGGATGCAGGCACGCTCCGATGACTACGCGGCGCTCGCCGATCTGCCCAAGCTCGAGGCCGCGTTCGACCGCGTGCTCGAACTCTCGCCGGAGATCGACGACGGCTTCGCGCACGTATACAAGGGCGTACTCCTGGCCCAGCGCCCGGCGTCGCTGGGCGGCAAACCGGAGGAGGCGCGCGCGCACTTCGAGCGCGCGATCGAGATTTCCAACGGCCGCAACCTCATGGCCAAGGCGTTATTCGCCGAGAATTACGCCCGTCTGGTCTATGACCGGGAACTTCACGACCGTCTCGTCACCGAAGTCATCGAGGCGGATCCGGAGGCCGGTGACCTCACGCTGTCCAACAGGCTCGCGCAGGAGCGCGCGGGTGAGCTGCGCGCCAGCGCGGACTCTTTCTTCTAGTCGCCCTGTCCTGGAGTAGACCGATGGCTCGCCGATTCCGACCACTGGCCGCGTTCGCGCTCGCCTGCGCGCTGCTGGGCGTTACCGCGCACGCGGGCGCGGCCCGCACACTCAAGATCGCCACCTCGGTGCCGGCGGGGACCGCCTTTATCGAGGCACTGAAAAAGGCCGGCGAGACCATCGCCGAGCGCACCGACGGCCGGGTCGAACTGAAGCTGTTCCCCGGCGGCGTCATGGGCAATGACCAGGCGGTGTTGCGCAAGATCCGGATCGGCCAGCTCCACGGCGCCGTCATTACCGCCAATGCCCTTGCGGAAATCCACCCGGACGCACAGGTCTACGGCCTGCCGTTCGTCTTCCGCGACCGCCAGGAGGTCGAGTACGTGCGTGAGCGGATCGATCCCGTGATCCGCGAACGCGTGCGCTCCGAGGGCTTTGTCATCACCGGGATCAGCGAGGGCGGCTTCACCTACCTGTTCAGCAAAGACCCGATCGACCGGGTGGATGACCTCGCGGAGGCCCGCGTGTGGGTACCGCAGGGGGACGAGATCACCGCGCGCATGTTCAAAAGCGCGGACAGCCAGGCTGTCTCCCTGCCGATTTCCGACGTATATACCTCCCTGCAGACGGGACTCGTCGATACCGTGACGATCAACCCATCCGGCGCGATCGCGCTGCAGTGGCATACCGGCGTCAACCATTTTACCGACGCACCGCTGCTGTTCCTGGTCGCAATGATGGTGGTCGACGAACGGATCATCGAGCAACTCGACGCGGGCGATCGCGAGATCGTACGCGGGGTGCTGGAAGACGCGTTCGAACGCCTCGACGAGACCACCGCCGACGACAACCGCGAGGCCCTGGCCGCGCTCGAGGACCGCGGGATCTCCCGGATCGAGCCGGCGCGCCCGCCGGACGAGCGTGAATGGGAGGCCATCGCCCGCCGGACCCTGCAGGCGCTGGAGGAGGAAGGCCGCTTCGACTCGACGCTGCTCGAGCGCGTGCGCGGCCTCGTCCAGGAATACCGCGCGCAGAATGACGACTGACAGGCTCATCGAGCGCCTGCGCCTCGGCCTGCACCTGACGGAGAACGGCCTGCTGGTCGTGGCCGTGCTGACGATGGTTGTCCTCGCCGCCCTGCAGATCGTGCTGCGCAATCTGCTCGGCGTCGGCCAGATCTGGATCGAACCGGTACTGCGTTCGCTCGTACTGTGGATCGGCCTGCTGGGCGCGGTCACCGCCAGCCGCGACGGCAGCCACATCGCGATCGACATCCTCACCCGCGCGCTGCCCGCACGATGGCGCCGCCGCATGCAGGTGCTGGCCTGCCTGTTCACCGCACTCGTGTGCGCCGCCATCACCTGGCATGCGGTCCGCTACGTCCTGCTTGAATACGAGTTCGCCGGCACCGCCTTCGCCGGGGTGCCCACCTGGGCGGTCGTGACGATCCTCCCGCTGGCGTTCGGCCTGATCGGCCTGCGTTACGCGCTCTTCGCGCTGGCCTTCCTGCGTGGCCGGGATCCCCTCGCCAGGGCCGAAGCATGACGACGCTGGTCGTCACCCTGATCCTGCTGCTCGCCGCGCTCGCCGGTGCGCCGCTGTTCGCCGTGATCGGGGCCAGCGCCCTGATCGGCTTCCATCTCGCCGGCATCGACGGACAGGCCGTCGTCATCGAGATCTACCGGATCGCCGACATGCCGATACTGGTGGCGATCCCGCTGTTCACGCTCGCAGGGTATATCCTCGGCGAGAGCGACGCCCCACGGCGCCTGGTGCGCCTGACCGACGCCCTGCTCGGCGGCTTCGGCGGCGGGCTCGCGATCGTCGCGCTGGTCGCCTGCGCGCTGTTCACCGCGTTTACGGGTGCGTCCGGCATCACCATCGTCGCCCTGGGCGCGCTGCTCTACCCGGCACTGAAGACGGCCGGCTATGGCGACCGCTTCAGCCTTGGGCTGGTCACCAGTTCCGGCAGCCTCGGCATCCTGTTCGCCCCCAGCCTGCCGCTGATCCTCTACGGCGTGGTCGCCCAGCAACTCGACCTGCCGATCAGCATGAGCATCAACGAGCTCTTCCTGGCGGGCCTCCTGCCGGGGGTGTTGATGCTCCTGATACTCAGCGCCTACAGCGTCTACCACGGCCGCGTGCTGCGCTCGCCGGATCATCCGGGGTTCGACCGCCGCGAGGCATGGGCCGCGATCCGTGACGCCGGCTGGGAACTGCCGCTGCCGTTGTTCGTACTCGGCGGCATCTACGGCGGGCTGATCGCGATCTCCGAGGCCGCGGCACTCGCGGCCGTCTACGCCCTGATCGTCGAGGTCGTGATCCGCCGCGATATCCACTGGCGACGCCTGCCGGACGTGCTCGTGGATGCCATGAAACTCGTCGGCGCGATCCTGCTGATCCTCGGCGTGTCGCTCGCCTCGACCAACATCATGATCGACGCCCGGGTACCCACACGGTTGTTCGAATGGATCCAGTCGGTCGTCGACAACCGCTGGACGTTCCTGATCCTGCTGAATATCTTCCTGCTGGTCCTGGGGATGATGCTGGATATCTTCTCGGCACTGGTCATCATCGTGCCGATCCTGCTGCCGGTAGCGCTCGGTTACGGGATCGACCCGCTGCATCTCGGCATCATCTTCCTCGCCAACATGCAGATCGGTTACTTCACCCCGCCGGTCGGGATGAACCTGTTCATCGCCAGCTTCCGCTTCGGCAAGCCGGTCATGACGCTCTACCGCGCGACCCTGCCGTTCTTCTTCCTGTTGCTGGCGGCCGTGCTCATCATCACCTACGTCCCGGCACTATCGCTGTGGCTGCCGCGCTAAGGTCATACCGACGCGCCTGCGGCTGCGACCCCCGATGACATCCCGGTCGTCCCCGGTGCTGCCTTCACGCACCGGGTCGTGGCATCCTGCGCGGCCACGCCTCGACCGGGCCTCCCGCGTGCATGACCGCAGACTGGAACGACAGCTCCGACGCATCAACGGCGAGGGGCCATTGATCCGCGTACTGTGCGCGGGGGTCGCGCTCGCGTGTATCGCAGCGGCCGTGCTGGCGCACCGCACGCCAGGGACCGCAGTCCTGGCAGGACTCGCCGCAGTCATACCGGCGGGGATCTGGCTGCGCCGCTACCACGACGCGCGCCCCCGACACGGCGCCATGGTGTATGACCTCGCCACCGGCGCCTTCCTCGGTGCGCTGGTGGCCGCAGTCTGGCTCCACACCCCCGAATCGCTGCATGAGTGGCTGCAGATACCCGGCCTGCGCGCGGCGCCGGCCGCCGTCTTCGTGCTTGTGGCCGCCATGCTGGAGGACCTCGGCCGCGAACTGCTCTGGTACTTTGGCGCCCGCGACTGAACGCGTGCCGATCCACCTCGCCCCCATCTGCATACGCAGCGCATCATGCTGCGACCGGGCTCCACCACCGGTATAGTCGCCGCCCGCCCCCGCAAGATATGGAGGAAGCCCCTTGTCACCCGATCATGGCAACACCGGCACGCCACTCTGGCTGCGCGCGGCGCCCGTGCTGTTTCTCCTGTTCTGGTCGGCGGGTTTCACCTTCGGCAAGCTGGGGCTCGAGCATGCCGAGCCGATGACCTTCCTGGCCATGCGCTATGGCAGCGTGTTGATCGTACTGCTGCCGCTCGTGCTGTTGATGCGGCCTGCGCTGCCGACGCGAGCGGTCGACTGGGGCCATCTGGCCGCGGTCGGCATTCTCATCCAGGGGATCTATTTCGGTCTGACCTATTACTCGTTCGAACTCGGCATCTCCGCCGGCGGCGTCGCCCTGATCGTCTCGCTGCAACCCATCCTGGTGGCGCTGTTCGTGCCGTGGACCGCGGGCGAACAGGTGGGGCTGCGCCGCTGGGTCGGCCTGATCCTGGGGCTTGGCGGTGCGATGCTCGTGATCGCGGCGCGCTCGAGCGTGGGCGCGACCTCGATGATCGGCATCCTGGCCGCGGTCGCGGCGCTGGCATCGATCACGGCCGGGACACTGTACGAGAAGCGCTTCGGCGTAACCCATCACCCGGTCACGTCCAACACCATCCAATACCTGGTCGCCTTCGCGCTGATCCTCCCGGTCGCGATGCTCACCGAGAGCATGCAGGTGGAATGGGTGCCCGAACTCTATATCTCGCTCGGGTACCTGGTCGTCTTCAACTCGCTGATCGCGATCACCCTGCTGCTGGCGATGATCCGCCACGGCGAGGCCGCGCGGGTCTCGGCGCTGTTCTTCCTCGTGCCACCGGGGGCGGCGCTGATCGCCTGGGGCGTCCTCGGCGAGACCATGCCGCTGCTGGCGTGGCCCGGGATTATCCTGGCCGCGATCGGTGTGGCGATCGCCGCGCGGACCTCGCGGGCTTGATGGTACGAGGCGTTGTTGAGCTTCCATGCGCCGTGGCCTGATGGGGTCCCCGTGCGTTTTTCTCGCAGAGGCGCGGAGTTCGCGGAGGACGCGAAGAACGAGATAACTGGGGTCTGGGACACATGGAATCTTCCCGCGGGTATCAACGACGTAGGCGCGTTTTCGCCGAAGGCGAACGCGCGCGCATTGCGTCAGGCCGGGCTGTAGGAGCGGGCTTGCCCGCGAACCGCTCTCCAGTGGCGCTCACCGCTCTGGCGTCTCGCCGTTTTCATTCCCCGGGGACCATGGTGCCCCGCGGCAGCCATGCCGCGTCGACTACCTGGCCCCCTGTGGCTGCAGGAAAACGGTTCGCGGGCAAGCCCGCTCCTACGAACGCCATCTGATGCCGGATACGCCTCGCACCGCTACGCCCGGGCGATTACCATCGTGATCATTCCGGCCATGAACCCCGCCGGCGAACCGTTTCCACCGGGATGACCGATATGCAGGACTCGCTGCGGGCGCTGGGACCGGTGATCGCGACTTTCGCGCTACTGTTCGCCGTGCTCTGGTTCGGCATGGACGCGCTGGTCGATCGACGCGACAACCCGAACCGGGACCTGTCGACGGGCGCCGATGGACCACAGCGGATCGAACTGGAGGCCGGGCCCGGGGGGCATTACCGGGTGCCGGGGCGGATCAACGATCAACGCGTGTCGTTCCTGGTCGATACCGGCGCCAGTCACGTCGCCGTGCCGCAGGGCGTCGCCGAGGAACTCGGCCTGGAGCGCGGTGCCGAGATCCGGGTGGTTACCGCCAATGGCACGACGACCGCCTATAACACCCGTATCGACCGCATCTCCGTCGGCGGCATCGAACTCCGCGATGTCCGCGGCTCGATCAACCCCTCCATGGGCGGCGACGATATCCTGCTCGGCATGACCTTCCTGGGGGAGCTTGAATTCCGCCAGGTCGGCGGGCGGCTCATCCTCGAACAGCGTTCGGGGTCCTGAAAGAACGGCCCGGGGCCTGGAGAGTCGTGTGCCGGCATTGCCCGGCACGCCGTCTCACGCTCCCTGGGTGGTTACCTCAGAATAAAAAGGCGATCTCCCGCCAAGACGCCAAGCCCGCAAAGAAAACCGACAATTAAAGTCGGTGAAATGCCTCTCTTGGCGAGCCTGGCGTCCTGGCGAGAAAACGATTGAGGCCCGATCCCGGACCCACGACATCCGATTCAGCCTTTCACCCGCTCGCGCCGGGGATCGTAAAACGGCTTCAGCGACAGCCGCGCCGCGACCGGCTCGCCCGCGACCTCGACCTCGAAGCCATCGCGTTCCAGGAAGGCGGAATCGATGTGAACGCCGTCCGGATGCTCGACCCAGCCGAGCGCGACCGCGGCGCCCACACTGTGCCCGTAGCGCCCGGAGGTCGTGCGCCCCACGATCCGGCCGCCTAGCCGGATGGGTTCATCGTGATAGAGCAGGGGCTCCGGGTCCTGCAGGCGGATCGAGACCAGGCGTTTCGAACGGGGTTGTTCGCGCAGCGCATCCACGGCCTCGCGGCCGATGAAATCCTTGTCGCGGGCGACCGCGAAACCGAGGCCCGCGGCCAGCGGGTCGTCCTCGTCGGTGATGTCGTGGCCCCAGTGGCGATAGCCCGATTCGGTGCGCAGGGAGTGCAGCGCATGGAAACCGGCCAGCCGCGGTGCATCCTCCCGGGCCATGATCGTATCGAACACGCCGGCGGCGAATTCGCTCGCAACGTAGAGTTCCCAGCCGAGTTCACCGACGTAGGTCATGCGCACTGCGCGCACTCGGGCATAACCGATATCGAGTTCGACAAAGTGTCCGAACGGGCAGGCCGCATCGCACAAATCGGCGCCAGTCAGGGCCTGCAGGAAGTCGCGCGAGCGCGGCCCCATCAGCCCCATGACCGCCTCGGACGAGGTGGTATCGGTCACCGTCACGCGCAGATCGCGGGACAGGTTCGCGCGCAGCCACTCGTAGTCGCGGCGCTGTGCGGTCGCCGGTGAGACGACCAGGAACCGCTCCGTATCGAGACGGGTGATGGTCACGTCCGACTCGATCCCGCCACGGGCGTTGAGCAGCAGCGTGTAGATCGAACGCCCCGGTTCGACATCCACCCGGGCGGAACTGACCCACTGCAGCGCCACCTCCGCATCCGGTCCCTGCACCAGCAGCTTGGCGAAGGCGCTCTGGTCGAACAGCACGAGATCCTCGCGTGTGGCGCGGTGCTCGGCGGCGTGGTCCTCGAACCAGCCGGGGCGGGCGAAGCTGTAGTCGTAGGTCGGCGTCGTGCCGGGTTCGCCGTAGAAATCCGGCCGCTCCCAGCCGGCCGCCTCACCAAAGGCGGCGCCGCGCGCTGCGAGGCGCTCGTGCAGGGGCGAGCGGCGCACGTTGCGGGCCGTGGCGTACTGGCGATACGGCCAATGCATGGCGTAGAGCAGCCCCAGGCCCTCGACGGTCCGGTCGTGCAGGTAGTTGCGGTTGTTCTGGAAGCCGAGCATGCGCCGGATATCGACATCGGCGAGATCCATCGGCGGATGGCCGTCGACGATCCAGTCCGCGAGCACGCGCCCGGCCCCGCCCGCGGACTGCACGCCCACGGAGTTGAACCCGCTGGCGACGAAAAAGCCGGGCAGTTCCGGCGTCTCGCCGAGCAGATAGCGGTCGTCCGGGGTGAAGCTCTCCGGGCCGTTGAAGAACAACTGGATGCCCGCCTCGCCGATCGCCGGCACCCGCTCCATCGCCGCCTCGAGCTGCGGGGCGAGGTGATCCCAGTCCTCGGGCAGTTGCGTGAATGAACCGTCTTCCGGGATCCCGTCCATGCCCCAGGGCTTCGCCACGGGCTCGAACATGCCGACCAGCAGCTTGCCGGCATCCTCCTTGAAGTAGATCGCATGGTCCGGGTCGCGCAGCACCGGCAGCGCGCCCGGCGCCTCGGGCAGGTTCTCCGTCACGACGTAGAAATGCTCGGCCGCGTGCAGGGGCACGTCGACGCCGGCCATGCGCCCGAGTTCGCGGCCCCACATCCCGGCGCAGTTGACCACGTACTCGGCCTCGACGGTGCCCTCGTCGGTATCGACGCCGGCGACGCGGCCATGCTCACGCCGGATCCCGCGGACAGGCGTCCGCTCGCGCACGGTCACTCCCAGCTGGCGCGCGCCACGGGCCAGCGCCTGGGTCAGATCGGCCGGGTTGATCTGGCCGTCTTTCGGGAGCCAGATTCCGCCGCGCACACCGTCCGTATCGACGAGCGGCCAGCGCTGCTGGATCTCTTCCGCTGCCAGCAGGTGCGTCTCGAGGCCAAAACAGTTCGCGGTCGAGTGCGCGCGGCGGATTTCATCCATACGGCCGTCCGAACTCGCCAGCATGATCGAGCCGCGCTGCAGGAAGCCGGTCGGCTGACCGGTCTCGGCCTCGAGCGCACCGTAGAGTTCCGTGCCGTACTGAGCGAGCCGGGTCATGTTCGGCGTCGCGCGCAACTGCCCGACCAGCCCGGCGGCGTGCCAGGTGGTACCACTGGTCAGCTGATCGCGCTCCAGCAGCAGGACGTCGCGCCAGCCGCGATGGGCCAGATGGTAGGCCACTGAGCAGCCGACGGCGCCGCCGCCGACGATGACGACCTGCGCGCGTTCGGGCATAGGCTTTGCCATGATTCGGTCTCCCGATTTTTACGGCCCCTTGGCGGGGAAGCGCTATGAACAAGGGGGTTGAAATTTTCACCTGCGTGATGAAAATACCAATAATTTCACGAAATGGACAGGGAGGTACAACCGATGGTCGAGGAAGCCATGCATGATCGGATCCGCGCGGGCGTCGGTCACGACATCCGCCGCCTGCGCCGCCTCAAGCGCATCACGATCAAGGAACTGGCGGCGGCCACCGGACGCTCGGTCGGCTTCCTCAGTCAGGTGGAGCGCGGGTTATCGGAGATATCGGTCGCCGATCTGCAGCGGGTCACTCGGGTACTCGATGTGCCGCTGAGCTGGTTCTTCATCAACGATCCGGCGCCACCGGCAGAGCGCGGCCACGTGGTGCGGAGCAACGCACGGCGACAGGTCGGCGCCCGTGAGGGCGGTCTCGTCGAGGAGCTCCTGTCGCCCGATCTCGGCGGCGGTTTCGAGATCTTCCGCAGCGTTTTCGAGCCCGGCGCGGAGATGGCCGTGGCCGAGCGGCGCAACACCGAAGATGCCGGTTATCTCGTCAGTGGCCGGCTGCGGCTGTTCATCGAGGATCGGGTATTCGATCTTGAGGCCGGCGACAGCTTCCGGTTCAGCGGCGAGCGCTATCGCTGGCACAACCCGTGGGATGAGAGCACGGTCGTCATCTGGGTGATTTCGCCGCCCTTCTACTGAAGGACCCTGACGGACTCCGGAAACGAACGCCCGCGGCAGGCAGCCGGCCGCGATTCCGGAAACGCCCCGATAGGATCAACCACCCGCCAGGGTCTACAATGGAGCCATCTTGCACGAGCCGACGTGCCAGCAAGCGGTGGTCACCGCGGGAGCAGCGTAATGAACAATGCGGAACTGAATGAACTGAGCAAGCGCTACGTCGCCGCCGGAGCAGCCAGCGGCTCGGCGGCGTTCGCCGATCACGCCGAGAACGCCGAGGTGTGGGACGCCGACGGCAACCGCTACATCGATTTCGGCGGCGGCATCGGCGTACTGAACCTGGGACACCGCCACCCGAAGGTGGTCGAGGCGGCCAAGGGCCAGCTCGACAAGGTGATGCACACCTGCCAGACGGTCATGCCGTACGCGCCGTTCGTGCAGCTCTGCCAGCGCCTGTGCGAGGTCACCCCCGCACGCGGCGAGCGCAAGGCCATGCTGGTCAATTCCGGTGCCGAGGCGCTGGAGAACGCCGTCAAGATCGCGCGCGCCGCGACCGGGCGCAGCGGCATCATCGGCTTCGACGGCGGTTTCCATGGCCGCACCATGATGACGCTGGCGATGACCGGGAAGGTGTTGCCGTACAAGAACGACTTCGGCCCGATGCCGGGGGACATCTTCCGGGCCCCGTTCCCGATGCCCTATTACGGCATTACCGAAGAGGATTCGCTGCACGCCCTGAAGACCCTGTTCAAGACGGACATCGCGCCGCATCGAACGGCCGCGATCGTGATCGAGCCGGTCCAGGGCGAAGGCGGTTTCCACATCGCCTCGAAGTCGTTCCTCGAATCCGTGCGGGCGATCTGCGACGAACACGGCATCATGCTGATCGCCGACGAGGTCCAGTGCGGTTTCGCGCGCACCGGCAAGCTCTTCGCCATTGAGCACAGCGGCGTCCAGCCGGACATCGTCACCATGGCGAAGAGCCTGGCCGATGGCATGCCGCTGTCGGCGGTCGTCGGCACCGCCGGAGTCATGGATGCCTCCGGGCCGAATTCGCTCGGCGGCACTTACAGCGGCAATCCGGTCTCCTGTGCGGCGGCGCTGGCGGTACTGGATGTCATCGAGGAAGAGAACATCCTCGAACGCAGCCGGAAACTCGGCGAGCAACTGGTCAAGCGCTACGAGTCGTGGCGGGAGCGCTTCGAGTGCGTGGATCACGTGCGCAACCTCGGCGGCATGACCGCATTCGATCTGGTCACTGACAAGAAGTCGAGCACACCCGACGCGCAACTCACCCAGGCCGTCGTCGCCAGGGCGCGCGAGAATGGGCTGATCCTGCTGTCGTGCGGGTTCTACGGCAACACGATCCGCAATCTGGTACCGGTTACGGTGGAAGAGGATGTCCTCGAGGAAGGCCTCGGCATCATCGAGCAGGCACTCGAGGAACTGACCAGCAGCAAGGTCCGGGCGACCGGCTGAAGGGCATGACCGGGGGTGGCCGACCCACCCCCGGATTCCGCTTCGCTGCATCCGGGCTACGCGCTAGCGCAATCCCCGTAGCCCGGATGCAGGCGCCAGCCGGAATCCGGGGAGTCGTCAGCTCTGGCGGCTTCCCGGATCCCATCCCGGCGCCACCCGTCAGAACCGCGGACGCGATAAAGCCTGCCGGGTCATCGGCCCGGCTTTGCTATTCGTGTTTGCGCCGCCCGGTTTCACCGGCCCGTTGCAGCGCCATGCGTGTCCCCGCGGGGCCCAGCAGTTCGAACATCACCGTCGCGGCAATCACCAGCGGCAGGAGCGTTTCACCGAGCGCCGGGAAACGCTGATCGGCGAGCAGCGCGAGCCCGAGGGCGACGCCCGCCTGCGGCATCAGCGCCAGTCCGGTCCAGCGCCTGATCGCGGGTTCCGCACCGGCTACTCGCGCACCCAGCGCGGCACCGGCGACTTTGCCCGCCACGCGCAGCACGATATATCCCGCCCCGAGCAGCCCGACCCCCAATAAGGCCTCGATGTGCAATGAGGCACCCGCGAGGACGAAGAACAACAGCATGAACGGCCACTCGAGGTGCTCGATCTCGTGGAAGGCGCTGTCGTGGTGGCGGGCGACATTGGTCATGACCGCCCCGAGCACGATCGCGGTCAGCACGAACGAGAGTTCGAACAGCGTGGCGAGACCCGCGGTCAGCAGCACGATCGCCGCCGCCTCGAGCAGGGTCGGCTCACCGGGGGCGATGCGCTGCGTCAGCACGCCGGCGGCCAGGCCGAGAACCACGCCCAACAGGATCCCGCCCCCGATCTCCCTGACGGCCTCGAACAGGAATACGCGCCCGCCGACGTCGCCACCAAGCGTCGCGGCGGCAGCGGCCGCCGCCAGGGCGAAGATCAACAGGCACCAGGCGTCATCGACGCCGACGACACCGAGCAGGGTTTCGGTAAACGGTCCTTCGGCCCGACTTTCGTTGACCACATCCCAGGTGGAAGCAGGCGCAGTCGCGGGTGCGATACCGCCGAGCAGCAGCGCTAACGGCAGCGACACCCCGAGCGCGAGCATACCGAGCGTCACCAGCACCGCCGTGCCCACTGCCTCGATGACCGAGATCGTCACCACGAGCCGTCCGCGGTCTCGCAGGCGATCGATCGAGAAACGCTCGCCGACCAGGAAACCGACCATCACCAGGGCCAGCGTCGTGACCGGCTCAAACCAGCGCTCAGAGGCGCCCTCCGGCAGCAGGTCGAGCACCTCCGGCCCGATCAGCGCACCGAACAGGATCAGCAGCGTAACCCGCGGTAACGGCAGATGGCGCCCGGCCCATTCGACGGCGAGGCCACCCAGCAACAACGCCCCGAGGGTCGTGAATATGATCGGCGTTTCCATTACATGGTCCGGCTGAATTCGGATTCCGCTACGCGTATCGACCCGTTCCGCTGATGGGCGCAAAAGGGCCGTGGATCGTCGCGCGAGTCACGGGACGGCGACCGCGTCAGGCGGAAGACGCGTCCGCGCCCAGGGCCTCGGCGCTGCACCAGCCGACGTCATCGATCCCGCCGGCGACCTGATACCACTCGACGGCGAGGCACATGAGCACGCAGTCTTCATCGTGGGCGAAGCCCTCAAGGTCGGGATGCCGTGCAACGAGGATGGAACGTACGGCCTCGGCGTCAGCGTCCGCGACCTCGCAGGCCCTGCCGATCGCGGTCAGGGCGAGCCGCCGGGCCGTTCGCAGCCATGCCGTCTCCCGATGGTCGATCAGCAGTGCGACCTGCGGATTGGCAACAAGATTGCGATGCTTGCGGGTACCGCGATACGTGGCGAACACGAGCCTGCGGCCACCGTCGATGACCGCGAAGGCCATCAGACTCGCGTGCGGCTGACCGCCAGATTCCGTTGCCAGCACCGCATAGCGGCTGTCCTCGAGCGCCGCCTGCACGATGCGTCGGGTCGATCCATCATTCGTCACTTTACGAAGCTTCCATGAAGTATTGTCAGTTCTCAGCGCGCGCCCGGGCGTAATCGACAGGCAGCGTATAGCCGGGCTCGTCATGCAGCGCCCAGTAGGCATCCCGAAGCAGCCGCGTGACCGGCCCCGGCGAGCCGTCGCCGATCGTCCGGCCATCCACCGTGGTAACCGGCATGACACCACCCGCGGTACTCGTGATAAACACCTCATCAGCCGCATGCACCGCCTCGGTGCCCACGGGCCGCGCCTGCACCGCATAACCGCGCGCCTGCGCGAGTTCCATGACGGTACGGCGCGTGACGCCGGGCAGGACACCGGTCGCCGGTGTGGCGAGCGTTCCATCGCGGACCATGAACAGATTGAATCCGGGCCCTTCCACCACGTTGCCGTGACCATCGACGGTGATCGCCGTCTCGCCGCCGCGATCATAAGCCTCGAACAGTGCCTGCACCATGTCCAGCCAGTGGTAATTCTTCACGGCCGGATCGACCGACGCCGGCGGGATGCGCTGCATGCGGCTGATCGTCAGATGCAGTCCCGTTTGCTGTTTGGCCGGATCGGCGATCCAGACGAACGGGACCGCGAACGCGAGGAAGCGGTTCGTGCAGGTGCGCGGATCGCGGGATCCCGCCCGCGGCTGCCCGCGCGTGCAGATCATCTCGACATAGGCCTCGCGCAGCCCCGAAGCGGCGACCAGATCCTGCAGGCGGTCGCGGAGCGCGTCGCGGTCGTGCGGGATCCGCATCCGCAGCGCCTCCATCCCCGCGAAGAAACGGTCCAGATGGTCTTCCAGACGGAAGAAGCGGCCCCGCCATACATGTGCGACATCGTAAGTCGCATCGGAATGCAGGAACCCCCAGTCCAGGATCGGCAGGCGAGCCTCCGAGACCGGCACGGTTTCGTCTTCGATCAGCGCGACGCCCGCGCCCGGATCCGCATTCATGACCAGGTCTCCCGTGGGTGTTTCGTCGCCGCGGCCCGGCGACTGTAATGCAACGGTGGCCAGTGGCTCCAGTCTATGCCCCGGCGATGACCAGCGGGGTATGGTTCGCCAGCATCACGCCGACGGATGGGCGCGAGGTGGAGTACGGACAGCCGGGTCATACGATACACTCAACGACGGAAACCCATTACAATCCCGTCTCGCCAGGATGGTCAAACCGCCTGTCGGACAGCCAGCGGTACATCACACCGACTCGCGACCATCATCCCCCGGGGCATGACCAGACGGATCCCCGGCGACACGTTCGCCGCCGGCAGCGCAGATTGACCACTGTGAACACGACAATCCGATTCACGCTGCTTGTCCTGTCAGCGGCAACGCCCGGCCTCATCCATGCGCAGACAGGCGAAAGCGCCGCTGTGAATGAAGTCGGCCTGCGCACCGCCACAGGCGACGGCGTGAATACCGCGGAAGCCTATGTGCGCTGGCCCGCGCAGTTCGTGCAGGAACACGTGCTGGAGCCGTATCTCCCGGCGGGTGGCACCGCACGCTGGGAGGCCGCGCTCAGTTACTGGAAAGGCGACGACGATCACGCGGTCGTGTTCATGCTCGGTCCCTCGGTCGAATATCCGCTGCCGGCGGATCACTGGCGCCTGTCGTTCGGCATCCAGCCGACGCTGTTGTCCGATTACGAGAGCGATAACCGCAGCCTGGGCGGCCCGTTCGAGTTCACGAGCCACATCGGTCTGCGCTGGCAGCCCGAGGCGGACTGGTATCTGGGCGCGCGCATTCAGCACACGTCCAATGCCGGCATCTACGACACCAACCCCGGGGTCGATCTGTTCGCAGTGGAACTTGGCGGGCGGTTCTGACCGGGCAGTCACTTGTCACTCCCGGCGTGCTCCGCCACCCTGTAAGCAATTCACCTTGAACCATAAGGCACGAAGACCATGCCCCGCCATTTCGATGACGCACCCGGCCTCTGCGAACGGCCGGACGCGGAGACCGATCAGTACCGGCTCAATCACACCATGGTCCGGATCAAGGACCCCGAGCGCAGCATGGACTTCTACACCCGTGGCCTGGGGATGCGTCTGATCCGGCGCCTCGATTTCGGGGATATGCAGTTCAGTCTCTATTTCCTCGGTTATCTCAGCGAGACGGAGGCGGCCAGCGTTCCCGGCGACGACGCAAAACGCACGACTTTCAACTTCGGCCGTGAGGCGCTGCTGGAACTGACCCATAACTGGGGCGACGAAGAGAAACCGGACCTGCAGTTCCACAGCGGCAATGAGCAACCGAAGGGTTACGGCCACATCGGGATCACCGTACCGGACGTGTACTCGGCGACCGCGCGGCTGGAGAAGCTCGGCACGGAATTCGTGAAGCGCCCCGAGGACGGCAACATGAAGGGGCTGGCGTTCGTGAAGGATCCGGACGGCTACTGGATCGAGATCCTGCAGGCCGACACGCTCGAGCGCCTGGGCAAGGCCTGATAATCGACCAGCGGCAGCTCGTCAGCCAGGACGATCGCGCCGCGCGCCCTGAACGTGCCGGTGCGCTGGAACAACTCCAGCTCCAACTGCACCCCGGTGCCGGCATCAACGGCGTGGTTGATCTCCGGCGTGTCCCGGCGCAACACCGGCGTCTCGACGACCGCGTCGCCGATCGAATCGGCCGCAAGGGGCGATGGCCGCGATCGCGGGATACCCGTTCATGTCTGCGTCGCTCCGTTGCCGCTATCGCAACACGGCATCCAGCGCCGTGATGACCCGGTCGATCTCGTCCGGATGGGTATAGTGGACGAAACTCAACCGCAGCACGCCATGATCCGGGTCGATCCCGAGCGCCTGGAGCAGGCGGACGGCGTAGAAATCACCGCCACCGGCCATGATCCCGTGAGGGGCGAGCGCCGCGGCCACCTCCACGCCCGGACGCTCCAGATGCACGGCCACGGTCGGCACGCGCTCCGCCGCCCGGTCCGGCCCGAGCAAGCGTAGATCACTGCGCTCGCGCAGGTACTCGAGCAGTGGCTTCAGTAAGCGCTTTTCGTGGTCGACCTGCAAGCGGCGCACCGCCGCCGCCCGTTCGGCGGGCGCGGCCTCGTCCTCATGGTGATGCGCGTACAGGGTGTCGACATAATCCGCCATCCCGGCACTCGCCGCGATCTGTGCGTGATCGGGACCGGCCGGCGCGAAGCGTTTGGTCGGAGTGTCCGCATTGAACCAGTGCCCCTGATTCGGGAGCCATTGGTTGACCTCGGGGGTCATCACCATAAGGCCCTGATGCGGGCCGTAGGTCTTATAAGCCGAAAAGAGGTAGATATCGGTGCCGAGCGCGCGGACATCGGGCAATCCGTGCGGCGCGAACGAGACCGCATCGACACAGGTCACCGCCCCGACCGCATGGGCCATGCGGCACAGCTCGGCGACCGGATTCTCCTGGCCGACGATATTCGAGCAGTGCGGAAAGCAGACCAGCGCGACATCGTCGTCCAGCAACGCGGCGAGACCGGCGGGATCGAGCCACCCACTGACCGGGTCGACCCGCCATTCGCGGATCTCGACGCCGCGGCTGGCGAGCCGCCGCCATGCGCCCGAGTTGGCCTCGTGATCCTGGTCGGTCACGACCACCGCGTCGCCCGTCCCGAGGCGTTCACCGAACGCACAGGCGAGCACATAGGTGTTCTGGCTTGTGGACGGCCCGAAGTGCAGTTCGTCCGGATCCACGTTCAGCAGCGCGGCCAGCCGCTCATGCGCCTCGTCCATCTCCGCGCCGGCGGCCTCGGCGGCGGCGTAAGGGGCATACGGCTGGACCTTGCGCGCGCGGTAGTAGCGATCCAGGCGATCGATCACCTGACCGCATGCATATGAACCGCCGGCGTTCTCGAAAAACGCCTGCCCCTGCAGGGACGGCTCAACGAAAGCGGGGAACTGATCGCGGACAAAGTCGATGTCGAGCGTGCTCATTGGGTCTCCAGAGTCGGCGGCGTGCAGCCTGTTCCGACGAAAGCCCGGCCCGCGTGGACTCCAGTCGGGCCAGTACGGTATCGGCGTCGAGCGCGTGCCAGGTGACGGAATCATCCGCGCGATACGCAGCCTGTTCACGTCCCGCGTCAGATTGGTCCATCACGCCTGTCACCCATGCGCTGATCGGTTACCCGATGACAGCGCCCAGTATCCCCGCAACCGATGGCGATCACATCGAGGCCGGGCCGACACCGGCCACCTTATACTCGCGCCGCAAGGCACGCGTGAGATTGGCGCAGGCGAATAAGAGGATCACGGCGACCGGCAGGCCGGCAGTCACCGAGGCGGTCTGCAGGCTGTCCAGGGCCTGCTCGCCACCGACGACGAGCAGTGTTGCCGCCACCGCGCCTTCGGTAATACCCCAGATCACGCGTTGACGTTTGAGCGAGTGTTCACTGCCGCGCGACATCAATGCATCGACGACATGTGTACCGGAATCGGACGAGGTGACGAAGTACACGGCGATAAGCAGCGTCATGACCGTCGATGCAAGCGTCGCCAGCGGCAACTGCTCCAGCGTAAGATACAGGGCCACGGTAGTGTCTTCCGCGACGGCCGCGGCAATGCCCGCATCACCAAACAGTTCGAGTTCCAGGGCGGTGCCGCCGAACACGGACAGCCAGGCGAAGACGAACAGGCACGGCAGCGCCAGCACGCCCAGGATGAACATGCGGATCGTCCGCCCGCGCGAGACGCGTGCGATGAACATGCCGACAAACGGCGACCAGGCGATCCACCACGCCCAGTAGAACATGGTCCAGTCCTTCTGCCATGCGGAGCCGGATATGGCGTCGGCGGTCAGGCTCAGGCCGATCAATTGCTGGAAGTAACTGCCGGTCGAATCGATAAAGAAACGGATGATGAACAGCGTCGGCCCGACGATAAGCACGAACAGCAGCATGATCAGCGCCAGCACCAGATTGAACACGCTGAGCCATTTCAGCCCGCGATCCAGCCCTGAGATCACCGACAGCACCGCCACCGTGGTGATCGTCGCTATGACACCCACCTGCCAGCCCGGTGACACCGGCAGGCCGACCAGGCGGTTCAATCCGGTATTGAGCTGCATCGCCCCGAAGCCGAGCGAAGTGGCGAGCCCGAACAAAGTGCCGAACACGGCCAGGATATCGATGACGTGCCCGATCGGACCGTAGATCCGATCGCCGAGCAACGGGTAAAAGATCGAACGGATCGTCAGCGGCAAACCATGGCGGAAACTGAAGTACGCGATCGACAGACCCAGCACCACATACACGGCCCAGGCGTGCAGTCCCCAGTGGAAGAACGTGTAGACCATCGCCTGACGGGCGGCCTCCGGCGTCCCGCCCTCGGCGTAGGGAGGCTGCTGGTAGTGCAGCATCGGCTCCGCCACGCTCCAGAACACGAGACCGATGCCCATGCCGGCACTGAACAGCATCGCGAACCAGGCGAGGAAACCGAACTCGGGCCGATCCTCGGCCTGGCCCAGGCGGATGCCTCCGTAACGGCTGAAGCCAAGCCAGACGAGGAATCCGACGAAGAAGGTCGCGACAATGAGGTACACCCAACCGAGGTACTCGGTGATCCAGGCATGGATGTCCTCGAACACGGCGCTGGCGGTCGCCGGGAAGCCGATCCCGAAGCCGACGAATGCGACGACGATAAGTGCCGAGGCCGTGAACACCGTGAAGTTCACGGTCGCGAAAAATGCGCGGAAGCGGCCAGTCATGGAGTTCCCTCCCCGACCGCATGAAAAGGCACGGCGTCAATCACCGTGCGGTGCTTCGGGTTCCGGAGGCTCTACGATTGCCGTCAGCCGTGCGCGCTCAACAAGATGCCCGCGCAATGACCGATCAAGCTGAACGCGTGAAGCCCCTGACGGCAGATCGAGCACCGCATCCAGGGCGAGGATCTCCCATCGATAGTGACGGCGTCCGTTGGGCGGCGGCGGCCCCATTTCACCGGCCTGGCCGAACGTATCCATGCCCACACACGTACCGGCGGGGAGATCCTGCGGGTCGAGATAGCGGGTCTCCGGCGGGATATTCCACACGAGCCAGTGGGTCGCCGTACCGAGCGGCGAGTCCGGATCCTCGAGGATCGCGACCAACGATACGGCCTGCGCCGGGACATCCTCGATCTCGAGTCGCGGCAGGGTATCACTGGCGGGCGCGCACCAGTGTGCCGGGATCATCTCGCCGTCCTCAAAAGCCGGACTGAAGACACGCATGGACTGGACTCGCGGCGCAGAACAACAGGCCTGTGGAACACCGCGGCGACAACAGCGCCGCACTGTCAATGCAGCGTACCATCCTCCGCCGCGAGCAACTTGATCCGGGTCAAACGCGGAGCGCGCTTGCCAGGCACGCATCCACTACGGAGCCCGACCGGGGACCGCTTCCTCCCGCGCACGTTTGGCCGTATACATTGCGTTGTCGGCATCCCCGATCAGTGCACCGGCATTCCGTCCGTACCCCCGGATACACGGCGATGCCGAAACTCGATGATACCCGTACAGTACCGGACCACGGGATGCGCCTACCTGCGGGCCCCCGGTAGCGGCGGACTCGAGGCGATCCAGAAGGAGGGCCGACTCGACGCATTCCAAAATTGGCCCGACATTTGCTTTAGCAACACATAACGCCACCAATTCCGCGTCATGGCGCGCATAACAGCCGACAGATGACCGTTCGCCGTCACCGGCGGAACAGGAGAGATGAAAAATGGATATCAACGCGATCCTGCGAAAAACCCCACGCGGCCGCGAGGAGATCCGCACCCGCTCGTACCGGCTGTCAGCGATGGCGCGTCGCCTGCTCATCATCGCTGATGGTCAGCGCACGGTCACCGAGCTGGCGGCCGATCTCGCGTGCGGGAAACGCGACCGCGACTTGCATGACGCGCTCGAAGGCCTCGTCGAGGGGCAGTTCCTGCACATCCGGGACGATTTCGACGGCCTCACGCGCGGGACGCCGCAACGCGCCGGCTGGCACGCGGTTTGCTGACCCCGGGGACCGCACGGCCGGACCGTTCGCGGCCGGGACCGCTCGCCTGATGTGCCCTTCGGCGGATCGGGTGTGGCTCTGGCACGGCCCTGTTCAGTAGGCTGTGCGCCGGTGACTACCTGCACATGGGGGATACCATCAGTGACCGACCAGCAGCCCGACAAGATCCGCATAGTCCATCTCGACCCGGATGGCTTCGGCGACGCCAGCATGGAGCGGGCCGTATTCGAGGCGGCCTACGGGGACATCATCTTCGATGCGATCTGGCCCGATGAACGCAGCGACCTCGCCGGAATCGGGCCGGCCCACGTACTGCTGACCCACTACACCGAGATCGATGATGCCGCCATGGAGGCCATCAGTCCGGAGGTGATCGTCCGCTACGCGACCGGCGTCGACGGGGTCGATCTGGAAGCGGCCACCCGGCGCGGCATCCGTGTGACGCGGATCCCCGAGTACTGCGATGCCGAGGTCGGTGAGCATGTCTTCGCCATGGCACTCGCGCTCTGGCGCCGTCTGCCCCAGTACGATGCCCACGTCGATGCGGGCGGCTGGGACTTCCACCACGCCGCACCCGGCGGCTCGATCGCCGAGGCGACATTCGGCTTCCTCGGTTACGGCCGCAAGGCCCGTTCGGCCGCCAGACTGGCCCGCGCGCTGGGCTGCCCCATCATCGCGCACGACCCGCACATCCCCGGCGACGCGATCGCCGCAGCCGAGGCCGAGCCGGTCGCGTTCGATGACCTCTTCGCCCGCGCCGACGTCCTCTCGTTGCACAGCCCGCTTACACCGGAAACGCAAGATATGGTGAACGCGCGCACGCTGGGCCTGATGCGCCCCGGCGCCGTGCTCGTGAACTCCGCGCGCGGGCGCATCATCGATGAGCACGCCCTTGTCGCCGCACTCGACGCCGGCCAGCTGGGCGGCGCGGGGCTCGACGTCCTGACCGCGGAACCGCCGCCGGCGGAACACCCGTTACTGGGACGCGAAGACGTCATCGTCACACCGCACGCGGCCTGGTACTCGCGGGAGGCCGAACGCCGCTGCCGCGAACTGGGTTCACAGTACGCCGTCGAGGCGCTGGAGGGCCGCGTTTCGGAGGGGCTCGTCAATCCGGAGGCGCTGAACGAATAAAGAGCGCACCAGCAGACGCCGATGCGCTCTCTTTACTGTTACCGACCCGGGCGCGACCGCGGGGATGCGCTCGCGCCCGGGGATTCTCCCGGTCGGGATCAGGCGAGGTCGAAGCGGTCCGCGTTCATCACCTTGTTCCAGGCGTGGGCGAAATCACGCACGAACTTCGGCTGATTATCGTCCTGGGCGTACACCTCGGCGATGGCGCGCAGCTCGGTATTGGAGCCGAAGATCATATCGACGCGCGTACCGGTCCATTTGGTGTCACCGGACGCACGGTCCTTGACCCGGAAGAACTCTTCCTCATCGGACGTGGGCTCCCAATAGTTGTCCATATCGACAACGTTGCGGAAGAAGTCCGTGGTCAGGGCACCGGGGCGCTCGGTGAACACACCGTGATCGGACTCATCGGCGTTGGTCTCCAGCACCCGCATACCGCCGATGAGCGCGGTCATCTCCGGGGCGGTCAACGTGAGCTGCTGGGCCCGGTCGATGAGCATCTGCTCCGGTGGCACCGTGAAGCGGGTCTTTACGTAGTTGCGAAAGCCATCGGCCTCCGGCTCCAGCCAACCGAAGGACTCCACGTCGGTCCACTCCGCGCAGGCGTCGGTTCGCCCCGGATGGAAGGGGATATCGACCGCCTCACCCGCCTGTTTGGCGGCGTGTTCAATAGCGGCATTGCCCCCGAGCACGATGAGATCCGCCAGTGAAACCCGCTTGTTTCCGGACTGAGCTTTGTTGAATGCCGCCTGGACCCCTTCAAGGGTCGTGAGCACCTTCTGCAACTGCTCGGGCTGGTTCACCTCCCAGTCCTTCTGCGGCGCGAGGCGAATGCGGGCACCATTCGCCCCACCGCGCTTATCGGCGTTGCGGAAGGTCGCCGCGGACGCCCACGCGGTGGTCGCCAGCTCCGATGTGGTCAGCCCCGAGTTGAGCAGCCGATCCTTGAGCGCGGCGATGTCGTGATCATCGATGAGCTCGTGATCCACGGCCGGCACCGGATCCTGCCAGATCAGGTCTTCGGCCGGGACCTCGGGGCCGAGGTAACGCGACTTCGGACCCATATCCCGGTGCAGAAGCTTGAACCACGCCCGGGCGAAGGCGTCGGCGAATTCATCCGGGTTGGCGTGGAAGTGCCTCGAGATTTCACAGTAGCTCGGATCCACCTTCATGGTGATATCCGTGGTCAACATGACCGTCGTCTCCATGCGCGAGGCATCGTGGGCCTTCGCCACCAGGTCCTCTTCGCGAACATCCTTGGGCACCCACTGGTAGGCGCCGGCGGGACTGGTCGTCAGCTCCCACTCATACCCGAAGAGCATATCGAAATAGCCCATATCCCACTGGGTGGGCCTCGGCGTCCAGGCGCCCTCGAGGCCGCTGGTCAGCGTATTGTCGCCCTTGCCGTCACCGTAGCTGTTGTGCCAGCCGAAGCCCTGCTGCGAGATCGGCGCGGCCTCGGGCTCGGGCCCCTGGTACTTGGGATCGACGGCGCCGTGGTTCTTGCCGAATGTGTGGCCACCGGCGATCAGGGCAACCGTCTCGTAATCGTTCATGGCCATACGGCCAAAGCTCTGGCGGATCTCGTTCGCCGCGGCCGCCGGGTCAGGATCGCCGTTCGGACCTTCCGGATTCACGTAAATCAGGCCCATATGGGACGCAGCGAGGGGCTGCGTGATCGTACGGTCCGAATCATGACGGGCTCTGTCATCGGCCAGGAACTCATCCTCCGATCCCCAGTTGATGTCGTCCTCGGGCTCCCAGATGTCCTCGCGGCCACCGCCGAAGCCGAATGTTTGGAAGCCCATGTCTTCCATGGCGACATTGCCAGCAAGGACGAACAGGTCGGCCCAGGAGATTTTGTTCCCGTATTTCTGTTTGATGGGCCACAGGAGTCGCCGCGCCTTGTCCAGGTTGCCGTTATCCGGCCAGCTGTTGATGGGCGCCATGCGCTGGGATCCGGAACCAGCACCTCCGCGGCCGTCCGAAGTACGATAAGTGCCGGCATCATGCCAGGTCATCCGGATAAACAGCGGCCCGTAGTGGCCGTAATCAGCAGGCCAGAAGTCTTTCGACTCCTTCAGCAGGGCGTACATGTCCTCCTTGAGGGCGCGGTAGTCGAGCTGCCTGAACGCCTCGCGGTAGTCGAACCCCTCACCCAGCGGATTCGAAACCGCCGACTGCTGGTGGAGGATGGACAGGTTGAGCTTGTTCGGCCACCAGTCGCGTACACCGGTAGCGTCCCCACCCAGCTCGGTGCGTGAGCCATGCATCACCGGGCATTTACCGGCCGTCTGGATGTCTTTTGGATTTGCCGCCATATCTGTCTCCGATCTGCGGTTGTCTGGATCGAAACGATCCGAAAAAATCGATTCTGTCGGCGCTGCGCGCCTGCGTCACGTGCTGGTCCGCTCTGCGGTTGCCGTGGGCACCGACGAACGGGACACGGCAGCCAATCACCCGCCCGGAATCTGGCGGACGCTTGCCGGCCTCTGTAACCGGAAGGCCTGCGCGACTGCTTCGATCGAGTTCGTCTGCTTTGACCGGCGACCCCGGGCGGCGGCCCGGTGCCGCCGGGTCCGCGACCGGTCGATCCGCCTGAAGCAGGTAATGGCGGGCGCGCTTTTGCGTTTGCCGGCAGTCGGATAGGGTAACGCCGCGGGCACGATCGTTCCAATTGAATATGACCGACGTTTTGATAGGCATTCTCTATCAAAAGGGAAAGTCGCCCTGCACGGCAAACACCTGCGGAGCCGATGAACCACACAGGCAGCGCTCACTTCAGGGCCTTTTTTCGAGTCACCGGCTCCTGCAGCCAGCACCCCTTCCACCCGTCACTGAAATGACACCTTCCGTCAGTCGCCCCATTTGTGTATCAACGCGGGTCAAGTATTGTCTTGAACAAGTGCGCCCCCTGGACGGGCCTGTCAGGCCGACGGATGACCGCGGCGGGGCGGTCAAGCATCCGTCGGGACGAACACCCGCGCTCGACGCCGGCCAACCGCCGCAGGTGCAGTGGATGGCCGGGGGGCTCCCCACCATGCGGTCGTCGCGTACGGCAGACCACGCCGCTGTGCGCGCCTGACAGGCCGGGCCCGACCCTGATCACCGCTGCGAAAAAAGGCGGACTCTATGGATGACAAGCCGGACTCGAAAGGACTTGCGCTCGAAGATGCGCATGTCCGGACACTCAACCTACGGGCCCTGCTCGCGCTCTCGATTATCGCGGTCTGCGTGCTGATCGGCATCGCCGCGCTCTGGTTTATCCCTATCACACTCGATTCGCGACACCAGAGCCAGACGAAGAATCAATTCGGTCACCTGCTCGAGGCCGAGCGCCAGGCCATCGGCAAACTCAGTCTCGAATATTCCTACTGGAACGAAGCGGTCGAAAAGATCATCTACGAGCGGGACACCACGTGGGCGGACTCGGCTCTGGGCAGCTATCTGCACGACTCGTATGGCATCACCAACATTCGGGCCGAAAGTCCGGACGGAGAGGCGCGATACGTTTACGCGCCGGGGGAATCGAGGGGCGGAGATTTCTGGAAACAGGCGAGTTCCGATCTGAAGGACATGAAACAGGCCGCCCTCGCATCCGACCCATCATCGCCGGAGGTCGCCCACACCTTCACCGTGGTCGACGGGACGCTTTACCTGCTCGGTATTACACCGTTTGTTGCCTATCAACCGACCGATCTCGATCCTTCGCAGATCCACGGCGTACTCCTTATGGCCCGTGCCGTCGACGAAAGCACCCTCGCCGCGTGGTCGCAGCGATATGGGCTGACCGGACTTACGCTCGACACCGGCGAAGGCGAAGGGACCGACAACCCCGAAGGCAATACCGCCATCGCCGTTCGCGATGCCGCAGGCACGCCTGTTGCGCGCCTGACGTGGCAGCCTACGCGGCTCGGGCGCGATATGCTTTTGCAGGCCACACCATGGGGAGTCAGCGTCGGTATCCTGTTCCTGTTCGCCACGACCGTCTTGATCATGAACCTCGGGAAACTGGTCCGGTTCGCCCGCAGCAACATCACGGAACTCGACCAGCAGAAACAGAAGCTGTACCGCCAGGCCATGTTCGATGACGTGTCGAATCTGCACAACCGGAACTACCTCATCAGCCGCCTGGAGGAAGAGCTATCGAGAATCCGACGCACGGGCAATTCCTCGATCTTCATCTTTCTGGACCTCGATGGCTTCAAGATGATCAACGACACGATGGGACACTCCGCCGGCGATGACCTTCTGCGACAGGTAGGGAGCCGGCTCGTTGCAGCGGTGCGCAGCGAGGATGTGGTCTGCCGATTTGGCGGTGACGAATTCTGTCTTCTCATAACGGGCATCGAGGACGGGAACGCCAATAACGCCCGTGAAGTGGCGGAGAAGATCTCCAGACAGGTCATCTCCGAACTGGAACAGCCGTTCACCGTGGATGATAAACCGGTCAACATCGGCGCGAGCGCGGGGGTTGTCGTCATACCCGACGACACGGCGAATATCGAGGATATCCTGCGTTTCGGCGACCTCGCGATGTACAAGGCGAAACTTGTCAGCGGGAACATGTTTATCTATTACGATCGCGACTTCCTGCATGACATCAATTACCGCAATGCGATCCGCCACAAACTCGAATTCGCGGTCCCCAAAAAGGAATTCGGCCTCCATTATCAGGCGATCCATGACATGCAGACCCATCGCATCGTCGGCTTCGAGGCGCTGGTCCGATGGGAAAGCGACGAGCTCGGACAGATCCGTCCGAGCCAATTCATAGCGATTGCGGAGGAGTCCGATACAATCGTGCGCCTTGGGCGCTGGGTTATCGACGAGGCGCTCCGGGATGCCCGCGCCCTCGAGCAAGTCGCGGGCGGACGCTGTTTCATATCGATCAACATCTCGGGCAAGCAGTTGATGGATCCGCAGTTCTGCGAGTATCTGGACGAACGCATGAGTCTCTATGGCGTCTGCGCCGATGACATCTACCTCGAACTGACCGCGGGCCATGAAGTGTGTCGCGAACCGCAGGGACTGGACATGCTGCATGAGATCCGGTCACGCGGCATCCATCTTTCACTTGATGACTTCGGGACCGGCTATGCCTCACTGAACTATCTCCAGCAATACCCGCTGAGCTCGGTCAAGGTCGACCAACACTTTATCGCCAACATGATGGACGATACCAAGGTTAAGGGGATCATCCGCGCACTCGTCGAGATGGGCGAGTCACTGGACATTCGGATCGTCGCCGAGGGCGTGGAGACCAAGGCCCAGGAACAGCTGCTTGTCGAGCTGGGCTGTCACTGGGCACAGGGCTACTATTACATGGAGCCCAAACCGATGAAATCACTGACGCAGAACGTGTCGACCGCGCGCACGGACAGCTGACAGGATGCTGTCGCGCCACCTCGACTTCGAGGCGCGCGCGGCGGCGCTTATGGCGGAACGGCGTGGACCATCAACACCGCCCGAGGATCCAGCCCTCCACGTGACGGGCCTCGCGATCGCCAGGACCACCTTCGGGCTGCACACCGAGCAGGACGGCCAGCATCCCCAGCAGCCCGACCCACGCATCGAACGGGTCCTCGCCTGCCGCAGCTGTTCCAAAACCATCTTCCACTCTGCCCCGCACCGCTGAGAGATCGATCCGCCTGTCTGCGGCCCATCCAAGCAGCCGCTGGCCCTGTTCCCGTCGACCCGCGGTATCGCGCTTGCTCCAGCCCCGTCCCGGCGCACGCAACCCCAGCTGTACGCAGGCGTCGGACGGATACGTCTCGGCAACCACGCAGGCGCGCGTCGCCAGCAACGCCTGGAGATCCCCCTCGAACGGCCACATACCGAGTTCCGTTCCCATCCGTTCGCCCGCGGGCACCAGCACCTGCCGCCAACCCGCGATCGCCGCCCGGCCGACCTGGTTGCCACCCAGCGTCCAGAACAACGAACACGCGCGCCTGCGATCCCCGCCGCCGCGCTCGCAATCGCGCAGCAGATCGTCCATGGACGCTACGCCAAGCCCCGCGACCAGATGCGCCTGTCGGGTGCCGCCCGGCCGCGCGGGATAGAACGGGCGCTCGAGGGCGATTTCCTCCGCCCGCTCGGCCGGATCATAGAAGCGATTCCACGTGCCAGAGCCGAACGCCGGCAGCGCCCCGCGGAAATCCACGATACCCGCCCGCCGCGCATACGCCCGCGGCAACCCGATGGGAAAATCGAAACCGACGAACAGACCACCGCCGTCGGCATCGCAAGCGAGAGACTCGAGGAGCGTTTCCGGCCTCCGTACCGGTTCCGGGGGCTCCACCCGATAGACACCGTCGCGCAGCCGCGCCGTCGCCATCCAGCGTTTCGCCGGCGCCGTGCTCCAGTCGGAATGGACTACCAGTTCAGGAAGCATTTCAACGCCAGCACCACCACTACGTCCCCGATTCTTGAGCACGATCGTAACCCGCGCGACGAATACACGGGGACCGCCCGTACCGTGCGCTGATCAAAGGAAAGACTGTAACCCCGGCTTTTTGGCGTCGAAAACGTCATCGCGAGGAGCCGACAGGCGACGTGGCGATCCAGTGCGGGCGGAACCTGAACGCCGGTACGCAGTGGCACGGAGTCCACTGCATTTTGCGAAGCCGTGAACGCTCCGCCGGACGCCGTGTGGCGCTGTGCAGATTCGATCCGCGATGCACGCTCTGGATTGCTTCCTGCCGCGTCGCCTGTAGTTCCGCGCAATCGAACTGCTCCTCGTGCACGCGCGCGCCCTGCAGGCGCGCCGCTGATATCACCGGCGTCCATCTGAACAGGCTGGACCATGACAGATCGATGAACAGGCGCTTGAACCCCATGAGTTAGTGACCGTCGAACTCGTCCAGCGCGACATCCTCGACCTCGAAGGTGAGCGTGAACGGATTGGTGCGGACGGTCTCGATGCGCACCTCACGACCGAGGTCCTCCTCCAGCACGCTGATCGTGTACCAGGTGGTCGCCCACGGCAGGACAAGGAAACCCACCCGCGTGTACAGGATGGCGATGGCGACAGCGACAAGCCAGAAACGAACCCGGCGGGGATTGAGCCAGTACTCGCGCAACCACGCCCCAACAGGAACGGACGGTAAACGTACTCATGGATATTTCTTCGCCACGTCCGGTGCCTGTGGAGGCAATAAATGGGCTCGCATCAGCCTCTTTGGCGCGCAGCCGGCGAAGTCTGATCCGCTCCCCTTTAGTGGAGCATTCACTCCGGGACCTCACAAACGAAAAGACCAGTACCCGGATAACGGCCCTCACGCCGGGCATGGGATCCGCTACCTCCATATATAGGGAACGTCTGATTATCGGGAGTCCTGACAATCGGACGTTCCCTATGTGGTGACGCCGTTTATTTCACAGCCGATAGCCCACCTCCACCAGCACCACATCCGCGCCCGGATTCCGGTCGGGATCCCCGAGGATCCCGCCATTCGAGTTATGCCGCCAACGAATGCCGACCGTCCGGCGGCTTTGCTGCCCGAAGCGGCGCGCGATCGAGAGATCGCGGGTGGATCAATTCTGCATCCGCGCGCGATCGTCCCATCGAAAGCCGACCCCCCCGCCGTGCCAGACACCATCGCCAAAGGGACTGGCCCCACGGATGTTGAGCTGGAGCGGCAACCCGAAGCCCGGCGCAAGATCCTGCACGCCACGCACGGTGCTGCGGTGCATGATCCGCAGGCCCTGTTCCTCCACCGGCAAGTGGGCCTCGGGCGCTGCCCGGTGTGCCACGGCCAGATTGTCGATAAAGACGCAGTCGTTCTCCTGATACTCGAACGCGATGGCGTAGCCGTTGTCGAGCCCCGCATTGAGGATGTCGTTGTATTCACGGCAGAGTTGCCTGAGCTCGTCCGCATTCAACAGGCGAAAGCCCGCCTCGTTCGGCAGCTTCTCGATGACCGCACCGGTCATCCCCAGGTGCAGCCAGATACTCCTGCGCCCGGAAACGGGGTGCACATGGACCAGCGGATGAACCACGCCGGAGCCCGAATTGACCGATGAGAGCCGACTCCAGAATTCCTTTCGATCCTCCGGCAGGGCATCGTAGGCGGCCCCCTGGTGCGCGAAGTACGTCCCCCCGCCTTTCTCGGGCGGCCGAATGATGTGGTAGCCCGCGTGGGAGAAGGTGGAGGTGTTGAAGCTGCCATCGTTATGCCATTGCGGTCCCACACCGGGGATACCGTGCCGGCTGTCGTTCGACAGGCGGAAGATATGCGGATTGCCGCCAGGCGTTGCCGGGTGCACGCCATGGGTGCTGTGCAATTCCTTGCCGCCCCACCAGCGGCTGACGCGGAGGAAGTCGTCGACTTCCAGCTGCTGATCATTCCTGAACACGAGAAACCCGCGTTCGGCCATCTCGCGTTCGAGCGCCTCGACCACTTCGACCGGCGGCCCTTCCTCTGAGCTCAGGTCGATGCCCTCCACCTCGGCGCCGACAGGGTCCAGCGGCGTGATCTTCGCGCCGAACTTTTCGATGGTGGCAACGCGGGAGGTGTCAAGCGGCGGCAGCGTCGATGCATGCGTAGTCAAAACAAGGCTCCTGGGGTTGATGTCGATTCGGATCATATTTTTATACCGATCAGTCTAACACCATGTACCGCCGCGTATCGAACCCCGGTCGTATGCCCGGCCCCGATCGGGCGGCATCAAGGCACCCATCCGCGGGGACTGCGTTGCGCCAGCCCCTGCGTCCCCGGACAACCGTTACAATCCGCGCGGGCGGCCACGCATCGGCCGGGAATCAGGAGTTGCGATGAAACACATCGAGCTGCCGGGCGGCGAACGCGTCCCCGCGCTGGGCCAGGGGACCTGGCACATGGGCGACAGGCGCGGCGAGCGCGAGCGTGAAGTCGCGGCCGTGCGCGCCGGCATCGACGCCGGCCTGACGCTGATCGACACGGCGGAGATGTACGGCGATGGCGAGGCCGAGCGCGTGGTCGGCGAGGCCATGGGGGCCAGGCGCAAGGAACTCTTCCTCGTCAGCAAGGTGTTCCCGCACAACGCCTCGCGCGCCGGCGTCCGCGCGGCCTGTGAGGCGAGCCTTGAACGCCTCGGCACCGACCAGGTCGACCTCTACCTGCTGCATTGGCGCGGCGGCGCCGATCTCGCCGAGGCGGTGGCCGGCTTCGAGGACCTGCAGCGCGAGGGACTGATCCGCTACTGGGGTGTGAGCAACTTCGACGCGACCGACCTGGCCGACCTCTGGCGGGTGCCGGGCGGCGACGCCTGCAGCGCCAACCAGCTCCTGTACCACCTCGGCGAGCGCGCCATCGAGCGCGACCCGCTGCCGTGGATGCGGGAGTACGGGATCCCCGCCATGGCCTATTGCCCGCTCGGCCAGGGCCGTCTGCTGAAACAGCGCGCCCTTCGCGACTTCGCCGGACGCACCGGGATCACCCCCGCGCAGGCCGCACTCGCGTGGCTGCAGGCGCGCGCCGAAGTCATCGCCATTCCGAAGACGAGCGATCCGGACCGGCAGACCGAGAACCGCGCCGCGGCCGAGATTACGCTCGACCGGGAACAGCTCGCCGAGCTGGATCACATGTTCCCGCCACCCAAAGCCAGCGGCCCATTGCCGATTGTCTGACCCTGCCACGGCACTGCTGCCAACGCAGGACCGTCCGGGCTTGATATCGAGCAGCGATATCCAGTGAGGCCCGGATCAAAACCCGCCAGCGGGTGGTGGGGACGTAAGACAATGCAGGTCGGGCTTCCAGAGTCCGAAGCCGGCAACGGCGCCTATGCCCATTGGCTTCGCGCCACCACCACAAAAGCCTTTGGGCGCTGCAGACCCTGCCGTTGGCCCTGTCAGACGCCCCGCTGGTCCGCCAGCAGCCGCTGGAGGCGCTCGACCTCCTTCCGTGCCTCGACTTCCCTGGTGACGTCGTACTGCACCCCGAGGAAGTAGATCAGCCCACCGTTGCGATCGGTCAGCGGCTTTATCGTAAACCGGTTCCAGAAAAGCTCGCCGTTGCGGCGATAGTTACGCAGCGTGACCGTCGCCTCGCTTTGTGCCGCGATCGCTCGACGGATATCGTCAAGGCCGGTCTGATCCCGGTCATCGCCGTGAAGGAATCGACAGTTGCGCCCGATGATTTCCGCGTGCGAATAGCCGGTAACCCGCTCGAAGGCGGCATTCGCGTAGACGATCGGGTTGTCCGCCTGATCAGGATCCGACACCGTGATACCCGTGACGCAGGCATCCAGTATCTGCGCCAGCACGAACGGGATCGGACCTTCGTCCTTCTCTACCGTGAAATCCATACTCGCCCTCGCCCGTCAGGTCAGTTTTCGCGCTCGATCAAGCCCTTGATGTCGCGCACGGTTTTGTCGGTGCCTTCCTGGATGGCGTGCCGGATCAGTTTCTCAAAAGGACGCATGAACAGGTCGAGCTGCTTGAGCTCGAACTCCAGGTGCAGCGTGGATGATTGTGCCCCATTCGCCTCGAAACGGTAGCGGATCGCGAAGCGCGCCTGGCGGTCGCCATCGAAGTCCACGGCCCGCTCCGGTTCGAGGCGCGTCACCTCGAACGTCGTCTCGCTGCGCCGGCCATGGTCGACGCGGACCTGACGCCCGCGCGTGCCCAGGCGAACGGGCCCGTCACTGATCGCCCGCAGTTCACGCACCTCGGGTGACCAGCGCGGGTAGTTCTCGAAAAACCGCACCACCACGAAGTCGTACACCGTTTCCACGGGGCGCGCGATCTCTACACTGGAGCGGCCCTTGATCAATGCATGCACCTCACAATCGCCAGTTCGAGCCGAGCGCGCCAGCGGTTGCAACGCCACCACGGCGTCGATTTCCCGAACCCCGGATTCACCAGGACCCGGGCGTACGCCCGGGAATATGCCAGTCCACTCCCCGGTTAACCAGAGGGTGGCCGCCATCGCGGTCGCCGTCGCCGTCGCCGTCGCCGTCGCCGTCGAGTGGACACCATCCGTATTGGAGACGGCGCGGATGCACACGCTCACCGCCGCAAACAGCCGACAGGCATCGAGCGGGGGAGTGGATTCCTCGGCGACCGCCCACCACGTTGAATCCGTACCTTACCAGCAAGCGAAACGCCAGAAGAGCGTTCAAAACGTTCATTTACGGGCCCAAGAGCGCCGGCTTTGAGGCGGGGATGAATGCGGACTGGAGTGGCCATCTCATGTCCATACGGCCGAGTGTGAAATGCCACGCGCAGCCGCATCGTTGACCAGCTGGCTGAATGGGCAGCACCAGCAACCGAAAATGACCTTCCGCGAAGGGGAATAAAATGGATGGATTGACAGTTTCCACCGTCGGCCAATATGACCTTATATACAACGCTTTTTCCTTTGGCATCGCAACCTTTGCGGCCGCCACTCTTTTCTTTTGGTTCGGACTGGCGCGCGTGTCGCAGGAATACCGCACGGCGATCGTGATAACCGGTCTCGTTACGTTCATTGCGTTCTACCATTACTTTCGCATTTTCGAGAGCTGGCAGAGCGCCTACGAAGTATCCGACGGGGCGGTAGAACTGACCGGTGTCGCCTTCAACG
This sequence comes from uncultured Ectothiorhodospiraceae bacterium, assembly GCA_913055615.1. Lineage (GTDB taxonomy): Bacteria > Pseudomonadota > Gammaproteobacteria > XJ16 > Halofilaceae > Halofilum. The sequence goes on from CAJXKK010000013.1 coordinate 55,458, forward strand.
AGGCCTACCGATACGTCGACTGGCTCCTGACCGTACCGCTGCTTCTGATCGAATTGATCCTCGTGATGCGGTTGTCGCAGTCGGAGACCGTTCGCCGCAGTGTAACGCTGGGCGGCGCCGCTGCATTGATGATCCTCCTCGGCTATCCCGGCGAGGTCAGTGAAGGGATCGGCGGCAGCCGGCTCTTGTGGGGCGTGCTGTCAATGATCCCATTCCTCTACATCGTTTACAGCCTCTTCTCCGGACTCTCCGACGCCATAGCTCGGCAGCCCGCCAACGTGCGGCATCTGGTCAGTGCGGCCCGCTCGTTGACGGTCGTGGTCTGGTTCTTCTACCCGATCGTTTACTTCGCGCCTTTCGTTCTGCCAATGGACGGTGGCACCGCGAAGGCGACGATCGAAGTGGGGTATACGCTGGCCGATATCTTCGCCAAGGCCGGATTCGGTCTGCTGATCTTCACGATCGCTGTCCGCAAGTCCGAGGCCGGTCACTGATGGGACTGGGGGCGACCGGTTCGCGTGCCGGTCGCCCCGGCCCCGTTTTGCCGTTGTCGCCGTCGCTTGCCCGACGACCACAACGGCAAAACGGGGTGCACGGAACCGTCAATCGTTATCGGCCCACGAAGGAGCAGGTGGATGGTCCTTGGGCTGTTACGGGGGCGAAATTGGATCCGGATGCTTTGATGGATCGCGAGATTGCGCGCGTCGAGGCGCACATGACCGAGCTCTGTGAAACGACCGGGCCGACGGTCACGGCGGCGGCGGTTCGCGATCACCTCGCCGCCGGGGGCCAACGGTTCCGGGCTCGTCTCGCTCTGGACGCGGGCCGCCGTCTGGGCCTCCCGCCGGATCGGCGCGTTGCCATCGCCAGTGCGAGCGAATTGCTGCACAACGCATCGCTTGTCCACGATGACATCCAGGATGGCGACACCGAGCGGCGCGACCGACGGGCCATCTGGGCAGAGTACGGCAGTTGCGTCGGCATCTGCGTGGGCGACCTGTTCCTCTCCGCTGCCTACGCGGCCCTGGCCGGGGCGCATGCGAATACGGCCGAGCTGCTGGTCCACGCCCATAGCCGCGTAGCGACGGCAATCGACGGCCAGACCGCTGACCTGCGCGCTGCGCCCGGGATGTCCGATATCAACACCTACTTCTCCATAGCCGGCGCGAAGTCCGGGGGCCTGCTTGCCCTGCCCCTGGAGCTTTCACTGCTGGCGGTCGGTCGGCGCGATGCACTCGCCATGGCCGCCGCGGCGGCCGAGGCTTTCGCTATCGGATACCAGATCGTCGACGATCTTGCGGACAGGCATGACGACTGCCTGCGGGAACAGCTCAACATCTTGACTGTGCTGGCCGCCGGGGGCGAACCCGACCCGGCGGCGGCCGCGACGGCGCTGGCGATTACATGCTTCGATGACAGCCTGGCCACGTCCTGCAACCTGCCGGCGGCCAGCGGTACGCTTGTCGGTCAACGGGCGCGGAGCCTGCGCCGCGCGGTCAACGCGTCGACGACCGGGGTACCGGCATGACCCGCTCTGTAGTGATCGGAGGTGGATTTGGCGGGATCGCGGCCGCACTGCGCCTCCGGGCGCGCGGGCACGATGTCGCACTGGTCGATCGCTGCAAGCGACTCGGGGGGCGGGCGCAGGTGTTCGAGCACGGCGGTTATCGACACGACGCCGGGCCAACCGTGATCACCGCGCCCTTCCTGCTGCGCGAGCTGTTCGCACTTTTCGGACGTGAACTCGATGACTACGCGACCCTTGTGCCGCTGGCCCCGTGGTACCGGTTTTACTTCGACGACGGCACCGAGTTCGATTACGGCGGCACGATTGACGACACGCTGCGGGCGATCGAGCGGATCGAGCCACGCGACGTCGAGGGTTACCAGCGACTGGTCGAGGACTCGCGCCGTCTTTACGAAGTCGGTTTCAGCGGACTGGGCGACCAGCCATTCCACCGATTCGGTTTCATGCTGCGTCAACTGCCGGCTCTGGCGCGTCTGCGCGCCGACCGCAGCGTATGGCGGATGGTTGAACGCCGTCTGCAAAGCCCCAAGCTGCGCCAGGCGTTTTCCATCCAGCCGCTGCTGCTTGGCGGTAACCCCTTCGATACGACCAGTATCTATGGCCTGATTCACTACCTTGAGCGCGCGCACGGCGTTCACTTCGTCATGGGCGGAACGGGGGCCCTGGTGGATGGACTGACCCGATTGATGCGGGAAGTCGGAATAGAAATCCACACGGATACCACGGTCGGAGCAATCGATGTACGCAACAACGCCGTCAGCGGCATTACCACCTCGGCAGGGACGCACATGGGCGCTGATCACGTCGTGGCGGACGTCGATCCATTCCACCTTTACACCCGATTGCTGCCGGCGAATACGAGTCGCTGGTCGGCGCGCCTGAAGAGCCGGTACGGCAAAGCATCGATGGGGCTTTTCGTCCTGTTCTTCGGCACCGCACGCAGCTATCCGGGTATCGCCCACCATACGATATGGATGGGGCCACGGTATCGTGGACTGCTGGACGATATCTTCCACAACGGCGTCCTCGCCGAGGATTTCTCCATCTATCTGCATAGGCCCACGGCGACCGATCCCGATTTTGCCCCCGCCGGGCACGACAGTTTCTACGCCCTTGTCCCAGTGCCGAACATGGAGACGCCCATAGACTGGGCGGTCGAGGGTCCAAGGCTGCGCGATCGGATCGTAATGGCCCTCGGGCGCACGATCCTGCCCGGATTGCAGGATCACATCCGCGCCGATTTTTACATGGCACCGCCAGACTTCGCCGAACGCTATCTGGCGCACACCGGATCCGGTTTTTCGATGGCGCCGCTGTTTCGCCAGTCGGCGTGGTTCCGCTTCCACAACCGGGCCGAGGGACCGGCACATCTGCATCTGGTTGGCGCGGGCAGCCATCCGGGCGCCGGGCTGCCGGGGGTGCTGAGCTCGGCCAAGGTGGTCGAACGCCTGCTTGACGCATCGCCGCCTCCATCGACGAGGACCGCAGCATGACCGTCCTGGCGCGCGAGAATGACTGCCGGCTGCGGAACCCGCGCGACGACCGTGCGGCGCGTGCAACGCTCCGCAACCACGGTCGTTCATTCCACTTCGCCAGCCAGCTGATGGGGCGACGCCATGCAAGTCGGGCGGCACGCCTGTATTCCTTCTGCCGGCATGTGGACGACCTCGCGGACAACGCGCGTGTACCCGCGGACGCCGCCGCGCAGTTGGCCGAAGTGCGCCGCGGCATCGCCGAGTACAGTCCGCGCAACGCGATATCGGCGGACTTCCTCGAGCTTGCCGAAGAGACCGACATGCCGCTGGCGCCGGCACTGGCGCTGATCGACGGCGCGTGCGACGACCTCGCGGGTGTCACCATCGCCGACGAATCCGATCTTCTGCGCTACGCGCACTCCGTCGCCGGAACGGTCGGTGCCATGATGTGCCACGTACTCGACGTCAGCGATCCCGCCGCCGTGCCGCACGCGGTCGACCTGGGGATCGCCATGCAGTTGACCAATATCGCCCGGGACGTCGGCGAGGATGCGCGTGCGGGTCGGCGCTACCTGCCAGCGAGCTGGGTGGATGGCGCCGATGCCGCGCTGATCCAGGATCCGGATGAGGCACTGCGGCCGCTGTTGCGCAGCGCCATAGCACGCAGCATCCAGCTCGCCGAATCCTACTATGCCAGCGGTGAGGCGGGTCTTTCCTACATTCCGCCGCGCGCCCGCCCTGCAATCCGCGTCGCCGCAAGGGTTTATCGCGCGATCGGCGGCCGGGTCGCCGCCAACGATTACTGCAGCTGGCGAGAGCGCGCGATCGTCGGTCACGGGCGCAAACTTGTACTCGCCGCCGGCGCACTCGCGGCTCCCCGCACGGGCAGTCGGAGACGGCCGATGCATGATCCGGCCCTGCACCAGTGTCTGGCGGGATGCTACGGGGTGGACAAGCGGGCGCAGCGTTGATGACAACCGACGTCGATATCGAAGGGGTCATCCTCGGCGGCGGCTGCTCGGGACTGTCACTGGGTATGCAGCTCGCCCGGCGCGGGAGTCGCCGCCGGGTGGTCATCATCGAGCCGCGCACCGAGTACGGCGACGACCGCAGCTGGTGCTTCTGGGCCTCTCCCGACCATGGGCTTGCACGGCGGACAACACGGCAATGGCCTGAATGGCTATTCGGCGCTGCCGGCCGCTCACCGATCCACCACCGGTGCGAACACGCACCCTATCAATACCTGCGGGCCCGGGACTTCTACGCCGAGGCCGGCGCGTGGATCACCGCGGATCCGAACATCGAACTCCGGCAAGGCACCCGGGCGGGCGCCGTGCATCGCTCTGGCGATGGCGTGGCAGTGCAGACGAGCGCCGGCATGCTCAGCGCCCGCTGGGTAATCGATACGCGACCGCCGGGCGCCTCCGCACAAGCGCTTCTGTATCAATGTTTCGAGGGACATGAGGTGCGGCCATCTCCGGCCACGGCGCCGGACCCGTACCGTATCGAGCTGATGACCGATATGCGTGCGGATGACCTCGGCTTCGTTTTCAGTTATGTCCTGCCACTGACGCGCGAACGCGTTCTCGTGGAGTCGACCCGATTCGCTCCCGAACCGGTCGCGCCCGCGCGTCTGACGGCCGATACCGAGGCATTGCTGGACGCGCGTGGCTGGCGCGGCGCCCCGCGCGAGCGCACGGAACGGGGCGTTCTGCCCATGGGGCTTGTCACCGACAGCGCACCGGAAACCGCGGGTATCGTGCGTGCCGGCATCGCCGGTGGGGGCCTGAGGGCGGCGAGCGGCTATGGCTTCATGCGGATTCAGGAGTGGGCCCACTCCTGCGCGGAGCACCTGGAGCGCACCGGCCGTCCACTCGGTCATCCGCCCGAACCGTTGGTTCGACGCGTTATGGATCGCGTATTCCTGCAAGCCGTGCGATCCAACCCGGAGCGGGCGGCCGACTTCTTCCTCGGGGTTGCAGGGGGCCTGGACGCAGCCGCGTTCGTACGCTTCATGACTGATGGCGCGCGCCCGCGGGATTACCTGAAGGTGGCGGCAAGCCTGCCGCCAGGTCCGTTCCTGCGCGCAGTGATGAAACCGAGGGGAGGCCGGGAATGAACACGCGCGCCCGGCTGCTTCCGGGCTGGCCAGTCGAGACCTGGCTGTTCCTGTCCGGTTCCGTGCTGGCATTGGCGGTTGCGCCGATCGCCAGCGAGCTGGCGAGCAGGACATTCTGGATCGGCATTCTGGCAACCGGCGTGGCGTTTGCGGGCCTGCCGCACGGCGCGCTAGACCCGTGGATCGCCTACCGTGCCGGAGTCTGGCGGCACGCGCCGGATTTTGTGGTGTTCAATCTCGCCTACCTGCTGCTGGCCTGCGCCCTGGCGCTACTGTGGTGGACATTCCCCGCGCTTGCGCTGGCACTCTTCCTCGCCTACGCCACCTGGCACTTCAGCGCCGACTGGCGCGACACCCTTGACGTGGGCTGGCGCCTCGTCGCCGGCATCGGCCTGATCGCACTGCCCGCGGTCTTCCACGAGGCCAGGGTCAACGAAGTCTTCAGCGTGCTCGCCGGCAGCGGCGGGCAGTCGATCACGGCGGCCATGGCATGGGCCGGTCCGGCAGTCATCGGCGGCTATGCGCTAGCCACCGTGGCCGCGATACGCAGGGCGCCACGGGTGGGGCTGGAGCTTGCAACGATCGCCTTGCTTGCCTTCGCCTTGCCGCCGCTCGCTTATTTCGCCGTCTATTTCTGTCTGCTGCACAGCAGCCGCCACCTGCGCCACCACGTAACCGCCGGCGAGGCAGGCGAGCGGCGCCTCGCGGCGATGATCGCGATCGCCTACACGATCGTGACCCTCTTGCTGGCGGCAATTCTGTGGTATGCGATCGGCGCGAATGCCGCAATCGACGAGGCGCTGCTGCGTGTCGTGTTCATCGGACTGGCCGCACTCACCGTGCCCCATATGGCGCTCACACTCTATCTGGAACATCGGGGCGAAGGTGATTTCACAGCCGATACCCCTCCTTGAGCGGCGCCAGCCGCGCATCGGTCGGGAATCAGGAGTTGCGATGAGAAACGTCGAGCTGACCGGCGGCAAAGGCGTCCCCGGGCTGGACCAGGGGACCTGGCACATGGGCGACAGCCGCCGGATCGACGGTATCGGCTGTGCCGGCCGGCACCGAGGCGATCATCGTGGAGTTGATCACACGGGATGCCGACCCATTCGGTTCCGGAATCGCGGCAGCGTGCAGAACGCCCTGCCACACAGGCCGCGCGTCCGACCCGGATGCACACGAGTTGTTGATACAGACGATCCGGTAGTCGTGCGGTGAGAAGCAGGGCACGCGCGTTATGTAATCACGCAGGATATCGTCTGCACGCCCGAACATCGGATTGTGTTCCGACATGAACTGCCGGGGCGACAACCCGAGATCGAACGCGCATGATGAGGTGCAGCAGCTTGGCCATTCGGTTGCTCTTTGACCCGTACTCACCGGAAGAATGCCTCGAATGCCTCGATCGTGGTTTCGACATCGTCGCGGCTGACGTCCAGGTGAGTGACCAGGCGCAATGGATTACTGTCGAGGATGCGGATGCCCCGGTCGGCAAGATGACGCCCGAGCGCACTGCCGCAAGCCTTGGGTAGCCGGACAAAGACCATGTTGGTCTGCTGGTCCAGGAGCTCCACTTCGCCGATCGTCGCAAGGCCCTCGGCCAGTCGCTCGGCATTGGCGTGGTCGTCGGCAAGCCGTTCCACGTGTTCGTCCAGGGCTACCAGGCCGGCCGCCGCGATGACGCCGGCCTGGCGCATCCCGCCGCCGGTGACCTTGCGCCAGCGAACCGCCTCTTCGACGAACCCGCGTGGCCCGCAGACCACCGAACCCACGGGCGCGCCGAGGCCTTTGGACAGGCACAACGACACCGTATCGAAGTGACGGGTGATCGCGGACACGGGCACGCCACACGCGACCGCGGCGTTGAATACGCGCGCCCCGTCCAGGTGGCGGCCCAGGCCGTGATCCCTGCACAACGCCCCGTAGTGCCCGAGGTACTCCATGGGCAGGGGCCGGCCGTGATGGGTGTTCTCGAGACACACGATCCGCGTGCGCGCGAAATGCGGATCCCGCGGCTTGATGGCGGCGGCGACCCGGTCGAGATCGAGGCTCCCATCCGGCTCGAACTCTAATGGTTGCGGCTGGATGCCGCCGAGAACCGCCGCGCCCCCGGCTTCGAATCGGTAGGTGTGCGCCTGCTGGCCGACGATGTACTCGTCGCCGCGTCCGCAGTGGGTCAGCAGCGAGACCAGGTTGCCCTGCGTCCCGCTCGGCACAAACAGCGCCGCCTCGGTGCCGAGCATCTGCGCCACGCGGTCCTGGAGCCGATTGACCGTCGGGTCATCGCCGAATACGTCATCGCCTACCTCGGCCTCCGCCATGGCCTTGCGCATGGCGTCGGTGGGTTGCGTGACGGTATCCGACCTGAGATCAATCATGTCCACCGGATTATCCTACGTTGTCTGCCGGGCACAAACCATTTGCGGCGCCCCCCGCCCTCTCCGGAAACACAGGCCGGGTCCCATTTCGCCCCGGGTACTCCAGGTGCTCGGCCACCGCACCATCGAGCGCGACCCGCTACCCAAGACGGGATATGTTGGGTCGGAGTAGGTACTGGCACGGTCCCGTGAATGAGTCTTCACTCTGATCCCGATCATCCATCCCGATCATCCATTTATCTGCAGTCGATCCAGTCGAGGGCCATGTGGATCAGCAGCCCGAGGCCCACCAGGTGCAGCACACGCACGGCTGACCGTACACTCTTACTGTCGTTCTCCCGCACCACGATCAGCGGAAGAACGAACAGAACCGCGTAGATCACAATCGCGGGCGCGGTATGCAGTGGATGAAAGCCGATGGAGCACCGATCCGGATCGTAGATCGGATCAGCCAGCAGGTGATCGACATCGACGATCATGGTAACCACCATGATCACTGTCGCGTTGCGCCAGTGGCTACGGTAGAACGCGAGCGCGACCAGCAGCGGGACGGTGAAATGCAGGGCAATGTGGATCATTATTTACTGGTCTGCACAGGCACTCAACACCGCCACCATCCCCATGACCACAAGTGACCGCCACATCCTCCCCCCTCCGATTCATCGTTATTGTTTACGTATCGATTCGCTTCAGGAGGGCCGCGATCGCTCTCTCGTGCGCTGCCCCTGGGGAACCTCTGATTACAACCGACCGGCCGACTGAAGAATGATCACGGCATCCGGCGGCGGGACGCTTGAGCCCGGCACACGCGGACCGGCTTACCCGGCTCGCGCCTCCTCGGGCGGGTTCCCCTCCCGCTCCAGCACGTAATCCAGCCACATCGAAGTCAGCCGATCAGGCAGCCGATTCTGCTGCTGCCGTGCCTGGAGGTTGTCGAGGTCGATCCACGCCAGCGGCTGGTCCTGTTCGGCGCAGGAGAAGACGGGTCTGGTGCGCTCGCCGGTCTCCGGGTCCTTCTGCCATTGCAGGCACTGGGCGCAGACACCCTTGAGCATGCACTGCATCGGGCTGCCGGCGGTGCCCATGGCGTGGATGCCGGGGCGGAAGTAATCCGTGAGTGCGCCTTCGGTGAGTGCGCCCTGGAAGCCCCTGAGAAGACCGGTGCCGCCCATGACCAGGATTCGGTCGACCTGTTGCAGGTCGATGGTGTGGTCGCCGGCGATCTCGCCGTCGCCGTATTGTTGTACGAGGTCGACCATGTCGGTGGCGACGACGCTGCGGTCCTGTTCGCGTCTGGCCTCGATGGTCGGTTCGCTCGCGGTGGCCCAGACGATCTGGTCGGCGCCGTTTTCGAGTTCGCTCTGCAGATCGACGTCGCCGGCGTTGCCGAAGGCGGCGATGTAGAGGACGCGGTTGCCGCCTTCGCGCAGGGCGTGGCCGATGTCGAGCATGGCGGCGGCGCCCCAGCGCCCGGCGATGACCATGACGGTCTCGTTGTCGGGGATCTCCGTGGGTTTGCCGGTCGGGCCCATGAGCACGATCGGGTCGCCGGGCTGGAGGCGGCCGACGAGGCGCGGGCCGGCGCCGAACTGCAGGACCATGAGGCGGATCATGTCGTCCTTCACCCCCGTGCCGGAGACGGTCAGCAGCGGCACCTGCAGGCGCGTGGCTTCGACCACCGGCGACAGCGACTCGAAGGTCTGCAGGCGGTAGAACTGACCGGGGCGGAAGTTGCGCGCGGCCATGGGGGCGCGCACCCAGACTTCGGCCATGGCGGTGTCGCTGGTGTTGACCGACACGACCGTCGCCTGGAACCGATCGGCGACTCCGTTGAGGAACGCTTCGCTGTCGCGTTGATCGTCTTCGGCGCGGGGCGCGCTGCCGAGCGCGTCCAGAATCCCCGGGTAAGTGCGCATGGACGAGGCGATCGCCTTGACCACGCTGCCGTGGAACGCGGGGTGGGTGTCGCCGATGAAGCTGACCTTGTGGCCGCCTTTGTCGTACGAGGTGAACGGGCCGAACTCGTGCGATTTCGCGTGCTCGGCCTGGGCGACGGGCTGCAGGCGGTCGTGGTGCTCGACGTGGGATTCGAAGAAGTCGCCGTTGAGGGCGAAGGTGCCGGGGTATTCGCGCTCGTAGATGGTGTTGGGCACGGTGCCAGCGGCGACGAACACGGCACGGGCCGGCAGGTGGACCTCCTCGGGGCCGGAGAGCCAGCGCCCGCCCTGGTTGCGCATGCGCCGGCAGATGAGCGTGCGCACGTGGCCGTAGTCGTCGAGTTCGCAGTGCAGCGGATCCAGGCCCTCGGCGTAGCGGATACCCTCCTCCGTCGCCTTGGCCACTTCCTCGTGGTTGCGCGTGTACGCGGGCGAGTCGTTCAGGCCCTTGCGGTAGGCGATGGTTACCCCGCCCCAGGCCTGCAGCAGCGGCGTGAAGTCGGCGGTCTCGCCGACGGCGGCGGCGCGGGCGCGTTCGTCGCGCACGGCCCGGCCGTGTTCCAGGAATTCCGCGAGGATCCCGCGGTCTTCGTCGCCGAGGGCGCTGAGCACGGCATCCTCGCCGCGCTCGGCCACCAGCGACTCGTAACGCCAGAGCGTCTTCTCGACCTGCTTGATGTAGTAGGCCTGCACCTCGGTGGCGGTATCGACGCCGGTGAGGCCACCGCCCACCACGACCGCCGGCAGCCGCACCTGCAGGTTGGCGATGCTCGAGTCCTTGCCGGCGCCGGTGAGCTGCAACGCCATGAGGAAGTCGCTGGCCTGGCGCATGCCGCGCGCGAGGCTGTTGCCGATGGAGACGACGCGCGGCAGGCCGGTGCCGGTGGCCACACTCACGTGATCAAAGCCGAGTTGCCAGGCGTCCTCGATGGTCACGGTGCCGCCGAGGCGCACGCCGCCGCGCACGGCGAAGCTGTGGCGGCGCGCGAGGGTGAGGTAGATCAGCTTGAGGAAGTTCTTGTCCCAGCGCACGGTGATGCCGTACTCGGCGACGCCGCCGAAGCCGAGCAGGATGCGCTCGTCCAGCGGCTCTTCGAGCGCGTCCCAGTCGCGCACGGGCGCGTTGAGCAGTTCTTCGGGCAGCGGCTCGATCTTCAGGCCGTCGATGCCGAGCACGGCGCAGCCGGCCATGGTCAGGTGGTGCGCCATGGTGAAACCGGACGGGCCCATGCCGGCGACCATCACGCGTCGGCCGTTGTCGGGCTGCTGGACGTACTGCTCGGCGCGCAGCGGGTTCCAGCGCGCCAGCAGGTGGTAGACCTCCACACCCCAGGGCAGGCGCAGCACGTCGGTGAGCGTGCCGGTCTCGATCTGCGGGATGTCCACGGGATCCTGCTTCTGGTAGATGCAGGCCTTCATGCAGTCGTTGCAGATGCGGTGGCCGGTCGCCGGGATCATCGGGTTGTCGATCATCGCCATCGCCAGCGCGGCGACGGGCATGGCGTCGCGCCGGCAGACGTGCATCTCGGAGATCTTCTCCTCGAGCGGGCAGCCGGTCAGTTTATTGCCGAGCGGATCGACCTTGAGGCCGAGTTCGGGCTGCTTCTTCTTCTCCGGGAAGCCCTTGGAGCAGAAGTCGCCGTTGTGCTCGTGGCAGTAGATGCAGTAGTTGACCTCGCCCTGGATGTGGCGGGTGTCCATACGGCGATCGGTGAGCTGGAAACCGTCGCGGCGGCGCAGGCGGTCGGGACTGGCGTTGAGGGCATCGGCCTCGCCCCCATCGGCGGCGACCAGCGGCACCAGTGCCGTGTGATCGACCTTCCGCGGCAGCTTGAAGGCGGTCCAGCCGGCGACGGCGCGTGCGCCCGCTTCCGTGCGCTGCGCGAGCGCGCACCACTCGGCAACGCGGTGGATCGTATCGGCATTGCGCTCGGGGTCGATCAGCAGGCCGTTGGCGAAGGCGGCGATGGCCGCCTCGCGATCGCTGTAATCGGCTTCCAGCTGGTGCTCCAGCCAGGCGTCGGCGCGGTCGAAGTCTTCGTCCGGCAGCTCACGGATCTTGCGGGTGCGGCGCAGAACGTACTCGTTCTTGAAGCGCAGGACCGGATCGTGACCGCCAATCTCCGCCTGCAGGGCCTCGACGCTCGCGTCGATGCCGAACAGTTCGGTGATGAAGCGTTCGACGTGCGGCGCGAGTTCGAGCAGCAGTGCGGAGTGATCGCGCGGCCCGAGTGCCTCCCCACCCCGCAGGGTGTCCAGGCGCTCGACCAGTGCCGCGTCGGACGCCGCGAGGCGTTCGCGGAAGCGCGCGTCGAGCCGGGCCAGGCCGGTGGGGGTCTGCAGTTCTTCGAAGCTGAAGCCTTTGAATGCGGTCACGGATGGGCTCACTGACAGGATTGGTTCGTGGCCGGGCGGCCAAAGCAGGGCATTATCGCCGAGCGCGCGCCGGGCGTCGACGGCGGTCACTGTAACGGTTGGCGCCAAGTGCCCGTGTTCAAAGGAGAAAGCGTTTTATCCCCAGAACCTGTGGATAACTATGTGGACAGTATGGGGGAATGCGCCGCCACGCGGCCTCTTGCTGCGCCCGGACCCGCTTTGGTCATTTTCTGTTCATATAATTTTTTACTGCAAAAACAATCGTTTATGCACGTCGTGATGTTACCGCTTGTAGAGTAACCGGAATCCGGCAAAACGTCTGATGCATTGTGCATAACTTGAGTCAAGGGCTTGACACGCAATCCGCGAGAGAAATATTTCGGGCCTCGATTTCCGTCGGAACTGCGGCACACCACCCAGCGGCTGTTCCGTCATCCGCCGTGGATTTGTAACCGGCGTGCTAACCCTTTGTTACATGGGCATTTACGGCGGTTATCCCCAGAACCTGTGGATAAGTCTGTGAATAATCTGGGGGAGATGGCCGCGAGCCGGCCTCCAGCGGCCAGCCCGTGGGCGCTGGCCAAACTCTGAACAGTTGTTTATATCCTTTAAAAACAGCAAGTTGCTGAAAGGGCTTGACATGTTTCAGCGATGCTCGCATTCCGCGACCCGCCTGTTCAATCATGTTGATAAATCGAGTATCCAGGTTGACAGAAAGCGCATCTATCCGGAACCGATACCGGTTGTGCACGACGATTCAGGGCGCCACGGTCGCTCGCGCTCGCGATTCCGCCCACGATCCCGGCCTCGGAGGCTCCTGAAAATTCGTAAGTGGTTGTCACGACGCGGTTATCGCCGGTTACCCCCAGAACCTGTGGATAACCATGTGGAAAGTCCGGGTGCTGTTGCCTTGTCCCGGCATCCCGCGGCGATCCGGTGGGCGCTGGTTACATTTTGGTCACTCCATTAAAGACTCGAAAAACAGCAACTTATGAAACGGCGCGTGAGCGGTCGCGGCCTGCGCGTGATCGAACGGCCACGGCACACGCCGTGTGCATAAGTCAACAGATCAGGGCTGCGAAAGCAGCCGAATCAGGCTTGACGTGTCGTTTCGCCCGCCCCCTCTCGTCTGGACCTGGCCGTAGAACTGATCCACCAGCGCGGTGACCGGCAGGGTCGCACCGTTGCGCCGGCCCTCAGCCATGC
>CAJXKK010000014.1 GCA_913055615.1 uncultured Ectothiorhodospiraceae bacterium
TACATCATCAGCATGACCCAGGGGCGGGACGACCTGCTCACGCTGCTGCTGCTCGCGCGCTGGGCCGGACTGACCACGCCGGATGGCCGCGTCGACCTCGACGTCGCGCCGCTTTTCGAGACGGTCGGCGACCTCGAGGCCGGGCCGCAGATCATGGAGCAGATGCTCAACGACCCGAATTACCGCGACCACCTTGCCGCGCGCGGCGACCGCCAGGTCGTCATGGTCGGTTACTCCGACTCCAGCAAGGACGGCGGCCTGGTCGCCTCGCGCTGGGCCCTGCAGTGCGCCCAGGCGGATCTCGTCGGCGTGGCCGACCGCTTCGGCGTTGACCTGACCTTCTTCCACGGCCGCGGCGGCACCACCAGCCGCGGCGGCGGGCGCATCCACCGCGCGATCCGCTCCGCGCCCCGCGGCTCGGTGCGCGGGCGCCTGCGCGTGACGGAGCAGGGCGAGGTCATCCACACCAAGTACGGTGTGCGCTCCACCGCCATGCGGACGCTGGAGACCAGCCTGGCGCCGGTCCTCCAGGCGACCGGCGCACCGCAGCCGCTCGACCCGCGCGAGGACGAATGGGCGCGCATGATGAGCGGGATCGCCCGCGCCAGCCGCGCCGCCTACCGCGGTCTCGTCTACGAGGACGATCGTTTCCTGGAATACTTCCGTCACGCAACGCCCATCGACGTGATCGAGCGTATGGCGATCGGCTCGCGGCCCTCGGCGCGCAAGGCCGACCAGCGCATCGAGAACCTGCGGGCCATCCCCTGGGTGTTCGCCTGGACGCAGAGCCGTCAGGTCCTGCCGGGCTGGTTCGGCCTCGGCTCCGGCCTACAGGCGGCGATCGATCAATGGGGTGAAGAGGCCGTCGCGGAGATGCTCTCGGACTGGCCGTTCCTGGCGAACGTGGTCAACGACACCGAGATGGTGCTGGCTAAGGTCGACCTTGGCATCGGCGCCTGGTACGCCGAACTCGCCCCCGAGCACAGCCGGCCGGTGTTCGACCTGATCCAGGCCGAATACGACCGCAGCGTCGATCTCATCCTGCGCCTCAAGGGCAATCGGCAACTGCTGGACGACGAGCCCGCGCTGAAGCGCTCGATCGGCCTGCGCAACCCGTACATGGACCCGATGAGCCTCGTCCAGGTGGATCTGCTCGCGCGCTGGCGAGCGGGCGGGCGCGAGGACGACGCGCTGTTCCGCTCGCTGCTGTCGACGGTCAATGGCATCGCCCATGGGCTGCAGCAATCGGGCTGAGCCGGGTGTGGTCGAGGCGCCGCCACGTGGACACGGTCGATCTCAGGTCTCGGCCAGTGCCTGCGCGAGCCGGTCGACCAGCACCTCCTCGAACTCGGACCCGAGCCGCTCGGCCGTGAGCTCGCCGAGGTGCAGTTCGATGTCTGCGTGGCCTGGCTCCGGCAGGCCGAGCGCCGCACCGACATCGAGCAGCCCCTGTCCGATGCGCGGTGCCGGGATGGGCATCACGGCCCGCCGCTGCTGTACCGCCTGCTCGAGCGCCCAGCCGTTCTCGCCGGTGTGCACGACGGCGTAGGGGACGTTCTTCTCCTCCAGGGCACCGAGGGCGAGGCAGCGATAGGGGCAGTTCTCCGGTGCCACCGCCAGCGGCAACGGCTTGTCCTCCGACCACCGGAAATCGGGGTGGCCCGCCCACACCATGCGCTCGCGCGCGACGAACCGACCGGCGGGCGTGCCTGGACAGCGCGTCAGCATCGCCGCGTCGAGCCGGCCCTGCTGCACCATCTCGGCGAGCACCGGGCTGCGGTGGCACGCCACCACGGGGTCCGTGCCCGTGTCGTGCCACGCCGTCTTCACGACCAGCGGCATCACGAACTCCGCGTACCGGTCCGGCACCCCGAAGCGCAGCGCCTCGGGCTCCGCACCGGTGACCACGTCGACGGCCTCCTTGTGCAGCCGCAGCAGATACTGCGCACACGGCAGGAGCGCCTCGCCCGCGGGGGTCAACTCGACCACCCGCGTCGAACGCCGGAACAGCCGTCGTCCCAGCAGCTCCTCGAAACGGCGCACGCGCTGGCTGACGGTCGTTTGGCTGCAGTGCAGGCGCTCGGCTGCCGCGGTGAACCCGCCGACATCCACCACCGTCACGAAGGCCTCGTAGAGTTCAGTCCCGCAGGGGCGTGCCATGAGTGCTCCTTTACCTGAGACGGTCACGACCGCCCGTGCATGCGAGCCATTCTCCGAGCGCGATCCCCCGCGCGGATCCGGATCGCGGTCGCCTATCCAAAAATACTCCGTTAGCTCGCTATCGGTATTAGAAAATACTATGGGTAACGCAGATTGCGAGACGAAGTGCCTTTCATGATCCACATTCACAAGGTCGCTTCAAGTCGCGTGGGTCGAGGTTCGCGGTGCCAGTTCGGGTACCGGAGCCGATCGCGCCCGGGTCAAGAGAGCGCATGCCTTACGCGGGAATAACCGGGGTCAAAAGAACGAATAACTAATAACTGGAATAACTGGGAATAACTGGGAATAACTAAATAACTGGGTACTTCGGGGGCACTTCAAAACGGTCGGGGGCATTCCGCAGACTCGCTGCTCGGGCAAAGCGGGGCATGCTTCGATGCTGGACCACGCCCCCATGTCGCCACGCAGCCGGGGCGACGGGCGGACCGCGCCTCAGACCGATTCCTCCGTGCGCAGCGTCATCCGCACCCGCAGCCCCGGCTCATTGTCTTCGAGGAGCAGATCGCCGCTGTGCAGTTTCGCGACGGCAGCCACCAGGCTGAGCCCGAGGCCGCTGCCCGGTGAGCGGCGGTGCGTCTCCAGGCGCACGAAGCGTTCCAGGACGTTCTCGCGCTCGTCCGCGGGGACACCCGGCCCGCTGTCGGCGACGACGAGTTCCGGTCCGGCCTCGGTCTCGCGGGCGGCGAGTTCGATGCGGCCGCCCGACGGGGCGTATTTCACGGCATTGTCGACGAGGTTGGTCAGGGCCTGGAACAGCAGATCGCGGTCGCCCAGCGTACGGATGTGCTCGCCTGGTTCGACCACCAGCGTCTGCTCGTGCGCGGCGGCGACGGGTTCATAGAGTTCGCCGACGTCGTCGATCAGATCGCTCAGGTCGATGCGGCCGAAGCGCCGGCGGCTGCCCGACTCGACTTCTGCGATCCGCAGCAGGGCGTGGAACGTGTTCAGCAGGCCGTCCGCGTCGGCGATGGCCTGATCGAGCAGGGTGCCGTCGGGATCGTCGCCCGCCTGCAGGCGCTCCAGGCGCCAGCGCAGCCGCGTCAGCGGTGTCCGCAGGTCATGCGCGATGTTGTCCGAGACCTGGCGCACGCCATCCATCAGGTCCTGGATCTGGTCCAGCATCCGATTGAGGTTCAGGCTCAGGCGATCGAAGGCGTCATCGGCACCGCGGATCGGCACCCGCTGCTGGAGTTCACCGGCCATCACCTCGTGCGCGGTCTGGTTGATCCGCTGCAATCGCTTCGCGAGCATCCGGCTGGTGATGAAACCACCGCCGATCGCCAGCGCCACCGCGATGCCCAGCCCCCATGCCGAGGCGCCGGCGATCAGGCGCTGGAACGAGCGTTCCGTGAAGACATTGCGGCCGACCAGCAGATGCAGGCCATTGCCGAGCGTGAAGGCACGCGCGCGTACGGGGTAGGCGGCGTTGCTGCCGCGGTCGAGCTGGAATTCGAGCCAGCCGGTTGCATCCGGTGCGACCGGTTCCGGCCAGCGATCGATGTTGCCGGCGATCGGGTTCATTTCCTTGTCGGTCAGCAGGTACACGGACTGACCGCCGATATTGGCCGCGGACTTGTTGCTGATCTCGCGTGCCAGCGCGCCCGTGCCGCCGTTGCGGTAGCGGTTGGCGAGTTCCGCGACCTCCGTGGCGATGGCGGCGTCCGTCTGGCGCGCGAGATAGCCGGCGGTGGCGTAGTGCACGAAGCCGAGCAGGCCGACCACCGATACGGTGAACAGCGCTGTGTAGAGCGCGGCGAGGCGGAAGGTCGCGCTCTTGAGGAGCGGTCTGATCTGCATGTTCATGATCCAGCCGCGACGGGCCGCGCGGTGTGAAGGCGCATTCCATGCCCGGGTGCGAGTGTAGCGTTTCGGGGAAGGGCGTCAGGCACGCTCAGTCCCGGTGCCGCGCGGCGGGAGCGCCGACTAATCCGGCGCGCGCAGCGTGTAACCCGCACCGCGGACGGTCTGCAGCATCTCGTGTTCATACCCGCGGTCGATCTTCTGGCGCAGCCGGCTGATGTGGACGTCGATCACGTTGGTCTGCGGGTCGAAGTGATAATCCCACACATGCTCCAGCAGCATCGTACGCGTGACGACCTGACCGGCGTGACGCATCAGGTACTCGAGCAGCGAGAATTCGCGCGGCTTGAGTTCGATCGTGTCCTGCCCCCGATGCACCGTCCGGCCCAGCAGGTCCATCTCCAGTTCACCCACGACCAGCCGGGTCTGGTTGCCGGACGGGGACGGGCGGCGCAGCAGGGCCTCGAGCCGGGCGATCAGTTCGGAGAAGGAAAACGGCTTGACGAGATAGTCGTCGCTGCCCTCGTGCAGACCGGCCACGCGATCATCGACCTGTCCCAGCGCCGACAGGATGAGCACGGGGGTGGAGATATTGGCCTGGCGGACCGAGCGGATAATCGACAGGCCGTCGACATTCGGCAGCATGCGATCGACGATCATGGCATCGAACTCCTCGTAGAGCGCGAGGAAGAGGCCGTCCTTGCCATCGCTTGCCTGTTCGACGGTGTAGCCGTGCTCGCGCAGCCCCTTGGAGAGGTACGCCGCGACTTCCGCTTCGTCTTCAATCACCAGAATGCGCATCGGTCTCCGCCTCGGTTATGGGGCTGCGCCGGGAAACGACCCGAGCGGCGATTGCGGCCGGCCGGGGTCGGGCTGCAAAAAAGGCGGTCCGGAGTCCGGACCGCCAGTTACCACCACAGGATGCCTTATTCCTGCGCCGGCAGCGTCAGCGACACGAAAAGGGTGTTATCGCCGCGGCGGATCTGAACCGCCACGGGCTGTTCCGTTGGCAGCGACTCCACGGTCTCCTTGAGCTCTTCGACGCTCGAAAGTTCCTGGCGGCCCAGCCGCAGGAGGATATCGCCCGGGCGGATGCCCGCCTCGGCGACCGGACCGGACCCGACGCGCTGGACCAGCAGGCCGCGCTCGCGCAGGTCGAGTTCCTGTCGTTCTTCGGAGGTCAGTTCGCGCACGGCGACGTTGAGTGCCGTTTCTTCCGCATCGCCGCCGCTACGGCTGCCGTCATCGTTATCGCTACGCCCGTCGGTGTCCTCGTAGTCGGACAGCGCGCCGACCTCGACCTCGATGGTCCGGCGCTCACCATCGCGCAGCACCCCCACGTCGACCGATTCGCCGGCGCGTATCCGGCCCACCATGGGTGGCAGGTCGGCCGCCTCGGCGACCTGCTTGCCGTCGAATGAGAGGATCACGTCGCCCGCCTTCAGGCCGGCCTGTTCGGCGGGGCCGTCGGGTACGGTCTCGGACACCAGCGCCCCGATCGGCTTGTCGAGGCTGAACGACTGGGCGAGGCCACGGTCGATGGGCTGGATGTTGACGCCCAGATAGCCACGCTCCACGCGGCCGTGCTCCTTGAGCTGCTCCATGACGTCCATGGCCGTATTGATCGGTACCGCGAAAGACAGGCCCATGTAGCCGCCCGAGCGGCTGAAGATCTGCGAGTTGATACCGATCACCTCGCCCTCGCCGTTGAACAGCGGGCCGCCCGAATTGCCGGGGTTGACGGCCACATCGGTCTGGATGAACGGCGTATAGGTATCATTGGGGAGGTTGCGGTTGAGCGCGCTGACGATCCCCTGCGTGGCCGTGTGCTCAAGGCCGAAGGGCGAGCCGATCGCCAGCACCCATTGCCCCACACTGAGTTGCCCGGAATCCCCGAGTTCGACGGTATCGAGTCCGTCGGCGTCGATCTTGAGCAGGGCGACGTCACTGGGCTTGTCCACGCCCACGACCTCCGCCTCGTATTCCTGGCGGTCATCCATCTTGACGATGATCTGGTCCGCCTGGTTGACCACGTGCGCATTGGTGAGCACGTAACCGTCGTCGGATACGACGAAACCGGAACCCAGCGAGCTGCGTTCGCGCTGCTGCTCCGGGCCCCCGCGTTCGAAGCGCTCGAAGAAGTCGCGGAAGGGGCTGTCGGGTGGCAGCCGCTCCATCAGGCCTTCGGGCATGTTGCCCGACTCGCGCGATACGGTCTGGGTCGTCGCGATGTGTACGACCGCGCTGCGGTTGTTTTCCACGATCCGCGTGAAATCGGGTACACGGTCTTCGGCGCCCGCCGGGGCCGTGGCGCCGACAAGAAGCGCCACGCCAACCAGGGCGGGGGTGAGCATCGGAATTCGGGTCCGCATCCTCGAGTATCTCCCGTGTCGTCAATCAAAAAGGGTTTCGCAGGTGACTCATTGTCCAGCGTGGTGCTTTCCGGGGCCTGTCCGCGGTATTACCGCTTGTTCATCATGCGCCGTGCATCGGGCCGCCCGGCCTTCAGCGCTCGCGTTCGATCAACTGCTTGATGTTGGCCACCGCGTGCTCGCTGCCCTCGTGCACGGCACGCCGGATCAGTCGCTCGAATGGCCGCATGTACATCTCCAGCCGCCGAAGCTCGAACGTGAAATCAAGCCGGCAGCGTGCAGGGCCGACCGGCTCGAATACGTACTCGATGGCGAACGCCGGCCGTTCGACGCCCTCGAACCGCACGCGCCGGTACGCCTCCAGGTCCGTGACCCGGAAAACGGTCTCGCTGCGCCGCCCGCGGTCCACCCGGACCTGGCGCGCCCGCGTGCCCGCTTGTACCGCGTCGCCGTCGAGTGGTTCAAGCTCGTGGACCTCGGGCGACCAGCGCGGATAGTTGTCGAAGAATTCGGTCGCGACGAACTCGAAGACCGTCGCGACCGGCCGTTCGATCTCCGTGCTGACCTGTGTCCGCACCATAGCGTGTCCGGAATATCCGCCTGGCCCGCCAGTGTCGCGCCTGGCCCGCCGTGAGCGCGACCCCGGTGTGTCCGTCAGTCGAAGCGCCGCGGGGTGACGGGGCGCGCCGTGCTGGGCAAACCGCCTTCAGCGGCGATAACGATCACGAGCCGGGTCGGCAGGAGAGTCCCCGGCAGCAACCGCGGGGGAGGCGGGCGATTGCCTGATCGACGCCCCGGGAACGGGGATCCCGGCGTCGTCATACGGCAGGCGCGTGCGTGCGCGACGATTCGCGTCGTGACGACGCTCGGTCGGCCGATGACGCCGCGACCAGCCGCGGCGTCATCCGGTCAGCGGTTCAGCCCGAGTTGTCGTTCTTTTCCTGCATCATGCTCTGCAGTTTCGAACGCAGTTCCTCGTCGTTGTTCAGCTTCTTGCCGATGCGACGGTATTCGGCGATTTTGAGGCCTTCATCGCGGATCGCGCTGACCATGGCCTGCTGGCCCTGCTTGCGCAGTTCCTGCTGCTTCGACTCGTCTTCCGCCTGCTGCATCTTTTGCCCGTACTCGGCGCGCACGGTCTGCAGCTGCCCGTAGGCGGCCGCGAATTTCTCGAGATCCGCCTCCGTTACCGGCTCGTTCGAGGCGGCGGCGTCGGACTGGTCGCTGGCGTTTCCGGACTGGCCGGAGCCCTCGGCGTCGGCGGCGCTCACCATTGTTACGGGCGCGAGCACGAGCAGCAGCGCGAGCACGATGCCGCCGTTGAGCCGTGTGACGTTGGTCATATGATTTCCCCTGTGAATTCCACGATCTGTGTAGTAGTTCCCCGGCCCAACCGAGGCCGGACGAACGCGCATCCTGCATGCCGCGACCTTTACGGGTCCTGTGCGGCGGATTACAGAGCGTTCATCCGGGTGGCTGGAAGCGGGCAAAAAAAGAGCCGCAGCGAGTGCGGCTCCAGGGGGGGGGGGCTTACCTGATTGCCATCGACCGCGCGGGGGATCAGCCGTCGTTCGATGCTTCGCATTGTGCATGTGTCAAAGTGAACCGGTCCTGTCCGTAGCGTTACGTGGAGTTCATGGAGGGCTGCGGTTACGGGCAGAAAAAAAGGCCGCAGGGTGTGCGGCTCAAAGGGGGAGGGGATTGCCTGATTGCCATCGACCGCCGGTGCGTCCGTCGTTCGATGGGCGGCATTGTGCAGGTGGAGGGTGAACCGGTCCTGTAAGTCGTGTTACGCAGTGTTCATCGCCCGGGTGCCTGCCCGGGCGTTGGCTTTACGGCGACCATGGCGGATCGGCAAGCCGCGGCAACAGCGGCTCGAGGATGCGCCAGGTCGCACCCCAGATCCGGATGTCGCCGACGCGGAGACACGGAAACTCGGCCGGCTCGGCGAGACCGTGGGCGGCGATCCGTTCATGGCGCCGGGCCTGCGGGTGCAGCAGGTCCGCAACCGGCAGTTCGATGATCCCTTCGACCTCGCCGGGTCCCGGCCGCCAGTACGCGGGGCGTTCGATGTGCGCGAGAAACGGATGGATCCGGAAACCGCTCGAGAATGTGTGGACGGGCGGCAGGGATTCGACCAGCGTGATGCCATCGGCGTTGGCGCCCGTCTCTTCGACCGTCTCACGGATCGCGGTGGCCGCCAGCGTAGCGTCACGGGCGTCGCGCTTGCCGCCGGGCAGTGCGATCTCGCCCGCGTGGAGACCGCGATTGACGCGGCGGATCAGCAGGAGCTGAAGAGCCCCGTCCGGGGCGCTGAACAGCGGTACGAGCACGGCGGCTTCGACGGTGCGGGGCATCGGAGGCTTCAACAAGGGCGCTGACCCAGAATAGCAGTCCGGGCGCCGGCGTACCGATTGGATCAGTCGTGCTGGCTGAGCCGCGTGCCCCGCAGGCGACTGAGTGCGGCGATGACCTCCGCGGTGCGGGGCAGCGCGAGGTCGCCGTCCGGGTACCGCGAGATCCGTGGCCAGCCCGACGCGAGTCGGCTGGCGATCCATGCGGGCGGGTCGTCGATCCGCCCGGGTTCTTCCGCCATCAGCGCGAGCAGCAGGCCGATCGTGCGCAGTTGTGAGGGATCGACGAGCTGCTCGACGGCGCGCAGATCGATGTCGCCGCGCCCGAATACCAGGGTGTCGCGTCCGCGGGCCTGGATCTTCCGCTTGCCCGGACGCGTCTCGGCGCTGACCGAGTGCGGGTCCAGCCGCCGGATCGCCGGCCGGCTCAGCGGACCCGCCTGCTCCTCGCGCCGGCCGGTCACGTGCTCGGCGGCGATCGCATGCGCGCGTGCAGTGACGTCGTAAGGCCGATACGCGTTCATCTCGATGACGGTGTCGGCGCAGTCGAAGTAATCGCCCGAGCCACCCATAACCAGCAGGGTCGACACCCCCACCTCGTCGCGCAGTTGACGGATCCGGTCGACGAACGGCGTGATCGGTTCGTGATCCTTCGCCACCAGTGCCTGCATGCGCTCGTCGCGGATCATGAAATTGGTCGCCGAGGTGTCTTCGTCGACCAGCAGGGTCGAGGCACCGGCCTCGAGCGACTCCTGCAGCGCCGCCGCCTGGCTCGTGGAGCCGGACGCGAGTTCCGTGCTGAATGCGGTTGTCGACTTGCCGTAGGGCAGGTTGTTGATGAACGGCGACAGATCGGCCCCGGCCACCGGACGGCCGTCCTCGGCGCGGATCTTGACCGCGGCGGGATCGGCCACGACGCGCTCGCGGCCGTCACCGGGGATGTGGTCGTAGACGCCGAGTTCAAGGGCCGTGAGCAGGGTCGACTTGCCGTGGAAACCGCCGCCCACGATCAGCGTGATGCCGCGTGGTAAGCCCATGCCCCTGACCGGGCCGGCGTTCGGCGCGGTCAGGGTGATTCGTCGCTCGGGCGGCGCCGCGAAGGTGATCCCCTCCGCAAGCGGCCGGTCGTCGACCCCACTGCGGCGCGGGAGCACGGCGTCCTCGCCGACGAAGCCGACCAGCCCGTTGTCGACCAACTGGTCGCGCAGCGCGCACTGGTCCTCGACGGCGGCGCAGTGCCGCTCGAGCGCCTCGCCGTCGAGGTGTTCATACTCGGCCACCGCGCGCACGCATTCGGGGAGGTATCTGCAGAGTACCTCACGGGCGCGCTCGCCGCGGATCCGCCGGCCATTGGCCGGCAACTGCACGCGGAAACGGAGTTCGACGCCGTCGTCCGTGAACAGACAGGCCGTGCGCTCGAGCACGCTCTGGGCACCGGCGTCGATCCCGATCTCCTCGATCGAGGCCGCCGCGGCCCGGAAACGCCGGGCGATGAAGTCGCGGGCCGCGCGTTCGCGCGCTTCGCCGGCGTGGGCGGCGGCCGGCAGCCCGGCGCGGGCCCAGGGCACGAACGCCCGCAGCCGCGACGGCGCCGCGAACGGGTCCGCCTGCACGTGATCGACCGCCAGCGTGAAGCGCGGAAACCCGTGCACACCCGCGATATCGTGATACGCCTTGTAACCGCGGCCATCGATGCGCTCGAGTGTCTGCTGCAGCTGTTTCGGGTCCATCGGCGCCCGCCCATCGTTTCGATATCAGGCAATCCTGGCACAGCCGACAAGGATGAGGCCCGGTCATGAAAGAGCCACGGCGAACGGCTCATGCAGACGCCACACCGATATTGCATTAGCCTTGCCTCGTACACGCCCGTTACAGTGCAGGGTCTGATTGCCATAGGCGAGCGCCAGCGTGGCGCGGGGAGTCCACCATGGGAACGGAATACTGGGTCCTTTCGATCATCGCGATCGTACTCGCGCTCGCGGCGGGCTTTATCGGCGGACGCATGTCCGCACCCCGTCAGCGGCGGGTGGAGGCGATGGAGCAGGAGCGGGACGCGGCCCGTGAGGAGGCCGAGGCCGTGCGCGCCGAGGTGAACCGCCACTTCGAGGAGAGCGCGCGCATGTTCGGCAAGCTCGCATCGGACTACCGCACGTTCTTCCAGCAATTCGCGCAGACGGCGCAGAACCTGGGGCTCTCGGAGGGGCGCGCGCGGGAACTGCTGGAAGAGGCTGATCCCAACCTCGTCGCCCGTCAGGCGGGGACTGGCGATCAGGCGGCGCCTGCAACGCCCGGCACCGAGCCCGAGGCGGAGCCCAGGGCTGAATCCGCCTCCGAATCCACGGCCGCGGAGCATCCCGATGCGACGCCGACTGAACAACCGGTGGGCGAGCGGGCCGGCGCCGATGAATCGAAGCCGCGGGACGAAACATCGCAGGCGCCCGACGGTGCCACGGCATCGGGCGCGCAGGAGCGCCCGGGCACCACTGAAAGCGACGAGGTACCCGCGGATCAGGATCGACGTACCTGATGGGCCGCCGGCCGGGTCGGTTCAGCCGGCCCGGCCCGGGTCAACTCAGCACGAGTCCCGACAGCATCCAGCCACCCACCGCCCCGACGTTCAGCGCCCAGATAAACGTCAGAAAGCGTGCGGCGTCGCCCCACATCGGATTGCCGACGTTGCGCGCGCACATCCACACGGATGTCAGGATCCAGGTCGTGTACGGCAACATCACGACGGCTGAGGCGAAGAACAGCGTCCACGTGATGCCGATGGCCTGCAGCGCCGCGTAGAACACCCCGAACAGGATCCAGCTGCCGAGGACCCCCCAGATCCAGAAGACCGACCACAGGCGCCCTTCGCCCCTGAGGTGCCGTTTGACGACGTTATCCATCATCGCCGACCTCCTTCACGGCGACCAAGCCGTGGCCCCCAGTATGACCCACTGGCCCGGCCCGCACCACGGTGGCGCCGGGGGCGCGGGACTAATAATCTATACGGTCTGCCCTGACCGACCCGGAGCGACCGAGCCATGTCCGACGACTTCCGCCATGCCAGCGATGCCGACGTCACGAGCATCATCGGTGTGCGTGACCGTACGCGCGGAGACTGTCACGTCGGCGGTGGCCTGCGGCTCGACGGCGTGGCGCGCGGCAATGTGGTCGGGTCGGGCGACGACGCGGCCCTGCTCGTCAGCCCGAATGCGCGGATCGAAGGGGATATCCACGTGCAGCGGGCGCGGATTGACGGCCATGTGACCGGCACGGTGACCGTGGACGGGCACCTCGACGTCCGCTCGGGTGCGGTCATCGAGGGCGATCTCCGCTACGGATCGATGTCGATCGAGACCGGCGCGTCGATCACCGGGACCCTGACCCCGCTGCGTATCGAAGGGGCCGACTGAGGCACGCGCCGGAACCGCCACCTCAGGATCAGGCGTTGCGCTCCAGGCGCAGTCGCCCCTGTTCGTCCAGCCGCAGTGAGCCGACCAGCCGGCCGTCCTGGTCGCCGACATCAAGCGGGCCGTGCCGGTCGAGGCGATGACGGATCGCCGCGTAGATGCTGTCGACATCGGTGTGCAGCCGCGCCGCCGGGCGCCCCTCCTGGTAGGCGACGAGATCGCTGGCCTGCTGCCAGTCGAGGATGGGGGTGCCGCCGAGGTTGCTGGTCATGCGTGTCGTATCCCCCCGGGCGCGCGCCGAGACCGGACAATACTTCATGGAAGGCTGGTATCCTGGCAGCGCCGCGGGTGCGTTGCCAGCCGGGATCGAGGCGGGTGGGCCAGCGGGGCTGTGCCGGGTCCTGCCGATGGCGGTATCCTGTATCGGTACACAGACCCTCAGGGGTATATCATGCCGCGTATGCGATCCGCCCTTGCAACCGGGCTTCTCGGGCTGGTGCTCATGCCAGTACAGGCGGTCGCCGAGGTGCGCACGCAGACCGTCGCCGAGGGCCTGGACCATCCCTGGGCCATGGCCTTCCTGCCGGATGGCGAGGTCCTCGTGACCGAGCGCTCCGGTGCCCTTCTGCGCATCGATCGCGACAATGGTGAACGTACCCCGATCGATGGCGTGCCCGCCGTCGACGCCCGCAACCAGGGCGGCATGCTGGACGTCCAGCTGCATCCCGATTTCGCCGAGAACCGCCAGGTCTATCTCACCTGGTCCGGCGAATGCGGTGAGGGCAACGCGACCCATCTCGGCCGCGGCCGCCTCGACAGGGATCGCCTGGCGGATTTCGAGACGCTGTTCGTCGCCACGCCCTGTGTCGACAGCACCAAGCACTTCGGTTCGCGGATCGTCTTCGATGGCGACGGGTATATTTTCATGACCGTGGGTGAGCGCGGCGAACGCGATCGCTCCCAGGACATCGGCGATCACAACGGGTCGGTCCTGCGGCTGTTACCGGATGGGGGTATCCCCGGGGACAATCCGTTCGTCGACCGCGAAGACGCCGAGGCGGCGATCTACAGTTACGGTCACCGCAACCCCCAGGGTGCGGTGATCCATCCCGACACCGGGGCGGTCTGGATCCACGAACACGGACCGCGCGGCGGCGACGAGATCAACCTGCCGCAGGCGGGCGCCAACTTTGGCTGGCCGAAAACGACCTACGGCAAGGAGTACTGGGGGCCGGAGATCGGACCCGATGAGCTCGAGGGCACCGTCCAGCCGATCCATTACTGGGTGCCATCGATCGCGCCCTCGGGCATGGACTTCTACACGGGCGAGCGTTTCCCCGAATGGAAAGGCAATCTGTTCATCGGGGCGCTGGCAATGACGCACCTGGCCCGGCTCGAAATGGATGGCACGGAGGTCGTGCGCGAGACGCAGCTCCTCGATGACCGCGGCTGGCGCATCCGCGACGTGCGCACCGGGCCGGACGGTTACCTGTACCTGCTGACCGATGCCGGTGACGGGCGCCTGGTGCGCGTGGCGCCGGCCGAATAGCCCTCGGGGATAACTACCGGGATACGCCCGGAAAAGACTGGAGTCACCATGCAGCTGCTCGTTTCTCCAACCTCGCCCTACGCCCGCAAGGCCCGGATCGTACTCCGTGAGCGCGGTCTGACCGGGCGCGTGAACGAGTGTTTCATCAACCCGCATCAGGATCCCGCCGAGCTGCTCGCCGCGAACCCGCTGGGCAAGATCCCGACCCTCGCCCGCGACGAGGGCACGCCGCTGTACGACAGCCGCGTCGTCTGCGAATGGCTCGACGCGCTGGCCGGCGACGACGGGCTGATCCCCGCCGGCGGCGCCGAGCGTTGGGCGGTACGCCACGCCGAGGCCCATGCCGACGGCATCCTTGATCTCACCGTCGCCACGGTCATGGAGCGCGCCCGCGCCGCGGGCGAGCAGTCACCGGGCTCGATGGCGCGCTGGCGCGAGAAGATCGAGCGCGCCGTGGCGGCGACGGACACGGTGCGCGGCGCCCTGCCGGAGCGGTTCAGTCTCGGTGACATCGCGCTGGCCGTCACCCTGTCGTATCTCGATCTGCGCCTGCCGGACTTCGACTGGCGCACGGCGCACCCGACGCTGGCCGAGTGGCACGCGGGCGTGGCCGAACGCGCGTCCATGCGCGAGACGGCGCCGCCGGCCCAGTGAGTCGATCCCACCGCCCTATGCACGGTGTGATGTCCCCCGCATGCAGGCCAGCTTGGGGGCGAAGGGAGCCAGCCGGCGGATGCCGCCCCGGTCCCGACTCGTTTTTCTCACAGGGGAAGTGAAGGAGTGAACGAAATGGAACAGACCACCGCCGATCCACCGCTCGATATCCTGCGCCGCGTGTTCGGTTTCGATGCGTTCCGCGGCGAGCAGCGGGCGGTCGTCGATACCGTTGTCGGTGGCCACAACGCACTGGTCCTCATGCCGACCGGCGGCGGCAAGTCGCTGTGTTACCAGGTGCCGGCCCTGCTGCTCGAGGGCACGGCCGTGGTGGTGTCGCCGCTGATCGCGCTGATGCGGGATCAGGTCGAGGCGCTGCGCCACAATGGTGTCCGGGCGGCCTGCCTCAATTCGACCCTGGAAGAGTCCGAGCGCCGGGAGACCGAGCGGGCGCTCGCCGCCGGCGAGCTCGATCTGGTCTACGTCGCGCCCGAGCGGCTGCTGAACGGCTCCACGCTCGCCCGTCTGGAGAACATCCCGATCGCGCTGTTCGCGATCGACGAGGCCCACTGCGTTTCCCAGTGGGGGCACGACTTCCGGCCCGAGTACATGCAGCTCGGCGTGCTGCGCGAGCGCTTCCCCGGCGTCCCACGGATCGCGCTGACCGCGACCGCCGACGACCGCACCCGGCGCGAGATCGCGCACCAGCTGTTCCCCGACGGCACCGAAACCTTCCTCGCCAGCTTCGATCGGCCCAACATCCGCTATCGGGTGGGCCTCAAGGATCGCCCGCGCGAGCAGCTGCTGAATTTCATCCGCGGCGAGCACCGCGAGGACTCGGGCATTGTCTACTGCATGACCCGCAAACGGGTCGACGAGGTCGCTGCCTGGCTGAGCGCGCGCGGGCTGGTGGCGCTGGCGTATCATGCCGGCCTCGACCAGGGCACGCGCCAGGCGCACCAGGAGCGGTTCGTGCGCGAGGAGGGGACCATCATCGTCGCGACGGTCGCCTTCGGGATGGGCATCGACAAGCCGGACGTGCGCTTCGTGGCCCACCTCGATCTGCCCAAGAGCATGGAGGCGTACTATCAGGAGACCGGTCGTGCCGGGCGCGACGGCCTGCCCGCCGATGCGTGGCTTGTCTACGGTCTGCAGGACGTGCTCCAGGTGCGCCAGCTCCTCGCCGGATCCACCGCCGGCGAGGCGCAGCAGCGCGCCGAGCGCGAGCGCCTGGAGGCCCTGATGGCGTTCTGCGAGCGCGTCGGCTGCCGCCGCCAGGCGCTGCTGGAGTACTTCGGCGAGACGCATCCCGGCCAGTGCGGCAACTGCGACAACTGCCGCCAGCCGCCGCAGACCTGGGACGCCACCGAACCCGCGCGCATGGCCCTCTCGGCGGTCTACAGGACCGGTCAGCGCTTCGGCGCCAACCACATCGTCGATGTCCTGCTGGGCCAGGCCAACGAGCGCATGCGCCGCTTCGGCCACGACCGCCTCAACACCTTCGGCATCGGTCGCGAGCACCCGCGGGCCACCTGGCACTCGGTGCTGCGCCAACTGCTGGCGTGCGGCCACCTGCAGCCGGATCCCGAGGGGCACGGGGGTCTGCGCCTCACCGATGCCTGCCGCCCGCTGCTGCGGGGTGAGGAGGCGTTGCATCTGCGCCTCGATGTGCTGGAGGCGATGCCCCGGCGCAACAGCCGCGCCGGCGGGGGCGCACCGGCCCATTCGGCCGACTGGGAGGCCCTGCGGCGCTGCCGCCAGGAACTCGCCGAGGCCGAGGGCGTGCCGCCGTACGTCATCTTCCACGACGCCACGCTCACGGCGCTGCTCGATTTACGCCCGCGCAACCGGGAGGAGATGATGCAGGTGCCCGGGATCGGGCAGCACAAGCTCGAGCGCTACGGCCAGCGCTTCCTCGACGTGCTGGCGGAACTGGGCGGGGGTGGCGCGCCCGCCGATACGCGGCGCGACACCCGGCGGCTCCTGCGCGCGGGCCACGATCCGGCGGCCATCGCCGCCGAGCGCGGGCTCGCGCCGACGACGATCCAAGAGCACCTGGCGCAGGGCGTCGAGAACGGCGAGATCGCCCTCGACGAGGTGCTCGCCCTGGACCCCGCCACGCGCGCAACCATCGAGGATGCGCTGCTCGACAACGGTGAACCGGTGACCCGCCTGCGCCCGGTCTTCGACGCCCTCGGCGGTGAATGGTCTTTCGAGACCCTCAAGCTCGTCCGCGCCGACCTGCGCCGCCGGGCCGGCAGCGCCGAGGCCGTGCCGGGCTGAACGCGGATTACACGACAAGGTCGCCTCTTCCGTGCAGGAGCGAGCTTGCTCGCGAACCGGGGGTGTCCGCTCGAAAGCCTGTGGAATCGGTGCAGGTTTCGGGCAGGCAGGCGACTTCGATCGGTCGCAGTGCCAGTAGAGGGCATGCAAGGGTACGTTCGCGAGCAAGCTCGCTCCTACAGCAGCCGGGGAGCGTCCGGCGGTGCAACGCCGGCCACTGCCGTTGTTGCTTGCGCCTATTTCTCGGGCCGCTTATAGACGAGCTCGTGCGCGACCTGGAGCCGGTCGTTGCGCAGCGCCATGATGATCTTGCCCCGCTCGGTGCGCCACTCGCTGTAATACACCAGATGGCCGGCCGCGACCGCGTCGCCGTAGCGCTCCGGTTCATCGGCCAGCATCCGGTTGCGCCAGATCATGCGGTCGAGACGGGGCATGCCGTGGCGGTCGATGAGATCGGACTTGAGCCGTTCGAAGTCGTCGATGTAGCGGGCGTTGTCCTCATGGGCGGCGCGGTTGAACCAGTGCGTGGCCTCCAGCCCGTCCGCGGCGAAGCGGTAGCTCAGTGTCAGCGGTATGCCGGCGCGCTCGATGTGATACACCAGCCGGTCCGCGGGTGCGATCACCGGTTCGTGCGGTTCCGCGGCCAGCACCTCCGAGCGCGGCGTCCCCCAGGCGAATGTGCGCGTCTCCGGCGGCGGCTCAGGGGTGGTCGTGCAGGCGGCAAGCAGCAGCAGGGCGATGATCGCGATCAGGCGCATAGCGGAGTCCTCTGGCGCGTCGATGAGGCCGGAAAATCGGTCGTACGTCCGCGATGTCCCGGCCCGGCGCGGGATACCTTTACGGGCTCGTAAGCCGTTGTCGTGGCCCGATCGATACACCGCATGGCGCGCGGACGCAAATCGTTCGCGCCCACTGGCATCGTTCGTTTGCCCGCGCTAGGGTAACGCGGTGCGCCGGCCCGGCGTGCAATGCCATCGGTGCGTGCAGGGAAGCGCGCCGACGCCCCGCCATGGAAGCTTAGTATATGCTGATCATACCGTTCGACCGCCCCATCGACTGGCAGCGCCCACCGGTCGTCACGTTCGCGCTTGTGGCCGTGAACGTGCTGGTTTTCCTGCTGTTCCAGCTCGACGACGGGCGGGAGATCCAGCAGGTCAAGAAGTATTACTACGATTCCGGTCTCGCGGAGATCGAACTGCCCCGCTATCGCGACTGGCTCGAGGCGCAGGGCGAAGACCCCTTCGTGGAGCAATTCGGTGACCGGATCGACGATCCCGCCGCGCCCTGGTTCGGGCAAATCCTCGGCGACGGGACGTTCACGCGGCGGCTCGAGGCCGGCAAGGTTATTGGGCCGGAGCACCCCGAATACGGGCGCTGGCAGCGGGCCCGCGAAGGGCTGGCGCGGCGGCTTGATCAGACGACCGTGTGGGGACACGGGCTGCGCCCCGCCGAGTCCGCACCGAGCACCTTCCTGACCCACATGTTCCTGCACGGCGGCTGGTTCCATCTGATCGCCAACATGCTCTTCCTGGTCGCGCTCGGTCTGCTCGTCGAGGTCGCGCTGGGCAGCCTGATGCTGATCGGCCTGTACCTGCTCTCGGGGCTCGGGTCGGTCGGCCTGTTCATCGCCGCGCAGCCGCAGGGTCTGATGCCGCTGGTCGGCGCTTCGGGCGCAATCGCCGGTCTGGTGGGGCTGTGCGGCGTGTTGTACGGCCTGCGCCGGATCCGGTTTTTCTACTTCATTGGCGTCTACTTCGATTACGTGAAAGCGCCGGCACTGGTCCTGCTCGGGCTCTGGCTCGGCAAGGAGGTGTACCAGTACATCCAGTACTCGGAGCTGAGCAACGTGGCGTATACCGCCCATATCGGCGGCATCCTGGCCGGAGCGGTTGCCGGTGCCGTCGTGCGTTTCGGGACCAATGCCGTCGATGAAGATGCGCTGGACGAGCGCGAACGCAACGAGGCCTTCGAGCGCGAACTCGGTGCGGCCCATGAGCGGCTGGCGGCGATGGAGCCCGACCGCGCGCGCGCCCTGTTCGAGCGCATGGCGCGTGACTGGCCCGGCAACGTCCGGGTGCTGGACGGCCTGTTCCGCGCCAGCCGTTTCGCGCCCGCCAGCGATGCCTATCACGACGCCGTCCAGCGTATCCTGCGTCTTGAGCCGCGGGATGATGAGACCGCGGAGCTGATGCTTACGGCCTTCCGCGATTACCGCCGGCGCGCGCGGCCGAAACCGAAGATCGGCGGCGCGGTCATGGAGCGGATGATCGATCTGCTGCTGCGTCGCGGCACGGCCGAGGAGGCGGCACCGCTCGTCCAGGCCGCCCTGAAGCACCCGCAGCGGTTCAGCGCGATCGAGGAGAGCGCGATCCGGCTCGCGCGCAAGTATCAGCGCGAAGGCGAGCGCGAGCGGGCACGATCGCTCTACCACTACCTTCTGCAGCACTTCCCTGGCACGGCGGCCGCGCGCCAGGCCGAGCGCGCGCTGACTGATGTCCGCTAACCGGCAAGCGCGTCACGCAGCGCCCGCGCCCGCGTGGCGGCCGGGTGGTCCGGGAAGCGCCTGATCACGAAATCCGCGACCTGGCGGGCCTTGTGGGGCTGCTGGAGGAAGTCGGCGAAGACCCGCGCCACCTCCAGGTACAGCGGCGGGATGGACGGGCTCTTCGGGAAGTCCTTGTGGAAGCCGTTGGCCATGCGCACGGCACGGCGGTATTCCCCGCGCTGCACCAGCATGTTCATCAGGGGTTCGTAATCGGTCTCCCGTGCCGGGCGCAGGGCGGGATCGATATCGGTGATGTCGATGAACACCTCGGTGGCCTCGCGCAGGCGGTTGGCGTCGATCAGTTCACTCAGCAGCGTGCCGGCATTGTCGACCTGGGCATCCTCGTCGTCGGTGAGTTTCAGCACCTGGTGACGTTGCTTGCGCAGTTCGATCGCGTGCTCGGGGTGCTCGCGGATCAGGCTGCCCAGACGCTGGGCCGCGGATTCGTAGTTGCCGGCCTCGATATCCTCGTCGACCGGGTCGAGCAGTTCGCCCCAGCCGTCGTCCGCGTCCGCGAGCGCCTCCGGTGCATAGCCGACGCGGTCGTGGTACTGGAAGATCAGGTAGCCCATGAGATTCATCATGGTGAAGAAGAACAGGTTCTGGAAGAAGGTGCTCAGGAAGGCCTGCGCCGCCAGAGGCAGCCCCTGGCCGAAAAGGGACATGACCGTGCCCGCGCCGCCATTGAGCAGGATGAGCAATCCGAACACCGCGAAATAGGGCCAGCCGATACGGAAGGCGATGCCGAACAGGGTCGCCGGGTTGAGGGCGGCGAAGACCGAGCGTTCCAGCGCGAGCGTCATGACGATCGCCGGGAACAGCGCGGCCACCGCGATGGTATAGACGATGAAGCCGACGAGGACCAGGGCCGGGGGCAGGATGAGCGCCAGCGCCCAGGCGAACAGGCCAAGCAGGATGAATACCGCGATCTGCTTGAACGGCAGCTCGTAGCCGTCGATCAGGGTCTCCCTATCGAGGCGCGGGGGCAGTGTGTGGCCGTTCGCCGTCTGCTCCAGGATGTCGTAGCCGTACTTGATCGAGAAAACGGCCGCGACGATCGGTACCATCAACCCGAACAGGAAACCACCACCGCCGCCGCTTGCCAGGTCGATCACGATGGCATTGGTGACCGCCAGCGCCAGCAGGACGTACAGGCCCGGCGGCGTCAGCGGGTAGAGAAAGAACCGGGGCATCCGGTTCCAGAATGGGGTGATCGTGACCGGCTTGCGTCGCATCCGTGCCGACATGGGCATCTCCGTGTGGACGTCGTTTGGGCGTGAGTATGCCGCGCGCGGGCCGTATTGTCAGGCTTCCGGGGGGCGTTCGACCGTTCACGGCGATCTCGGGAGAAACATCCGTGTCCAGTCATCGAGCAGAAGACCAGCGCGACGAACCCCAAGACCGACGCGACGAGCTGCACGCGGGATAATTGGTCGACCAACCAGTTACGGGCCGTTGAACGTGTGCAGCACGAGAGTGGCTTCCAGCGAAAAACCGGCAGAAACGGGGACGCCCCGGACCCATCAACCGAGCGGAAACGCCCGTCTTGCCGTGATCGCCACCGCGCTGACGGCACTGGTGGCGACGAGCGCCGCTGCGGCGTCGGAATCCGCCGACGACGCCGTCGAGGCGGTGCGCGATCGACCGGCCATCGATATCACGGCATCCGACGTGACCGCGACGGATCCGGAGGCAGAGGGCGCCCCGGCCGTGCGGATCGACGTGGGCCGGATTGATATTGGTGCCGGTAGCCTGATCGCAAGAGCGGGATCGGGTACAGTGCTCCAATGTTACGCTGCTGAGGACAATCCATCGCGGCAGTGCGGTGGCGCATGCGGCGATCCCCGATCGCCCCGAAAGGAATGGGCCACGGTCGCAGAAGGCCTCCAGGTCGAGCCGTTCGACCGGGCCAGCATGGAGCAGCCCGACGCGTTACCCGACGAGACGACCCTGCGCCGTCGCGGGACAATTCTCGCGTTCATCCGGCACATCCTCTGCTAACGCGACAAGGTCCGCCTGCCGGCGGGCACGCCCGAGGCCGAGCGAATCCCGCGCTACGTCCTGCAGGCATTCCACGGTCTCGCCGGGATCGCCCGGGCCCTGCGCCCCGGCGGCATCTTCGTGCTCGCCGAGCCCTCGCCGCAGCAGGCGTACCGTGGCGCGTGCCCGCTCATCCGCGAGTACGGCTGGCGCGGGCTCTACTTCCGCGCGCTCGTGCAGATGATGCACGAGCCCTGCATCGACGCTTGGCACCGGTTCGATGTCCCCGCAGAGGCGCGCGCCCACGGTGTTGTCACGGAGGAAGTGGTGGAGGGCATGCCGATCAAGCGCTGGATCCTGCGCCGGAAAAGCTGATAGGTCGATCCCGTTCCTGCGAGCTTGCTCGTCGCGTCACGCCGGGGTCTTCCATGGGGCGCTAAGTCAAAACCGGCATCACGCCAAGGCACAGAGCACGCCGAGGAAGGTGTCAGGCAGGTCGTAGCGCCGGCTGGGGAGGGTGTGGCCGCCGCCCTGCATGGCGAGCAGGCGCACGGGGACTCCGCTGGATTCGGGCGGTCCGGGTTCAGGCGGCCTCGGTCGCCTTGCCGGAATCCCGTCGACCGCGCCCGAACTCACGGGCGACGACCTTGCCGATATCGATATTCGCTTCGCGCTGGCCGAGGGCGCGACGGATCTGACGCGCGTTCACCTGCGCATCCGCTCCGTCGGTCGCGGCCAGATTCAGGAGCAGGCGTTTGCGGTACGGCTCCCCGTCCGGGGTGCGCAGCAGCAGCACGGTCGGCCACGCACCGGCACCGGGGCGGCTGCCGACGACGATGCCGATCGCACCGTTATCCAGCTGCACGAGGCTGCCGACCGGCCAGGTGCCGACACAGCGGATGAAGGCCTCGACGAGTTCACTGCCGAAGGTCTCTTCCGCACTCCGGTAGAGCTCCTGCAGCGCCTGATCCGGGCGGAACGCCGCCCGGTACGGTCGATCCACGGTCATGGCGTCGAAGCTGTCCGCCAGCCCGGCGATGAGGGCCTGGCGCGGCAGGGAGTCGCCACCGGCGCCGTTCGGGTAACCGCGGCCATCAATGCGCTCGTGGTGCTGGCGCACGATGGCGAGGGCTTCGGCGGGCAGCCCGGCCGCGGCCAGTTGTTCGCCGCCGATCTCCACGTGCTGGCGCATGGTCGCGCGCTCGCCCGAGGACAGGGGCCGTTTCTTGGTCAGCGTCTCGCGTGGCACCTTGATCATGCCCACGTCCATGAGCAGCGTCCCGAGACCGAGACACTGCAGGCCCTTGCCTTCCATACCGAGGCTGGCGCCGAAGGCGAGGGCGATCGCGCAGGAATTCGCCGCGTGGTCCGCCAGGTAGGAATCGTGGCGTTGCAGGCGACTCAGCCACAGGGAGGGGCTGGCGTCCGCGTTGATCAGCCGCGACATCTGATCGACCGCCCGGGTCGCGCGCGTGATGTTGAGCGGGCGATTCTGGTGGAGCCGCAGTAGCGATTCCCGCACCGCCTCGGAGGCGGCATCGCGGATATTCGAGGCCGCATGCACGAGTCTGCCAAAGCGGGCCCGGTCGGGGTGTGTGGTCGGCTCGAACAGCGTGCCCGCGCACTCGCGCAGGGCCTCCGGCACCCGGCGTTGCTTGAGGGCCTCGTGCGTCGGTGAACCGATCTGCTCTGTGTGGAGGGGCTGGCGCTTGCCCGCTGCCATCACGGCCTCGGCCGCCGCCGGCTCCGACTGCCCGAGATCAATGTATACGCTGCGGCAATAGGCCCGCAAGGTTTCGATCTCCTGCTCCGTGGCAATCCGGAAACCCTGGAATATGAACGGCGTTTCGACCCACGGGCGGTCCAGCGCATGAATATGCAGTCCCAGGCGGAGGAGATCCACTGGCACCGCTGTCGATTGTTCGTTGAGATTCATGACCGGAACCTCCTGACGTCAGTCACGGACGTAAAGGGCCGGACGCATCGCCTGCGCCGCACTCCCGGCTGGACTTTCGGGCGATTGTCGAATCTTGCCACGGCACATCTTGCCATTACGAGATACGGTTCACACTTTTGGGGGATATCGCGCGGTTTATGGCCGGTTTTGGTGGGGAGCACGCACCTTTGGGCTATATAGGGCGCACAGGGGTGTCAACGCGCTTTGCCGCCCAAGGCGGTCCATCGCCGGGCTTCAGTGCGCGGTTGGTCCGCTGGGTCTAATCGGGCGAGCGGTGGACGGACTGCAGCCGTTTCATGGCGCGGTTGAGCAGAGTCTGGACCGCGTTGACGCCGCGATCGTGGATGATGCGGCTGGCATCCACCTCGCTTGACGGCAGTTCCTCGCCGAGCAGGATCACCTGCAGATCGCGTTCGCGACGCAATCGATCGTAGAAGTGTTCGGTAACCGGCCCACGCTGCTCGCCATGGGAAAGCAACAGTTGCACGGCTTCGCCGAGCGCGTCTTCGTAGGTCTCCATAGCATGCCTCCATGGATCGGGATGTTATCCCTATTGTAGGTTATCAGGGGCGCCGTCAGTCGATCCGGATCGTGCGCGAGTACAGGCGCACCGGGTCGGCGCCGTCGTCGTGGATGCCGCGGCAGAGGCGGAAATCCATCAGCACGGGCTGTGTGCCATCGCTGTAGTAATATCCGACCACCTGCCGGGTGTCGCGGCTGGAGGGCGGGTTATCGGCGTCAGCAGCGGACGTCGTGACCGTGAGCCCGAGCCCGATGCACGTGGCAAGGACAGGGCGCTTACGCATGCGAATCGTCCCTCCGGAACCTTGGGTTCAGTGTCGTGGAAGCCGCCCGGCCTGACAACCCGGGAAACGCCCCGCGGCCTCAGTCACAGAGGCGGTTGCTGGCCGCGGACGGCGTAATGACTTTCGCGGCCGGCATGCCGCGGTCCAGCCAGGCGCGGATATCGGTGATCGTACGACCACGCTGGCGGTCGCGCGTGAGGTAGTGATAGCCCTCCGGGTACAGCCGCAGGGCGATCCCCGGCCCGGCCTTGCCCAGTTGCCGGAACAGCGCGCAGGCGGCGGCATGCGGGATGATGTCGTCGCGCTCGCCGTACAGTACGAGCGTGCCGGGTGGCAGTGAGGGGATCCGCTGTAACGCCCGGTCCATAAGGTCGACTACACCATAGACCATGTCGATGCGGACTGCGCGCAGTATGTCGGGATCGAGTGCGTGCAGGCGCGCGATCGTCGGATCGTCGGTGACGCGGATATCGACCAGGGCACGTCCCCAGCTCTGGCGCGGGCGGGCCCCAGGCGCGATCCAGTGGCTCAGTCGCAGCGTCGCCCGCTGGATCCAGGGCAGGCTGTCCCAGCCGTGAACCGCCGGTGCCAAGAGGATCGTACTCGCGGGCCGGATGGCGCGGTCTCCAGTCACGGCGAGTGTCGCGATGGCCCCGCCCATGCTGTGACCGAGCAGATGGACCGGGGTGTCCGGATACCGCTGTCGGAGGAGCCGGTAGGCGCTGCGTGCGTCGCGGACCAGCGCCCGCTGACCCGCCCAGAAGCCGCGGGTGGCCGTATCGCCGAAGCCCCGTTGGTCATATGCGTACACCCGGTACCCCGCTGCCGCGAGGTGCGGAGCAAGGGCGAAGAAGATCCGGCGGTGTTCGCTGAAACCGTGCAGCGCCAGCACGATGCCGCGCGGCTTGCCCGCACCCGACCAGCGGGTCAGCGGCATTCTGAGGCCGTCGGCGGCGATCCAGTCCGTATCGGTGAGGCGCGGCCGCGGGGCATCCCCGGTTGGCGAGGGTTTGTCGGGGCCCGCGCAGGCCGTGAGCACGAGGGCGACCAGCAACATCGCCCCGCCCCGGATCGAGGGTCGGCGGGCTTGCCGACCCGGGGGGGCGCCGGTTACCACATCAGGTCGTCGGGCACGCGATACGCCGCATACGGGTCCTCATCCGTATCCTTGCCGCGCTCATCCCCCGAATTGAGCACCAGTACCGCCTCCGGGGCGATGCTGCGGACCCGCCGGGCCACCTTCGCCGGCACGAGTTCGCAGCGCTCACCGTCGCTCACGACCGCAAGCTCCCCGCGCGCGATCCGGCCCTGTTGCGTCCCCGTGACCGCGATCTCGCGCACGCGCGCGCCTTCGGTGAAACGATAGGGTACGCCGGCATAGGCACGATCGATGCGGTTTGCACGCATGATCTGACGCAGCTGGTCGGCCTTCTCCTCGGCGGTTGGCTGGCGTTTATCCGCCGGGGCTGGTTTGTCCGCGGGCTTCTCTGTCCCCTTCGGCGGCGCGGCGCGGGGGCCGCCCTTGTCGCCGACGGACTGTTGCGCGGATTGACGCGCCTTGTGGCCGCCACCGGATTTTTTCGCGCCCCCGCGCCTGCCGCCGCCGCGGCGCCGGCGGTCCTGTCGTGACCGGTTCAGACTTTCCTCATCGGCGAGGCCCGCCTGGACCAATTGTTCCTGCAGCGAAGTGGACATATCGGCTGGTCATCGTGATGGAGAAACCGGGCACACAGAATACCGATCGGCGGCGCACGCGCCTACCGTCGGGGCGCCGCGGTCACCCCGAGCGGCCGCCCGGGGCCACGCTCGCGCGTACGCCTGGTTTCCCGTATTCGCTGTCGCTGGGTGGTCGCCTCCGATCTCCCTGACGCCCCGGCGCAGCCGATCCGATGAGTCGGGTACGACCGGCGGCCGTCCGATCGGTTTCCCCGGGAGCCTATCCGGTGCGTTTGCCGAACGGTCAGCGCCCGCGCGATTCCAGCGTGTCCATGCGGGCGTGCATCTGCTGCATCAGCCGCAGCATCTCCTGACGCTCGTCGTGGGCCCGCGCCTCGATCTCCGCGCGCTGTTGCATATCATCGGCGTGCACGCTCTCCTGCATCGTGGTCACGATGATGCCGATAAAGAGATTGAGTACGGTCAGCGACGTGATCAGGATGAACGCGACGAAGAAGATCCAGGCCAGGGGGAACTCTCCGATTACCGGTCGTGCAACGCTCATCGACCAGCTCTCAAGCGTCATGATCTGGAACAGCGTATAGAACGAGCGGGCGAGCGAGCCGAAGAAGCGCGGGAAGTCGTCACCGAACAGTTGCGTGCCCATGACCGCGAAGATGTAGAACACCATCAGCAGCAGGAACACCACCCAGCCGATGCTCGGCAGGGCCCGCAGCAGGGATTCGATCAGTTTGCGCAGGCGCGGTACCTTGCCGAGCAGGCGCAGGACCCGGAGGATGCGCAGGGTACGCAGGATCGCGAACGGCCCGGATGCCGGGACGAGCGCGATCGCTACGATCAGGAAGTCGAAGACGTTCCAGGCGCTGCGGACGAAGCGCAGGTCGAATGCGATCAGTTTCAGGGCGATCTCGACCACGAAGATCGCCAGGACCGCCTGCTCGACGGCCCGGATCGCGGGGCCCTGGGCGGCCATGATCGAATCCGAGGTCTCCAGGCCCAGGGTCGCCGCGTTCAGCACGATAAGCGCGATGATCCCGTTCTGGACATGCCGGTTTTCGACCCATGCGCCCAGGCGCTCGCGCAGCGATGGGTTGGTCATTTCCTGCATAAGCGGTTCACCGTCAAGACACGGCGCAGCAGTATACGCGCAACTCCGTCTCCGAAGCAGGCCTGCAACCCCGTGTCGGTGTGCCATAGAATGGTGGCCCGTCCGGAAATGCCCGCGCTGGCGCGCGCCTCCGGCGCCCGGAGCGGGGAGCCGCGTTGTCCGGTACGCAGATCGGTTGTTGCGGGATCATGACTATGTCCGATTATCGCTATTACACCTGCGATGTGTTCACCCGGGAACGCTTTGGCGGCAACCCGCTGGCCGTGGTTCCGGATGCGCGTGGACTCGATACCGGGGCGATGCAGGCCCTGGCAGGGGAGTTCAATTACTCCGAGACGACGTTCGTGTTCCCGCACGGGGACCGGAACACGCGCGCGGTGCGCATCTTCACGCCGACGGTGGAAGTGCCGTTCGCCGGCCACCCGAACGTGGGCACGGCGTTCATGCTGGCGGCACTTGATGAAGTCGAATGGGATGCGGATGCCGCGCTGGTCCGCTTCGAGGAGAAAGCCGGGACCGTACCAGTGCGCATCGTGCGTGATGAGCATGGCGGCGTGTTCTGCGAACTGACGGCGCC
Organism: uncultured Ectothiorhodospiraceae bacterium; assembly: GCA_913055615.1. GTDB lineage: Bacteria > Pseudomonadota > Gammaproteobacteria > XJ16 > Halofilaceae > Halofilum. Next base: position 27,281 of record CAJXKK010000014.1, read on the forward strand.
GGGGCCGCTCGCGCTCGGGCCGGAGCTGCGGATCGAGGATGTGGCGGCGGCGCTCGGGCTGGAGGCCGAGGATATCGTCACGACCATGCACCCGCCGCGCGTCGCCTCGGTCGGACTGCCGTTCGTGGTGGTCGAGGTGGCGAGTCGCAGGGCGCTGGCCCGCGCGGTGCCGGACATTCGTGGCATGAAAGCCCTGCAGGGGCGCGGGATCACGCCGGATATCCACCTCTACACCCGCGATACCGAAGAACTCGATCTGCAAACGCGCATGTTTGCGCCGCTGGACGGCGTACTGGAGGATCCGGCCACCGGGAGCGCCAACAGCGCGTTGATCGGGCTGTTGGGGCAGGTCGATCCGGCTGCCTCCGGCCAGTGGCGGTGGCGCATCGCGCAAGGTGTGGATATGGGCCGCGCGAGCGAGCTGTTCGGTTCCGTCGAGAAAGCGGCGGGTGGGGTCTCCGCGGTGCGGATGGGCGGTTACTGCGTGCCGGTCTTTGCCGGGACGTTCTCCTGGTGATGGGCGCCCGCGGGTTCGCAGTGGGAGGCGCTTGTGCGAACGATCTTCAGTGACGACCAGCTGCTGCATCACGGCCGCGGCGAGATGAACGGCGCGCGACTGATCGACGAAGGCGAGCGCGCCGTAATGCCGTCGGGGTGCTGACCGGATTCGAGGGTGTCTGACTTCGGCCTGGATACAGTCGTGCGTGTCCATCGGATCGTTCAACCGGATATTGGATCATGGTGAACACAACCCTGCAGGTACTCGACAGCCCGTTTTCGATTCATCGCCTGGCGGCCGGAGCAGCGGTCCCCGAGCGCGTTACGGCCTGCAGTTTCCACTGGATCGCTCGCACCGACGAAGAAACCTCGATCGTCTGCCCATCATCGGTGGCCGTATCCGGCGCCCGTACGGAGCCGGGGTGGGCATGTATCAAGGTGATGGGGCCTGTCGATTTCGCGGTAACGGGATTGCTGGCCGGACTGGCACGGGTGCTGGCCGACGCGGGGATCAGCATCTTCGCACTTTCCACATTCGATACGGATTATCTGCTCGTGCCCTCGAGCCGTATCGATGAAGCGGTGACGCTGCTGCGGCGCGCCGGCTACGGGTTCTGAAAATCGGCGCGTGTTCCCCATGTGACGTGCAACCCCGCGCTAGGAGCCTGTCCGGGAAACCATGTACCTACTGCGCGCGTACCACAGCGGCGTCTTTCCGCGATCGCTCAACTCACATGGCACCCACCATGCTCGTTTCACGATCGCGAAAATACACTCGCTGTGCCACGCGCTCGCTACGGCACAGATTTCCCGGACAGGCTCCTAGCCTGACCTGCTTTGCGCCCTGGCGAGAGGTCTTTCCCGTGGGAGCCTGTGTGCGCGCGTAGACGTTTCAGGGAGGTGCGCGCGTTCGCCTTCGGCGAAAACGCGCCGACGTCCCTCCATCAGGGATTTACGGAGGCGCGGGGGGTGCGCTGCCACCCGCATATCTTCGGCTGGCAGGCGCTGAGGGGGTGCGGATACACCGCTCAATAAAAAAGCCGCCACGGCGGACCGCGGCGGCTTCGGTACGGCGCAGAGACCGGGGTGTTACCAGCCCGTCGCCTCGGCCACGCCCTTGCCGATATCGGCGGGGCTCTTCACGGTGACGACGCCCGCCTTCTCCAGTGCGGCGTATTTCTCGGCCGCCGTGCCCTTGCCGCCGGCGATGATCGCGCCGGCGTGGCCCATGCGCTTGCCCTTGGGCGCCGAGACGCCGGCGATGTAAGCGACCACCGGTTTGCTCACGCGCTGCTGGATGAACTCGGCCGCCTCTTCCTCGGCCGTGCCGCCGATCTCGCCGACCATGACGATCGCCTCGGTCTCCGGATCCGCCTCGAACAGCTCCAGCGCATCGATGAAGTTGGTGCCCGGGATCGGGTCGCCGCCGATGCCGATGCAGGTGCTCTGGCCGTACCCCGGATCGGTGGTCTGCTTGACGCACTCGTAGGTGAGCGTGCCCGAGCGCGAGACGATGCCGACCTTGCCCGGCTTGTGGATCTCGCCCGGCATGATCCCGATCTTGCATTCGCCCGGCGTGATGATGCCGGGGCAGTTCGGGCCGATCAGGCGCGAATCGGTCTGGTCGATGTAGGCCTTGGCCTGGAGCATGTCCAGGGTCGGGATACCCTCGGTGATGCAGACGATCAGTTTCACGCCGGCCTCGGCCGCCTCCACGATGGAGTCCTTGCAGAACGGCGCGGGGACGTAGATCACGCTGGCATCGGCGCCGGTGGCCTCGACCCCTTCCGCGACCGTGTTGAACACGGGCAGGTCGAGATGCGTGGTACCGCCCTTGCCGGGCGTGATGCCGCCGACCATCTGCGTGCCATAGGCGATCGACTGTTCACTGTGGAAGGTGCCCTGTTTGCCGGTGAAACCCTGGCAGAGGACCTTGGTGTTGCTGTTGACGAGCACTGACATGATTATTTGCCCTCCGCGGCGGCGATGACGCGCTTCGCGGCGTCGGTGAGGCTGTCGGCGGCGATGACGTTGAACGAGGACTGGTTCAGCAGTTCCGCGCCCTTCTCGGCCTGGTTGCCCTCCAGGCGGACCACGACCGGGAGTTCGAGGCCGACTTCTTCCACCGCGGTAATAATGCCCTCGGCGATCAGATCGCAGCGGACGATGCCGCCGAAGATATTCACGAGGATTGCCTGTACGTTCTCGTCAGAGACGATGATCTTGAAGGCCTCGGCGACGCGTTCGGCCGTGGCGCCGCCGCCGACGTCGAGGAAGTTGGCCGGGTCGCCGCCGTGGAGCTTCACGAGGTCCATGGTCGCCATGGCCAGGCCGGCGCCGTTGACCATACAGCCGATGTTGCCGTCCAGCGCGATGTAGTTGAGGTCCCATTCCTTGGCGCGGTTTTCGCGCTCGTCTTCCTGGGTCTGGTCGCGCAGTTCACCGATGTCGCTGTGGCGGTACACCGCGTTGTCGTCGACGTTGATCTTGCCGTCGAGGCAGATCAGGTCACCCTTGCCGGTGATCACCAGCGGGTTGACCTCAATCAGGCTCAGGTCCTTGTCGAGGAACAGTTTCCCGAGGCCGGTCAGCAGTTTCGAGAACTGCTTGATCTGGTCGGCGTTGAGTCCGAGCGCGAAGGCGAGCTGGCGGCATTGATAGGGCATGACCCCGAGCATCGGATGGACGATTGCCTGGTGTATCTTCTCGGGCGTCTCGCTGGCCACCTTCTCGATCTCGACGCCGCCTTCCGTGGAGGCCATGAACACGACCCGCTGCGTGCCGCGATCGACCACCGCCCCGAGATAGAGCTCGGTCGCGATGTCGCTGGTCTCCTCGATGAGCACGCGCCGAACCGGTTGGCCGCTTTCGTCCGTCTGATAGGTGACCAGGTTGCGCCCGAGCATCCGCCCGGCGGCCTCGGTCGCGGCAGCGGCATCGTCGACCAGTTCCACACCGCCGGCTTTGCCGCGACCGCCCGCGTGGACCTGCGCCTTGACGACCCATTTCTTGCCTGCGAGCTCGCGCACGGCATTGGCCGCTTCGGACTTGTCGTGGATGACGATGCCGTTGGGCACCGGGATGTTGTACTGGCGGAACAGCTGTTTCGCCTGGTATTCATGCAGATTCATTGCGGGTACTCCCTGCGGGTTATTCGGTTACCGGCGGATTCGCTCCTACAGGCCTACAGGGGCGCGTCCGAACCGTTCGGATACCGGTTCGCGGGCAAGCCCGCTCCTACAATCCTCTTTTCTCTTCGCGCTCTCTGCGACTCTGCGAGAAACCGCCTTCGACTTATTTCTTCCTCTTGCGCGGCGGCGGGATATGGATTGGGCGGCCATCGACCGCCAGCGCCGCCTCGTGCAAGGCCTCTGACAGCGTCGGATGCGCGAACACGGTGCGCATGATGTCCTCGGCCGAGCCCTCGAATTCCATCGCCATAACCGCCTGACCGATCAGCTCGGAGGTCTGCGGGCCGACCATATGCACGCCCAGCACCCGGTCGGTATCGGCGTCGGCGATCACCTTCACGAGGCCGTCGGTCTCGTGCATCGCCTTGGCCCGGCCGCTGGCCATGAACGGGAAGGTGCCGACGCGGTATTCGTGCCCGGCGTGCTTCAGGTCCTGTTCGGTATGGCCGACCCAGGCGATCTCGGGGTGGGTATAGATCACCCACGGGATCGCGTCATAGTTCACTTCGCCCTGCTCGCCGGCGAGGCGTTCGGCCACCACGATGCCTTCCTCGGAACCCTTATGCGCGAGCATCGGGCCGCGAACGGCATCGCCGATCGCGTAGACGCCGGGCATGCTCGTCTCCAGGTTCTCGTCGACATGAATGGAACCGCGCTCGTCCATCGCCAACTCGACGTCCTCGGCGGCGATGCCATCGGTGTTCGGTGTGCGCCCGACGGCGACGATCAGGGCATCGACGGTGAGCTGCTGCTTGCCGTCACTGTCCTGGTACTCGATCTCGACGGTCTTGTCATTTTTGACCTCGGTTCCGGTCACCCGTGTCCCCAGACGGATGCCGAGGCCCTGCTTGTCGAACGTCTTCTGTGCAGATTGCGCGACTTCCTCATCCACCGCCGGGAGGAACGTGTCCAGCGCTTCGAGGACCGTCACCTCGGCACCAAGACGGCGCCACACGCTGCCCATCTCCAGGCCGATGACGCCGGCGCCGATCACGCCCACGCGCTTCGGCGGTTTCTCCCAGTCGAGGGCACCGGTGGAGGTTACGATGATGTCCTCGTGCAGCGGCGCCGCCCCGATCTCGATCGGTGAAGATCCGGGCGCCAGCACGACATGCTCAGCATCGACGGTGTATGCCTCACCCTTCTGCGGCGTGACCTCGACGCGGTTGTCGGTATGCAGCTGCCCGAAGCCCTGCAGCCACTCCACCTTGTTCGCCTTGAACAGCCCCTCGATACCCTGGGTGAGTTCGGCGACGGTCTTGTCCTTGTTCGCGATCATCGCCGGGACGTCCATCTCGGCGTCCTTCACGCGCACGCCATACTGGTCAGCGTGATCACGGATGGTGGCGAAATGGTGCGAACTCTCGAGCAGTTCCTTCGACGGTATGCAGCCGACGTTCAGGCAGGTACCGCCGAGAGCGGGCTTGCCCTTTTTGTTGATCCAGTTGTCGACGCACGCGGTCGAAAACCCGAGCTGCGCGCACCGGATCGCACAAACATACCCGGCCGGCCCGGCGCCCACTACCACTACGTCATACGACTTGGCCATTATATTGCTCCATCAGTTCCCGCTGCTGCAGGGGAGAACCACAGATGGACACAGATGAACACGTGAACACGGATATGTTTCAGCTCCGGGACCAACTGCCTCTCGAACAGTGCTTTGCAATTCGGCTTCGCTCGGCACCGCAACTGCGATAAACCGCTTGCGAAGAAAAGAATCCGTGCCGCATCCCTTGGCTCTCAGAGCCTCAGGGATCCAATCATCCGTGAAGCGGTGAGGCGTCCTCTGACCAATCTGTGTTCATCTGTGTCCATCTGTGGTTTTTGTCTTCAGATACGTCGGCGTCGCCTAGGGGCGGATCACACGTCCAGGATCAGCCGCGCCGGGTCTTCGAGGAGTTCCTTGATCGCGACGAGGAACTGGACCGAGTCCTTGCCGTCGACGATGCGGTGATCGTAGGACAGCGCGAGGTACATCATCGGGCGGATGACGACCTCGCCGTTCTCGGCGACCGGGCGTTCCTGGATCTTGTGCATGCCGAGGATCGCGCTTTGCGGCATGTTGATGATCGGCGTCGAGACCAGCGAGCCGAATATGCCGCCGTTGGTGATCGTGAAGGTGCCGCCGGTCATCTCCTCGATGCCGATCTTGCCCGCCTGGGCGCGGCCGCCGAAGTCGCGGATCTGTTTCTCGATATCGGCCATCGACATGTTCTCGGCGTCGCGCAGGACCGGCACGACCAGGCCGCGATCGCTGGACACGGCGATGCCGACATCGCAGTAACCGTGATAGACGACATCGCTGCCGTCGATGGAGGCGTTGATATCCGGGAAGCGCTTGAGCGCCTCGGTGGCGGCGGTGACGAAGAAGCTCATGAAGCCGAGTTTGGTGTCATGCGCCTTCTCGAACTGGTCCTTGTACTTCGCCCGCAGGTCCATGACCGGCTTCATGTTGACCTCGTTGAACGTGGTCAACATGGCGGTCTGCTGGGTCGCCTGTACCAGGCGTTCGGCGATCCGGGCGCGCAGACGGGTCATCGGCACGCGCTTCTCGGGGCGGTCGCCCTGGCTGTAGCTGACGCCCGCCTGCTGCGCGGTTTCACCGGCCGACGGTGCCTGCGCGGGCTGCGCGCCCTCAGTCGGTGGCTCCGGCGCTTTTTCCTTCGCCGCTTCGGGCTGCTTCGCCGCGCTGGCGGATTCGACGTGGCGCTGCACGTCTTCCTTGAGGATGCGGCCATCCTTGCCGGTGCCCTCGATCGTGGCGGGATCGAGGCCATGTTCCGCGATCAGCTTGCGCGCGGCCGGGCCGGCCTTGGCATCGGCCGAGCCGCCTTCCGTTTCCGCCGTGGTGTCTTCAGCGCTCTCTGTGGACGCGGCCTCCGTCTGGTCGCCGCCCGCATCGCCCGTGTCGCCGCCGCCTCCGCCCGCGGCGCCCTCGCTTACGCGGCCGAGGACGGTGTCCGCCGTGACCGTGGCGCCCTCGTCGTGGAGTATCTCCTCGAGGACGCCATCGGCCGGCGCCGGTACCTCGAGGACGACCTTGTCGGTCTCGAGTTCGACCAGGACCTCGTCGCGCTTGACGCTGTCCCCCTTGTTCCTCGTCCAGCTCGCGACGGTCGCGTCGGAGACGGATTCGGGTAATTGCGGGACGGTGATGTCTGTGCTCATGAGCGGGTTCCTTCACTCCGGGCGCATTCGGGTACGGCCCCATTGGCCGTACCACGGCGGGCGGTCGGGGTAATGACGGGCGGCGCCGTCACTCCTTGATGTCCAGGGCGTCGACGACGAGCGCGTGCTGCTGCTTGGCGTGCCGGCTATGGTAGCCGACAGCTGGTGAGGGCGACGCGGCACGGCCGGCGTAGTGCAGGTCGCTGTCCTCGCCGAGCACACGTTCGAGCCGGTGCTTGAGGTGGTACCACGCCCCCTGGTTGCGCGGTTCCTCCTGGCACCAGACGTATTCCGTGGCATTCGGGAAGCCTGCCACGACTTCGCCGAGCTCCGTGTACGGGAAGGGGTACAGCTGCTCGACCCGCACGATGGCAATGTCGTCGATCCCTTCTTCCTGCCGGCGGGTAATAAGGTCGTAGTACACCTTGCCGGTGCAGATCACCACCCGGCGGACGTTCTTCGGGTTCAGCTCGGCGGTGTCGCCGATGACGCTGTGGAAATGCCCCCCGGCGAGGTCGTCGATCGAAGAGGTCGCGAGCTTGTGGCGCAGCAGGCTCTTGGGCGTCATCACCACCAGCGGTTTGCGATAAGGTCGCAGCATCTGACGGCGGATCATGTGGAACGCCTGGGCGGGCGTCGTCGGCACGCAGACCTGCATGTTGTAGTCGCCCGGCTGCTGTTCGGCGCAGAGTTGCAGGAAGCGTTCGAGGCGGGCCGAGGAGTGCTCCGGGCCCTGGCCCTCCTGACCATGCGGCAGGAACATGGTCAGGCCGCAGAGGCGCCCCCACTTGGCCTCGCCGGAACTGATGAACTGGTCGATGACCACCTGGGCGCCGTTGACGAAGTCGCCGAACTGGGCCTCCCAGATCACCATCGTTCGCGGGTCCGCGGTGGAGTAGCCGTACTCGAAGGCGAGCACCGCTTCCTCGGACAGTAGCGAATCGATGATCAGGAAGTTTGACTGGTCGTCGCCGAGCTTGCGCAGCGGGACGTAGCTGCTGCCATCGACCTGGTTGTGCAGCACGGCGTGGCGGTGGAAGAAAGTGCCGCGCCCCGAGTCCTGGCCGGACAGGCGCACCCCGTAACCCTCGGTGACGAGGCTGGCGTAGGCCATGATCTCGGCGAAGCCCCAGTCGATCGGCAGGGCACCAGCCGCCATCTTGCCGCGGTCCGCCTGGATCTTGGCGACGCGTTTATGCAGCTCGAAGCCCTCGGGGAGTTCCTCCTGTCGCGACCACAGCTCGCGCAGGCGCTCGGCCGGCACGCTCGTGTCGCAGGGATCGTTCCACTGGTTGCCGATGAAAGGGCTCCAGTCGACGGTCAGTTCGTTGACGAAATCCTCATCGGTGATGATCTTCGGCGTAACCGTGTCGCCCGCGTCCATGTGGTCGCGGTACTCCTGCGCCATCCGGTCGCTCTGCTCCGCGTTGACCTCGCCAGCGTCGTTCAGGCGCTGGGCGTAGACTTCCCGGGTTGTCGGCAACGCCTTGATCTTGCGGTACATCATCGGTTGTGTCGCCGACGGCTCATCGGCCTCGTTGTGGCCGTGGCGCCGATAGCAGACCATGTCGATGACGACGTCCTTGTGGAACTGGTTGCGGTAATCGAGCGCGATCTGCGTGACCAGCAGTACCGCCTCCGGATCGTCGCCGTTCACGTGGAAGATGGGGGTATTGATCATCTTCGCGACGTCGGTGCAGTACAGCGATGAGCGCGTATCCAGCTTGTTCGAGGTGGTGAAACCGATCTGATTGTTGATCACCACGTGCACGGTGCCGCGGGTGGAGTAGCCGCGCGACTGCGACAGGTTCAGGGTTTCCTGCATCACGCCCTGGCCGGCCATGGCGGCGTCGCCGTGGACGAGGATCGGGAGCACGACCTTGCCGCCGCGGTCGTCGTGGCGGTCCTGGCGCGAGCGTGCAGAGCCCTCGATCACCGGATTGACGATCTCCAGGTGCGAGGGATTGAACCCGAGCGCCAGATGCACCGGGCCCTGGCTGGTCAGGTAATCGGACGAGAAGCCCTGGTGGTACTTGACGTCGCCGGCGGCGAGCGTGTCGTCCTCGTGGCCCTCGAATTCCTGGAACAGGTCGGCGGGTTGCTTGCCGAAGATGTTCACCAGCACGTTCAGGCGGCCGCGGTGGGCCATGCCGAGTACGATCTCCTTCGCTCCCTGATCGCCGGCGCGCTCGACCATTTCGTTGAGCATCGGGATCAGGGACTCGGCGCCCTCCAGAGAGAAGCGCTTCTGGCCGACGTACTTCGAGTGCATGTAGCGCTCAATGCCCTCGGCCGCGGTCAGGCGCTCCAGCAACCAGCGGCGGCGCCCGGCCGACAGATTCGGTTCGGCCTGCGGGGTCTCCATCCGGTTCTGCAGCCAGCGCTTCTCGGCCGTGTCCGCGATGTGCATGTACTCGGCGCCGATCGAGCCGCAGTAGGTCTTCTGCAGCGCGTCGAGGATCTCGCGCAGGGTCGCGTCGCCAAGGCCATGGAGTGATCCTGTATGGAAGACGGTGTCGACGTCGGCCTCGGACAGGTCATGCGCGTCTAGGCGCAGCTCATCGATCTCCGGAGCCTCCCAGCGGTCCAGTGGATCGACCTTCGCGTGGCGATGCCCGCGGAAGCGGTAGGCATTGATGAGCTGCAGAACGCGGATCTGCTTGCGTTCATGGTCCGCCTGCCTGGCATCGGTGGATCCGGTCCGCGCGACGCCCCTGCCGGACTCGAACCGGTAGAACTGGGCGCGGACTTCCGAAGGCGGCATATCGGGCTGGGTGGCGCCGTCGACCTGGGGCAGGCTATCGAAATAGCGCCGCCATTCATCGGGTACGGAGGCCGGGTCGCGGAGCCAGGCTTCGTAGAGGGCCTCCAGATAGGGGCCGTTGCCGCCGTCGAGCAGCGATGTGCTCCACAGGGCCTGCATCGGGGACTGTTCGGTCATGGCCGGTGGCTGCCGATTGGTTGACGGAATCGTGCGCGGTAACGCGGCCCGCTCTCCGGCATGCCGGTCCTCGCGCGCGCGACACCGAGCGCACCCGGGAGTCTGTGGGCAGGAATGATCAAGACCTGATCGTGGCTAACCGGTTGCAAAGCGCATGCCACGCGTCGCATTTTCGATTGACAGCGACGCCCGCGCCGGGGCTTCTGCCCCGTAGCCGTTATTGAATCGTGTCGGGCGCCCGAATGCAAGGCGGGGAACGCTCGTTCGCCGTGGTCATTGGATGGAACTGCGGCGGTGAACGATAAGCGTAGCAAATTATTCTGCGAGGACCGTTTTCCGGCGCGCCTGTCCTTGCCCTGGGCGACCTCAGCCAGAAATCGGCGAGGCGTTCGCGAACTCCTGCTCCATTCGTTTGAGAACGGCATCGGTGAAACCGCTGGTCCCCAGCCGGCCACCGAGGTCGGCGGTGGTCTCGCCCGCCTCGATCGCACCAAGGACCGCCAGGCGCAGGGCATGTCCCAGATCGTAGCGGTCGATATGGTCGAGCAGCATGCCGAAGGAGAGGAAGATGGCGCTCGGATTGCACTTGTCCTGCCCGGCGATGTCGGGGGCCGTGCCGCCGGCCGGATCGAACATGGCGACGTCGACGTTGTGATCGGCGTCAAACGAGAAATTGCCGGAGGCCCCCGTGCCGAGGCTGCCGACCAGGCCCGAGGCCATGTCGGACAGGAAATCCCCGTACTCGTTGAGCACCAGAACGACCTCGAAGTCCTGGGGTTTCAGGATGATCTTCGCAAGCATCGCATCGAACAGTTCGACATGATGTGCGACATCCGTATAACCCGCCTGGCGCACGTCTGCCACCACGGATTCGAACAGGCCATCGGTGACCCGCTGGATCGTGTGCTTTGAGGACGAGGTCATCGACAGACCCTTTTTGCGGGCGAGATCGAACGCGAATTTCGCCGCCTGCGCGCAGGGCTCGCGCTCGACCATGCGCAGGGAGACCGCCGCGTTGTGTCCGATCAGCTGCCCGGGGTCGTCGTAGGTCCCGCCGGTCGCGATCCGCACGATATGCAGATTGACGTTCTCCTTGAAGTTCGACGAGATCCCCTTGATCGATATGGCCGGGCGATAGATCACCGAGAAACCGACCCGGCGACGGATTAGCGCGTTGGGGCTGCTGGTGCGGGTGACGGTCGGGTACTTGAGCGCCAGCCGGTTGCGGCGCATCGCTTCCTCGGCCTCGTCGATCGCCGCGTCGCCGTCGCGCTCGCGGCGCTCCAGCGACCAGTCGACGCCCTCGAAATCGAGGTCGATGGGCAGCGCGTCGGCGATTCGATGGACTGCAGTCGCGAGCTCCGGGCCGATGCCGTCGCCGTGGAGTTCGGTGATCGTGGTGCTCATGACTGCGTGCCCGTCGTGTCCGGTTGCCGTTCGTTCTGGTAGCGCGCCTTCCACTCGGCGTAGGGCATGCCGTAGACGATCTCGCGCGCCGCCTCGTAGTCCATCTCCACCCCGCGCTCCTCGGCGGCGGCGCGATACCATTTGGAGAGGCAGTTGCGGCAGAAGCCGGCGAGCTCCATCAGATCCAGGTTCTGGACGTCGGTGCGTTCACGCAGGTGGGCGACGAGCGTGCGAAAGGCCTGGGCCTCGATCTCGGTGCGGGTCTGTTCATCCATCGCGACCTCCTGCAGGCTAGCGGATTATCAGCGTGCGACGATTGTACTGCCGCGACGCGGGGCGAAGCCACGCCGATGCGCCGGCCTACGGTTTGATGAGGGGAGTCGACTGCATGTCTCCATGGCTGGCGCTCGCCGTGATTGCCGCCGCGCTCGGCTGGTGGTGGCTGTCGATGCGTGCCCGTGAGCAGGCCGTGCGCGCCGCGCGCGGCGCCTGCCGGCGATTCTCGGTGCAACTGCTCGACGAGACCGTCGCGCTGCGCCGCCTGGGCCTCGCCCGCGGCAACGATGGCCGCCTCCACCTCTGGCGGCTGTACCGCTTCGAATTCAGCCAGACCGGCGGCGAACGCTACGGCGGCCACGTGGCCCTGTTGGGCCAGCGGCTCATGGATGCCCACCTCGAGGCCGTCAACGAAGACGACCCGCCGGCCCGTAACCGGCTCGGGTGATGCGTTTTGGTCGCCTGAGACGAAACGCGATTTTCTCGCACAGGCGCGCAGATCGTGGAGAGGGCGGTTCTTTGTCGGGAGCGTTTCTGGCCTCGCCGCCTTGTGCATATTGGTATCGATTTTTCTTTTTCTTTTTCTTTTTTCCTCCGCGCACTCCGCGCCTCCGCGAGAGAATGATTTTGACCTTGTCGGAATAGCATGGGCCTTGCCGGAGGCCGCAGCCGCGGGTAGCGTGCCGTCTGCCTCATAACCGGGAGTGTGAACCCATGTGCGATTGTCCCTGCGGCTCCGGCCGTGACTTCGATGCCTGCTGCGGGCCGTACCTCGCCGGCGAGGCGCAGCCGCCGACTGCCGAGGCGTTGATGCGTGCGCGCTACACCGCGCACACGCGCGCGGACATTGACTACATCCAGGCGACGCACGATGATGCCACGAGTGAGGACATCGACCGCGATGCCACCGACCGCTGGGCGCGGCGCTCCGAGTGGCTGGGCCTGGAGATCCGCGCTATCGAGGCCGGCGGCGAGGGGGACGATGTCGGCGCCGTCGAGTTCGTCGCCCATTTCCGCGAGCGTGACGAGCGCCGGCGCCATCATGAGCTCGCGCGCTTCAAGCGCGACGGGCACGGCAGCTGGGTCTATGTCGACGGCGAGGCGCCGGAGCAGGCAACCATCCGGCATGGGGGCCCGCGCGTGGGCCGCAATGATCCCTGCCCCTGTGGCAGCGGTCGCAAATACAAGAAGTGCTGCGGCGCGCCGGCCTGAGACCGCTGATTGATCGGCGTTTGATTCGGATCAATATCCGGCGGCTACAAAGCGGCGATCATAACGGCGATGTTTCCGATTCCGAGGAGGAACGCACATGATCCAATCCATACTGGTGCCGGTGGACGGCTCCGCGAATTCCGACAAGGCGGTCGCGATCGGGGCCGATATTGCTTCGAAATACAATGCCAAGCTGCATCTGCTCAACGTGCTGCTTTACGGCCATGTCCCCGACTCGATCCGTAACCTGTCGGACAAGAAGGGGAAGGAGGAGCCCCCGATCGCCGTTGGCGCGGGGTATGTAGAGGCATCCCTGCCGCACGAGGTGCTGGAGGATATCGCCGCAAAACTGCTCGAGCGCGCGAAGAAGACCGCTGAAGAACACGGCGCCTCGGATATCTCGACCAACTGGCGGGGCGGCTCGACGACCGAGGGCATCCTCGAGCAGGCGAAAGAGGTTGAGACCGATACCATCGTGATGGGGTCGCGCGGTCTGAGCAACCTCAAGGGGCTCGTGATCGGCAGCGTTTCGCACAAGGTCCAGCACCTGTTCGAAGGGACCGTCATTACCGTCAAGTGACCCGCACGGCGGGGCGGGTCTCAGGTGGACTCCGCCCCGCCGGCATAGATGTCGAACCGGGTCGAGCGGCCATCAATCGAACCGCTCGGCGCGGGACCGGGGAGTGCAACAGCGCCGCGCGGGCGCTTGACCACCACCCGTCGACGGGCCGCGGCGATGGCGGTCGGCAGCAGCGCGTCGCTGTCGCCATCCGCGCCGACCAGTGCCCGGAACACCTGCATCTCCTTGCGGACCGCCGCGGACTTGCGCCGCGGCGGGTGCATCGGGTCGACGATGATGGTATCGGCGGCCCGCCCGGCGAGTACGGCGATCGCCTCGGCCTCGATCAGTTCTATGCCCGCCGCGATCGGCGCCGCCTCTTCATCCGCACGGGCCCGCTCCAGTGCATCCGCCAGCAAAGCGGACACCGCGGGATGGCGCTCGACCAGCGTGACCCGGCAGCCCACCGCAGCCAGCAGCCACGCGTCGCGGCCGAGACCGGCGGTGGTATCGATCACTTCCGGCGTCTGGCCCTGGCGTGCACCCGCGGCGCGCAGCAGGCCCTCGTCGGCCCGGGCCGCTTCACGTCCACGGCGCGCCGTCGCGCCCGTGACGAAGTCCGCGTAGACGGCGCCTGGCGCGGCCGCTCCAGTGAGCTGCACCTGCAGGCGCTCGGCCGTCAGCACGAGCGCGAGCCGTCCGGCCTCCTGCGGCGGTTCCACGGTCACCGGGAGGCCGAGGCGCTGCGCCAACGCATCGGCCTCGCCCCGGCGACCGTCGGCCGCGCAGACGATCACGGCCTGTTGCGGGTACAGTGCGTCCGTTGGCGCCTGTTCCTCCGATGGACTGCCCATGACCGATCTCCGGGAATCGCCGCGGCGCCTGCGCCTGCGGGTCACGCTCAAGCTCATGATGGCATTGGCCGGTATCGCCGTGCTGGCGATCGCCGTGCGCTATCTGGCCGGTGGCGACAGCGCGGCGACGCTCGAGCGGGTGCGCGTCGACGTATCCGGTGTGGCGCCCGATACGGTCCGCACCGTCGGCTGGCAGGGCCGCCCCGTGATCGTCCTGCGGCGCAGCCGGGTGACCATCGATCGCCTCGGCGCGCGGTCAGGCGATGATACGAGTCCGGGCTGGTTCGTCGCCTTTGCCAATGGCACCGCGCGCGGCTGCAGTGTGGTGTGGGAACCGGGCGCCCGGCGTTTCCGCGAGAGCTGCAGTCAGGCTGCCTGGGATGCCGCCGGCGAGCCATTGTCGGGGACGGACGCCGCGCCACTGAAGGTTCCGCCGCACCGGTTCAGCGGGGACGGGCAACTGCTGCTGGGTGCGGATTAGTCGCAATCACCCTCCGGCTCAAGCGATGTAGGTTGGGCTTCCAGCCGGACAGATCAGGGGCTTACGTAAGCCCGACTTACTGTACTCCCGATAATCAGCGGTTCCTTAGTCCGAATCGCCCTCCGGCTCCAGCTTGGCGAGGCGCCGCTCGAGCCGCTCACAGCGCTGTACCAGGCGATCCTGGGCGGCGGCCTGGCCCTGGAGGGTGGCGTCGAGCTGCTCGAAATCGTGCTGCAGGCGCATCAGTCGCTCCTCGATCGCGTCCAGGCGCTCTTCGGTCTTCATGCCCCCTCCGGGCCAGCGACGACATTGTCCGGCCTGCCGGCGCCGAAATCGGCGATGTGGTCCGCCACCTGCTCGACCAGGCGTTGCCGGGCGGCCTGTGAGCCCCATGCGGCGTGCGGGGTGACGATGAGGTTCGGGATATCGTCGGCGAGCAGCGGGTTGCCGTCGCGCGGCGGCTCCTGCGTCAGCACGTCCATGCCCGCACCGCCGATCAATCCGGCGCGCAGCGCCTCGGCCAGCGCCGCCTCGTCCACGATGCCGCCCCGGGCGGTATTGATCAGCAGCGCGTGCGGCTTCATGCGTTCGAGTTCGGCCCGGCCGATGAGGCCGCGCGTCGCGTCGGTGAGCGGGCAGTGCAGGGTGAGCACGTCGGCGCGTTGTAGCAGATCCTCGACCGCTACCCGGTCTGCGGGGATGTCGCTCGCACCCGGGCGGGCGGCGACCTGCACGTCCATATCGAAGGCACGGGCGATGCCGGCGACCCCCTGCCCGAGCGTCCCGTAGCCGATGACGCCGAGGGTCTTGCCGGCCAGCTCGGTGATCGGGAAGTCGAGCAGACAGAAAAACGGTGACCGTGACCACTCACCGGCACGTACGGCGGCCTGATAATCCGGCAATCGCGTCGCCAGGGCGAGGATCAGTGCGAACGTATGCTGGACCACGGAAGGGGTACCGTAGCCGGTAGCGTTGCACACCGTCACCCCATGCGCGCGGGCCGCTTCGAGGTCGATGTTGTTGACCCCGGTGGCCGCCACACACACGAGCTGCAGGCGCTTGGCGGCGGCGAAGGCATCGGCATCGAGGACCACCTTGTTGGTGATGACGACATCCGCGTCGCGGATCCGCCCGGCGGTCTCCCCGGAGGCGGTGTGGCCGTGCCAGTCCCAGCTGTCCAGTTGCCCGCGCAGGCGCGTCAGGTCGAGACCGGGGCCGAGGGTGTCCGCGTCGAGGACGACACCGTGCATACGACACTCCATGGGGAACTGGTTATCAGGTTGCCTGGTAGCGCCGCCGCAGATCGCGCAGGACGACGAACAGCAGCGGCCAGAATATCAGCGCCGTCGGCGGCGCCGCGAAATACAGCCAGGGGGCCTCGGGCGCCCGCCCCGCGAGGCCACTGGTCCACAGGACCAGCGCCTGCTTGATCAGCAGAAGGACGGTCACGATCAGGGCCTGCTGCGCGATTGGCTGGACCCGCAATCGCTGATGGTAATGCAGCGCGAAGGCCACGACGATCACGGCCCCGAGCGCATTCTGGCCGAGCAGCGCGCCCTGGGAGACATCCAGGAGGATGCCCGCGATCCACGCGAAAGTCAGTCCGAAGCGTCGGGGCAGCGCCATCGCCCAGTAGAGTGCTACCAGCGTAACCCAGTCGGGCCGGAAGGGCGCCGCGGCGTCGGGCAGCGGCATCATGGCCAGCATCAGGGCCACGGCCAGCGTCAACGGGATCAGCCACCAGCGCGGATTCATCGCCCACTCCGCGCGGGCGCATCGGGCGCATCCGTGTCCTGTGCGGGCACACCGTCCCCGTCCCGAGCGCCCTCACGCCCAGCGTCCGGTGGAGGTACATACCCGTCGCCCTCGACGCCATCCTTGCCGGTCCCGTCGGGCCATACGAGCAGGACCTCGCGCGAGCGGTCGAGCTGCGCCCGCGGCGCGGCGATCACGCGCGCGAAGGGTGCCCCCGGGCGGCGCTCGACCTCGACCACGGTGGCGACCGGATAGTTCGCAGGGAATCGCCCGCCGAGGCCGGAACTCACGATGAGATCACCGACGCGTACATCGGCATTGTTGGGGATATAGCGCAGTTCCAGTCGATCAGGCTCGCCGGTGCCCTCGGCGATCGTGCGCAGGCCGTTGCGATTGATCTGGACCGGCAGGGCGTGGTTCGGGTCGGAGATCAACAGGGCGGTGGCCGTGAACGGCCCCGTGCGGATGACCTGCCCCATGACGCCGTAGGCGTCGATCAGGGGCTGGCCGGCATAGACGCCATCGCGTTCGCCCTGGTTGACCACGACCTGTTGGCGAAAGGGGTCCAGCGAGACCGACAGGAGTTCCGCGACGAGCACGCGGTCATCCCGGTCCGCGGACGCCTCCAGGAGCATGTGGAGACGCTCGTTCTCGCTGCGCAGCGTTTCGAATTTGAGCTGACGCGCACGCAGGCGGAGGTTTTCCCGTTCCAGCGCGTTGACGCGCTCGACCAGCTCCTCGTGCGACCGGACCTGGTCGGAACTCCACCCGAGGAAACGGGAGGGGAGGTCGACCGCATAGCGCAGCGGCGCGATCGCGCCGGAGAGGAATCCGCGCACCTGTTCAAGCTGATTGAAGCGGTGATCGGCCACCATCAGCGTCGCCGACAGCAACACGAAGAACAGCGTCCGCACCAGCGGACCGGTTCCCTGCTGGAACAGCGGCTGCATCAGGCCATCCCCCGCTGGACGGGGTGGCGTCGGGCGCCCGTACGATTACTCGACGGAAACGAAACCGGTGCCGTGCTCATCGATCAGCTCGAGGATGCGACCGCCACCCCGACACACGCAGGTCAGCGGATCCTCGGCCACGACGACGGGCAGGCCGGTCTCTTCCATCAGCAGGCGGTCGAGGTCGCCGAGCAGCGCGCCGCCACCGGTCAACACGATCCCGCGTTCGGCGACGTCGGCGCCGAGTTCAGGCGGTGTCTGCTCCAGCGCCGTCTTGACGGCGCTGACGATGCCGTACAGGGGTTCCTGCAGGGCCTCGAGGATCTCGTTGCTGTTCAGTGTCAGCGCGCGCGGCACGCCCTCGGAGAGATTGCGGCCCTTGACCTCGATTTCGAGCAGTTCTTTGCCCGGGTAGGCCGATCCGACCTCATGCTTGATCCGTTCCGCCGTGGCCTCGCCGATCAGGGCGCCGTAATTGCGGCGGACATAATTCACGATCGCCTCGTCGAACTTGTCACCGCCGATGCGCACGGAGGCCGAATAGACGATGCCGTTGAGCGACATCACGGCCACCTCGGAAGTACCACCGCCGACGTCCAGCACCATCGAACCCTGCGGCTCCGACACCGGCATGCCGGCCCCGATCGCGGCCGCCATCGGTTCCTCGACCAGGTAGACCGTGCGCGCGCCCGCCCCGGCGGCCGATTCGCGGATCGCGCGGCGCTCGACCTGGGTCGCACCGCAGGGGACACAGACCAGCACGCGCGGGCTCGGGCGGAAGAAGCGCGACTCGTGCACCTTCTTGATGAAGTGCTGGAGCATCTTCTCGGTGATGTTGAAGTCGGCGATCACGCCATCGCGCATCGGCCGGATCGCGGTGATCGACTGCGGCGTGCGGCCGACCATGCGTTTGGCCTCTTCGCCGTACGCCTCGATGGCCTTGGCGCCGCCGCCGCGTTCCTGACGCAGCGCGACCACGGATGGCTCGTTGAGTACGATGCCCTTGCCGCGGACATAGATCAGGGTATTGGCGGTGCCAAGGTCGATCGAAAGATCGGTGGAGAAAAGTCCACGTAGGGCGCTGAACATGCTGGGATCGGTCTCTTGCGCGGGGTGGCAGGGGACAAAACGAAGCCGCTACTGTAGCAATGGGCTTCGTCCGGTACAAGCAATCGGACCGCGGAAAGTCGGCGATCGCATGCCGATTCGGGCGATATCGGTTATGGGGTGACGGAATCCACACGGTAAGGGGTCCACCAGGCACGATCATGGAACGTTTTCGGCGTCTTTTCCGTGTGCAATGGTCGCGGAAGCGGGCAAGCGGGCGCGCGCGTACCGCCTTGAACTGGCCCGCGGCGCGAGTGGTTTCGGGTTCCTGGACGGCTTCGAGAACCATTTCGACGTGTCGCTGGATGAGCGTGGGCGCAGCGGTTGGGACCTGTCCGCCGGCATCGCGTTATCCGACCGCGACGATCGCGCGACCACCGACGATTTCTTCAGCTTCTCGTACGATGAATCCCGCGCCGCCGCGGATTACACGTTCCGCCTCGACGCCAGCCACCATCTCGAGCTGTCGGGGGACTGGCGCCGACGCGACTTCGACGGCCAGGAGATCCGCGGTTGCCAGGCCCGCGGCACACGCGAAGATGACCTGATCGGCCTCGGGATTGCACTCGACCGCCGTCTGGGGAGCGACTGGAGCGCGCACGCCAGCCTGCGCCTTGAGGAGCGCGATTCCACGCTGCAGCAGTTCGATTACGACCGCGAGGTGATCCGCCTGCGGCTCGAACGGATCTTCTGAATGTGACGCATGTTACGATTCCCCGCTTGCGCGCACGGTTCCGGCGGATCCGATGGAACGTTTTCGCCGGGCGCTTCGTGTCTGCGGGCGGGGCGATGGATCAATCGCCAATCCCACAACGAAGGCAAGGGAATCGATCATGCAACAGCAATATCCGATCAAGCGTATGCGCCGCGCGCTCGGCGCCGGCGTCATGCTGGCCGGGACCGTCGCTCTGGCGGCCTGTGGCGGCGGCAGCTCCGGGGATGGCTCGGGCTCGCTCAGCCTCGGGGTGACCGATGCCCCGGTCGACAGCGCGCAGCACGTGTTCGTCGAGTTCTCGTCGGTCACGCTGAAACCGTCGGAGGGAGAGCCCTTCACGGTCGATTTCGATGACCCCAAACGGATCGATCTGCTGGCGCAGCAGAACGGCGACAGCGAACTCCTGTTGGAAAACGAGCCGGTGACCGCCGGCGCCTACGATTGGGTCCGTCTCGGTGTGAACCTCGATGGTGAGATGGACACTTATCTCGTAAAAAACGGGAGTGAGCATGAGCTCAAAATCCGCAGTGGCCGCCAGACCGGCCTCAAGCTGGTAAGCGGCTTCGTCGTCGCACAGGGGGCCAATCTTGACCTGACGATCGACTTCGATCTGCGCAAATCCATAGTCGAATCGGCGGGTGAATACAAACTCAAGCCCGCGCTTCGCTTGGTGAACAACGATGAGACCGGTGAGATCGCGGTTACGGCGACGGATACCTACGTGTCCGACAACCAGTGCGGTACTGACGATAGCAAGCAGGCGGTCTATGTCTTCGAGGGCGCCGGCGTCACGCCGGACGACGTCGACGGTACGGAACCGGACCCCCTCACGACGGTCCAGCTGCGCGACGAGGATACCGACGGCACCTACACCGCCACCGCCGCTTTCCTCGAGACCGGTACGTACACGGTGGCCTACACCTGCGACCCCGAGGACGATGAGCCGGAAGCCGGGAACAGCCTGACCTTCATGGATGCGATCGACGTCGAGGTGACGGCCGGCGAGACGGCCGAGTACGCACTGCCGCTGTCGCCGTAACGCGGCGAAGTGGGCCCGCGGCCGCCCCCATCACGAGCGGCGCGGTTTACGGGTGCTGCATGGCGAAAACCCGGGAACCCCCGTGCCTGGCCACGATCCCGTGGCCGGGCTTTTCTGATCCGCCCCGCCGAGCGCACCAGGCGTTACGATGGGGATTCGGCGCGCCGCGCGGTGTGGCAATCCTGGCTGGAGCAATACATGACGAACGATCGGACTTACAACTGGAATCGGATTGGAGTAGCCGTATCCGCGGCCGCACTCGCGTTCGCGACTTCCTTCCCGCTGACAGCGATGGCCGATCAGTCCGGTAATGCGGGCGGAAACGCTGGCGGTAACGCGGCCGAGGTCGCCGGGGACAAGGGCGGCGACCGGGGCCAGAAGGGGCTCGACAAGGCCCGCGAAGCGGGCGCGGACCCGCAGGCGAACGAGCGCGCCACCGGCAACAAGGGCAACAAAGGGAAGCAGAAACGGGACCGCGGAGAGCGCGAGTCCGAACGTGGCCGGCAGGAACGCGACCGCGACCGCAATGAGGACGAACGCGATCGGGCCGAGGATGAGCGCGACCGCGCGGAGGACGAGCGCGAGCGGGCGGAAGAGGAGCGCGAGCGTGAAGCCGAGCGGGCCGAAGAGGCGCGTGACCGGGCTGAGGAAGACGGCGAGCCCGAAGAACGGGAATCAGACGACTGAGGCGCCCTCGGCGCGACATCGTCGGCCCCACGGATAGGGCCACTTTGCCGGCCTGGATCTCGGGTGGCAACGGTAGGTCGCTGGCCGCTGTCAGATCGGCCACCCCGGTATTGATGCCGGCATCGCGATACGGGTGGACCGTCGGGCCCCCGCGACGGTGACAACAAGCGTAGCAGGCGCCAGCGAAATAGCTTGTCGCTGTCGCGGTGATTCGATCCCGCGGATGCCAGGAGGTCCGGCTACACCGCCCGCGTACCCCGCAATGGTCAAATGTGATACCTTCGCGCGCCTGCAAAGTCCCCGGCCCGGAGGTACGCGACGTGTCCCTGTCGCCCGACGAAGTCCGCCGAATCGCCCATCTCGCCCGGCTGTCCGTGGCCGATGACGAGGTCGCGGCGAACGCGAACGATCTCTCGAATATCCTCGACCTGGTCGATCGGATGAACGCGGTCGACACCAGTGGTGTCACGCCGATGGCGCATCCGCAGAACGCCACGCAGCGCCTGCGCCCGGACGTGGTGACCGAGCCCGATCAGCGCGAGCGCTACCAGCGGCTCGCGCCGGCCGTCGAGCGCGGCCTCTACCTCGTCCCGCGCGTGGTCGAGTAAAGCCCTTACGTGGCGGTGGCATGACCGTCGCCAACCATGATTTCCGGCCGCACCGGGCCGACCAACGACGGATCGAATCCCGTGATGCATGACCGTACCATCGCCGAACTGGCGCGGGCCCTTGCCGACGGCGAGGTCTCCAGCGTCGAATTGACCCGCGGCTTCCTCGACCGGATCGAGGCCCGCAACCCGGACAGCAACAGCTTCATCACCATCACGCGCGAGCAGGCGCTGGCCGAGGCCGAAGTGGCTGATGCGGGCCGCGCGGCCGGTCGGGCCGGCGCGCTCACCGGCGTGCCGATCGCGCACAAGGACATCTTCTGCACCGATGGTGTCCGCACCAGCTGCGGCTCGCGCATGCTCGACAATTTCGAGGCGCCCTACGACGCCACGGTCGTGCGCAACATGCGCGAGGCCGGGCTGGTCATGCTCGGCAAGACCAACATGGACGAGTTCGCGATGGGCTCGTCCAACGAGACCTCTTACTACGGCCCCGTCAACAACCCCTGGGATCCCCGGCGTGTTCCGGGCGGCTCCTCCGGCGGGTCCGCGGCCGCGGTCGCCGCGCGCCTGGCGCCCGGCGCGACCGGCACCGACACCGGCGGCTCGATCCGCCAGCCGGCGGCCATGTGCGGGCTGACCGGGCTCAAACCGACCTACGGGCGCGTGTCGCGCTTCGGCATGGTCGCCTTCGCCTCCAGCCTCGACCAGGGCGGGCCGCTGGCCCGGACGGCCGAGGACTGCGCGCTCATGCTGGGCGCGATGGCGGGCTTCGACCCGAACGACTCCACCAGCATCGATCGCCCGGTCGACGACTACGCCGGCGCCCTCGACGGCGTCAGCCTGCAGGGCCTGAAGGTGGGCCTGCCGAAGGAATACTTCGGTGAGGGCATGAGCGAGGGGGTGCGCGGTGTGGTCGATGGCGTCGCCGAGCGGCTGCGCGAGCTCGGCGCGGAACCGGTCGAGATCTCGCTGGCGCACACGGATCTGTCGGTGCCGGCGTACTACGTGGTCGCGCCGGCCGAGGCGTCGTCGAACCTCTCGCGTTTCGACGGCGTGCGCTACGGCTACCGCTGCGAGGAGGCGAAGAACATCCTCGATCTCTACGAGCGCTCGCGCGGCGAGGGCTTCGGCGCCGAGGTCAAGCGCCGCATCATGGTCGGGACCTATGCGCTGTCGGCCGGCTACTTCGATGCCTATTACCTCAAGGCGCAGAAGATCCGCCAGCTCATCAGCGAGGATTTCCGCAAGGCGTTCGAGCAGGTCGACGTGATCCTCGGCCCGACCTCACCGACGACCGCCTTCCCGATCGGCGAGCGCAGCGACGATCCGGTCGCCATGTACATGTCGGACGTCTACACCATCGCCGTCAACCTGGCCGGGCTCCCGGCGCTGTCGATGCCCGCCGGTTTTGCCGACGGGCTGCCGGTAGGCGTCCAGCTCATCGGCAACCACTTCGACGAGGGCCGCCTGCTCGGGGTCGCTCACCAGTATCAGCAGGCCACCGATCACCACCGCCAGGTTCCGGCGGGCGTGAACGACTGAACGGGGTGAGGGCAATCATGCAGTGGGAAACCGTCATCGGGCTGGAGATCCACGCCCAGCTCGCGACCAACAGCAAGATCTTCTCGGGCGCCTCGACGCGGTTCGGCAATGAGCCGAACCGCCAGGCCTGCCCGGTCGACCTCGGCCTGCCCGGCGTGCTGCCGGTGCTCAACGAAGGCGCCGTCGCCATGGCCGTGCGCCTCGGGCTCGGCATCGGTGCCGACATCGCCGGGCGCTCGGTGTTCGCGCGCAAGAACTACTTCTACCCGGACCTGCCCAAGGGCTACCAGATTTCGCAGTATGAGATCCCGGTGGTCGGCACCGGGCAGCTCGAGATCGCCCTCGACGATGGCACGGTCAAGACCATCGGCGTCACGCGCGCGCACCTGGAGGAGGACGCCGGCAAGTCCCTGCACGAGGACTTCCACGGCATGACCGGGATCGACCTCAATCGCGCCGGCACCCCGCTGCTGGAGATCGTCTCCGAGCCGGATATGCGCTCGCCGGCGGAGGCCGTCGCCTACGCCAAGAAGATCCGCACGCTGGTACGCTATCTCGGCATCTGCGACGGCAACATGCAGGAGGGCTCGCTGCGCGTCGACGCCAACGTCTCCATCCGGCCCGCCGGCTCGCAGGAGTTCGGCACGCGCGCGGAGATCAAGAACGTCAACTCGTTCCGTTTCCTCGAGAAGGCGCTCAACTTCGAGATCGAGCGCCAGCGCGAGATCCTGGAGGACGGCGGTACCGTCCAGCAGGAAACGCGCCTCTACGACGCCAACGCCGACGAGACGCGCTCGATGCGCACCAAGGAAGAGGCGAACGACTACCGCTACTTCCCTGATCCGGATCTGCTGCCACTGGAAGTGGACCAGGCCTTCATCGAAAGCGTGCGCGTCGAGCTCCCGGAACTGCCGGATGAAAAGCGCGATCGCTTCATCAGCGAATATGGCCTGCCGGTCTACGACGCCAACGTCCTGACCGCCTCGCGCGAGCTGGCCGATTACTACGAGGCGACGGTCGCGGCGGCCGGCGGCGCGCCCAAGGTCGGGGCCAACTGGGTCATGTCCGAGCTCGGCGGCGTACTGAACGCGCAGGGGCTCGATATCAGCGACAGCCCCGTCTCGGCCCAGGCGCTCGGCGGCCTGATCCAGCGCATCCAGGACCAGACCATCTCCGGCAAGATCGCCAAGCAGGTGTTCGAGGCCATGGTCGCCGGCGAGGGCGATGCCGACGGCGTTATCGAGGCCAAGGGGCTGAAGCAGATCACCGATACCGGCGAGATCGAGCGCATGATCGACGAGGTCGTCGATGCCAACCCCGGCCAGGTCGAGCAGTACCGCGCCGGCAAGGACAAGGTGCTCGGCTGGTTCGTCGGCCAGGTCATGAAGGCCTCGCGCGGCAAGGCAAACCCGGAGCAGGTGAACCAGCTGCTGCGCCAGAAGCTCGACGCCTGAGGCGCGCGCGTCAGGCGCGCGGGCACGTGGGCCGGCTTGCGACCAACGGGAGCCAGCCGGCGGGCCACGTTTCGGTTTTGTCGAATGGGTGCCGGCTGTTGCCTGACGGCAAAAGCCGGCCTACGCCTTTGGGCAGAACCGGCGTGACAGTCAGCGATCCGACTCCGGCGTCCGTGCGATGGCGATCAGACCGCGCCTCTTGCCGTAACCCGAGCTGCGCGGACATTGACAGGACTGTGCCTGCCGCAGATTCTGTCCCCCGGTCCGGCAGCCGCTGGCCCGTGACTTTTCCTGTCCCCATACCCCTGAGGATTTCCCGCTCCCGATGAACGTCAGCCTCACACAGCGCGAATACCGGCTCCTGCTCGACCTGCTGCTCGCGGCCGATTGGGTGATCCACGGACACCGCCCGGAAGAGACCGCGGAAGGCGAGCCCTACCGCATGGTGATCCAGAAGCTCCTCTCGGTAGCCCCCGATTTCGATCTCGGGGACCTCGTGGAGATCGACAGCGAGCACAACCAGTACCGGCCGACGCGCAAGCTCGAGGACGAGACCGGCGCCTGGAAGCTGCTGGACGAATACGACGACCGGGCATTCTGGGAGGAACTCATCGTGCGCATGGCCGAACGCGATGTCGCCGCCATGCCCGGCAAGGGCGACGTCTCGTCCATGTCGCAGGATGAGTACGAGCGGCTGGTCGGCCCGCTGGAGGAGAAATACGCCGGGGAGTTCCATGCCAACGGGATTGAGCGGTTGACCTTGCGGAACAGTTGATCCTTCCCGGGCTTGGTCCGATGCCCGCCCGCAAGGTTTTCGTCAAGGCGACTCCTGCGCAGCGGCTGGCATAGCCCTGTAGGAGCGAGCTTGCTCGCGAACCGGCGTCGGTTCGCAGTCCGCTATCTCCCTGCGCCGATGTTCTCCTGTCCGGGGACGTGGCGTGGGTTTCGCCCGCGGACAGCGGGCGAAACCCGCCACGACTCCAAAAGAGAAAACACCGACACCGAACCACGCAGGCTGAAAGGAGACGTTAACGACGCCGACACGCAGATGTCGGGTTAAAACACGACCTACAGCGGACGCCGAAGTTGTCCGTTGAATCCCGCCCGCGAGGCTGGGCCACCGCGTTCCTATCGCGACGCCTTCCCGGAAGTGAACCGTGGCAACCCCGCTTCGTCGAGATGGGTCTCGACAGCGGTAAGCCCCTCGCCGGCGAACAACGCCGCGACCGCCTCCCCCTGATCCATCCCGTGCTCGACCACCACGAGCCCACCCGGGGCGAGATGATGCGGCGCCCCGGCGGCGATCTCGCGCAGGGCGTCGAGGCCGTCGGCGCCGCCATCGAGCGCGCCGACGGGTTCGAAACGGACGTCGCCGGCGGCGAGATGCGGGTCACCGGTGCGGACATAGGGCGGGTTGGAGACGATCACGTCGAAACGCCGGGGCCCAAGCGGTCCGAACCAGCTGCCTGCCTGGAATTCAATATTGACGACGCCGTGGCGGGCGGCATTCGCCCGGGCGAGGTCCAGCGCGGGGCCTGCGGCCTCGACGGCCGTGACGCGGGCATCGGGGCGTTCATGCGCGAGCGCCACGGCGATGCAGCCGCTGCCGGTGCCGAGATCGAGCACGCGTGGTTCGGTCACCGCACTCGCCCGCAGATGATCGAGCGCCGCGCGCACCAGGCCCTCGGTCTCCGGTCGCGGGATGAGTACGTCCGGCGAGACCATGAACGCCAGCGACCAGAATTCGCGCTCGCCCAGCAGGTAGGCGATGGGCTCGCCCGCCGCCCGCCTTGCGATCCGCTGGTCGTAGCGCTCGGCAACGCCGGGGTCGAGTTCCGCCTCCGGCCAGGCGTGCAGCCAAGTGCGCGCTCGCTCGAGCGTGGCCGCGAGCAGCAGTTCGGCGTCGAGCCGCGCGGTCGGCGAAGCGGTCAGGCGGGCGCGGGCGGCGGCCAGGGCCGCGTCCACGCGGGTCATCCGTCGCCCATGCTGGCCAGCTGATCGGCCTGGTGTTCCGCCCACAGCGGCTCGACCACGAGATCCAGATCGCCCGCCAGCACGTCCTCGATCCGGTAGAGCGTCAGGTTGACCCGGTGATCGGTGATGCGCCCCTGCGGGAAATTGTAGGTGCGGATGCGCTCGGAGCGGTCGCCGGAGCCGACCTGCAGGCGGCGCTCGGTCTCCTGCTCGGCGGCCTGCTCGGCCTCCTTGTCGGCCGTCAGGCGCGCCTGCAGGAAGGCGAGCGCCTTGGCCCGGTTCTTGTGCTGCGAACGCTCGTCCTGGCATTCGACGACGATGCCGGTCGGCAGATGCGTCATGCGCACCGCCGAGTCCGTCTTGTTGACGTGCTGCCCGCCGGCACCGGCCGCGCGGAAGGTGTCGACGCGCAGCTCCTTCGGGTCGATCTCGACCTCCTCGATCGCTTCCGGGACAGGCAGCACGGCCACCGTTGCCGCCGAGGTGTGGATGCGCCCCTGCGATTCCGTCTCGGGGACGCGCTGGACCCGGTGGGCCCCGGATTCGAACTTGAGGTGCGAGAACACCGCGCGCCCGGAGAGTTTCGCGATCAGTTCCTTGTAACCGCCGTGCTCGCCCTCGTGTGCCGAGAGGATCTCCACCGTCCAGCCCTTGCGCTCGGCATAGCGCAGGTACATGCGGTACAGGTCGCCCGCGAACAGCGCGGCCTCGTCGCCGCCGGTGCCGGCGCGGATCTCGAGATAGACGTCGGCGCGGTCGCGCGGGTCCTTCGGCACTAGCAGGCGCTGGAGCCCGTTCTCCAGTTCCTCGATCCGCTGCTCGGCGGTCTCGATCTCCTCGGTGGCCATCGCGCGCATGTCGCTGTCGCTCTCGGCGGCGAGCATTTCCCGGGTGGACGCCAGCTCATCCTGGGCCGAGCGCCAGGCCTCGAACTGCGTAACCAGGTCCGTCGTCCAGGCGTACTCCTGCGACAGTTCGCGGAAGCGCTGGTTGTCCTCGATCACCGACGGGTCGGCGAGCAGGCGCTCGATCTCCTCGTGGCGCTCGCACACCTGCTGCAGGCGATTGCGGATCGATTCCCTCATTGCGAATCCCCGTCCAGGCCCAGCAGTTCGCGGGCCGCATCGATGACGTCGGTACGTTCCTCGCGCCCGGCGCGGCGCAGACCGACCGTCGGGTCATGGATCAGGCGCCGGGTGAGGGTGCGCGCGAGGAACGCCAGCGCCTCCTCGGGGTCCTCGCCGCGTTCCAGCATGCGCCGGGCCTGCTCGAGGGTGCGTTCACGGACCTGGTCGGCCTGTTCGCGGTAACTGCGTATGGTGCCCACGGCATCGAGTGAACGTTGCCACGCCAGAAAGGTCTCAACCTGACGCTCGATGATGTCCTCGGCCTCGGAGGCGGCCTCCCGGCGCGCGGCCATGTTCTCCTCGATGACACCGCGCAGATCGTCGACGGTGTACAGGAAGACGTCGTTCAGGCGCCCGATCTCGGGTTCGATGTCACGCGGCACGGCGATATCGACCATGAATATGGGCCGGTGGCGCCGGCGTTTGAGGGCCTGCTCGACTGCCCCCTTGCCGAGAATCGGCAGGGTGCTCGCGGTCGACGAGATCACGATGTCGGCGTCATGCAGGACATCGGGGATCTGGGCCAGGCCGATGCCGTCGCCGCCGAAGGACTCGGCGAGGTGGATCGCGCGCTGGGCGTCGCGATTGGCGACCGTCAGGCGCCGCAGGCCGGCGCCATGGAGGTGGCGGCCGGCCAGTTCGATGGTCTCGCCGGCCCCGATCAGCAGCGCCCGCAGCGACGACAGATCGCCGAAGATCTGGCGCGCCAGGGTGGTGGCCGCAAACGCAACGGAGACCGGACTGGCTCCGATCGCCGTCTCCGTGCGAACCTCCTTGGAGACCGCGAACGCATGCTGGAACAGTTTCCCGAGTTCGGTGCCCACGGCGTCATGGGTGGCGGCGGCGCGCCAGGCGTCCTTGAGCTGGCCGGCGATCTGGGGCTCGCCCAGGATCAGCGAGTCGAGGCCGGAGGCGACGCGCAGCAGGTGGCGGACCGCGTCGGCGTCGCGGCGCTCGTACAGGCATGGGGTCACCGCGGACGGGTCCGCGCCATGCCAGCCGTGGAACCACTCGATGATCGCGCCGCTATCGGTGTCCGGGCTGTCCAGCGCACAATAGAGTTCTGTACGATTGCAGGTCGAGACGATCGCCGCCTCCTCGACGCCGGCAAGCGCCATGAGCCCGCCCAGCGCCTGCTCCAGCCCACTCGGCTCGAACACGACGTGCTCGCGGATCTCGACCGGCGCGGTCGTATGATTCAGGCCAACGACAAGAAGGGGCATCTAGTATGGGGAGCGCCACAAACACGCGATTCTCGTCCATTGGCCCCGCAGTGACAACCAGACGTCGCATTTCGCGGCGTGGCAATGACATCGGATGAATCCCATGGTGCGAATCCCGTCCATCCTGCGAGCGGTCTCGCTGCTCCCGTTTCTGCTGCTCGCGGCCTGTGCGACGGCGCCGGACGGGGGCAAGCCGGCGGAGGACGCGCAGCCCGAGGAGCAGTCCACGACCGAACCGGAGCGCGACGACGAACCGGGCACCGGGGAGGAAGATACCGCCGAGACCGCGGCGGCCGAGGACGAGCAGCGCCGCGAGCCGCAGCGGCGGGGGCTGCACGGCGAGAGCCTGTACCGCCTGCTGGTGGCGGATTTCGCGGGCCGGCGCGGGGACGTCGGTCTGGCGCTGCAGGGCTATCTGGAGACCGCGCGGGAAGAAAATGACCCGCGCATCGCGGAGCGGGCCGCGCGCCTCGCCGTGTATGCGGGGCGCATGGACGCGGCGCTCGAGGCCGGGCGCCGCTGGGCCGAACTCGCGCCGGACAGCCGCGAGGCGCATTCGACGCTCGCCAGGCTCCATCTGCGTGAGGGCCATACCGACGATGCCCTCGTGCACCTGCGCCGCGTGATTACGCTCACCGATGGCGGCGTCGAAGACGGGCTGCGCGAGGTCGCGGCGCTGCTCGACGGCGCCGAGCGCCCGGAGGCGGCCCTGCCGGTGGCGTCCCGACTCGCGGATGAATACGCCGACCGGGCGATCGCCCAGGTGATGGTCGCCGATCTCGCTCATCGCGCCGGCGATGGGGCCGAGGCGCTCGCCGCCGTCGAGCGCGCGCTGGAACGGGACTCGTCTCTCACGCGGGCGCTGGTGCTGCGGGCCCGGATCCTGCTCGAGCGTGGTCGCACCGAGGAGGCGTTCGCCGGGCTCGAGGCGGCCGTCGAAGAGGCACCGGATGATCGCCGCCTCGCACTCGGCTACGTCCGCCTGCTGGTGGAGGCCGAACGCCACGAGGCGGCGGTGCCGGCCATGCAGCGGACCTTTGAGCGCTTCGGCGACAATGCCTCGGCCGTCTACACGCTCGGGCTGCAGGCCATGCAGATCGAGGCATGGGACGACGCCAGAATCTACCTGCAGCGCCTGGTGGCCATGGATGCCCGCACCGGCTCCGCCCATTACTACCTCGGCCGCATCGCCGAGCAGGAGGGTGACTGCACCGGGGCGCTGCGCCACTACATCAAGGTCGGCCGGGGCGATCACCGCTTCGATGCCGAGTTGCGTGCGGCGGTGTGCATGGCCGAGGTCGACCGCATCGATGAGGCCAGGCTCCACCTGGAGCGCCTCGCCTCGCGCTACCGCGACGAGCAGCCGAGCGCGCAGATCACCCTGACACGTGCGCGCGTCGAGCGGATCGCCGAGAACCCGGATCGCGCCCTGGATGTCATGGGGAATGCTGTCGAGCGCCGCCCGGACTCGGTCGAGCTGCGCTATAACCGCGCGCTGATGGCGGCCGAGATGGACCGGTTCGAGTTGGCCCGTTCTGATCTCCGGCACATCCTCGACCAGGAGCCCGACAACGCCCGCGCCCTGAACGCGCTCGGGTACATGCTCGCCGATCGCGATATGCAGCTGCAGGAGGCGCGCTCCATGATCGAGCGGGCGCTGGAGCAGAACCCCGAGGATGCCGCCACGCTCGACAGCATGGGCTGGGTGCTCTACCGCCTGGGGCAGCCGGAGGCGGCACTGGAATACCTGCGCTCGGCCTGGGAGCGCAGCCGCGATGCCGAGATCGCCGCCCACCTGGGCGAGGTCCTGTGGGCGACCGGGGCCCGCGACGAGGCGCGCGCCATCTGGGATGAGGGCCGCGAGCTCGGCAACGGCGGTTCTGTGCTCAAGGAGACCGTCGAGCGGCTTGATCCATGATGGCGGGGCGCTGCAGGATCGCCGTACTGTGCGTGTGCACCACGCTGCTCGCCGCCTGTGCGACCGGGCCGCGGTCGGTACCCGGGGACCGGGAAGTGGCGTGGTCTGAGCAGCGCGAGCGGCTGGAGGCGCTGTCCGGCTGGCGGGCAAAAGGGCGTCTCGCCGTGCGCACCCCGGACGATGCCGGCAATGCGAACTTCGTCTGGGTCGAGGCGGGGGATGAGCATTTCCGCCTCCGCCTCGAGGGCCCGCTCGGCCAAGGCGGCGGCCGCCTGGTCGTGGATGGCGAGCAGGCCGTTTTGACCACCGGCAACGGCCAGCGCTTCGCCGGTGCGGATGCCGGCCGCCTGCTCGACGAACTCTACGGCTGGGATATCCCGGTTACAGGCCTGCGCCATTGGCTGCTCGGCCTGCCGGGGGCCGATGCGGATTACGAACTGGACCGGTTTGGCCGCATCACCAACCTGGACTGGCGGGGCTGGCGCATCGAATACCGCCGTTACCGCCAGGTGGGCGATCTCGACCTGCCCGCGACACTGGTCGCGAGCAACGCCGATTCCGCCACCGAGATCCGGGTCGCGATCGATCAGTGGGAGCCGCAGAGTAATGAACAGGCGCCATCGGAGGAGGGTTCGACCGTACCGCTGATGGGAGGCTGAGCGCATGTCGTCGGCGGATACGCGTCGGGATCGCGGGCACTGGAGCTGCGGCTGGCCCGCGCCGGCGAAGCTGAATCTGTTCCTGCACATCACTGGCCAGCGCGCCGACGGCTATCATGCGCTGCAGACGCTGTTCCAGTTCCTCGATCACGGCGATTCGCTCGCCTTCCGGCTGCGCGCCGACGCGGGCATACGCCGGCTTGGCGGTATGGCGGCGGTCGCCCCGGAAGACGACCTCGCCATCCGGGCCGCGCGCGCCCTGCAGGCGGCCGCCGGCATCGATGCCGGCGCCGATATTGCCATCACCAAGCAGATCCCGGCCGGCGGCGGCCTCGGCGGCGGCAGTTCCGACGCCGCGACGACGCTGGTTGCGCTGAATCGGCTTTGGGGCGCCGGGCTGTCGCCGGCCAGGCTCGCGCAGATCGGGCTCGGCCTCGGCTCCGACGTGCCGGTCTTCGTCCACGGCCGGGCCGCCTGGGCGGAAGGGGTCGGCGAGGAGCTGGAGCCGGTGGAGCCGCGTGAGCCCTGGTATCTGGTGATCGTACCGCCGGTCGAGGTCTCGACCGGGGCGTTGTTCGGGGCGCCCGAATTGACACGCGATTGTCCTCCGATGACAATGCGCGACTTTCTCGCGGGCGGCGGCGGCAATGTGTTCCAGTTGCCGGTGCGCCACCGCTACCCGGAGGTGGCCGAAGCGCTAGACTGGTTGTCGGCGCAGGGCATGAAGCCGCGGCTGACGGGGACCGGCGCCAGCGTGTTCGGCGCCTGCGGCAGCGAGCCGGAAGCCCGCGCCGCCCGCGCGCGCATGCCGGCGGGCTGGTACGGTTTTACCGCCCGCGGCAGCAACCGCTCGCGACTGGCGACCCGAATGACGGCGCTGGCCGAACGCGAAAGCTGAAAACCGGACAACTGGGCCGTAGCCAAGCGGTAAGGCAACGGGTTTTGATCCCGTGATGCGCAGGTTCGAATCCTGCCGGCCCAGCCAAAATATTGAAGGGCGGCGGGTTTTGATCCCGTGATGCGCAGGTTCGACGGATTCGCCGGGAGCGAGTCCGCGCGAGCGAAGCGAGTCCCGAAGGGATGCGGCCTATGGATGGGCCGCGCCATCCTGCCGGCCCAGCCAAATCATGAAGGGCGGCGCCGACAGGATTGGCGCGGCCCGTAACAGACAGTCGTACGACAGTCGCGTGAGATCCGGTCGAACCGGAGTGCGGCGGTCAGCACCCAGATTCTTCGCAAGCCGGAAGGCCCGCCCGTGTCCGAATCGTCCATGATGGTGTTTGCCGGGAACGCTAACCCGGATCTCGCCCAGGCTGTCTGTAACCACCTGAACCTCCCGCTCGGCAAGGCCAATGTCGGGTCTTTCAGTGATGGTGAAACGACGGTCGAGGTGCTGGAGAACGTACGCGGACGGGATGCCTTCATCGTCCAGTCCACCTGCCAGCCCACCAACGACAACATGATGGAGATCCTGCTCCTGTGCGACGCGCTGCGGCGCGCCTCGGTCGAGCGGATCACCGCGGTGGTGCCGTATTTCGGCTACTCGCGCCAGGACCGGCGCATCCGCCACCAGCGCGTGCCCGTCAGCGCGAAGGTCGTCGCCAATATACTCTGCACGGCCGGCATCGACCGCCTGCTCACGGTCGACCTGCACGCGGACCAGATCCAGGGGTTTTTCGATATCCCGGTGGACAACGTCTACGCGTCGCCACTGCTGCTGGGCGATATCTGGCGCCAGAAGCACCCGAACATCGTGGTCGTCTCACCGGACGTCGGCGGCGTGGTCCGGGCGCGGGCGGTGGCCAAGCGCCTCGATGACTCGGATCTGGCGATCATCGACAAACGGCGCCCGCGCGCGAACGAGTCCGAGGTCATGCACATCATCGGTGACGTGCGCGACCGCACCTGCATCATCATCGATGACCTGGTCGATACCGCCGGCACGCTGTGCCAGGCGGCGAAAGCGCTCAAGGAGCACGGCGCCCGTGCCGTCGTCGCGTACGCGACCCATCCGGTCCTGTCGGGGCCGGCGGTCGAGCGCATCGACAACTCGACGATCGATGAACTGGTCGTCACGGACACCATCCCCCTGAGTGAGGCCGCGGCCGCGAGCCCGCGGATCCGGCAGCTCGGCGTGGCCGAGCTGCTTGCGGAGACCCTCCGGCGCGTACATCGCGAGGAGTCGGTGTCCTCGCTGTACGTCGACTGACGTAAACAGCGGACGGGTTGGTTTGCCGGCGTCCGTAGGCCGGGTTGCGACCGAAGGGAGACAGCCGGCAGCCGGCCCCGAACGGTTGAAACAGGATTTTCCAACAGTCGTCACTGGTCGCGGTGGCGGCGACCGCCTCTTCCATGGGGGAAGGGCGCGGTTTTTCACGTAACGTAGAGAGAGTACTGCCATGAGTGGTGACATCGAGTTCACGCTGGAAGCGCAGTCTCGCGAGGACGTGGGGAAGGGTGCGAGCCGCCGCCTGCGTCGCGAGAAGAAAGTCCCGGCTGTGGTTTATGGTGGCGGCAAGGACGCGCAGTCCCTGACGCTCAACCACAACGAGGTCTGGCGCAAGCTCCAGTTCGAAGCCTTCTTCTCCCATATCATCACGCTCCAGATCGACGGCAAGCACAAGCAGCAGGCCATCGTGCGTGATCTCCAGCGGCATCCGTTCAAGCCGCTGATCGGGCATATGGACTTCCAGCGCATCGTCGCCGACCAGGAACTCCAGGTCCGTGTGCCGCTGCACTACATGAACGAGGAAGAGTCCGTCGGCGTGCGCATGAACGGCGGCGAAATCAGCCACCTCGAGTCCGAGGTGCTGGTGGCCTGTCTGCCGAAGCATCTGCCCGAGTACATCGAGGTGGATCTCGCCAACCTGGACGTGGGCGACACCCTCCACATGTCCGATATCCAGCTGCCCGAGGGCGTGCGCCTGGTCGATCTGGATCATGGCGAGGAATACGATCGCGGTATCGTCTCCTGCCATATGCCGCGCGTGACGACCGATCAAGACCTCGAGGAAGAGGTGCCGGAAGGCGAAGAAGCGGCCGAGGGCGAGGAGGCATCCGGCGAGGACTCCGGCGGCGACGCCGGCGAGAAGTCGGACGACTCCGAAGCGGACAAGGGCTGATCCGGGGCCGGCCCGGCCGTCCCCGGAGCGCATACCGTGGCGGGCGCGCGTGCGACGTTCCGGCTCGTGGCCGGGCTCGGCAACGTCGGCGCGCGCTATGCCGGGACCCGGCACAACGCCGGGTTCTGGTATGCGGATGCCCTCGCGCATCGTCTGCGGGCCGACTTCCGGTCCGACCGCAAGGCCCAGGGCGAACTCGCGAAGGCCGCCGTCGACGGTGGTGATCTGCGCCTGCTCAAGCCCGCTACCCTGATGAACCACAGCGGTCGCTCGGTCGCCGCCGTGGCCCGATTCCACAAGCTCGCGGTGGCCGATGTACTGGTCGCCCACGACGACATGGATCTGCCCGCCGGCACGGTGCGCCTGAAGTATGGCGGCGGCCATGGCGGCCACAACGGCCTGCGCGATATCGACGCGCATCTCGGCTCGCGCGATTACTGGCGCCTGCGTATCGGCGTGGGTCATCCGGGCGACCGCGGCGGCGTCATCGATTACGTGCTGACGCGGCCATCGCCGGACGAACGGCGTGCCATCGAGGACGCCCTTGAGCGCGTGGTGGACGAGACTGATCGCCTGTTCGTCGATGGCGACGTCGAAGCGGCCATGAATGCCCTGCACACGCGCGGCTGATCCTTCCTGACGGAGTAACCACATGGGTTTCAAGTGCGGCATCGTCGGCCTGCCGAACGTCGGCAAGTCGACGCTGTTCAATGCGCTCACGGCGAACGGTATCGCCGCGGAGAATTATCCCTTCTGCACGATCGATCCGAACGTCGGGATCGTGGCGGTGCCCGATCCGCGCCTCGACCAGCTCGCGGCGATCGCGAAACCGCAGGAGGTCATCCCCACGACGATCGAATTCGTCGATATCGCCGGCCTCGTCGCGGGCGCTTCGAAGGGCGAGGGGCTCGGCAACCAGTTCCTCGCCAACATCCGCGAGACGGACGCGGTGGTCCAGGTCGTGCGCTGTTTCGAAGACGATGACGTCATCCACGTCAGCGGCCGGGTGGATCCGGTGAGCGATATCGAGACCATCGCCACGGAGCTTCTGCTCGCCGACATGGATACCCTGGCCCGCGCGGTCGAGCGCGCCGCCAAGGCCGCGCGCTCGCAGGACAAATCGGCCATCGCGCGGCATCGGTTCCTGGAGGACCTCAAGGCCCACGTGGACGCCGGCGAACCCGCACGGACGTTCGAGGTGCCGGACGATCAGCAGGGCAACTTCCGCGAACTGCACCTGATCACCGCCAAGCCGGTGATGTATATCGCCAACGTCGACGAGGACGGTTTCGACGACAACCCGAAGCTCGAGGCGGTACGGGAGACGGCCGCGCACGAGGGGGCGATCGTCGTGCCGGTGTGCGCGAAGATCGAGGCGGAGCTCGCGCAGCTCGAGTCCGAAGAACAGGCCGAGTTCCTCGGCGAGCTGGGCCTGGATGAGCCCGGCCTCAACCGCGTGATCCGTGGCGGCTACGACCTGCTGGGGCTGCAGACCTTCTTCACCTGCGGGCCGAAAGAGGTACGGGCCTGGACGGTCGCGAAGGGTGCAACGGCGCCGCAGGCCGCCGGCGAGATCCACTCCGACATGCAGCGCGGCTTCATCCGCGCCGAGGTGACCGCGTTCGACGACTTCGTCGCCCACGGCGGCGAGCAGGGCGCGAAGGATGCCGGGCGCTGGCGCCTGGAGGGCAAGCAGTACGTCATGCACGAGGGCGACGTCTGCCACTTCCGCTTCAACGTCTGACGCGGCCGGCCGGCTAAAAACCATCTCTCGCAGAGGCGCGGAGCCCGCAGAGGGTAGGCCGGCTTGCGACCAGCGGGAGCCAGTCGGCACCTCGGGGGGAAGTCTTGACACTCCGACGACCTGACGCCAGAATCTCGCGCCTGTCGTGGCGATGTAGCTCAGTCGGTTAGAGCACAGCATTCATAATGCTGGTGTCGCTGGTTCAAGTCCAGCCATCGCCACCACCTATTCCCGCCGCCGATTTCGCCCGATCCCGGCACCGAAGAGAGGGAAACGGTCCGGCTGAGTAGCCCGGATCACACGGCGCCCGTAGCCCGGATGCAGCCGAAGGCGGAATCCGGGAGACCCTCCAATCGCGTGTGGCCGCTCAGCGCGGCGTGGCGCGGTACGCGGTCGGCTCCAGCCGGAAGCGTTCATGCAGCGAGCCATTGATCGCGTACAGCCGCGGGAAGTCCCGGAACGCGAACACGCGGTAGAGCCAGAAGTGCTCATGGTGGGTCGCCGCCATGGCGATCTCATTCGCGCTGACAAAAAACGGGGTTTCCCGCCG
This sequence comes from uncultured Ectothiorhodospiraceae bacterium, assembly GCA_913055615.1. GTDB lineage: Bacteria > Pseudomonadota > Gammaproteobacteria > XJ16 > Halofilaceae > Halofilum. The sequence continues at coordinate 64,048 of CAJXKK010000014.1, forward strand.
GTAGCGCGTGGTCTTGACCTTGATGTATCGGTCGCGCCCATCGGCGTCGTACGAATGGATGTCGAAACCTCCACCCGCACCCTGTTCCGCGGAAACGTGCTCGATGGCGTCCGCGTACACGGCGGCACCGGCCTCGCGCAGGCGCTCGATCTCATACTGGATCACGAACAGCTCGCCCGCCCACGCGAGCGAGTGATTGCGCTGCTCGCGTGCAAGGAAATCGATGCCCGAGATCGCGGTGCCGGCCGAGCTGTCGGCACCGATCTCGGGGATGTCGCCGGGTTCGGGCGCGCGGCTCGCGATCTCCTCGAGCCCGCGGCCGCCGAGATCCGGCACGATCCCCGAGGGGGCGTCGACATCCGCCTCCATCAGGCGCAGCAGTTCCGGGTGATTGCGCAGATAGAAGGCCACCGCCTCGCGCATGCGGGACGGGAAATACGATACCGGCCGGTAAGCGCTCAGGAACGGCAGCCCCTGTTCGACCAAGACCGCGGCGATCTGGCGACAGGCCGTTTCCGTGCCGCCTTTGTCACCGCTACCGTTGTCTCGCGCAAACACGCGGCGCCGATGGCTGCGGCCGCGCAGTTCGCCCTCGAGCATGGAGAAATACGCCCGTACGAGCGCGCGGATCTGGTTGTCGCTCCGTGGCGAGTCGCCGACTGACATCGTGGGACGGTCCTGAACCGAGGCCATCCGTTTCCTCCCCCATGGCTGGCCGAATGCGGTGTCGGGTCTCTAACAGCCGCTGTGGGCGCGGCGCTCGCGCGCTCCCGTCCGATATTCCCGGGTGGTGAAGAGGATCCTGTCGACCGGGCGCCGAAATCTCAGGGGACCATACTACTGCAATGGCCAGGGCTACGGGAAATGACGGCATTTCGGGCGCCGTGCCCGGTCCATGGATGTCGCACGCGCGGTGGGCCGTAACCAGCGGCCCCGCGCTCAGTGCTGGCGGCGACGCATGATATAGCGCCCGTCTTCGAAGCGGTCGAAGAACTCCCCGAGGGCGGGGTGTTCGACCTGGCCGCCCACGGGGTCGGTTTCGAGATTGCGCTCGGCAACGTAGGTCGAATGCATACCGCCATCGACCAGCACGTGATACCACGGCGCGTCTTTCGGAGGTCGGCTGCGGGCCATCAGCTCATACCATTCCTCCGAGCCGCTATACGTCGCGTCCACGTCGACAATGACGCCACGGTAGTCGAACTTGCGGTGATGGATGATTTGCCCGATACCGAATTTCGGTGTCGCCACGATGCCCCCGGGCCGTGTTGGTCTGCCTGTGGTCTTATTACTTGTTCTTCGGCAGGTACAGATCCGTGATCGTGCCTTCGCCGATCTCTGCGGCGAAGGCGACCGTCTCCGAGAGCGTCGGATGGGGATGGATCGTCAGTGAGACGTCCTGGATATCCGCGCCCATCTCCAGCGCCAGCGTCGCCTCGGCGACGAGGTCGCCCGCATGCGGGCCGGCCATGCCGGCGCCGAGGATGCGCTGCGTGTCCGGATCGTAGAGCAGCTTGGTGACGCCGTCGTCGCGGCCCATGCCCAGCGCACGCCCGGAGGCGGCCCAGGGGAAGCTGGC
>CAJXKK010000015.1 GCA_913055615.1 uncultured Ectothiorhodospiraceae bacterium
TGAGGCGACGGCACGATCGATTTCGGCCTGACCGCCGCGCGCGACACGGGCGACGAGCGCCCCCGTCGCCGGATTGAAGTCATCGAAGGTCGCGCCGTCGGCCGAATCCACGAACGCGCCATCGATGAAATGCCGGCCTTCGGGGTTCAGCGCCTCAGCACGGGCGTGCCAGTCTTTTGCGCTCAGGGAGCGTGCGTTATTGAGCCTCATGGACCAATTCACCCAATTATAGCGCCAGAACTAGATGGACTACGGGATAGTCGACATGGGATCAGTAACCAATCGACTATTGCATAGCTGGAATTTCTATTGATTCTAATTTTTGTCGGCCTCTGAAACCCTATTTTGTTTGCGTGTCGATATCCTTACCGAACGAGCCTTGAGATTCTTCTACAAAACAATCGTTAAAAAAACCATCAAACGAGTTTCGCGATATACGAAAGTTGCGCGTTAACCAAAATCGCCTTATTTTTGACTTATTCCGAATACAGGCGAATGTTTTGCATAATTCGCAGTGACGCTTTCGTGTATCTTACAGGGATTTTTCAGGCCAATCGGTGGCAACTTTGTAAGCGCCGACAACTCCCTTCTCCTTTCAACTGGTCAGAAAATTTAATACTTGTCGCAGTGCTCACTGGGGGCACCTATACCCCGAAACGGACTTGCGCACTTTTAAGAAGGTATTGAGACTCACCCATCAAAAACTCGTAACGACCCGTTCGAATTGAGGAAACGCGGGATCGACCGAACGGTTCGCTTGTTCGGCTACTGGATCGGCAACATTCGAACGCGGTTTCCCCTGGCCAAAATCCGGCGGTGTATTGCCTCGCATATACAGTCTCTGCTCGATGGCGCCAAGGCACTCGCCCGGGCGTTCACCCCGATCGTCCACCCCCAACGGTGAACCGAGGCAGGTCTCACAATTCAACACCGGGGGCGTCAGGCTGAGTGTTCGAATTGGAGACTTGCCCCCATTAGCTGTTGGCGAAATTCAGGCTGCAATCGGTAAGACTGGCAAGAAATCTTGACTATCGGCTGCACGAAATCGGCACGATCAGTAACATTGTAGAATCGCATCAGGACAAGCTTCTGGAGACCTGGCACAGGCTTCGAAATCCGATCTGGCCAACTGGCAGATCTCGGGTGGGGGCTCCGGAATTCACTGGCCGGATCTCGACGAGGATTTGAGCACCGAAAGCCTGTTTCGCGGCGCGCCCGCGCCTGGTGCCCCGTCGCGAAAAGCAGGGCAAGCAACGCGCTACACCGGGCGAGTTCGATAAACGGTCCCGGGTATACCGCCGGAAACGCGAGATGTTGCTCCACTATCAGCTGATCATCTACTGGAGTGACGACGACCAGGCCTTCCTGGTCGAGGTCCCCGAGCTGCCCGGCTGCATGGCCGATGGCGAGACGTATGAGGCCGCCGTCGCGAACGGACACTCAGAGAATCGTGATTCGTTGCACCTCTACCCGCCCCGGCTCGGTATACGTATCGATCACGGCCTCGCGCTCTGCCCTTGAGGTGAGGGCCTCGCGATGGCCGGCAAGATCGAGGTCTGCCTGGTTATCCAGGCCCTCCGGATGGAGGGAAGCCAGCAATCGGAGCCGGGTGTTCGAGGTTCCTGCATGGGGCACGCAGACGTAGAGGCCTCCGACATCCCGGCCATCGAAGCATCTGGCGAACAGGGTCGTATACGGCAACTCGCGACGGAGAGCGCGGCCGCCCTCCCCCAGTTCGACCTGTACTTCGTGCCGGTAGAGCGTGGCGGGGCCGTCCGCGACACGAAGGCGTAGCCTGTAGGTGCCAGGACGTCCTCCGCTGGTGGTCGCCCGCCAGCGGAGGCCATCGTCCTGTGCGCTCACGGCAAAACGCTCGATACGTTGCCGGTCCGCGATCAGTGTTTCAAGAAGTACCTGGCGCTGCTGAGACGCGGCGCGCCGCTCGCGTGCCTGCTCCTCGTCCAGCCAGAGCGCACCCGTGAGCAGGAGCGCGAGCACGGGCAGGACGACCACGGCGATACGACAGAGCAGCTGGCTTGCCGGATGTCCACGATAGGCTCCCAGCGCCACCCGGAACAGTAGCCCGGCCGCGATCACACACAGGGCCCCGATCTGCAGGATCGGCAGGTACCAGAACCGGCCCGAGCGGTCGGCCGCCTCGGCGGACCCCATGAACTCGGCAACGTACGCCCCGATGGCTGCGACACCGACCACCATCAGCAGCGCGGCCATGCAGGCGGTAAGCAGAGGGACCAGGCGAGCTCGACGTTCCATTATTCACCCACTGCGATATCCGGGATCCGGTATCCGGAATCACAGTCACGATTCATCGAACGCCGGTCTGGGCTGCGCCCGGGCCTCCGGCGACCGAGGCGAACGGGGTGTCCGCGAACCGCTCATTTGCCTTTGTGTATAAACAACCCCCAGATAATCAAAGCGATTCCAAGCAGAATGAATATCGAATTCACGAAAACGAACTCGAACGGATCGTTTTCAAGGGTCCATACCGTGTCGCGCGAGGCGGATGGGACCCACTCGCTGCGCTCTCTCCCGAGCATCGTTCCACTGACAAAGTTGCCGACCGCGCCGAGTATCACCCCGATACCGAACAATGGGTCGGTCAGCATTCGAATCCTGGATCGGTTCTCTTTTTTGGTGAGGAAATATATGCCCATCGAGCCCATGATCACGATGAAGGCGACGATCTTCATTGGTTCTATCTCCCTTTTCTCTCGATCAGCCGGTTGAATCGAGATCATACCGAGTCGGCGGCGTCGCCTCCAACGAGGGACCGTGGGTCAGGTCTGCTCGTGCAGGAATACATGGCGTCGGATCCGGGTTACGGGGCGGGAACGGTCGGCCGATCTCTACGGATGGAGTTCGACATACCGCCCCCTGAAACCCTCTCCACATTCCGGAAAGCGGGCGAAGGCCATCCATGGCCAAGGGCATTCAGGGCTTCACGATTTCCGAGTACTCGCCCTTTGTCCGGAGCGTGAAAGTGACCGCGTCATCGGTCCGGTTGCGCCAGAACCAACCGTGTTTTCCGGTGAATTCCGCGACCAGCTCTCCTTGCTGGCCGGGCACTCCGCGACCCCGCTCGTACGTGGTGCTCTGCCCGCTGCCGCTCCCGTGCATATCGTGGTTCAGTTCCGCGCCATTGGACGTCCATTCGAACTCGGCCGCATCACCCTCCTCCATGGCCAGTTTGATCTCGACGCCTTCGTCTGGCGCGAGGGTGTGACTGGTCTTATCGCGCCAACCGCTGGACGCCTCATCCCCGGCGTTAGCGGAGTCGGGCTCCGCAGAGCCCTGCGCATTTCCTTCCGCCGACTCGGTTTTCGCCGGGTCCGTTTCTCCCCCGGGCGATGCATCGAGTGCCCTCGCGATCGCCGCGACCTGGGTCTCGATTCCGTCGAGTCGGCTTGCGACGTCGGAATCGGTGGCGGCTGCCGCCTCTTCCTCGGCCGCCTCGTCGTAGAGCTGCTGCTTGATTTCGCCCATCTCCGTAAGACCCAGCCAACTCCCGACGCCGGTCGGATCCAGCCCGTACTCGGCGGGCAGCCAGGCGAAGACAAGGATCGCACCTGCGGCTGCCGCGGCGCCGACGGTCGCGCGTATCAGGCCACCCGGTGTCGCGCTGACACCGTCGATGTGCGCTTCCCCGCCCTTGCGTCGGCCATGGTGGACGGTGGACGAAGGAGCGGCCTGCGTTGATTCGTTACTCTCGGACATGATCGGTCTCCGTGATTCAGGCGACGAAATAGCCGGTGATCTGCAAGCCCATGAGGGCGAATCCGGCGGTCATCATCAGGACATTGGCGGCGTAGGCCTGGCGGGCAAACGAGGGCGTTTCGCGCCAGCGGGTCATGATGACGAGGATCGCCGCGAGCGCGAGGAGCTGCCCGACTTCGACACCCACGTTGAACGCGAGCAGGTTGGGCAACAGGCCATCCGCGGCGATGTCGTACTCGGTGATCTTCGAAGCCAGGCCGAAGCCGTGGAGGAAGCCGAAAATCAGCGTGGCCGCTTTGGTCGAGGGCTGGACGCCGAACCAGAGCTGGAACGCACCCAGATTGTCGAGGGCCTTGTAGGCCACCGAAAATCCGATAATGGCGTCGATGAGATAGCTGTTGATGCCGAAGTCGAACCACACACCGGCGAGCATCGTTGTGGAGTGGCCGATGGCGAACAGCGACACGTAGATGCCGATCTGCTTCATTCCGTAGAGGAAGAAGATGACACCGAGCAGGAACAGGATGTGATCGTATCCGGTCACCATGTGCTTGCCACCGAGATACAGGAACGGGATGAGGTTCACCCCGGTGATTTCCCGGATATAGCCCTTGTCGCCGAGCGTTACGGCGTGGGCGAGAACGGCCTCGCCCCACAGCAGGGCGACAGCGGCAAGGACAACGGCCGGGACGGATACGCGCGGCATCCGTGCGCGCCCGCCGGGCGCGACTGACAACCGAATCATTGATCGGATCCTCGAGTCTGAACGAGTTGTTCGATCGCGCCGCTGGGACGCGATCGCCGCAAACCGCGTTCAGCCGAGGCGTGGTGGTCGGCGCGGGCCGTCGAAGATCACGCTCTCGGGATCGAGCGGGCCCAGGCCGCGGAGCGGACTGACGGTCGGAAAGATATCGGGCGGAAGAAGCGCGACGATTGCGCTCACCTGATGTTCGTGATCACTCGCGTCATGGTCGGTATGACCCTCATGCACACGATGGCCGGCGTGCGCGGAATGATCGACAGCGGCGACACTCGCATGCCCTGCGCCCGCGGAGGAGTGGGTTACGCCGACAATAAACTGGGCAAGAGGGAGTGACACAAGGGCGATCACGGCCATGGTGTGGCCACCCGGGCCCAGACGCTTGCGCATGATGACTCAGCCTACCCTGTCGCCCACGATGAGAATCGTTCCCGCTTGGGAGCGGGAATTCTTGTACGCGAATCACGGCGCGACACGCAAGCGATTTCCGCCCGGCCGGCCGTTCCCCACCGGCAGATGGCAGCCTCCGCTTGCTCAGGAACCGGACGACAGGTAGGTTCGCGTGGCGCGCGCCACCGCAACCGAACCCGGGTCTTCTCCGCTGATGCTGACCGCACCATTACGCGACCGGCGTTACCGCCACCTGTTCTGCGCACAGGTGACGGCCCTTGTGGGCACCGGGCTCACGACCATCGCACTGGCCCTGCTCGCGAGCGAGCTGGCGGGCGGGCGCGCCGGGCAGGTGCTGGGAACCGCGCTTGCGATCAAGATGGTCGCCTACGTCGGTATCGCTCCGGTCGTGGGCGCGTACGCCGCGCGGTTGCCGCGGCGGGCGCTGCTGGTGACGCTCGATCTGCTGCGCGCCTCGGTTGTGCTTCTGCTGCCGTTTGTGACCGAGGTCTGGCAGATCTACGTGCTGATCTTCCTCCTGAACGCCTGTTCGGCCGGGTTCACGCCGGTGTTCCAGGCCACCATCCCGGACATCATCGAGGATGAGCGGCAGTACACGCGGGCGCTGTCGCTGTCGCGGCTGGCCTATGATCTCGAGAACCTGCTCAGCCCGACCACTGCGGCCCTGCTGCTGGCGGTGCTGACCTTCGACGTGCTGTTCGTGCTCAACGGCCTGGCTTTCCTCGCATCGGCCGCGCTGGTGGTTTCGGTACGGCTGCCCGGGGCACGCCCCGGAGAGGCGGTACAGGGGGTATGGCGGAAGGTCAGCTATGGCAGTCGCCTGTACCTGCAGACACCGCGCCTGCGCGGCCTGATGGGGCTGAACATGGCGGTGGCGGCGGCCGGCGCCATGCAGATCGTCAACACGGTGGTATACGTGCGCACGCAACTGGGCATGGGCGAGAGCGCCGTCGCGATCGCCTTCGCCGCGGCCGGCGGCGGCTCGATGCTGGTCGCCCTCGGGTTGCCGCGCGTGCTGGACCGGATGGCGCAACGCCCACCGATGCTCTTCGGTGGGCTGCTGATGGCCGCGAGTCTGTTCCCGGGCATGCTTGAGCCGGGCTATGGCGCGCTGCTCGCGATGTGGTTCCTGCTGGGCGCCGGCTCATCACTCGTGCTGACGCCGGCGGGCCGTCTGCTGCGGCAATCCGCACGCGAGGCGGACCGCCCCGCCCTGTTCGCCGCGCAGTTCTCGCTCTCCCACGCCTGCTGGCTGATCGCCTATCCCCTGGCCGGCTGGCTCGGTGCCGAGGTCGGGCTCGCGGAGAGTTTTACGGTGCTGGGCATCACCGCGCTGGTGTCCACGATCATCGCGGCGGTGGTGTGGCCCCGGGAGGAACCGGTCGTGACCGAACCTGGCGAGGGCGATTGAGCCCCGGAAACGGGCGAACGGCACCAAGTCTCACAATCCAGTACGTGGGCGTTGGCCTGAATGCTGGATTGTCAGACCGGCCCCGCCGCGATCGTGCCCCCCGCGATCGCAAACTGCGATCTCACACCTGTTTATTGGTGTACCCGGGTCAGGGAAACCCTGATTAAAAAGAGCCTGCCGATTGAAGAATGATGTGGATCGGGCTTATAGAGCCTGTGTAAGCCCGACCTGCAGGACTCGCTATAAACAGGCGTTTCTCAGTAAGACTCGTCGCGTGGCTTGCGTTGCCCCCGAATTGCGAACAACTGGCCGAAGCGTCGGCGTCCGCGCCGTCGCGCCTCTCTGCGAAGGTCGATCTCGGCGTCGCCTTCGTCCACGATCTGCCGGCCGAGCACGGCCTCCATGAGATCCTCCAGAGTGAGAATCCCTTGCGTGCTGCCGTATTCGTCGACCACAAGCAGCATGTGGCACCGGGTCGCGACCGCCTGCTCCAGAGCGCGCAATGCGGACAGCCCTTCCGGTACCGCGCGCAGGTGACGCCGGTAATCGGCCAGCGACTTCTCACCATTGTCGCGACCATAGGCGAGGAGCAGGTCGCTGCGCAGTACGAAGCCGGTCACCCGCTCGGAATCTTCGGAATAAATCGGTATCCGGGAGTAGCGGTCGCGGTCGTGTTTGTGGAAATAGGTCGCCACACGCATGTCTTCCGGTAACGAGAAGATGATCGTGCGTGGTGTCATCACGTCCCGAATGCAGAGATCCCGCAGTCGCACCATGTTCCGTACCACCGCGATCTCGTGTTCCGACAGATGTCCCTCCTGTGCGGCGGCCTCCGCCAGCGCCGCGAATTCCCCACGGCTGATCCCTGCGCGGGACTGGCCACCGGTGAGCCAGCGCGTGAGCGCTTTGGACAGCCGAACGAACGGCGCGAGGATGAAAATCAGACCGGTCACGCCAAGGGCCATCCCCGGCGCGAGCCGGCGCCAATGGTGGGCGCCCAGCGTCTTCGGGATGATCTCCGAGAGCACGAGGATGAGCAGGGTCAGAACCGCGGAGAAGACTCCCACCGCGGCACTCCCGAATACCACCGCCGCCTGGGCGCCGGCTCCGGCCGCCCCCATGGTGTGCGCGATGGTATTCAGCGTGAGGATCGCGGCCAGCGGCCGGTCGATATCCCGAACCAGCCCTCGAAGCATGCGACCAGCCCGCCGGCCGCTTTCCTCGAGCAGGCGAATGTAGCCGTCCGAGACGCTGAGCAGCACCGCCTCGGCAATCGAACAGAGGAACGACACGCCCAACGCCAGCAGGACGTAGAAGACCAGCAGGAAAGTATCCAGGATTCCCTCGCTTTATCAGGCGCTTGCAATTGCCCCGGGATAGCTTGCCGACGCCCGGATGCTCACGCAGTTGGTGAGTTCCTGTCGCCAGTGAGTCCGGATCAATGCGGTGCCACTGCGGCACTCGCCGCTACCCCGCCTTCATGAAACGGATAATGCCCTGGGGAAAATCAGCGTGGAACAAAATTCTACGGCAGCCCCGAAAACTCGCGTCTGCCCCATTGATCCCTCTATCAGCCCCCCGTGTTTTGCGCCTGCGTGATACCTGGCCGCGCCTTTGGTCAGCGACTTTGCCCCGCCGGGGCCTGGACCGCCCGCCCGACCCTGTTTCAGAATCAACTATGCTGCCCCGCTGTGATCTCATCTGGGGGATTTTCATGTTCCACAAACCGTAACTAGAAAATCGGGGCGGCGAGCTGTTCACCGCAAGCCCTGGTTCACAGAACAACCTCATCGATTGGACGCCGCAATGACTTTGGCATCTGCGGGCCGCGGCCGAGGCGCACGACGAGGTCGGGTCGCCGATCCTTGAGGCCCAGGTACCGGGCGAACTGCGGGCGCAGATCGGCGACTTCGACCGGCTGGTTGATGAATGCGTTCTTCAGACCCAGGGCCGTGGCCTGCAGCGCAAGGCGCTGATAGCAACGCCCCGCCTCGATCCAGTGCGGGTGATCGCTGACCTCGGAGTGGATTACGGCGATAGCGGAGGAAGTCGCGATGTGCTTGCGGTCCCTGGCGTTCTGCCTGTCGGCGGAGAAGCCGAGGCGCATCGCAATCCGGCCCAACCACCGAGGGACTGAGGGACTGCCCATGACGGGCCCATAAAGGCCGTCGCCAGCCCGAACGGCCTCGGGAGCGCTGAACCGGATCCAGGATTGCAGCTCGCTCGCCCAGGCCGGATCGCAGAACTGGGCGTTGTTGCCGCGCACCACCCACTCGGCGATTTCAGCCATCCGGGGGCGGTCGCTGATCAGCCGAACCGACACGCCGTCACCCTCCCCCGCCGTTTGGAGTTTTCGCTGTTCATCGTCCAGCAGCGCCGTTGCGTCATACTCGCTACGGCTGCACTGGCGCGCTGGTATCGCTTCGAACAGTGGCGAACGCTGCGGCGGAGCGTGCTCGAATTGTATGCGCACGCCCGAGGTAATCGGGTCGTAGGCGTCTGTTCCTGCCAGGCCGGCTGCGCGGGCGGCGATCAGGAGATTCTCAGTGGCGCATCCGAGGCTGGCATAAAGATGATGGTCGTCCGGGTCGACGGCCGGGCAGCGCCGGGTAAAGTCCGGGAGGATCTCGATGGCGTTTTCGCGCAGCCTGAACCGCCATGGCTGGGTGTTATGGCTGGAGGCGGCGAGCGTCGCGTAGTGAACGAGCGTGCGGTAGTCCTGCGCGGCTTCCTCTATTGGACCGGGTCGCCGGATCGCTTCGGCTTTTGCAGCGTAGTCCATGCGCGGCTCCGCGGAGTTCCGGGATCGAATCGTAGCGGAACACATTCCTGACCACAGTACCAGATCACCGCATCCGGGAAATCCGGGAACAGGGTCACGCAGCCAGATTCATGGGGCATTGCTCAGCAATCCGGGCGGGCCTGTGCATGCGCTCGCCCTCGCGGCGGTGAGATCCGGACATCCGCCTTCATCCGACCGATCAGCGGGTGGCGCGGCGCCAGCTCGAGCGCACCCCGCACGCGTTCGCTCGGGCGATGGCCACTGCTGTCCGGCTCCATGCCAATCACATCGAGCACGCGGTTGTCGGGCGTGATCCAGGCGAGCGTGAGGGGGACGGCGACGTTGCGCATGTGGAAACTCGGTCGTCGGGGCGGATCATAGACGAAATAGATGGCTTCTCCGTGGGCCGTCTGTTCGGGCACGTGCTGAAAACCCGCGGCGCGCAAACGGTCCGAATCCGCCAGCCGCACGGCGTGGGATTCACCGGCGACGGTAATACAGGCCCAGGGCATCCGGGGGAGTTTGCTCCCCGCGGCGCCGGACAGAACGGGCACGATCAGCAGCAGGATCACGCTGAGCAGAGCGCGGCTCGTCAAGAACGGCGGCGTTGGCCCTTCGGATATAGAGGGGTTACCGCGCCGCGCCGGCCCCTGGGGAATTTCACGATAGTACGGCAAGCGCGAGTCTCCACGGTCGGACGGTCTGGTGCAGTATATTCGGGCATATTACGTTTTGTTCGGCGCCAGAGTAGCAACCAGGTGCCGCTCGTTCGTTACAGGAGGAACAGTAATGCAGAACGATCCCGCGCATACAGTCCGACGGGCTTGACTGATTGCGGCGCACGGGCATCCGTGCAACCGTTTACAGACTCGGCACAACAACGAAATACGGGTGCGGTATGGCGCTAGTCGAATGTCCGGATTGCGGGAAATGGATTTCGGACCAGGCCAATGAGTGCAATCAGTGCGGCCGTCCGATGGAGCCGTCCCGCACGGATGCAGAGGAATCACCGGAGCGATCGGGTTCGCCGGGCACTGAGCCGGTGAAGTCCGCGCGACAGTCCTCGAAGCTCCCGGAAGATTTCGGTAACGCCGTCGGTGGTATCGGGGCCGGTGTAGGCATTGTCGTCATCGTGCTGCACAGCCTCGCGGCGGGGCTCGTGATCGCTGGCATCGCGATCGCCGCGGGTCTGTGGATTCAGTACGGGGACTCGCCCCCCGGGAAAACGCGTGATCCGTAATCTCTGAAGCAGAGAAAACCGCGTTGCCGGGAGCCTGCCCTGACAGGCCTACTCCGTGGACAACTGCAGATCGAAAGCGATCACTGCCTCCTCGGGCGAGGCATCGTTGCGCCACATCCATTCGGCCATGTGCGCCTCAACGGAAGGATCGACAGCGGCGTGGCGGACGTCACTGTTCCCGAGGGCCACTCGCGCCTCGCGTACGCTGCCGTAGTCGTGCAGCCCATGGCTTTCGTAGAGGGTCGCTTTGGCATTCCGGCGGGACTTGGCTTCGGCCATGGTCATCGTCACGGCTGTACTCCCTGCTCGGTACTGTAGGCGCAGTGTAGGTCGGGCCGCGCTCACCCCGTCTGTGCGGTAACGGACGCAGGGCGATTGTGGCGCTTTGTCGCGAAGGGGCTCACCGGCCTGCGGACCGCCTCAGCCATCCTGGCCTGTGCGGCCCACGGTGCTCATCGAACCGCCCCGGCCTTCGAGGTTCGGGCGGCACGCTCGCAAATCAATTGCCCACAATCTATGATGGGTGTTTCCATACCGTACGCGGCGCCCCCACGCACGGTTAAACGGCTTGCGCAGAATATGATCGGGAGAGACATGACATGAGAATCAACGCGGACTTCAGCGAACCGGCCCTGGTGCACACCGAACAGGAGCCATGGGTGCCCTCGCCCATGCCGGGCGTCGATCGCCGGATGCTGGACCGGGTCGGCGAGGAAGTGGCGCGGGCGACCTCGATCGTGCGCTATGCGCCGAACAGCACGTTCTCGGCCCATACCCACGGCGGCGGCGAGGAGTTCATCGTGCTCGACGGCGTGTTCGAGGACGAGACCGGCGCCTTCCCGGCCGGGACGTACGTGCGCAACCCGCCGGGTTCGAGCCACACACCCGGATCGACCCCGGGCTGCACCATCTTCGTCAAGCTCTGGCAATTCGCCCCGGACGACGACCTGCAGTTCCGCAAGGACATGCACGCGGAGGCACAGCGCGTGGACGACGGACGCTCGGTGGCCGTGCTGCACGAGGATGCGCGCGAGCGGGTGACGTATACCGAGGCTGCCCCCGGTGGCGCGTTCGAGGTAAGCGATCCGGGCGGTATCGAGCTGCTCGTGCTGGACGGGACGCTGTCCGACGATACGCGCACGCTGCACCGCGGTTCCTGGCTGCGCCTGCCCGACGGTATGGCCTTCTCCGGTATCTGTGGCCAGGAAGGTGCCCGCGTGTGGATGAAGACGGGACACCTGGTCGACGCGGCGGCGCCGGCGGCGTGAGTCCGCCCTCGCGATCCGGCGTCGCCATCGTCGGCGGCGGCCTCGCCGGCCTGGCGCTCGCCGATGAGCTGGAGCGGGCCGGGATCGATTGGCATCTGTTCGAGGCGCGCGGGCGCTGGGGCGGGCGCATGCACTCGCTCAACGTCGACGGGGCGGCCTTCGATCTCGGGCCATCCTGGTTCTGGTCCATCCAGCCGCGCATGCAGGCGCTGGCCAAGCGCCTGGGCTGCGACGTGTTCGAGCAGTACAGCCACGGGGATCTGCTCTACGAGGACAACAAGGCAACGGTCCACCGCGAGCGGGGCTTCGCCTCGATGGCCGGTTCATTGCGCGTGGACGGCGGTATGCAGTCGCTGACCGATGCCCTCGCCGCGGGCCTGCCGGCCTCGCGGCTGCATCCGGCGACACCGGTCACGGGCGTCGACCGCCAGCGCGGCCTGCTCCTCGCCGACGGACGTCAGTGGCCCGCCGGGCACATCGTGCTCGCCATACCACCGAGGACGGCCGCCAATCTTGCCTTCGAGCCCGAACTGGCGCCGGAGCAGATCCGCGCATTGGCGCGCGTACCTACCTGGATGGCTGGTCACGCCAAGTTCGTTGCCGTATTCGGCACGCCATTCTGGCGCGACCACGGCCTCTCCGGCGACGCCATGAGCCATGCCGGGCCGCTCGTCGAGATCCACGATGCCTCGCCTGGCAGCGGCCTCCCCGGCGCCCTGTTCGGGTTCTACGGCGTGCCGGCGGAGATACGGCGCGATAACCCCGGGCGACTCGCCGAGGCCACCATGGCGCAGCTGGAGCGCCTGTTCGGCGCCGAGGCGCGCGATCCACGCCACACGCGTGTGCAGGACTGGGCCTTCGAGCCGGAAACCGCCACACCGGACGACCGCTCCCCGCCCGCAGGCCACCCCGAATATGGGCCGCTGACCGCGCTCGAGGCTGCATGGGGCGGGTGCCTGTTGCTGGGCGGCTCGGAGACGGCCGGTGCATTCGGCGGATATATGGAAGGTGCGCTCGAACGATCGGCGGAACTGGCCGGGCATATCATCGGCTGATCCGTGCGGAGGTAGTCCACCTTCCGATTCAAGGACGAGGTGAATGGGCCGGTATCGATCGGCGCCCTCCCTTGCTGGCGTGAGCCGGATCACGGTCCGGGTCCATGACGCGGTAACCGTTGAGTGCCGTCACTGCTGCCCGACGGCTGCCGGCGCGGCAAGCGCCCGAGGCGCTGGCCGAGCACCCGCAGTCCCCGCACGATTTTCGGCAACAGCCAAATCAGGACCGCGATGAAGACGCCGAGCAGGACCAGGAACAGCAAGGGAGAATGCAGCGCGATCCACAACCCGGCGATCACGGCTACGTCCTCGGCGACCGAGGCGGTCCAGTTCGAGAATGGCTCGGGGGAGGTATTGATGAGTGCGCGGCTTCCAGCCTTCAGCGAATGGCTGCCGGCGGCCATGCCGCCACCCACGATAGCCGCCGCCAGTTCCGCGGCCGGTGCGACGTCCCCGATCGCGCCGGCGGCCAGCAGGGCGCCAGCCGGGATCCGTACGAAAGTGTGGATGGCGTCCCATCCCGTATCCACGCCGGGTGTCTTATCCGCGACGAATTCCACCATATACATCAGTGCGGCCGCGGCTATGACGAGCGGATCGGCCAGGATCTCCAGCCCGGCTGGCAGAGTCGCGTATCCCAGCCGCTCCATCAGCCCGAGCGCGAGTATGGCCGCGTAGAGGTTGATCCCGCTGGCCCAGCCGACACCGAGCGTGACGGCGATGGCGGCGGTGACGAATTCGAAAGTCTCCATGCGGCATCCCGGGGATCGTGTCGGTGATCATCCGATTATAACGCCCTGCAACCGGATTCCCGGATCACCGAACGGGACGATCGACTTGTGGCAGGAAACTGAACTGCCGCCTTCGGGGGAGACGCCTTCATGCGCCGCGTTTGCGCGAGCTTGCTCTTCCCTCTAACGTTCCGCACCGCGCCAGCGCGCCTCGACCGCGCGATACGGGAGGCGGAGATATGACCGGCATCGTCTATTGGCTCGACCTCGCGGGTGTAGCCGTATTCGCGCTATCCGGGGTAATCCTCGCCTGTCGGTCCCGCATGGACCCGTTCGGCATGCTGGCGCTCGCCGCGGTCACCGGCATCGGTGGCGGCACGTTGCGCGATCTCGTGCTCGGCGTGCAACCCGTGTTCTGGGTAACGGACCCGACCTACCTGTGGGTGGTGTTGACCACGGTCGTACTCGCCAGTGTCGGCTTCCGTTATATCCACCGCCTCACGCGCACGGTCCTGCCCGTGGTCGACGCGATCGGGCTCGCCCTGTTCACCGCGATCGGCACGCATAAAGCCCTCCTGCTCGATGCACCGGGCTCAGTGGCGGTAGTGATGGGGCTGTTCACCGGTGTAGCCGGCGGGGTGATCCGCGATGTCCTGGCGAACCGGGTGCCCATGGTGTTGCGGGAGGAGATCTATGCCACTGCATCGATCGCCGGCGGCATCGCGTTCGTGGCCCTGCATGCCTTCGATACGCCGTTCACGGTTGCGATCAGTGCGACCGTGGCGATTACCCTCGCCCTGCGCCTTGCCGCAATCCGCTGGAATCTGCGCCTGCCGGTCTTCGCCTGGGTCGTGTGGACGGCTCACAGCGAAGCCTCCGGGAAAGACAGGCGGCGCTGAGGCGCCCCCGCTATTTCATAACGGCGCAGGCAGTGGTCCCAGGAGCCTGTCCGGCGGCGCGCTGATCAGGCGTGATGCCAGGCCTCCAGCCCACCGATCAGGTAATAGGCGCGGCTGTATCCGTGCCAGCGCAGGTACGTGGCCGCAATGAGACTGCGCATACCAAGATCGCATACGTTGACGATGCATGTGTCCGCGGGCCAGCCGAGCGTGTGTCCGGAGAAGTCCTCCAGCGCCAGCCAGTGCGCCCATGGTGGCGCCACACGGGCGCGGTCCGTACTGGATCGCACATCAATCACCGCAGGCACGGCCCCGTCATCCACCAACCGCCACAAATCGTCCACGGTCATCCCGAGTCGCGTCGGTGGCGGCCAACCAGGCGCCGGTCGATCGCCTTTGCGCCGGTGCGGCCCGGGCGGTGTTGCCGGGCCATAGGCTTCTACAGGCGCCCGTGAGGCATCCGCGCTCGATTCGCCCACCGAGCGGGGGAGGACATCCGCGAGGGTGAGTCGGGCCAGTGCTTCGTCGGTGCGGTTGTGCAGCGCAACCGAGAGCGAGCGGACGCTATTATCGGCCGCGGTATTGGTACCCGATGCCTCGCCGGAGCCATGCGCGCCGCGGCAGGCGGCCGCGGCGGAGACCTCATGAAGCCGGATAGCGTCGGGAGCGCGCGCCAGACAGTAGGCAGGCGGATGTTCAGCGGCCTCACCCACCGGACACAGGAGCCCACCGGCCGCCAGGCTGGCCAGCACCGAATACGCCTCATGGGGGGCTTTTCCAAGGGCCTCGCTCAGGGAGACGGTATCCAACACGCCGTCCCGCGCGAGCGCCGCGCGGACCATGGTCTCGACGTGATCGTGGAGCTGCGGATCGACATTCACGGCTCCCCTCCAGAACCCGAATATGATTTCGATTCGAAACTATATGAGCGGCACCGAATGGTCAACAGGACCTCGAGGCGCTACCATCCGGGGATGCAGGAAAATGATCGCGACGCCCCACTCCAGTTGGCCTGCCTCGTCAGTCACATGGGCAGGCGCGCCGGCAGCCGCGGCGGCGATGCCGGCCTGACACCGACACAGTGGAATGCATTACGCTTCTTTGGTAACGCCAACCGCTTCTCGCGCACGCCGTCGGCCTTCGCGAGCTTTCAGGGGACTACCCGCGGTACGGCATCGGCAACGATCAGCGCGCTCGTGCACGCCGGTTATCTCGTACGGCGAAGTTCAGGATCGGATGGACGCAGCGTCAGCCTCGAGCCCAGCGAGAGCGGCTATCGCCTGCTCGAGCAGGATCCCGAGCACGCCGTGGAACTCGCGATCAGCGAGATGACGCCGGAGCAGCGGCGCTGCCTCGCGGCTGCCGTGACCCGCATCATCACCCGCGTAGCGGAAACCGACGGCGGTCCCACCTTCGGGACCTGCCATGAGTGCCGCCATCTGAGCCGATCGGGCCTGGGTGGGGACTACCCTTATTATTGCGAACGCGAGGCGGCACCACTGGCGGCATACGAACTGGGTGGCCTTTGTGTGCACTTCGAACCGGATACACGCGAGTGACCGAAGCATCCCTGCACTGGCTACCCCGCGATCTCCTTGACCGGATACCCGCTGCCGTACTCGTTACCGATGCCCGCGTTGAGCCGCCGGGCCCACGCATCCTCTACGCCAACCCGGCCTGGGAAAAGATGAGCGGGTGCACCCTCGCCGAGGTCGTCGGTCAGACCCCATCGATGGTGCTGGAGAGGCCTCAGGCGGATGCGCGAACCGTGTCTCTGGACCGCCTGCGCGGCTGCCTCGAAAAGGAGCACGGCCCCGACGGCGCGGATAACGGTCACTGTGGGAGCGGCACTTCGGCCTGGAGCATCGAGTTACTCCATGAGCCGAAGGGATCGGTCGTCGGATTCGGGTTCGTGGAGCGCGGCATCGAGCCAACCGGCCACACCGACGTCGCCAATGCGCTCGACGTAATCCGCGAACTGCAGCACCTGCTGGACCACACGCAACTGGATCTCAAAACGGCTCGACAGCAAGTGGCTTATGCCGCTATGCGGCTCGCCGGAGCCGAGGCCGCGGTCGTCGAAGAACCGGACGGGGAGGAGATGGTTTATCGGGCGGTCGCCGGCTGCGCGGATGGGCTGGAGAACCTGCGGCTGCCGATGTACGGCAGCGCCTCCGGTTACTGTCATTCGTCGTGCGAATCCCTGCTGATCGCCGACACCCTCACCGACGAACGCGTGCCGCTGGGGGGCAAAGCGGCGGATGTCGGTTTTCGCTCTGGCATTCTGACGCCACTCGTGCACGGCGATCGCCGCTTTGGTGTGCTCAAGGTATTTTCCGGTGTACCCGATTCGTTCGGGCGAACCGAGGGCGAATTCCTGGACATCCTGGCGGGCCTGCTTGCGGCGGTCCTATACCGGGCACGGAGCTACGAGTCCGAAGCCGAGCGACGACGTCACCTGGTGGATGCGCTGCCGATGCTCGTGGCCTATGTCGACAGCAATCGGTGCTATCGCGAAGTCAACGCCGCCTACGCGGACTGGTTCGGCCACCCCATCGGCGAAATCATCGGGCGACCCGTGCGGGAAATCGTCGGCGAATCGGCATACGAACGGATCCGGCCGCATATCGATCATGTCCTGAATACCGGCGAGAGCGTGAGCTACGAGGAAACGATCACGTTGCCAGGCGACAGCCCAAGGGTGCTATCCGTTGATTACGCCCCGAACCTGCATGCTGATGGCGCCGTCGCCGGTTTTTACGCGCTCGTGCGCGATGTGACCAAGGCGAGCGCCGCCGACACGGACCACCTTACGCAGCTGCCCAACCGTAAACGATTCGAGGAAGAGGCTCAGCGCCAGCTCGAGGTAAGCCGCCGGCACGGTCGCACACTGAGCCTCATCTTCGCCGACGTCGATCACTTCAAGTGGTGGAACGATACCCTGGGTCATCAGACCGGCGACCGGATCCTGGAATCAATCGCCACACAATTGCGGGACGAGGCGCGCAACATTGACCTGGTGGCGCGATGGGGCGGTGAGGAATTCGTCATCCTGGCCCCTGAGACGGACCTCAACGGCGCGCAAGCCCTCGCTGAGCGCATCCGCCAACGGATCGCGGCAACCTACCAGCCGGAAGGCGAATTGGTCACGCTCAGTTTTGGCGTGGCGGAAGCACAAAGTGAAAGCCTGTCGCTGAGCAATCTGATGCGCGCCGCCGATACAGCTCTTTACGCGGCCAAGACGAGTGGACGGAACTGCGTGAAGACCGCATAGCCTGGCGCTGGTTAGACGCCCGGGCTGTCCTGCCCCCTGACCCTCTTCAACATACCGATACCGCTCAGGGCAGCGCCGAGCCCGGCGACCGGCCCTCGCTCGTTGCGCGCCAGGGACGATTCCCGTTGACTCGGCTTGACCGACATCCGATACTCGCAATCTGTTATTAGATCGACCGATCTAATTCTGCAGCAAGAGCGGGACTCGGGCCTGATCGAACATCCGCGGGGCGGCTCCGGGGCCAAGGCCCGCCACAGTCATGGCGATGGAGAGGGACGAATGCTGTACACCGACCACAGCGCTGAATATTCCGACGCCTGGGTCGACGAAATTCCTGGATCGGTCAAGACGATCGCGATGGTGGGCGCCAGCGGGGACGAGACCAAGCCCGGTAACCATGTGCTGAGGTTCCTGACAGACGCCGGTTATGAGCTGATCCGGGTCAATCCACGGCCCGATCTCACCGAGATCCGGGGACTGAAGGTATACCCATCCCTCCAACCCATCGATCGGCCGATCGACATGGTCGACGTGTTCCGCCCGTCGGAAGAGCTCGCGGGGATCGCCAGCCATGCCGTGGAGACGGGTGCCAGGGTGCGCTGGGCCCAGCTCGGTGTCCATAACGACGAGGCGGCGCGGATTGCCGAGGCCGGCGGCCTCGAGGTGGTGATGGATCGCTGCCCGAAGATCGAACTGCTGCGCGCATCCCGGGAGGCGGACCCGGACCGCAGGACGCGGCCAATCGAGGGGAGCGGGGCCAACCTTGTCCATGCCGCCATTGGATTCAGCCGGCCAGGCGGCCCCCTGAACACTGCATGCCAGCTGGTGGGCGCCCTGCCCGCCCGGGCAAGGGAGACGATACGATATGAATGAAGCCGCATGTTGTTGTGGTCCGGGCTACGCGTCACCCGCCGAGGCGATGCAGGCGCCACGGGAGAACGTGCTCTACACCATCGCGATCTACACCGGTACCGGCATCCAGAAGCCGGACTACCTCTGCACGATCGACGCCGACCCGCAGAGCCCCACCTACAGCCAGGTGATCAGCCGCCTGGAGATGCCCGGGATCGGCGACGAGCTGCACCACATGGGCTGGAATGCCTGCTCCTCCTGCCATGGCGACGCCAGCAAGGAGCGGCGCTACCTGATCGTGCCGGGGGTGCGCTCGTCGAATCTGCACATCGTCGATTGCGGCGATGACCCCCGCAATCCGAAGCTGTACAAGGTCGTCGACGGCGACGAGATCAAGCGCAAGACCAACCTGTCGGCGCCCCATACGGTGCATTGCCTGGGCTCGGACATCATCATCTCGATGCTCGGCGACGCGCTCGGCAACGCGCCGGGCGGTTACCTGCACCTGAACGAGGACTTCGAGATCCTGGGGCGCTGGGAAGAGGGCATGGGCGACATCAAGTTCGGCTATGACTTCTGGTACCAGCCCCGGCACAACGTCATGGTCAGCAGCGAATGGGCGGCGCCCAACACATTCATGCCCGGCTTCGACCTGGAGGAAGTGGGCCACCTCAAGTACGGGCGAGAACTGCACTTCTGGGACTTCGAGAAGAAGGAGCCCAAACAGACCTTCTATCTCGGCGAGGACGGACTGATCCCGCTCGAGGTCCGCTTCCACCACAACCCGGACAGCACGCACGGCTTCTGCTGCGCCGCGCTGAGCTCCAACATCATCCACTGGTGGAAGGACGACGACGGCGAGTGGCAGTGGGAAAAGATCATCGACGTGGCCAACGAGCCGCATCCTGACTGGCCGATCCCGGTGCCCGGTGTCATTTCCGACATCCTCCTGTCTATGGATGACCGCTTCCTGTACCTCAACAACTGGCTGCACGGCGACATCCGCCAGTACGACATCTCCGATCCGCACAACCCCAGGTTGACCGGGCAGGTCTGGATGGGCGGGCTGCTCGGCAAGGCGCCCGAGGTCAACGGGGTCAAGGTCACGGGCGGGCCGCAGATGACGCAGCTGTCGCTGGACGGCACACGGATGTACGTCACTACCTCGCTGTTCTCCACCTGGGACAACCAGTTCTATCCCGAGATCCGTACCAACGGCGGCTGCATGCTGAAGGTGAACTGCGATCCCGTAAACGGAGGGATGGAGATCGACCCGGACTTCGTGGTCGATTTCGGCAACGAGCCCAATGGCCCCTCGCGCTGCCACGAGACCCGCTATCCCGGCGGCGATTGCACGAGCGATATCTGGATATGATGTACACCGTTACCCTGGCCAACCGGGGCGGCGCGACCTATGAGGTCGACGACCGCAGGCCCCTGCTGGATTCCCTGCGCGAACAGGGGGTCGACCTGCCCTATGGCTGCCGCTACGGGGGCTGCATCACCTGCGCGGCCAGACTGGTCGAGGGCGAGGTGGACCAGCGGGCCCAGGTGGCGCTCAACAACCGGCAGATCAACGACGGCTACGTGGTGCTCTGCGTCGCGCGGCCGCAGTCGGATTGCACCCTGGAGATCGGGGTCGAGAGTCATTACCGACTCTATCGCAACCCCTTCCTGGATCCGCTCGCGGCGCACGAACTCAAAGCAGACATCGCCACGCCGCGGGAGAAGGACGAATGACATACACGAATCATGATGACGGGTATTCCGAGGAACACCTCCAGGACATCCTCAAGTCGGTCAAGACGATCGCCATGGTGGGCGCGAGCCCCGACAAGACAAAATTCAGTTACGGCGTGCTGCGCGTGCTGAGCGAGACCGGTTACGACATGATCCCCGTGAACCCGCGCCCGGATATCACCGAGATCCGCGGCCTCAAGGTATACCCCTCGCTGAGCGCGATCGACCGACCGGTCGACATGGTGGAGGTATTCCGGGCGCCGGATGAACTCCCGGCCATTGCCCGCGAGGCGGTGGAGATCGGTGCGAAGGTACTCTGGGGCCAGATCGGGGTCCGCAACGACGAGGCCGCCCGCATTGCCGAGGATTCCGGGCTGAAGGTCGTGATGGACCGCTGCCCGAAGATCGAGCTCTTCCGCCCCTTCTGGAAACCGAAGCTGCATCTGGGGATCTGACCGTGGCGCAGAAGATAACCCGGGGTGTGGAGGAGCTGCTGATCGATGCGAATGCGCGGGTCGCTACCATCCCCATTGATGAGGCACTGACCCTCGTGGACAGCGATGATCACGTGCTGATCGATATCCGCGAGTCCGGAGAATTGCGCCGCAAGGGCAAAATCCCCGGCGCGGTCGCCTGTTCCCGCGGCATGCTGGAATTCTGGATCGATTCCGACAACCCGGATCAAAAGGCGGTTTTCGACCAGGACAAGACCTACGTTTTCTACTGCGCCACCGCCAAACGCTCGGCATTGGCGGCCCGAACCGCACAGGAAATGGGTCTCGCCCCCGTCGCCCATATCGAAGGCGGTTTTGGCGCGTGGGTCCAGGCGGGCGGACCAGTGGAACAATTGTCGTAGAGCCCCGGGTGCATGCGGCGACCTGCCACGGTAAAGAGCTTTGCCGCGGCCCCGGCAGGCATCATCTCAACTGAAGGACATCATCATGCAGTCCGAAGAACTCGTCGAATCCGATGACATACTCCTGTGGGAGCAGAACAACGAGGGCGTCCTGCGCCTTACACTCAATGACGAGAAACGCCGCAACGCCCTGTCCCTCGAGATGCTGGGTCGACTGCGCACGGCCCTCGATCAGGCCGCTGCCGAACCATCGGTCCGGGTGATCGTGCTCGCGGCGACCGGTCCCGCATTTTGTGCCGGTCACGACCTCAAGGAGATGACCCGGGCGCGCCAGGCACCGGATCGCGGCCGGGCCTTCTTCGCCGAGACGATGACCCACTGTTCCGGCGTCATGCAGGCGATCGTCAACAACCCGAAACCGGTAATCGCGGAGGTCGCCGGCGTGGCGACAGCGGCCGGCTGTCAGCTGGTGGCCAGTTGCGATCTCGCCTACGCGTCGCCGTCCGCTCGTCTCGCGACGCCCGGCGTCAATATCGGGCTGTTCTGCTCCACGCCGATGGTCGCGCTCTCGCGCAACGTCGAGAACAAGTTCGCCATGGAAATGCTCCTGACGGGCGACCTGGTGGACGCCGAGCATGCCGCCCGGATCGGCCTGGTCAATCGGGTCGTCGGGGAGGAAGAGCTGACCGAATACACAACCGGGATCGCGCGAAAGGTGGCCTCGAAATCCAGCATGACCCTGGAGACGGGCAAGAAGGCGTTCTACCGCCAGCGCGAGATGCCGCTCGCCGATGCCTACGAGTACACCTCGAACATCATGGTCGAAAACATGCTCAAGCGTGACGCCGAAGAAGGGATCAACGCCTTCATCGACAAGCGCGCGCCGCAATGGTCGGACCAGTAGCAAGAAAAAAGGACGATCAAGGCCATGGCCAATCCATTCAATACCGATCTCGACCGCAATCCGGCCAACTTCCAGCCGCTCACGCCTCTCACCTTCCTGGAGCGCGCGGCCAGCGTCATGCCGGAACATGTGGCCATCATCCACGGGGCACTGCGTTACACGTACGCCGAGTTCTACGCCCGATCGCGGCAGCTCGCCTCGGCGCTCGCCGGCCAGGGCATGGGTCGGGGTGACACGGTCTCGGCGTTGCTGCCGAACGTCCCGCCGATGCTGGAGGCGCACCACGGCGTGCCGATGTGCGGGGCCGTGCTGCATGCGATCAACACCCGACTGGATGCGAACACCATCGCGTTCCAGCTCGACCATGCGGGGTCGCGGATCCTGATCGTCGACAGCGAATGGATGCCACTCGCCCGGGAGGCGCTCGAGCTCACCGAGGTCGACCCCGTCCTGATCGTATACAGCGATCCACAGGCTCCGAATGAGAACGGGGGCCTGGCGGACGAGATCGACTATGAGGTCTTTCTGGGCCGCGGCGACCCGGACTACGAGTGGCTCATGCCCGAAGATGAATGGGACGCCATATCGATCGGCTACACGTCCGGGACCACCGGCAATCCCAAGGGCGTGGTCTCACATCATCGCGGGGCCTATCTGCTCGCGCAGGGCAACGCCCTGATCGCCAACATGCCGCGACACGCGACGTATCTGTGGACACTGCCGATGTTCCACTGCAACGGGTGGTGCTTCCCCTGGACGATGTCGGTGGTCTTCGGCACGCACGTCTGTCTGCGCCAGGTGCGCTCCGAACCGATCTGGAGAGCTCTCGCCGAACACCGCGTCACGCACCTGTGCGGTGCGCCGCCCGTGATGTCGCTGCTGGTCGCGACGGAGCCCGAGGTCCGGCGCGAACTGGAGCACACGGTGGAATTCTTCACCGCGGCCGCGCCGCCGCCGGAGAAGGTGCTCGCCGAGATGGAGACAGCGGGTTTCAACGTCACGCAGCTGTACGGCCTGACCGAGACGTATGGCCCGGCGGTCGTCAACGAGTGGCATACCGAATGGGATTCGCTCGACCAGCAGGCACGTACCGCGCTCAAGGCCCGCCAGGGCGTGCGCTATACCCCGCTGGAGCGGCTCGAGGTGATGGACCCCGAGACCATGGAGGCCGTTCCGCACGACGGTGAGACGCTCGGCGAGGTGATGTTCCGAGGCAACGTCGTGATGAAGGGCTATTTCCGCAATCGCGAAGCGACCGAGGAGGTGTTCTCCGGCGGCTGGTTCCACTCGGGCGATCTCGGCGTCGTGCACCCCGATGGCTATGTCCAGCTCAAGGATCGATCCAAGGACATCATCATCTCGGGCGGCGAGAACATCTCATCGATCGAGGTCGAAAACGCCCTGTACAAACACCCGGCGGTGGCGGTTGTCGCGGTCGTGGCGATGCCGCATGAAAAATGGGGGGAGACGCCCTGCGCCTTCATCGAACTGGCCCGGGGCCAGAACACCTCGGAGGACGACCTTGAACAGCACTGCCGCAGTAATCTCGCGGGCTACAAGATCCCCCGGCGGTTCGTCTTTGAGGCGATCCCGCGAACCGCGACGGGGAAGATCCAGAAGAACGAACTGCGCAAGCGGGTGAGCGGTTAAGGCTCAGGAAGCGGCGATCGACGACGGGTCGACCACGACCCAGAGGCCCTCGGCCCTGGCCACCAGCGAGCCGTCCGGTGCGAATACCGCCGTCCCGCAACGGCGCTTTCGCCCGGCCCGGCTCAGGTCCCAGCCGATAACCGTCGCCTCCCCCTCCGGCCTGAGCGGGGCACGGATACTTACCGTCAGGCGGGCCAGCAACGCGGCCTCGCCCGGCGCGCAGGCGAAGTAACCGGGGCAGTCGAGCGCCGCCCACAGGTACTCGGTCGCGACGCGGCCAGGCCCGTCGCCGAGCCCCTCGTGCAGGCTCCAGGGGGCCGCCACCATGCCCTCATGACCCTCGACCTGTTGCGGATGGATGCACAGACCGTCGAGGTGTTCCCGGTCCTTGCCGCAGACGAAGCAGGTGGAAAACGGCGCGAACTTCACCGGCCGCCCGGGCGCATCCACGGGATCGAGACCGAGACGCAGCGGCTCGGGCCTGGATGGCACTTCAAGGTCGAGTTCCGCGGCCTGCGCCCGGCCCACCAGGCGGTCATCCAGGTACATGTCCACCGCGCCCGGCGATTCGATGACGGCGATCGGCGTATCGAGCGGCGGCGGAACCTTCAGGCTGGCCGCCACATCGCCGTCGAGCCGGCGGGCCATCAGGCCACAGGTGTAACCGCCGTTAGCGCTCTGCGGCGGCCCCTTGAACCGCGAGGGGATGGTGACCGTATCCATTTCCGGGAGCTCCAGGGTCGGGATCGGGTGTCGTTTGTATAGTGTCGGCGCAGACGGCGCAAATCGCTCCGGCGACTCGACCCAGCCACGAACGAGCGTCTGGTCTATAACCGGTGGATCCGTCCTTGCGGGACTTGTACTGATCCATCCGCGCCGTCAGAATGATTATACCGACCGTTACACTTTGGGGACATCATGCGCCCGTCGAAACGTGAGGCGGTGCTCGATACCGCCGAGCACCTGTTCTACAACGAGGGCTTCCACGCCACGGGGATCGACCGCCTGGCGTCCGAGGCCGGTGTCGTCCGCATGACGCTGTACAACCATTTCGGCTCCAAGGACGCCCTGATCGAGGCCGTGTTGGAACGCCGCTACGCCCGGTTCCTGGACGACCTGCGCGATGCCGTGGCGCACTGCGGCCCTGAGGGTGGCATTGCGGCGCTGGCCGAGCGCCACTGCAGCTGGCTGCGTGAACGCTCGACGCACGGCTGCATCGTGATCAAGGCCATCGGCGAGTTCGAGAGCCACAACCCGGCCATCGCCGCGCTGGGCCGCCAGCTGAAACGCCGGTTGCTGGCCCTGATCGGCGAGGCGGTCGAGCATGATACAGGGATGCACGACACCGACATGAGCGAGCAGATCCTGATGATCCTCGAGGGTGCCAACGCGCTCGTACCCGTCTTCGGTTCCGATCACGCTATTCGACACGTACACGCGCTGATCGCCCATATCCCCCCTGCGAAAACCTGGTGGACGCTTGAACACACCTGCGGGTAATCCGCGGCCGCCCGGTTCGCGGCTGAAGACGA
This sequence comes from uncultured Ectothiorhodospiraceae bacterium, assembly GCA_913055615.1. Classification (GTDB taxonomy): domain Bacteria; phylum Pseudomonadota; class Gammaproteobacteria; order XJ16; family Halofilaceae; genus Halofilum. The sequence goes on from CAJXKK010000015.1 coordinate 25,101, forward strand.
TCTCCACGATCGGTTTTGCGGTACTCGGCGCCTGCCTGATCGCTATCAGCTACGGCCTGGCGCGCTTCGCCTTCGGCCTGTTCGTTCCGCCGATGCGGTCCGATCTGGGGCTCGGAGCGGACATGATCGGCATCATCGGCGCCGTCCCCTTTATCAGTTTCGTCATCGCCACCCTGTTCGCGCCGCTCATCACCACGCGATTCGGTGCGCGCAACACGGCCATTCTCTCCGGCGGACTCGGCACCACGGGACTGGCGGTGATGAGTCAGGCGGAGAGTGCCCTGGTACTCAGCGGCGGGATCTTCGCCTGCGGTGTCTGCACGGGCCTGATGATGCCGGCGCTCACCTCGGCCATGCAGGCCGTGGTGTTACGGGCGCTGCACGGGCGCGTAACCGCGGTGATGAACGCCGGCACGAGCATCGGCGTCGTCGTCGCCGTGCCGGCCGCATTGTTCCTCGTCGGCCAGTGGCGCCTCGCGTACATATCCTTCGCGATCCTGGCGGGCATAGGGATGCTCGCCGCATGGTATTTCATTCCTTCAGTGTCACGCGTACAACCGGTCGATGCCGAGCCGCCCCCGAAAATCAGCATCCTCCAGTGGACACAGCTCATTCGACTGTCGCTGTTCGCGTTCTCGATGGGTTTCATCGCTTCGGGGTACTGGATATTCGCGCCAGACCTCGTGGTCAATCTCAGTTCCCTGCCCTCCGACCAGACCGCCTGGCTCTGGCTGGCGGTGGGTGTCGCTGGCCTGTCGGGCGCCGTGATCAGTGACCTCAGCGACCGCAACGGCCCGGCTATCGTGCATGCCCTTGCACTGGTGACGCTTTCAGCGAGTCTCGCACTGCTCGCGGCCAGCCCGGGCCAGTTGTTTCTGGCGATCATCTCGGCCATGGTGTTCGGCGTCGCCTACATGAGTCTGTCCGGGCTCTACCTGATCACGGGCATCCACCTCCTGCCCGGGCGCCCTTCGGTCGGTCCGGTGCTGCCATTCCTGGCCATTGCCCTGGGGCAGGCGGCGGGATCGCCGGCGATCGGTCTGGCCATCAAGCATCTCGATTACGGGCATGCATTCGCGCTGTTCTCGACCTTCGGGCTGTTCATCGCGCTCCTGTCGCCGCTGTATCCGCGGCATTCCGAGCACGAAGATCACGGCCCGCCGGAACAAAGCGATACCAGGGTCACAGCAGCGATCGAACCGCCCGCCGGAGAAAGCTCGCGTCCGACAGCCGAAAGCATCGGAACGGACTGAGCGACAGGTCGTCGGACTCTGACCGGAATGGCCTGCTCAACGGAGTCACCAACCGACGGTGCCCGGCCCGCCCTTGAACGGTCCTTCGATGCCACTGGTGATCCAGCCACCGTAGTAGCTGCCTTCCTGTGCCCGCACGCGCTCACCGTCCACATAACAGGCATCGACGCGGCCGGCATAGAAAGAGACGTGGCCGGCAATCTCGCCCTGCGAATCAACCGGATCGGGATACGACCAGCACACGTCGGGGATGACGCCATCATCGCTGCGCAGGGACCAGTACCGGGCCCTGCCCTTGAACTCACAGAACGTCACCGTCGACGACTCGGCGAGGCGTGTCCAGTCGACAGCCTCGGGCGGGAGGTAGAAGCATGGCGGATGACTAGTCTCCAGCAAGCGCCAGCCGCCATCCGTCTGTGCCAGCGTTCTTCCCTCATGGACGACCAGAAGGTGGCGCCTGTTCGCTTCGATCCGCGGCGGCCGCGGGTAATCCCATACGCATTCAGTCAGTTGATTCATCGGGACTCCGGCATGAGTCTGAACACGAATGACTTCGAAGCGGGCGACGCCCTGGATGATCCCGGGCCACCCGGGGGCAACCGGCTCGGCTCAGGCAGAGCCGTATCAGGGAGAAAGCAATGACCCGAGACGCAACCGACCGCACCGTTGATCCGGACGAACTTTTGCGTTACCGCCGCATGGCCGAGCTGTGGTGGCAGCGCGATGGACCGCTGTGGCCGCTGCATGTACTCAACGAACTGCGCCGGGACTGGATCCGGGATCGCTTGTGCGAGGCGCTGAATCACAACCCGTACGCGTCGCGTCCGCTCGAGGGCCTGACGGTACTCGATATCGGCTGCGGGGGCGGACTGCTCAGCGAGGCGATGGCCCGCATGGGCGGGCGCGTCCATGGCGTGGACGTGGTCGAACGCAACGTCGCGGTCGCTCGCCAGCACGCCCTGCGTTCCGGTCTTGCGATCGATTATGAATGCGCGACTGCCGAGTCGCTCGCGGACCGCGGACGGACCTTTGATGTCGTTCTGAACATGGAGGTCGTGGAACACGTTGCCGATCTCGGCGCTTTCATGGACGCCGTGAACGCGCTGGTGGAACCAGGTGGACACACGTTCGTCTCCACCCTCAACAGAAACACGGTCTCGTTCGTGGTCGGCATCATCGGTGCGGAGTATCTCTTCCGTATCCTGCCGCGCGGCACCCACCAGTGGCGTCGCTTTGTCCGGCCCGATGAACTCGCCGCGCACCTCGCGCGCGGTGGACTCCAAATCCGCTCGCGCACGGGCGTGAAGGTCAATCCCCTGAACCGACGCATGTGGCTTTCACCGTCGATGAGCGTGAATTACATGGTATTCGCGGACCACTACCGCTGAACGCGGAGCATGGCAAGTGGTCACGCCGGATCGGCGCTCGGCCCGGTGCGACCGGGGGGGGGATCACGCCCTTCGGCAGACGAACCACACGTTGATCGGGTCGCAAGCCGGAAGCCGCTTCTCACCCCCGGGAAAGCGCTCATCCTGCAACGGAGGGAGGAGGCCATAGATGAACATGCAGGAGGAGATCCGCACGGCGATCGAGGACTTTCATAGCGGGCGCTTCGGCCAGCTGGCTGGCTGAGGACCGGTCACCATGCCCGGACCGGCTGGCGGCAGCCGGGCCGGGCCAATCGCGGTCGGTTTAAAGATCCTTGACCAGCCGCAGGGCATCGTAAATGGCGGCATGGGTGTTGCGGGACTCGACGGCATCGCCGATGCGAAACAGCTGAAACTCGCCGTCCGGGTTGCGGATGACCTCCTGCGGCTTGCCATCGATCAGATCATCGTAGTTCACCTCGCCGCCATTGCGGGAATGCGGCTTGAGCTCGAAATAGACGTCCGCCATCGGCGTGATGCCGTAATCGACGACGACCTGATCCACCCGCCGCTCGTAATCCAGATCCAGGTAATCACTGGTGATTTTCGCGACGAGTTCGCCACCATCACGCTGCACGGATTTCAGCCGATAGGTTGGCGTGAAGGTCACATTCGGTCGCTGCAGAGAACGCATGTACGGCGTCAGATTCATAGCCATGATCTCCGCCGAAAAGGTACGGTCAGGCGTCATGATTTCAACCTGTGCCCCCGAGTCGGCGATGATCTCCGCGGCCTGCAGGGCCGGATGATCGCCCGCATCATCGAACACCAGCACGTTGCTGCCCGGCGCCACGTGGCCATCGAGCAGATCCCAGGTATTGACCACCAGATCGTGGCCGACCTCGGGCTGATCGTCGCGGGGGTAGCCGCCGGTTGCCACGATCACGGCATCCGGTTTCTCCTGCATGACTTCTTCGGCCTCCGCCATGACGTTGTAGCGGATCTCTACACCGAGCTGCTCGCATTGCTGCAGCCGCCAGTCGATGATCCCCATCATGTCACGCCGTCGCTTGCTCTGCGCCGTGAGGCGCACCTGGCCGCCGGCATCGGTGCCGGCCTCGAGGACCACGACCTCGTGACCGCGCTCGCCGGCGACCCGGGCGGCCTCCAGACCCGCAGGACCGGCACCGATGATCACGGTCCGGCGCTTTTCGGCGGCCTCGGGGATGGTGTGGGGCATGGTGGTTTCCCGCCCCGTGGCCGCGTTGTGGATGCAGTAGGCTTCCCCGCCCTGGTAGATGCGGTCGAGGCAGTAGTTGGCGCCGACACAGGGACGGATCTCCTCCTCGCGCCCCTGCTGGATCTTGCTCACGATGTGCGGGTCGGCCATGTGGGGACGGGTCAGGCCGACCATGTCGACCTTGCCCTCGGCGATCGCGTGCCGGGCGGTGGCGACATCCTCGATTTTGGCGGCGTGAAAGGTCGGGAAGTCGACTTCGCGCCGAATCTCGCCCACGAAATCCAGGTGCGGGGCACTGGGCATACCCTGGATGGGAATGACGTCAGTGAGCCCCGGGTCGGTGTCGATATGGCCACGGACCACGTTGAGGAAATCAACATGCCCGCTGTCTTTCAGACGCCGTGAGATCTCCATGCCGTCGTGGGCGGTAAGCCCGCCCGCCAGCATCTCATCGGCGGTGTAGCGCACGCCGACGATGAAGTCCTCGCCGACCCGCTTGCGGATCGCGCTGAGCACCTCGAAGGTGAAGCGCAGCCGGTTATCGAGGTTGCCGCCATACGGCTCATCGAGGGTGTTGGTCAGGGGCGACCAGAACTGATCCATCAGGTGGCCATAGGCCTGCAGCTCGATACCATCGAGACCCGCGGCATGCATGCGTTCGGCTGCATCCGCGTAATCCTCGATCACGCGCTCGATATCCCAGTCCTCGATCTGCTTCGGGAAGGCGCGGTGGGAGGCCTCGCGATTGTGTGACGGCGACAAGACAGGCAGCCAATCGCCCTTGTCCCAACGGGTGCGCCGGCCCAGATGCGTCAGCTGGATCATCACGGCGGTGCCGTGCTCGTGGCACGCATCGGTCAGTTCGCGCATCCACGGGACCACCTCGTCCTTGTAGGCGAGGATGTTGTTGAACACCGGTGCGCTGTCATTGGCAACCGAAGCGGAACCGGCCGTCATCGTCAGACCGAGCCCCGCCTTCGCACGCTCGACGTGATACTCGCGGTAGAGTTCCTTGGGCATCCCGTCCTCGGGATACGCCGGCTCGTGCGAGGTCATCATGATCCTGTTTTTCAGGGTCAGATTCTTGAGCTGATAGGGCTGCAGCAGCGGATCGTTCGACATGACCGGGTCTCCAGCTTGTGGCGCAATGGACAGAGTCTGCGCGGAGGCGTACATCCATGTCAACTATATGTACACCACTGTACGGAGCAGCGCCCGGCCTGTGCGGGGGATCATGCACTCAGGGGCGTTGTTCCGTTGCGGTCGCCCTCGGCTCATAACCATGCCGGGCGTGGAAGCGTTGGAGCTCGCGGGGCTGCGGGGCGTGGCCGGTGAAGATCTCCGCGTAGTGGGGGATGCGATGCATGCGGACCTCCAGCGTCTCCCGGGTATTCATCGAGATATAGCCGATCTGGGTGAGATAGATGGTGCGGGCGCGGACATTGGCCTCCAGGGATTCGTAGCCGTGGCGCTCGAACATGCGGCTCAACGCCTCGATGCGCGCCTCGTCGGCCGCATCGATCTCCCGGGACACCTGTGCCGACTGCAAACCCCAGCTGCGCATCGCGAATTCCAGCTGGGCGTCGAACAGCCCCGAGTCCAGCCAGCAGTCGAAGACGTTGAGCACCGCTTCAATGATGCCCTCCGAGTAGGCCCGGGTCTGCCCCACGAGGCCCTCCGTGTTCTTCTCCCGCCAGCGCTCGATCAAGGCATCAAGCAACGCCTCGCGGTCCTTGAAGAACCAGTAGAAGCTCGTTCGTGAAACGTTGAGTCGTTTGGCCAGCGGCAGAATCCGCACACTGTCCACCCCTGACTCCAGCAACAGTTCGAACGCCGCATCAAGCCAGGCGTCGCGAGACCCCTTCCATTTGGGGTCGCGTTGCTCTCCAGACTGCATCGGATGATCTCTTTGGTCGGGGGGGTGCCGGGCGCAGGGTGGGAAATTCCGACCTACGCAATTCAGTGTACACCGGTGTCCATTTTATGTACACCGGAATGGATCAACCCGTTTCGTCACGCCACCCGGGCTCAAGGCCCAGGATCCGGCCGACGCTGTTCGCCAGCGCCTCGGCCGAGTCGGCGCTGCGGTACGGCTGACGGACCAGCGCATGGGCCTCCCCCGAGGCCAGGCGCAGGTGCGGGCGATAACACGTATCGGGACCGCGGGCGCCAGGGCGCGTCGAACGTACAATCTCGACACCCTGGATCGCGCTGCGGCATAGCCGCTCTTCCTGGTCTGTCCGCGAACGGCGCTGCCAGACACGGCGCCGCGCGATAACGAATTCGTCACCGACGATCCCGAGATCCAGCAGGTGTCGGCCGGCGAACAACTCGACGGCGGTCGCTGCGGCCAGACCGCTCGTTGCGATCACCGCGAGTGACAGTTCTCCGGACCCGGCATACAACCACAGCGCAACGCCACCGCTGAGCAACACGAGCGCCACCCGGGCACCCAGGTGGCCGACATGGATCGTCGTCATTGCCGCACTGCTGCTCACTGGATCACGCCGACCGGGTCTCAGGGTGTGATCGGCAGCATAGCAGACGCCAGCGCCGACACCCCGGGACCCGGGACATACGGCAGCAGAACACGGTGGCGCCAGCGTTCCTCGGCGAGCGGGCCGCCGCCCCGGGCGCTCACCGTGGCGACACTGGCTATGGCGATGAGGGCGGCGAGGCGTGATCGCATCGTTGCAAACGGGTTACGATGATACGGATCTGCGATCCGAGTCCACGGACGGTTGCGGACGGCGACCCGGGCCGCGCGGACGACCCTGCGGGCACCAACGGCCAGGCGCTCCGAGTATGTGCCCCGCAGAGCCCGCGGGCGAGTTGTCCCACGCCCGGCGCCCGGGGAACCTGGCCGACACCGGACGGTCCACGGGGCACAGTGGGCCATTCATCGTTTTTCCCGCTTGCTCTTCAAACAACGAATCAGGAGTAAGACATATGACCGACGAGACCGGTTACACCCCGCCGCGTGTCTGGACCTGGGAGGAAGAAAGCGGCGGCACGTTCGCCAGCACCAACCGCCCGGTCGCCGGGCCGACGCATGAGCAGGAACTCCCGGTCGGCGAGCGCGCGTTCCAGCTCTATTCGCTGGCGACACCCAACGGCGTGAAGGTCACTGTCCTGTTCGAGGAATTGCTGGAGCTCGGCCATGCGGGGGCCGAGTACGATGCATGGCCGATCAGGATCGGTGATGGTAACCAGTTCGCCAGTGGTTTCGTGGCGATCAACCCGAACTCGAAAATCCCGGCATTGGTGGACTACAGCGGCCCGCAGCCGGTCCGGGTGTTCGAGTCAGGATCCATCCTGATGCACCTTGCGGAGAAGTTCGGCGCGTTCCTGCCGGGATCGGGTCCCGAGCGCACGGAAACGCTCAACTGGCTGTTCTGGCAGATGGGCAGCGCGCCCTACGTCGGCGGCGGTTTCGGCCATTTCTACTCGTATGCGCCGGAACCGATGAAATACCCGATCGACCGCTTCACCATGGAAACGAAACGCCAGCTCGACGTCCTCGACCGGCGGCTTGCCGAGTCATGCTTCCTGGCCGGCGACGAATACACGATCGCCGATATGGCCACATGGCCCTGGTACGGGGCCCTGGCCAAGGGTCGACTCTATGACGCCGGCGAGTTTCTGCAGGTCGACGAGTATCCGCATGTCCAGCGCTGGGCGGACGAGATCAACGCGCGCCCCGCCGTCAAGCGCGGCCGCATGGTCAACCGCACCTGGGGGCCACTGGAGAAGCAGCTGCACGAGCGCCACGACCACAGCGATTTCCTACACCGGACCGCGGATAAGCTCGAGGCGTGCGACTGAATACAGCATGCCCTGGGCCATGCGGGGGGTAACGTCGGGTCAGTAATCGAGCGCCCGCGTAAGGTGGGCGCGGCGGCAATTCGGGCACCGGCACGGGCTAGCAGTCTGTCCGACTTAGGGCATCGTAGCGAGGCGAGTGGGAATCGAGGCCAGATTTTCGATCATCCGAGGAGAATAGTGGTGACTATTTGACGAGGAGGATCGGGAATATGGACCGATTCCCACTTGCCGCAGTAGATGAGCCTAAGTCCGACAGACTGCTAGTCCCGGTATTCGAAATGTTCCAGCATATCGGCGATGCGGTTGAGTTGCGCGTGCCGTTTGATATCCGCGTCGATCAGTCACAAGGGGACGTGTGTCGCATGGGTCTGGTGCAGCATCTCGTCTTGCGCTTTTGAATAGCTGTCCCGGCGGGCCGGCGCTTCACCGATACGATTCAGGCAAAGCCGCGAGAAGCCATGAATCAGAGATACTCACCCGGACACGGGTAAAGGCTCACAAATAACGGCGGACGGACTGCCGATAGCGGCTGTACGCGCCGTTGAAATTCCGCTTGAGATAGCGCTCTTCGGGCAGGATGACCCCGAAATGCACGATCGCGAACAGCGTCAGTATCACGACCAGACCGGCAATGCTGTTCAGGATCAGCGCTTGGCGAAGGCATCCACGGCCGCCGGGATCGCACGTCGAGGCACCGCAATCGGATCATCACGGCCCTTATTCATATTCACAAGGCAATACAACGCGCACAACAAATCACCGAACTGCGGCAACCCGGTGCGCAAGCACCCGTTTGATCGCCACTGGTGTATAAGTGCAGTATCAATGTACGGATAAGGGGATACACCGATTACTGCCAGGGGCCATACCCCGACAACGGGGAAACGGAATTGGGGTCCATGAAATTCGGACTGTTCAAGACAACACGAGCCACGCATCGGCGCAAACTCGAACGCGAGGGCGAATTCGGTCTGCGGGTAACCGGCGAGAGCTACTACCAGCGCGAACTCGACGGCATCGCTTGCGGACGAACCACTGAGGGGCATGAATTCGAGAGAAAGGCCGAGATCGTGCTCGACGATCAAAACCGTCACGACCGTAAAGCCGTTCGGGTTGATATCGACGGGAAAACGGTCGGCTACCTGTCCCGCAGCGATGCGCGCCAATACCGCGAATGGCTCAGGAACCAGGGATACCCGGCGGACGTGACCATGGAATGCACCGCCCAGATAACAGGGGGCTGGGACCGGGGCCGCAAAGACCGGGGACCTTACGAGGTCCGTCTGGACCTGCCGCCACTGGATCTTTACTGGGCGGAGTGAATGTACTGATCCCGGGAGCCGCCTGCCCACACTCATCCGAGCGCGTCGGCGACCTGCTCGGCCGCCGCCTGTCCACTCATGTGCGCCCCGCCGCAGGTAGCGACATAGGCGCCGGCACACGCCTCTCCGGCGAAGAAGATCCGATCGGCCACGGGGGTAGCGATCTCCTCACGGGCAGAGGCCCGCCCCGGACGGGCCGCGGAGTAGGCCCCAAGACTGAGCGGATCATCAGCCCACCCGGTGAGCGTACCCCTGACGAACAGCCGGTCGACATCGCTGCCGAACCGCTTGCGCAACTCGCCCAGCGCGAAATCGATGGCATCATCACGCCCGGCGCGTGACAGCTCCCAACCGAACTCGCCACCAACGAAGCCAACCATCAGATTGGACCCGGACGGCCAACAACTGAAAAAACAGGCCTCGGCCGGGAGCTCTTCGGATACCCGGTAGGTCAGCCACGAATCCTCGGGCAATCCGAAACGGGTATCAACGAACTCCAGCGCGACCTTTGCCAGAAGCCCCATCGGCAGGTCATGGATCGCCTCGCGCTTGCGCTCCGGCAGCGCCGGGTGAAACCGGATGTGCTCCGCGTCGAGCACACCGGTGGATACCGTGACGATGCACGCGCGCGCCTTCAACGTGCCTTTCGAAGACTTCACCCGCACGCCGCTGCCGCCCCACTCGATCCCGGAAACGGCCGTTCCGGTTTCGATGGGCAAATCCTTCGCCATGCGCTCGACAAGGGCTCCATACCCCTGCGCTACGTGATACGTCGGCGCCGCGTCGGCGGCACTCCAGTAGTCAATGGTGGAGATCCCGCTGAAGTCCACGCCCATATCCATGGGCCCGATCCAGGTCTGCGCCGTAGCGGCGAAAGGGACCTCGGGCACGACCGTCGAAGCGGGCACATCATCGCCGGCCTCGTAAGCGAACCGGATACGGTCATTGATCGTACTGAAGGCCTGCTCGTATTGCTCGTATTCGCGCTCGTCGGCCTCCCGGTCATCAACGAAAAGCGTATCAGTCGCGTTGGTGTAATCATTGAGGTCAAAGCCATAGCGCTGCACGTACTCCCTGTGCGGATTAACGTTCGCGCTCGAGAGCCAGGAGGCGCCGTGGTCGAACGGGGAACCGAATGTCCTGCTTTCCGTGAACGCGCGCCCGCCCACCCGATTCGCCGCCTCCAGCATCCGGACGGTATAGCCCTGTCCCATCAGGGCCCGCGCCGCTGCGATGCCGGCCGCCCCCGCGCCCACGATCACCACATCGGATCCCGAGCCGGCCATCAACCGAGGCGGCAACATGAGCGCGGCGCCGCCGGCCCCTACACCTCGCAGGAAATCCCTGCGGTTCCATCCCGCTCCCCGAGTCACGATCTCACCTGACGCCATGGACTACCTCTATTGCTGCGATCGACTGCAGAGAGACTATAGGAAACGACGTTACAGAAAAAACCGCGCCTTATGTGCAGCGGCATGCAACTCTATCGCGCTTGCATGCGCGTAATGTGACGCGTGTCTATGCGCGCGGCCACGTATCGCTCAAACGATATCCCGCCGGCCAGGGATCATCCGGATCCAGCATTTGCTGGTGGGTACCCGTGACCCAGGCACGACCGCAGATCATGGGAACAATAGCCGGTCGTTCGCTCACGGTCGCCTCGGAATCGATGTGGCACGCGAAACGCGAGCCGATGATCGATTCGCCAACGAAGGTCTGCCCGACGGCCAGTTCCCCACGGGCATAGACCACCGCCATGCGCGCGGAGCAACCGGTACCGGTTGGTGAACGATCGAGCTTCGCCGGCTTGATGCTGACGGTGTTCCGCCCTACCAGCGCATCGCCTTCCCGTCGCAATGGATCGGTGAACTGACAAAACGAAATATGATCCCACCCGGAGAATCCCGGGTGGGAGAACCCAAGCTGTTCGTTGGCCGCATTGGTGATCCGCGCTCCGGTCAACGCCAGTTCGCGTGCATTATCGGGATGCAGATCCAGTCCGGCACTGGCCGCATCGACGAGCACGAAGCTGTCACCGCCATATGCGGTATCCACGCTCAGTGTCCCCAGCCCTTCCACCTCCAGCGGCGCATCGAGGCGGTCGGCGAACGACGCGACGCTGCGTACGCGAACCCGTTCGACCTGCCCGGCCCGGCAGTCGGCCGAGACCTGCACGATCCCGCCGGGCGCCTCGAGGACCAGGCGCGTCTCGGGCTCCTGAATCGGCACGATCCCGGTTTCCAGCAGGACCGTCGCCACGCAGATACTGTTGGACCCGGACATTGGCGGCGTGTCTTCCGGTTCCATGATAATCCACCCCATATCCGCACGCGGATCTTTGGGCGGTACCAGCAGGTTCACATGGCGGAACACGCCGCCGCGGGGTTCGTTAAGCACGAAATCACGCAATTCACCGTCATGCGCGATGTGCCGCGACTGCTCCCAGAGCGTCTCACCGGGTGGCGGTGCGACGCCGCCGACGATCACGTCGCCGACCTCACCTTCCGCGTGGCAGCTGACGACATGGATAACCTTGTTGGATCGCATTCAACGTCTCCCATCTAAATGGGTTTCCGATAACAAGGACCACGGGCCCGATATGCCTGCGTTCGACGATGGCGCCCCGACTTTACACCGTGAAGATTCCGGAGCGTTCATTGAAGAGCTTGTCGGGATACGTGAAAAGTGGCGATGGGAGAATCGCGCCAGTAATCGGGGAATCCGCCGTGAATACCGGCGACTGCATCCATGGCAGCGGGTGGGCAGTATCAGACCACCCCGTCCAGTGCAAGGCGCGCACATGTGATCACCCGCAGTGTCGCCGCGACACCATCGGCTTCCCCTTTTTCGAAGTCGCCCTCGACGGCACCCATCTGATTGGTAACGTGCGCGAAACAGACAATCGGCAGATCGTTTCTCCAGGCCAGCGCATACAGTGCGGCGGCCTCCATTTCGACGGCGAGCAAACCCCGTTTCCGCATCGTCTCGATCGCCTCTTCGGTCTCGCGAAACGGGGCATCAGTCGTCCACCCGGCACCGCGTACGACATCCACCCCGGAATCCGCAAAGGCGCCGTCCAGAAGCGCGATCATCGACTGCGGTGCGGTGCTGTAAGTCGCCGGCGGGAGATAATGATAACTGGTGCCCTCATCGCGCAACGCCGATTCGATGAGAACAAAATACGGCGGCTGCTGCACCTCGAGCAATTGCCCGGCCGAGGTGACGCTGATCAACAACTGACATCCACTCGCGAACAGCTCCTCGGCGACCAGCACCGCGAACGGTGCCCCCACGGCACAGCCGACCACACCGACGGTGGAGCCTTCATGTTCGAAGACGTGCAGGTCCGTGTGGTAACAGGCCCAGCCCGCGTGCTTCCGGGATCGGCCCTGCGTCTGCAGCCACCGCACTACGTCACCGTCCGGATCGAGCACACACAGCGCCGGGACCGATTCGCCCGTGGTCCCCTTCTGGCGACGCGCTTCGCGCAGGAGACTGTCCGGCGTAAACGCCGAGGGCGAGTCGTAGTATTTATCCGCCACGATGGGCGGCTCAGTCTCGTCGCGCATATCGGCTCCCGGCCAGGCTCGTCGCGGAATCCGCCGCTGCGTGCGCACGGATCATTGGGCGCCGATGGTACCAGGACACCCGCACCGATGGGCGCTGCTCGTGTTCGTCTCACGCAGGCGGCGGAAGCAGGCTCCGGGATTCAGGCCGGCGATGACGCGGGCATCACATCCCGATTCCATGCACGGCCAGCCGCGACTGGCAGTTCATGCGATCGATCCCCGACGGCCTTACTCAGGATGCAGCCCGGCACGTCACGTAGTGGATCTCGACCTCATCACCGAATTCCTCGTTCTCCGGTAGATACGGCATGGGATCCGATATCGTTATCCCGGTCAGCAGGCCCTCCCGCTCCAGCGCCGCAAGGGTGTCGCCGAAGCGACGCTCTTCGAACAGGTGATCGCGCTGTGTCAATACCATACAGCCGCCAGGCTTCAATAATCGGCGGAATTCCCGAAGGGTGGCTTCACTGTTCGGCAGGTAGGTCATGACACCGACACATACCAGACCATCATAGAGACCGTCAGCGTACGGCCATGGCAGTTGCTGCATATCGACATGCGCGAGATCGCGGTACACGCCGTATTCACGCGCGAATTCGAGCGAACGCGCCGATACATCCATACCGTCGATCGTGGTAAAGCCGGCCGCGGCGAGCGCCCGCCCGCTCAACCCCGTGCCGCAACCCGCATCGAGGATCACCGCTCCCGGCGCCAGTTCGGCCCGCAGCCGCCCGGCTACCTGCTCCGGCGCATCATAGCGCCACTGATTGAGCGTCCGATCGTAGTCATCCGCCCAGTTGTCGTAGTACTCGGCGACGGACTCACTGTCCCTCGGCAGGTCGCGCAGCCCCGCATGATTCGATGTATCGTCCGGATTCACGTATATGACCCCCATCGTTTTCGAGACATGAACTCACATCTTTACATTCCGGACCCAACATTCCGAAATCGAGAAAATCCACGACCGCAATCCGTGTAAGCGCTTATTCGGGACGCCCTGGTACACCGGCGTCCCGCCAGTGGCACGGATGGATCAGCACCTCGGCGAGCGCGATTGACAGCCTCACCCACGGACTCGCCCTTTTCGGCCCGGTTGTGACGCGGTTTACTCCCCGGACAGCGCCTGGGTTATGCTTGCCCCGAGCGTCTCCGGTCGACCGTGCGTCGCATCGGACGGCGCGGCACCCGCTTGCCTCCCGCCGGTCCATTCAAAAAAACCCAGTATGGAGCCTTACCATGGATAATCTCGTCAACTTCCCGACCATCGAGCGTCTCTCCGCCGATCAGGCCACCGTCCACGTGGACCCCGAAGCCGGGGCATCGATACTCGCGATGCATCCCAGTCCCCGGCCGAGCTTTACGCCTGGATTGCTGGCGGATATCGATCAGTGGCGTGCCTCGGTAGCCGAACTTGGCAATCGAGAAATACCGGACACCGGTCAATCGGCGATCCGCTACGCGGTGCTGACATCCGCCATGCCGGACATATTCAACTTCGGCGGCGACCTGAATCGCTTCGTCGAACTGATCCGGGCCGGTGATCGAGACGGCCTCATGGACTATGCACTTGCGTGCATTCGTGCCACGCATTCATTCTCCTGCGGCTTCGGTGCGCCCGTGACCTCGATCGCCCTGGTGCAGGGACGTGCCCAGGGGGGGGGCTTCGAGGCCGCTCTGGCCGCGAACGTACTCATCGCCGAGCGCGGCACGCAGATGGGCTTCCCCGAGGTGCTGTTCAATCTGTTCCCGGGGATGGGCGCGTACAGCTTCCTGTCGCGAAAGATCGCACCGTCGATCGCCGAGCGCCTGATCCTCAGCGGCACACTCTATGAGGCGGAAGATCTGTACGAGATGGGCGTAGTCGACGTGCTGGCCGAGGCCGGCGAAGGTGAACAGACGCTGCGGGCGTACATGCGGGACGCCGACAAACACCACCATGTCCACGGCCTGATGAACCGGATACGGGCGACACACACGCGTGTGCCGTTCGAGGAACTCCGCGACATCACGGAACTGTGGGTGGACTCGGCACTACGACTGGACGAGCGCAATATCCGAACGATGGAGCGGCTCGTGCGCGCTCAGGATCGCCGGATCGGCGAAGGGGTGCGCCAGGCCAACTGAGTCGACTCGTCCCGGATGCGGGACCGGCTGAGCCGACCGCCGATCGGCCGGCCGGTCCCACGAAAGGGCCAGTCGTCACAAATTTTGTCGCCCCCCCGAGGTTGGGAGTAATCTCTCATTGATGCAGCGGGCAGGCGCGCATCATCGGGTTCCCGGCACCCGTATTATTGCCGGCGCCGACGGATGCTTATGGCATGCCGAACGTCGTAATCGTCGACGACCAAGCTACCGACCGCCACATCCTCGAGCGGATGATCCGCAATCTCGCGGACGACCTCGCGGTGCACACCTTCTGTCATGCGCAGCAGGCGCTGGCCTGGCTGGGGAATAACCAACCCGATCTGATCCTCGTCGATTACCGCATGCCCGATGTCGACGGCATGGCGTTTATCGAAGGACTGAACGACATACCTGCCTGCGCCGGTATCCCGATCGTCGTCATCACAATCGTGGATGATTCGGACCTGCGCTATCGCGCGCTCGAGGCGGGGGCGACGGATTTCCTGACCAAGCCGCTCGATCTCCAGGAGTGCCAGGCCCGCTGCCGCAACCTGCTTACGCTGCGGCGCCAGCAGATCACCATCTCCCGGCACGCGGAGAATCTTGCCGAGGCACGCCGCCGTACCAGCCGGGCGCTGCAGATGTTGAGTACCGGCAACCAACTGCTCGTGGGCACTCGATCCGAGCCCGAGCTGCTCCAGGGCATGTGCCGGATCATTGCCGAACAGGCCGGCTATCCATTGGTCCGCGTCGGCCTCTGGGATGACAGTGAACACCTCCACGAGGCCGCATGCGTACCGGTCGGCACGAACGTCGACCCTGTCGCCCTGTCTGGACCGAAGTTCTCGGCACTGGCCGCGAACGTGCGCGCGAGCGGCCGGCCGCGGCTGCTGAACGAGCTGGCCGACGCTCAGGGCGACGCGGCACCGTGGGTGCAACATCTCCATGCGGGCGGCTTCCGCTCTGCCAGCCTCCTGCCGATCCACATCGAGGGGCTCGTGGATGGCGTCCTCGCGGTCGCGGCACGCGATCCCGCGGCCTTCGATCAGGAGGAAACGGAACTGCTTGAGCGCACGGCCGGCAATCTGGGCTACGGCCTGGCGGCGAGACGGACACAGCGTGCCCGCGACCGGGCGGAACGCGAGTGCCGCTACCTGACGCATTTCGATCGTCTTACCGGACTGCCGAACCGCAACCGGCTGCTCCAACGGATGCGGGAACTCAACGAGTGCGAACTCCCGAGGCCGGCCGTGGCGGTGTTGGTCATCAACCTGGATCGGTTCAAGGTCGTCAACAATACGACGGGACACGAGGCCGGTGACCAGCTCCTGCGCCATGCGGTTCAGCGATTGCAGACCGTGGTGCGATCAAGCGACCTGCTCGCCCGCCAGGCGGGCGACGAATTCATCCTGCTGATACAGGAAATCGGTGGTGACGGGGTGCGCGACGCTGAGGACGCACTCGAGGCACGGGCCTCCCGCACCGCGCAGCGGATAATCGAGACGATGCGCCGACCGATCGAACTGGCCGGATACGAATACTATATCGGCGCCAGTGTCGGCATCAGCCGGGTGGAGGCGGGCGGCGCCGAAGACCTGTCAGCGACGCTTCGCCAGGCGGACACGGCCATGCGCCAGGCCAAGGAAGCCGGCGGCAATTCCCACGCCTTCTACCACGGCGGACTGACCGAGCGTCACACTCGGCGACTGTCCATGGAGTCCCGGCTGCGGCGCGCTATCGACCAGGACGGGTTCGTGCTGCATTACCAGCCGATCGTCGAGCTCGGCGCAGGCGCACCCGTGGGTGTCGAGGCACTGGTCCGCTGGCCCCAGGAGGACGGCTCAGTGCTCGCGCCCGATGCCTTTATCCCGCTGGCCGAGGAGACCGGTCTCATGGAACGACTGGGCCGACTGGTGTTCGAGTCGGCGTGCCGGCAGGCGCGGGCATGGGAAGACGAAGGCCTGCGGCCGTATATGTCGGTCAACCTCTCCGTGCACCAGTTGCTGCTACCCCGTCTGCCCCACGAATTCGCGGACATCATGGCGGCCTGGGGGGCGACGCCCGAGCGTTTCGAACTGGAGGTGACCGAGAGTGTGATGATGACCGACCCGACCCGTACCGAACATATCATCCGCACACTCCACGACCGGGGCATGGGGATCGCGCTCGACGATTTCGGGATCGGCTATTCATCGCTGAGCCGGCTCAAGCATCTCCCGATCACGACCCTCAAGATCGACAAGGAATTCGTGCTCGGTCTGTCCAGCGACCCGTCCGAGCACACCATCGTGCGCAGTATCGTGCAGTTGGCGGGCAACCTCCGCGTACGGGCCGTGGCCGAAGGCATCGAGACCGCGGAACAGCACCAGGCGCTACAGTCCATGGGCTGCCGCTACGGTCAGGGGTTCCACTTCAGCAAACCACTCCCGGCCGAGCGGATGCGGGATCTGCTGGCCACCGGGGCTGAAAAGCACCCACACTCCGTTCGTGACGGCCAGCGATCACGATAATCGGGCACCCCGGGTACAATCCACGCTCGGCCGCGCCCGGCAGCACAATCCGCGGCACAATTTTTGCTGAAGATTTGATGGGCCCATCATAAGGATTTCGATTCCCGCCATGGTTACATTCGCACGACCATCGCAGCTGTTGAAACGCCGTCACGCCACGGAAGATACGGAGCGCGAGCAGGCGGTCGTGCGCCTTGGCGTCGTCACGGTAATCCTCGCGTACCTCCTGGTGTATGCGCTCTGGAATTACGGCGGCTTCACGCCCCTGATGGAACCGATCCTTATCGTCGTCGCTTTCCTCGGGCTGGCGCTCGCCTTCCTGACGAATATCGTCCTGCGTCCCGGTCAGTCCGTGATCCGCCGGGTGCTGGCCAATGTCGTGGACATCGGCGCGACCTCACTGGTCATGCTGCTGTTCGGCGAGCAAATGGGGCCGCTGTACATCCTCTACCTCTGGGTGACGATCGGTAATGGCCTGCGCTTCGGTCAGCGCTACCTCTACACGTCGATGGCCCTGTCGATCATCGGTTTCAGCGTCGTCCTGCTCGGGAACCCCTACTGGCAGGCCAATCAGATACTGGGCTGGGGCCTCATGGTCGGCCTGGTCGTGCTGCCCGCCTACTTCTCCAGTCTACTCTCGCGCGTCACGCGGGCGCGGGCGGAAGCCGAGGCTGCGAACCGCGCCAAGAGCCAGTTCCTCGCGAACATGAGCCATGAGATCCGCACACCGATGAACGGCGTGATCGGCATGGCGGACCTCCTGGCCGATACACCGCTCACACCGATGCAGCGGCGTTTCACGGATACGCTGCAGCGCTCTGCGCGCGGCCTGACGGAACTGCTGTCGCATGTCCTCGATCTCTCCCGGATAGAGGCCGGCAAGGTCCAGCCCGAGCCGGTGGACTTCGACCTGTACGCGCTGGTCAAGGACACGGCCGACATGCTCCGCCATGAGGTCGAGCGCAAGGGCCTGGAACTCGACATCCATATCGACCCGCGCATGCCGTTCCGTGTCCGCGGGGACGAGATGCGGGTGCGCCAGATCCTGGTGAATATTGGCAGCAACGCCGTGAAATTCACCGAAAGGGGGCGCATCGATATCCGGGTCGCGCGCGTGGATCCCGGCAGCACAACGACCGCGAAGGTCAGGCTGGAGGTCGCTGATACCGGTATCGGAATGTCCGCGGAAGCCCGCGAACGGATCTTCGAGCTGTTCACCCAGGCCGACGGCTCCATCACGCGCGAATACGGCGGAACCGGCCTCGGCACGACGATCGCCAAACAGCTCACGGAGCTGCTGGGCGGCGAAATCGGGCTCGAAAGCGAACCCGGTGTCGGCACGACTTTCCGCATCACCTTGCCCTTCTCGATAGCCGATGCGACCACGCAGCCCGAACAGATCGCCCGCGGTGGCCGGGTGTTCGTGCTCAGCCGGGACCGCCTGCTCGCACAGAGCCTGAGCGACTGGGTCCATACCTGGGGCCTGGAATGCCGAGCGCTCGACGATATGGACGAATGCCTGCGCCGGCTGGCGGCCGGAACCAGAGACGTACGCGCGGTATTCGTCGACGAATCGCAGCTCGGCGATGGCGATCGCTTCCTCGACGAGGCCCGCATGCACAGTGAAGGAACAGGCCTGGTGCTACTGCGGCGTACGCCTGCGCACGAGCGGCGCGACGATTTCAGCAGCCGTTTCCCCGCCGAACTCGACCTCCCGACCGAGAAGCCGCTGGTGTTCAACGCGCTGTACGCGGTGCAATCCGAGCTGCCCGCGGATGACCGTGTTATCGAGCTCGCCCGCCACCGCCGGGCCCCCGATCACCGCCAGGCACGCGCGCGCATCCTGGTCGCCGACGATAACGCTACCAATCAGGAAGTCATCCGCCTGATCGTCGAGAGCGCGGGCCATGAAGCCCGGATCGTGAGCGACGGCGAAGAGGCCCTGGACGCGCTCGAAGAGTCGACGTACGACCTGGCGCTGATCGACATGCACATGCCACACCGCAGCGGCATCGACGTGATCAAGACGTGGCGCTTCATGACGACCGCCGGGCCGGTGACACCGATGGTGCTGCTGACGGCCGACACGTCGCACGAGGCCCGGCAGGAAGCCGAGAGCGCCGGTGCGGCTGCCTGCCTGACCAAACCGGTGGGTGCACGCGACCTCACGCAGTTGCTGCGGCGGCTTCTGGACGGAGAGGCCCATACCACACCGCCGCCGGAGTCGAGGCATGAATCGCGGTCACAATCGGTGGAAGCCGCCTCGGGTCACGCCACCGAACTCGTATCGGACCGGACGCTGCAGCAGCTTGCCGGCATGGCGCGCGACCCGTCATTCCTGTCCGATCTGATCGAGAACTTCCTCAAGGACGCCGAGAAACTGATCGAGAACCTCGAGGCGGCGGAGGCGGCGGGCGACCTCGAAGGGATCCACTATCATGCGCACGCGCTGCATGGCAGCTCGGGCAATCTTGGCGTGCGGGCGATGGCCGAGGCCGCGGCGGCGCTGCGCCACGCTGACCAGACCGATCTGCAGACGGGCACCGTACGCTACGAACTCGGCACCCTGCGCGAGCTCCTCGGCCGCACACGGCCCGCTCTGCTGGTGCATGCCAGCGGGCAACTGCGGCGATAGCCCCCGGCAACGCCGTATGGGCGCGGGCACCCGGCATCCGCAAGGCGATCGCGAGCAAGCTCGCTCCTACCACACCCGACAAACCGTCCCGGCAGCGCGTAGGCCGGCTTGCGACCGAAGGGAGCCAGCCGGCCTACGCGAGGTTGTGAGCCGCCGTACCGGGAGCACGCCACACAAGCGGTCATGGCATATCGCAGCCTGTAGGAGCGAGCTTGCTCGCGATCGCCTTGCCGATGCCCGGGAACCTGTTCCTGGCTCGAGGCACGGCCACGATCGGCTACAATGCCGCCCTTTGCGCACGCCGCCCCGCAATCGAGGCCCGCATGCAACCACTCCTGAAACTGAGCCGCGGGATCGACCGATTCTCCGGCTGGATCGGACAGGCCCTGTCCTGGGTCGCGCTGGCGCTGGTCGCGCTGGGCGTGATCAACGTGGTCGGGCGTTACCTCGGCGCACAGCTCGGGATGCAGTTGAGCAGCAATGCCCTGCTGGAGGCCCAGACCCAGGCCTTCGACCTGATGTTCCTGCTGGGGGCCTGCTATCTGCTGCGCCGCGACGGTCATATCCGCATCGATATCATCCACGGCCGGTTGTCGGCCCGCGCGCGGGCCTGGATCGATATCGTCGGCACGATCGTGGTGCTGATCCCTTTCTGCATGCTGCTGATCTGGCTGAGCCTCGGTTACGTTGGCGACGCCTGGTCGCGGCTGGAGATGAGCCCGAATCCGGGCGGATTGCCGCTGTACCCGATCAAGACCGTGATACCGCTCGCCTTCGGCCTTTTGCTGCTCCAGGGCGTCAGTGAACTGATCAAGCGGTTCGCGATCGTCGCCGGTCACGATACCGGCGATTCGACGGCCCGAGGGGGCGACTGATGGACGCCGTCGCCCTGGCCATGTTCCCGGTGCTGCTGTTGCTGCTCCTCACAGGCTACCCGGTCGCCTTCGCACTGGGCGGGACGGCACTGGCGTTCGCTGTTGTGTTCAGCGACCTGCTGCCCACTGCCGGGGTCGCGCTGCCATGGGAGCCGCTGTTCCGCTCCGCACGCCTGAACATCCTGCCGCAGCGGATCTACGGCTCGATCATGGAGAACTACACGCTGGTCGCCGTGCCGTTCTTCATCTTCATGGGCGCGATACTCGAGCGCGCCGGCCTCGCGGAGGAACTGCTGCGCACCATGGGGCGGCTGTTCGGTCGCCTGCGGGGCGGGCTCGCGATCTCGGTCGTCGCCGTCGGGACGCTACTGGCCGCGGCGACCGGGGTGATCGGGGCTTCGGTCGTCGCCATGGCCGTGCTCGCACTGCCCGTGATGCTCAAGTACGGCTACAGCGCACCGCTCGCGGCCGGGACCGTGACCGCCTCCGGTACGCTCGGACAGATCATCCCGCCGAGCATCGTACTCATCATCCTCGGCGACCAGATGGGCGTGAACGTCGGTGACCTGTTCCTGGGCGCCCTGATTCCCGGTCTGCTGCTGAGCGGACTGTACGTGCTCTGGATCACGACCGTCGCCTGGCTGCGCCCGGCCGCCGCGCCGGCACTGCCACTCGACGACCCCGAGTTCAATGTCGAGCGCCTCGGCAAGGCCGTCGCCCTTGGCCTGCTGCCGCCGCTCGCGCTCGTCGTCGCGGTGCTCGGGACGATCTTCTTCGGGATCGCGACGCCCACCGAGGCCGGCGCGATGGGGGCATTCGGCGCGATCCTGCTGGCACTGCTGAAACGCCGGCTGAACCTGGCGACCCTGCGCGAATCGGCCGATACCTCCGTGCGCATGACGGCGATGGTATTTACCATCCTGGTGGGCGCGACCGCATTCGCTACGGTGTTCAGCGCGATGGGCGGGACGTGGCTGATCGAGGATCTGCTCACCGGCCTGCCGGGCGGTGCGATCGGTTTCCTCGTGTTCGTAATGCTGGCGGTGTTCCTGCTCGGCTTCTTCCTGGACTTCATCGAGATCACGTTCATCGTGGTGCCGCTGATTACGCCCGTGGCGATATCGATGGGATTCGATCCGCTGTGGCTCGGCATCCTGATCGCGATGAATCTGCAGGCCTCGTTCCTGACGCCGCCATTCGGATTCGCCCTGTTCTACCTGCGCGGGGCGGCAACGGATACGGTGCGCACGAGCGATATCTATCGCGGCGTCATCCCGTTCATCGGTATTCAGCTCATCGCACTGCTGATCGTGGCGCTGTTCCCGGGGCTGGTGACGTGGCTGCCGTCCGTGGCGGCGAACTGATTGCAGCGGTGAGCGATGTCCGGGGAAGTCTGCTGACCCGAACCCTCGTACAGGGCGTTTCGCCAGCCGGGCTAGTGATGGTTCTTCGCATTCGAGCGGAGAGCGCAACGGGATACCATCGCGAGCAAGCTCGCTCCTACAGGTCAATCCGTACCGCGTGGGCACGATTCGTGCGGGAGCGAGGTTGCTCGCGATCAACGCAGGTTCATGCGTACGGTTCAGGCGTCGCGTTCGAGGAAGCGGCGGTAGAGGTAGGTGTTCTGGCCGTTCCAGCCCTGTACGCGCCGGCGGAAGGCATCCCATTCTTTGTAGATTCGCGCGTAGTCCTCGTTCTCCATATCCTCTTCATGCACCTCGCGCGCGCCCTCTTCCAGTGCGGCGAGCACTTCTTCGGAGAAGGTGCGCACTTCCACGCCGCTTTCGCGCAGTTCCTCCAGCGCGACGGGATTACGCGCAAGGTAGCGCCCGGCCATCCAGGTGTTCGCCTCGTAACAGCAGGCCTGAATCTGGTGTCGGATATCCTTCGGGAAGTCGTTGAAGATCGCGCTGTTGAAGTAGAAGGCGACCATGGCACTGGGCTCGGCCCAGCTCGGCAGGTAGTAATACTTCGCCACGTCCTGCATGCCGAGGGTCTGGTCGTCGTACGGCCCGACCCACTCGGCGGCGTCGAGCGTGCCGCGATCCATGGCGGTAAAGACCTCGCCGCCCGGGAGCTGCTGGATATTGACGCCGGCCTTCGCCATCGCGCGACCGCCGTGGCCCGGGAAACGCATGCGCAGACCGCGCAGATCGTCGGGTGAGTTGATCTCTTCGTTGAACCAGCCACCTGTCTGGGCAGAGGTGTTGCCGCCGGGGAACGGGACGACGTTATCGCGCTCGCTGAGTTCGTTCCAGAGTTCCTGGCCGCCTCCGGCGGTCATCCAGGCATTCTGCTCGTCCATCGTCAAACCGAACGGCAACGCGGTGAAGAACCCGTGCGCCGGCGTCTTGCCGATGAAGTAATAGGGCGCCGTGTGGCAGCAACTGAAAGCGCCGTTCGATACCGCATCGTAGACCTCGAACGGACCGATCTCGGCACCACCCGGATGGGTCCGCACCCGCACGTCACCATCGGTCATCTCCTCGATGCGCCGTGCGAAGTACCCGGCCGTGCCGTAGAGGTTATCCAGCGCCGAGGGCCACGATGTGACCATCTCGAGCCGGAACCGGCGGTTGTTCGCGATGACGTTCGGCGAGAACGCGGTGCTGGCGGCCGCCGCACCCCCCAGTCCGACCCCCTTGATGAATTTCCGGCGCTGCATGGCTGCTCTCCCTCGTCAGTTTGCGGTTGCGGGCGACCCACCCGGATCCCGCGAGGCTACGGCGCGCGTCGGCGTGCGGCAAGCGACGGTGCAGGAAGGCAGCCGAGGCGCGCCGAGAGACTGAGGGCCCGGGGATCAGGAAGGGGAACCGCCAGGATCAAGCGGGACCGCTCATCCACCGGCATACCGGCACCCTGTCCATGGCTCACGTCGCGTACCAGAGCACGGCGAAGTAGTGGCAGACGGTGCCACCGACCACGAACGCGTGCCAGACCATGTGACCATACGGAATACGGTAGTCGGTGACGAAAAAGACCACGCCCAGGGAGTATGAGAAACCACCGGCCAGCAGCCATGCCATGCCGGTGGGTGGCACCGCGGCGATCAATGGCCCCAGCGCGAACACGATCAGCCAGCCCATCACCGCGTACAGGCCAGTCGAGACCAGGGGATGGGCGATTTTGCCGAATGCCTTCAGGGCGATGCCCACGATCGCGATCGCCCATACCAACGTGAACAGCGCAGCCCCGACGGAATCGCGCAACACCCCCAGGGTGAAAGGGGTGTAGGTGCCGGCGATGAGCACAAAGATCGCGGAGTGGTCCAGGATGCAGAACAGACGTTTCGCGCGCCCCACCGGCAACGCGTGATACACGCTGGAAGCCGAGTACATCAGAATCATCGCGGCGCAGAAAATGCTCACGCCCAGGATGGCACCCCCATCGCCGTAGCGGGCCACCTCGAGAATCAGGAAGGGCGTGCCGATGATCGCGACCACCAGTCCAAGCGCATGACTGATGCTGTTCGCGATCTCTTCACCGAGCGTCTGTGCGCGTGCCGATGGCAGCCGTGCGGTACTCATCGACAGACGACCGTCTTCGGTAGATCGGGCGCAGGCGATACATCCATCATCGATTCCCTCCAGGGCGCGGCGGGATCGCTGGCGCTCAGAAACTGACCGTTGTCCCCGCCACTATGGAGTAGTCGTCTTCCTGGTCGTCGTCAACGAGGGGGAAGGCCACCGTCAGATAGCTCACGGACCCGAACGAACTGCGCAGGCTGCCCAGTCGCAGGCCCAGCCCGACATCCGCGAGGGGTTTATCCCAGCGGCCATCGAGTTCGCGGATATTGCCCGCCTCGAGATACGCGGTATAACCCACCTGGATCGTGTCGAACAGTACGGTGTCGCTCACGTAGCGGTCCTCCAGGTGGAGCAGCCAACGGCGATCGCCGACCCGGAACCGGTCCGGATACGCAAGCATCCCTTCGAAACCGCCCAGATAGAGCTCATCTTCGGGGTCGGCGTTATCCCGTGCGTCATACTCGCCGTGGACGACGATCGTATTGTGTTCGCTGGTGCGGTGGTAGTAGTCCGCGGCGATCGAGCGATACCAGGCCTCCTCGCCGCTGTCATCGCGGTAGCGGCCGGAAAGGTCCAGTCGTGTCAATAACAGATTGCGCGAGCCGACGGGCAGACCGTGATCGATGTCGATATCGAAGAACCACGGGTTATCGCTGCTCGCCCCATCCACGTAGCGCCCCCCCGTCACGCGGCTGCGCAAACCAAGCCCGAAGTCTTCGTTCTTGCCGATGCTGCGCAGATTCCGGAAGGTACGGAAGCGGGTGCTGAACCGCTCCAGCGACAGATACGGCCCCTGCAATCGCCGGTCGATGAGTTCGGGCGGCGGCCGCAATCCGGGCGTCTGCTCCTGCAGTGCACCATATTCCGCATAATCGCGCTGCCAGCCGAGACCGACCCGCCAGCCGCCCCGGCTCCCGAGCGAGACCAGTCGGCGGAGTTCGATATTGGCCTCCTGGATTTCCGTCTCGGTTTCGAAAGCGGTCCTGCCCGCGACCTCGAAACCGAGCTCGCTGTCCGAATCGTCGATCCCCGCCCTGAAACCCCATAACTGGTCGACGCGACGGAACGGATAGCCGATCGACACGGCATCGCCGCGACCATCGGAGAGTTCGCTGTGGCTGAGACCGAGCGTCCACGGCGTCCCGAACAGTGACGGATCCTCGTAACCGAACTCGAGCGTCGTGCGCTCGCTGTCGTCGCTCCAGTCCAGCAGCACACCCTTGCCGGTCCCGAAGAAGTTTTCGTCCTGGAATCCGACCGAGCTCTCCGATTCGCCGCCCGCGGACCCGAACCCCACGTCGAGCTGCAGCGTCCAGGCGTCCCGCACGCGCACCTCGGCCGCGACCCGGTCGCCATCACAGCCCTCCGGAAGGATGCGGGCGTCGGTGAAGAACGGCTGCCTGCGCAGGATGCGTTCGGCCTCGTAGATCCGTTCCGCCGTCACCGGCTCGCCGGGTTCGACCGTGAGCAGGTCGCGCACGGCATCCCGGTCGGTTCTCACATGCAGGGAATTGGCCACGCTCTGGAACCAGGCGAGATCCGAGCCCACGTACACGTCCCTCACCTCGATACGCAGCTCACCAAGGCGGTAGCCCTCGGCCTCGAGGCGTTGCCACTCGCGCTGCCCGGGCCAGTCTTCCCTGCCCGTGTCGTCCGCTACCGGACAGGCGTCGACGGCCCCGGGCTCCGGGCTCTGGGCAAGGGCCATCGCGGGTAACACCGCCAGAACACCGGCCAGTACCGGCATCATCATGCAGCGAGCCCGACGGATCTTGTTGCGTCGAGGGTTCAGCAATCGCTCCGGAGACCGGCGAATGGAATATGCATGATTCTACGGAATCGACCGCCGGATGGGCACGCCACCCTATGCTCCCGTCACGCCGCAGCCCCCTTCTCTGCCAGCGCCCGCAATGCGATCCTGTACAGGAGCCGCTCGCCGGACCGACCGGATCCGCCTGGTGGGCCATCGATTCAATCCCCGGGGATTCGCAAATGGAAGCCGAGCTGCTCGAGATCCGCCAGCACATGGGGCGTTTCACGCCATTCGACCGGATCTCGGACGATCTGCTCGACTCGGTCGTCGAGCACATCGAGGTGGCCTACTATCGCGCCGGCAGCGACATCATCGAACTGGACCAGCCGGTTCATCACCTCGGTTACGTACGCAGCGGCGCAGTCGAGATCTACAGCCGCAGCGGCAGCCTGTACGACCGCCTGGGTGAGGGCGGAATTTTCGGGCATTTCAGCCTTGCCCGCGGGCAACGGGTCCGGTTCTCCGCCAAGGCGCTCGAAGACAGCCTGATCTACTTCATACCGCAGGCCCAGTTCAAGGCGCTGTGCGAAGCCGACAGCTATTTCGCCGATTTCGTCGACCTCGGAAGGCCCCGGCTCGAAGCGGCGGTCGAGGCGCAGCGCAAGAACAACGAGATGATGGTCACGCGGATCCGGAAACTGGTCACGCAGCCGCCGCTGCGGGTCGAGAGCACCGCGTCGATCCAGGAGACCGCCCGGCTCATCACCGAGGCCCAGGCGAGCGCGGCGCTGGTCGTCGATCGCAGCGCCGTGGATTCGCGCTTCACCTATATCGACCCCGAGGGTGAGCCCTGGCGGGTACTCGGGATTATCACCGACAGCGATTTCCGCAAGCGGGTCGTTGCCAGGGGACTCCCGCCGGAGACCCCGGTCGGCGAGATCGCGGGTGACCGTTTCGTCTCGATCCAGTCGGATGAATCGGTCCAGGAAGCGATGCTGTGCATGCTCCGCAACGGCGTGCACCACCTGCCCGTCATGCATCGTCGTCAGCCACTCGGGATCGTGCACCTGTCCAGCATCATCCGGTACGAGACCAAGAGCAGCGTCTACCTGGTCGACAATATCTACTCGCAGACCGAGGTCGCCGGGCTTGCGGCCCTCATGCCCGAGGTGCGGAGCACGCTCGTGCGTATGGTCGAGGACAACGCCGACTCCCGCATGATCGGCAGCGCGCTCTCGACCATCGGGCGGAGCGTCACCCGGCGGCTGCTCGAACTGGCCGAGCAGGAACTCGGACCACCGCCGGTGCCCTACTGTTTCATGATCATGGGCTCGATGGCCCGCGACGAACAGAGCCTGGTCAGCGATCAGGACAACGCCCTGGTACTCGGCGATGACTTCAACCGCAGCGAGCACGATGCGTACTTCCTTGCTCTGGCCCAATACGTCAGCGATGGTCTCGACGCCTGCGGCTACCCCTATTGCAAGGGCGACATCATGGCCACCAATCCGCGCTGGCGGCAGCCAGTGTCGGCATGGAAGGCCTACTTCCGCAGCTGGATCGACAAACCGACCCCGGAGGCGCTGCTGCACAGCTCCGTGTTCTTCGACCTGGACAGCGTCTACGGCGATAACCGCCTGGTGGAGACGCTGCAGGACCTGATCGCGGAGAAGGCGCCGAAGAATGAGCTCTTCCTGGCCGCGATGGGGCGCAACGCGCTCGGCCGGACGCCGCCACTGGGTTTCTTCCGGAACTTCGTGATGGAGAAGGACGGCCAGCAAAACAACACGATCGATCTCAAGCGCCGCGGTCTCGCGCCGATGACCGACCTGATCCGTATCCATGCATTGGCCTGCGGCTCGCGCGCACAGAACTCCTTCGCCCGCCTGGATGATATCGGCCAGAGCCAGCTGCTCGGCCCCGGTGTCGAGGGCAAACTGCGGGCCGCGATGGAGTTCCTGGCGATCACCCGGTTGCGCCACCAGGTGATCGACATCGAGCAGGGCCGCGCCCCCGACAACCGCGTGGAGCCCGACAACGTCCCGGATTCGGAACGCTACAACCTCCGGGATGCCTTCCAGGTGCTCAGTAACGCACAGAAATTCCTCAGGTTCCGCTACCCGCTCCCGGCCCGGACGGAATAAGGCATGCGTCTGGGCTCCCGCCGGGTCGACAAGTATGAGCAGTGGCAGCGCTACATGGCCGAACGCGCCGGGAGCGCCGAATCACCGGCACTGAGGCGGTTCTATGACGCCGCACCGCCCCCCGCCGACAGCGCCATCGCCGACGCGCCGCTGTTGGCGCTCGATATCGAGACCACCGGCCTTGACCCGCGGCGCGACGCGATCGTCAGTATCGGTCTGGTGCCGTTCAGCACCCGACGCATCCACCTCGCCCAGCGCCGTTACTGGATTATCCACCCGCAGTGCCCGCTCAACAGCCGCTCGGTCACCCTGCACCACATCACCCATACCGACATCGAACAGGCGCCGCGTTTCAGTGCGATCCTGCCGGAACTGCTGGATGCGATGGCCGGTCATTTGCCGGTCGTCCACTACCGTGCGATCGAACGCTCGTTCCTGGACCGGGCCGTGAGGGACGCGGTCGGGGAGCCTTTCGCGTTCCCGACGATCGACACCATGGAAGTCGAGGCACGGCGCTGCCGCTCCAGTCTCTGGTCGCGCTGGAGGCGGTGGCTTGGCGCCCCCCCTGACTCCATTCGCCTCCACGACAGCCGTGCCCGTTACCACCTGCCGTACTATCAGGCCCATCACGCACTCGTGGATGCCCTCGCCACGGCCGAACTCCTGCAGGCGCAGATCGCGACGCATTTCGGGGCGGAGACGCCGGTGTACCGGCTGTGCCAGTGACCACATGCGGCCCGATCGAGCGCGGCCAGAGACGAGGGCGAACCGATCTCGGCGCGAACACCCGCGAATTTCGGGTAAACCCGCGGAGTGGACAGGCGCGACCGGAATCTCCATGCTACGGACGGCCCGCATACAGGGCGCGCGGCTCAATAATGCCCGCAGTAATCGACAAGGGGATGAATATGTTCAAAAAAATCATGGTTCCGGTCGATCTCGCGCACAAGGACGCGATCGAACCGGCTGTGACGGCGGCATCCGACCTTGCGCGCCATTACGGTGCGGAGGTCTGCTACGTCGGTGTGACCGCCACCACGCCGGGCTCCGTGGCACGTACCCCGGAGGAATATCAGCAGAAACTCGATGCCTTTGCCCAACAGCAGAGCCAACAGCACCATGGGCAGGCGGTATCCGCACGCGCGATCACGTCACCGGACCCGGTGGTCGATCTCAATGATGTGCTGGTCAAGGCGATCAAAGACACGGGGGCTGACCTGGTCGTGATGGCCACCCACCTGCCACGCCATCTCGACGCGGTGCTGCCCGCACACGGCGGCGAGGTTGCGACCCACACCGATGCATCGGTATTCCTCATACGGCCGTCCGAAGGCAAGCGCTGAAGGCGGGCGATCCGACAGGAAAACACAAATGCAGTGCAGCCAATGGGACCTAAACCATGACTGAGCAATCCAATAACGGAAACACTCCGGGCTCGAGCGAGGAGAAGGTTGGCGTACCCGCTCCCGAGGGCCCGGCGAACCTGATCGATACGGATTACGTGATCGGTCAGGACAACATTGCCACCCGCAAATACGGGGTCGACCTTGACCTGCACGGCAAGGTCTTCGGCATCTCCTCGCTCGTCATCGTACTGTTCGTGCTGATCACGCTCGCCCTTCCGGAGACGGTCGAGCCGATGTTCAACGGCATCCGTACGTACATGACCGACAAGTTCGCGTGGTTCTTCCTGTTCTCCGCGAACATCTTCGTCGTCCTCGCCCTGGTCCTGATCTTCACGCCCCTGGCGCGCGTGCGGCTCGGGGGGCAGCACGCAAGGCCGGACTTCAGCACCACCGGCTGGTTCGCCATGCTTTTCGCCGCCGGCATGGGCATCGGCCTGATGTTCTACGGCGTGTCGGAGCCGCTGACCCATTACAGCACGTCCATGGGCGGTACCTCGATGGAGGACGGCGTACGTACCGACTGGGCACCACTCGGCGCGGCCGAGGGCGATCAGGCGGCGGCGCAGCGACTCGGCTTTGCCGCGACGATCTACCACTGGGGTCTGCACCCATGGGCGATCTATGCGATCGTCGCACTGGCACTGGCCCTGTTCTCGTTCAACAAGGGCCTGCCGCTGACCATGCGGTCGATCTTCTACCCGATCCTGGGGGAGAACGTCTGGCGCTGGCCGGGCGACGTGATCGACATCCTGGCGGTGTTCGCGACTCTGTTTGGCCTGGTCACCTCGCTGGGGATCGGTGCCAATCAGGCGAGTGCGGGGCTTGACTTCCTGTTCGGGATACCATCGACCGACGTCACCATGGTGTTGCTGATCATCGGCATCACGCTCGTGGCACTCGCGTCCGTGTTGCTGGGTGTCGACAAGGGTGTGCAGCGCCTGTCACAGCTCAACATGGGCCTCGCGGGCCTGCTGCTGCTGTTCGTCATCATTGTCGGGCCGACGATGCTGATCTTCACGGGCTTCTTCAAGAACCTGTGGAGCTATGCCGCCGAGCTGCCGGAGTTCATGAACCCCTTCGGCCGTGAAGATACCAACTTCATGGGTGGCTGGACCGCGTTCTACTGGGCCTGGTGGATCTCCTGGTCGCCGTTTGTCGGCATGTTCATCGCGCGTGTCAGCCGCGGCCGTACGGTGCGCGAGTTCCTGATCGCGGTGCTGCTCGTGCCGACCATCATTTCGGTTCTGTGGATGACCGCGCTTGGCGGCACCGCGATCGATCAGGTGGTGAACAAGGGCATCACCAGCGTCCAGGACGCGGCCCTTGAGCTGCAGCTGTTCGAGATGCTGTCGCAGTTGCCGCTGACCATGATTACCTCGTTCGTGGGCATCGTGCTGGTAATCGTGTTCTTCATCACCTCCTCCGACTCGGGCTCGCTCGTGATCGACTCGATCACCTCCGGTGGCAAGGTGGATGCGCCTACCTCCCAGCGCATTTTCTGGGTGCTGATCGAGGGCGCATTGGCGATCGCCCTGCTCCTCGGTGGCGGTCTGGCCGCGCTGCAGGCCATGGCGATCTCCACGGGCCTGCCGTTCACGATCGTGCTCCTGTTCGGATGCTATGCCATCATCCGGGGGCTCATGGACGAACCCAGGGGCTGACCTCCCGGGTCGGCTCGCACTGACAAAGGGCGGCCCTTCGGGGCCGCCTTTTTTTTGTCCTTCGCAAACGCTCGCAGTTGCACACCAGCGCGGCGTTGATCGCGAGCAGGCTCGCTCCTACAGGCCCCGGCACGCCATCAGCGCTTGTCTTGAGAGGTCAGGAACGAGCCTGCTCGCGATCGCTTGAGGGCCTCTCCCCCGATCAACCGCGGCGCACGTTTCCCCGATGAATTCACGGACAACTAGCCGGGACTGACCTCGCCAGGCGTGTGTGATACACCACGGTCTGCGGGCCATGCACACACGGCCGGTAACCGCCCGCACCAGGACCAGCAGAAACGGGGAGAAGCGATGCACGACCGCGGCGAGTACGACTACATCATTGTCGGCGGCGGCGCCGCCGGCTGCGTTCTGGCCAACCGCCTGTCCGCGGATCCCGACGTCTCGGTCCTGCTGCTGGAGGCCGGCAACGACGAACGCTGGATCTGGACCCGGATCCCGGTGGGCTACCTCTACTGCATCAACAACCCGCGCACGGACTGGTGTTATCGCACCGAGCCGGAGCCCGGCCTCAACGACCGCTCGATCGTCTACGCGCGCGGCAAGGGGCTGGGCGGCAGCACCCTGATCAACGCGATGCTGAGCCTCCGTGGTCAGGCGCGGGACTACGACGAATGGGCCCGGATGACCGGCGATCCGCAGTGGCGCTGGGAGAACGTCCTGCCGCTTTTTCGCGGCGTTGAGGATTACTGGAACGGGCCGTCGGAGATGCACGGCGCGGGCGGTGAGTGGCGGGTGGAGCAACAGCGTCTGAGCTGGACCATTCTCGACCGATTTGCCGACGCCGCCACCGAGGCCGGTATCCCGAAGACCGGGGATTTCAACACCGGCGACAACACGGGCGTCAGCCGTTTCGAGGTCAACCAGCGACACGGCACCCGCTGGAGCTCGATGCGCGGTTTCCTGGATCCGATCCGCCACCGCTCGAACCTGACCGTGATCACCGGCGCGCTCACCGACCGCCTGCGGATCGAAGGCCGCAGCGTCACGGGCGTCGAATTCCGGGCCGATGGCGAGCGCTGTATTGCCCGCAGCCGGATCGAGACGGTGCTGGCGGCGGGGGCCATCGGCTCACCGGCGATCCTGCAGCGCTCCGGCGTCGGCGACCAGGCGCTGCTGCAGGACCGGGGCATCCCGGTGGCGCTGCACGCACCCGATGTGGGCGCCAATCTGCAGGATCACCTGCAGCTGCGCTGCATCTATCGGGTGCAGGGGGTCACCACGCTCAATCAGCAGATGCGCAGCCTGCCGGCAAAGGCAAAGATGGCGCTGGACTATGCCCTGTTCCGTCGCGGACCACTGAGTATGGCACCGAGCCAGCTGGGCCTGTTCGCCCGTTCCGCCGACGACGTAGAGACCCCCGACCTCGAATATCACGTCCAGCCGCTGTCACTGGACAAGTTCGGGGATCCGCTGCATCCATTCCCGGCGTTCACCGCGAGCGTGGCGGATGTCCGCCCGGAATCGCGCGGCAGCGTCACCATCGCCGACCGCGACCCGGCCAGCGCGCCGCGTATCGCGCCGTGTTACCTGAGCACCGACGGCGACCGCCGCAGAGCGGCACGGGCCATCCGCCTGACGCGTCGCATCATCGAGCAACCATCGTTGGCCCCCTATCACCCGCAGGAATACCTGCCCGGCCCCGACTGCCAGAGCGATGAAGAACTGGCCCATGCCGCGGGCGACATCGGCACCACGATCTTTCACCCGGTTGGCACCTGCCGTATGGGGGCGGACGACGACCCCGACGCGGTAACTGACAGCCAGCTGCGTGTCCGCGGGCTCGACGGCGTGCGTTTGGTAGACGCCTCGATCATGCCGACCATCACCTCCGGCAATACCTGTACGCCCACGATCATGATCGCCGAACGCGGTGCGGCCCTGATCCGGCAAAGCCGCGCAAACTGAAGACACTGCCCGGCATCCCATAGGAGATCCCGATGCCGGGTCACGGGGTGGCGCAGCAGGGGCCGTCGCGGAGCGTGTCGAAACGCCCGGGCGGGCGGAAACACGGGACCGGCCTGATTGCGGGCTGCTGCAGGCCTTGTATTTCGCCCACCCCATGTTCGGGCGCGAATACCTCAAACGGGCTACACGCCAGTGCGTGAGTCCCTCAGGCGGTTGCCGCACAACGCCGGTGAGGGACCCGAGCGGGCCCTGTCAATTCGCCTCGGCCGAAGCCACCTCGCTGTCGTGCGCGGCGAGTCGGTCACGCGCATGCTCGGCGGCCGCCGCCGAGAAGACGTCGGGGTGGCGAAGCACCGCGTGCTCCCACGCGTAGTCGATCAGTCCGGCATCCGCGAGCCCGGTCAGTTGCACCGGCATCTCCGCTTTTGTGGCGAAATGCTCGGTGGCCCGGACCAGGCCGCGGCGGCGGATCGTCTGTCGGAGGCCGGTCGCGGAGCGGCCGAGCACGTACTCATAGGCCGACAGCGATTCCCACAGCTCGCGCGCGAGCGCGTCGTCCTCATCCGCCTTGCCAGCGTGATCATCAGCGCTCAACCGGATCCAGCGCTGGCGCGCCTGCACGGCAAGGTCATCGCGGCTGCGATCAGTCGCGTTGCGCTCGAAAATCCGGCATTCCTTCGGTGTCGCGAGTCGCTGCACCCGCGCATCGCATTGCTCATCCATCATCGACTCCCGGCATCAGTGCCTGCTACCAGTATGGACCGATCCGCGATCCGTTGTCCGGATTTCGGAGGCAGCGGCCAGGATATCCGCCGACAGCGTAGCCGAGACACGGATCCGGACCCTGTGTCCAATGAACCGGACGCGCCGATATCCGCGCCGGATATGGACCGCAGCGGCCGCGCTACCACGCCGCAGCCGGGGCAGCCGGCGCTATTCCGGAATGATGACGTGCGGCCCAGCGTCGCGCGGCAGCAGGCCCCGCAGGCGTGGATCATGGACCCACTCGACCTCCTGGTCATAGACCTGGAAGCCGAAGTGCCGGTACACCTCCAGGGCGCGCGGATGATCCTCCGTGCAGGTATGCAGCCAAATCCGGTCGACCCCCGGGCCGGCGGCCTCATGCAGCAGCGTGCGCAGCAGGAAACCGCCCAACCCGCCGCCGATCCGGTCCGGCAACAGCCCGAAGTACTCGACTTTGACTTCACCCGGTTTTGAACGCTCGAACTCGCCCAGACCGGCGACCTCGCCATCGGCCCACAGGCGCCAGATCCCGTAGTCGTGCGAGCGGATCAGGCGCTCGATCCCTTCGCGCCCGACATCCAGCCGCCCATGCCACAGCCACGGATCGCCGACGCGGCGGAAAAGTGCGAGGTATTCGTCGACATCGGGGTCGCACCAGCGCTGCGCCATCACGCCCGCACGCGGCGGTTCCGGCGCCGGTATCGGCCCCGCGGGGCGCATCTGCAGGTAGGTGACGACCGACCGGTAGCGGCCGCTCGAAGGGTCCATATCACGTTCCTGGTCAGGGGCACTCATGGCTGCTCCGCGTGTCGAAGGTCGGCAACATACCCGTTTTCACCAACGGCTTTCCAGGGGTCTTGCCCGGTAACCGTTCACAGGCGCACACACTCGACGCGGGTCGGGAATGAGTTGTATTGCCCGCATGGATATGCATATGCCAAATCGATCTGGAAATACGGGTTCTTATAACAATGATGCGTCCTTACCATCACTCGCGTCGCTGAACCTGCATCCACAGTCGGAGTTCCCATGTTTCGATCAATGCTCATCACCATGTTGGTGCTGCTCCTGACCCTCCCCCTGGGCGCGCACGCGCGGGAACTCGCGCCGCTGGTCTCAACCGACTGGCTGGCCGACAACCGCGGCGGGGGCGATCTCGTCATACTCGATATCCGCAATGCCATCGATGGCGGCAACCGCGAGACGTTCGAGGCGGGGCATATCCCGGGCGCCGTGTACAGCAGCTACACCCAGGCCGGATGGCGGCAGAAGGAAGGCGACGTGCCCGGCAAGCTGCCGCCGGTGGAGGACCTCGAACACCTGATCGGTTCGCTCGGCATCGGCAACGACACCGATGTGGTTATCGTCCCGGCCGGCGTCGGCGCGACCGATTTCGGCAGTGCGGCCCGCGTGTACTGGACGTTCAGGGTCCTCGGCCACGACGACGTCGCCATCCTCAACGGCGGTCATCGCGCCTGGGTCGAGGCCGGCAAAGACGTAGCGACTGGCTGGAATACGCCCGCAAGCGTGGAGTTCGAGGCCGATTTCCGGCCCGAACTGATCGCCGATACGGACGAGGTCGAGCAGGCCCGTGATGCGGGCGTCCAGCTCGTCGACAATCGCCCGGTCAAACAGTATCAGGGCGAGAGCAAGCATTCGGCGGCGCGGGCGTCGGGTACGATCCCGGATTCCATCAACCTCCAGCAGGGGCAGCTGGTGCAGGACGGCACGGCGTTCGTGGTCGACCGTGAGAGGCTCCGGGCACTGATGGACCAGGCCGGCATCAGCGGTGATGGCGAGACCATCACGTTCTGCAATACCGGCCACTGGGCGGCCACCGGCTGGTTCACCTTGAGCGAACTCGCCGGGCTGGACAACGTGGCCCTGTACGACGGCTCCATGACCGAATGGTCCCAGGACGAAAACCGCCCACTGCAGACCGCGAGCAGCGGCCTCGGTGTCGTCTACAACTGGCTTTTCGACTGATCACGGCAACGCGCGATGGCAACCACGACTGAAGCAATGGCGCACACCTCCTCGACGGCGGCGGAACCACGCCGCGCGGATCGTTTCGTGGTCACAACGGCCCTGACGGCGGCCGCCGTGCTGGCGGCGCTGATCGCGCTCGAGACGGCGCCGTTCCTGGTGGCGCTGTTCTTCGTCGGCGGAGTGCTCGGCATCGGGCTCTATCACGGGGCCTTCGGCTTTACCGGCGGCTGGCGGCGCTTCGTGGTCCATGGTCGTGGGTCCGCGCTGCGTGCGCAGCTCGCGCTGCTGGCGCTGGCGACCGTACTGATCGTGCCGGTGCTGGTATTCGCCGCAGACGCCGGCCTGAGCGGCGCGCTGGCGCCGGTCGGGGTATCGCTGCTGGTCGGGGCGTTCCTGTTCGGTTTCGGCATGCAGCTGGGCGGCGGCTGCGGCTCCGGCACCCTGTTTACCGTCGGCGCCGGCAATATCCGCATGATGCTGACACTGGTGTTTTTCGTTGTCGGCAGCGTGCTCGGCACCCTGCATCTGCCCTGGTGGCTGGACCGCCCCGGGTTCGACCCCGTCAATCTCGCGGGCGGGCTCGGCGCCGGCGGGGCGATCGCGTTGACGCTCGCGCTCTGCGCCGGGCTCGCGTGGTGGGTCACGCGGATCGAACGCCGCCGCCATGGCGACGTCGAACGGCGCCTGCTCGCGGGCCCGGAAGGCGGCGTGTTCAGCAGCCTGTTCAAGGGCCCGTGGCCGTTGATCTGGGCCGTGGTCGTGCTCGCCGTCGGCAACCTGGCGGTGCTGCTGCTGGCTGGCCATCCCTGGGGCATCACCTTCGCCTTCGGCCTGTGGGGCGCGAAGCTCCTGCAGGCCGTCGGTGTCGACATGGGCCAGTTCGAGTTCTGGAGCTGGGATTACCCGGCCATGGCGCTGGCCGACAGCGTGCTCGTGAACGTGACCTCGGTCACCAATTTCGGACTGCTGGTCGGCGCGATGCTGGCGGCCGGCCTCGCCGGGCGCTTCAACCGCGCCAGCCAGGGGCGGATCCCGCCGCGCTCGCTGCTCGCCGCCGCGATCGGTGGCCTGGCGATGGGCTACGGTGCGCGCCTCGCGTTCGGCTGCAACATCGGCGCGATGTTTTCCGGGATCGCCTCCGCGAGTCTCCATGGCTGGATCTGGTTCGCCGCCGCCTGGGTGGGCTCACTGATCGCCATCCGGCTGCGTCCGCGCTTCTCCCTGTCGAACGATTGAGATGGGCGCCAACCGTACCTACAGCCGTGCGCGCCTGGCGATCACCCTGCTGGTGATCGGCGGCTTTATCCTCGCGGACCACTTCGCCAGTCCCACCTTCCGGCGGAACATGGGCGAAGGCGGTTTCGAGACCACACTGTCCCAGCGCGAGAGCCAGGCCGATGCCTGTGCGCCCTGCGGCGCACCCTGCCCGTCGGATCAGAACAACGCCGCCGACTGATCGACGCCTGGCGCAAGGCCGAGCTTACCCGCCGTCCACCTCGATGAGTTCGGCCATCGCCTCGAGTACGGCGCGCAGATCCGCCGAAATGGTATTGAGCCGCTCGGGCGGCGTGCGACCAGGCCAGAGGTCGACGAAGCGCTGATGGCTGTCTACCAGTTCCGCAGAGCGGGCCTCATCGGACATCGGTAACAGCCCCTCGAACGTATCCAGCAGGCGCTCACCATGGCGCGCATAGACCCGGGAGACGCACCAGGCGAGTTGATCGACGACCTCCCCCTCATCTTCGACCGCGGCCTCGAACTGGCGCACCGCGCGCTCCGACATCGCCAGCAAGACCTGACCCTGGAAGCCCGCATCCTCACGCAGGGACGGCTCGACCTCGCGCTGGGTTCGGCGGATCGCCATGCGCGTGGTCGCATACAGGTCCTGAACATCGATCAGGGAATCCGTCTCGCGAGCGGCGTCGGCGAGATCCTCGATCCGCTCAGCGACACGTTCCAGCCCCCGGTCGATCAGAGAATCGCGCACCTCGGGCAGGTGCGCCTCGGCCGGGGCAATGAAATGCGCCTTGCCGGCATCGCGATCACCGACGCGATAGAACTCGCGTCCGAGCCGCATCTGGGCGCGCATGAGCATCAGCTCCACGTAGAAACGCCGGGGCTCATCCTCCGCCCCGAGAGCGGTCTGTTCGCCTTCGATCACGCGCAGCACGGCATCGCCGTCCGGATCGGGGCGGCGATGCCGTGCTGCGCGTGATCGACGGCGAACAGGAAATTGGCGCGTAGCGCGACACAGCCGAGCAGCATCAACAGGGTCTGGAAACCCACGGTCGGTGAGAGGCCGACGAACACACCGACCGC
>CAJXKK010000016.1 GCA_913055615.1 uncultured Ectothiorhodospiraceae bacterium
GGGGGGACGGGGCACCAATGGCTGGCCTGGGATCGTGGGTGCGGGCCACGACCGGGGGAGTCAGGCCAGTGCCAGAGGGGGCACGGCGTTGCCGTCGATTCCCGCGTCGGCGTCGTACGCCCGCGTCATCGGCGGAACCCTTGTTCAGTTTTCGGCGTTTCGAACTCCGGATGCGCTCAACTCCTCGTGTCGCAGGAATTCACTCCACACCAGTGTACCATCGGAATCGCGATCGAACTTGGCGAAGTGCGCTGCCAGCCCGGGATTCGACTCCGCTTCGCGGCGGCTGATCCGATCATCGTCGTTGCGATCAAGGCGCTCGAATTCGGCCTGCGCCCGTTTCTCCAGATCCCCGGTCGGCGTCGCCGTGGCGGCGAGCAGCGCGCCGGAGATCAGGATCAGCCCGAGTGTAGTCGTGATCCGGGCCGCTTTCATGCATTCTTCCCCTGCGTCTGTTCGTTGCCGTGTACCGCTTGATCAGCGCCCGTATCAATCGCTGCTCGACTACCGTGATGCAGACGTCGTGCCAATTTATTATGATCTTTTTTTTCAGTGAGTTATGAACGCTCTGGCCGTCCCGGGCCAATACCGCCGCGCGCAACGGGCAGCCACTGCCACCCGCACCGCCAAAACTGTCGCCCAGCGGCGACACACGTTTCAAGCGAAAGCTGCAAGTCACTGATTCAATGGGCTATCACGCTGTCGCCGTTGAGCGACAGGACTCATTTTCACGGGCAGAATGTGAGCAACAATACGGCCATCCGATCCGGACGACGAAGACACGATCATGGCGAGTGAAACCACGTCGATGCATGCGCCGATGGATTACCCCACCCGTGCCCCGGTCCGGGGCACGGCCGTGACCGTGAGACCACTCGCCCCGGCGGATGACCTGGCCGCACTCTACGCCGCATCCCATGGCGATCCCGACACGCAGACGCTGTGGACGTGGATGCCGTATGGCCCATTCGCCGACCGCGGCGCAATGGGGGCATGGCTGGAGACCTGCGCGGCGAGCATGGATCCGGCGTTCCGCGTGGTGGTCGAGCGCGCCAGCGGGCGGCCACTCGGTATGGTGAGCTACCTGAACATCGAACCCTGGCACCAGCGACTGGAACTCGGCCATATCTGGTACGCCCCGGCCATGCAGCGCACGCGGGCGAACACCGAGGTGATCCGGCTGCTGCTGGGGGAGGCGTTCGATCGCCTGGGCTGTCGCCGCGTGGAATGGAAGTGCGACGCCCTGAACGCGCGCTCGCGGGCCGCGGCCCTGCGCCTGGGATTCCGGTTTGAGGGCGTATTCCGCCAGCACATGATCATCAAGGGCCGCAATCGCGACACCGCCTGGTTCGCGCTGGTGGACCGGGACTGGCCCGCGGCGCGCGAGCATATGGACCGCTGGCTGGCCGTGGACGGGGACGGCCTCTCACTGACCGCCCTGAACCGGCCTCTGGTCGAGGGGTTTTACGATCCGGCGCCCAGCGACCAGCAGCCAGACCGCTGATCGACTACTGCGGCACGGCCACTGATATCACGCCAGAACGCGAAACAACGGGCATCGGCAGGACGCAGGCCGGGACGCCCCGCCCTCCAACGGAAAAAGCCCCGCTCCGAAGAGCGGGGCCACACCAGGGGGGGGAGATCACCCCACGTGCTTGAAATCACCCGGGTCGATGTCATGGCGCGAGAGCAGCTTGTAGAACTCGGAACGGTTGCGCTGGGCCACGCGGGCGGCCTCGCTGACGTTGCCCTCGGTCAGTTTCAGCAGGCGCACGAGGTAATCGCGCGTGAACCGGGCCCGGGCATCGGCCACCGAGGGCAACGCGGCGGCCTCATCACCCAGGCTCCGCCGGACCTGTTCGGCGGTGATCACCGTGCCCGGCGCAAGCGCGACGTGCTGCTCGACGACATTGTCGAGCTGACGCACGTTGCCCGGCCAGCGTGCCGCGACCATGCGCTCCATCGCCTCGGGGGCATACACCTTGACCCGCTCGCGGTCGCGCTCGGCCAGCGCACGCAGGCGCCGATTGATGAGCAGCGGGATATCCTCGTGGCGTTCGCGCAGCGGCGGCAGCTGCAGCTCGATCACATTCAGGCGATAGAACAGGTCTTCGCGGAATTCGCCGGCGGCGATCGCCTCATCAAGCTGGCGGTGCGTGGCGGAGAGGATACGCACATCGATCGGGAAGTCCCGCGTACCACCGACCGGGCGCACGCGCCGCTCCTGCAGCACGCGCAGAAGCTTGACCTGCAGCGCGAGCGGCATATCACCGATCTCGTCGAGCAGCAGGGTGCCGCCGTCGGCCGAACGGATCAGACCTGTGGTCGCATGCTGCGCACCGGTGAAAGCCCCGCGCTCGTGCCCCATCAATTCGGATTCGAGCAGGCCCTCGGGCATGGCGCCGCAGTTGATGGCGACGAACGGCCCGTCGCGCCGGGGGCTGGCTCGGTGCATGGCGCGCGCAAGCAGTTCCTTGCCGGTCCCGCTTTCGCCCCGGATCAGTACGCTGGTGCCGGTGGCCGCCACGCGACGCCCCTGCTCCAGCAGTTCCTCCATGCGCGGGCTGCGGGTGATGATCCCGGCCCGCCAGTCATCCGGCACGTCGGCATGGGCTGTGAGGTTCAGGGCCCGCTCGAGCTCGTACATCAACTCATCGCGGTCGACCGGCTTGGTAAGGAAGGCCACCGCTCCATGCTGCGTCGCGCTGACCGCATCCGGGATCGTGCCGTGCGCGGTCAATAGCAGCACCGGCACGCCCGGCTGCCGGCGCTGCAGTTCGCGCAGCAGGCCGAGACCATCCATGCCATCCATGCGCAGATCAGTGATGACGGCATCGGGGACCGACTGCTCCACGCGTGCCAGTGCGGCGCTGGCCGAATCCGCGGTCTGGACCGTATAACCCGCGGACTGCAGCCGGATATCGAGCAGTCGCAGCAGCGAGGGGTCGTCATCGACGACCAGGATGTGGCCCGCCTTCATTCGGTAACGCCTCCGCTGCCATCGACATCGGCGCCATTACCCCGCATCTGACGCTCCAGCGCCGTCAATTCCTGGATTTGCTGCTGCAGCCGGCGATTGCGTTCGGCCAGACCACTCGTTTTGCGCCGCAGTTCCAGCTGCCTGCGCAGATGCCGCAGTTCCAGGCGCACCAGTGCGCGCGTCGGTGCATCGAGCTCGGTCGAGCGGGTCGCCAGCGATTCCAGCGCATCGCGGGCGGCAACCGGATCGTGCCCCTCGTGCGCGGGCGTCGCCAGCCACAGGGCGTGGCGCAGCAGTGCGCTGGCCTCTTCAATCGGGGCCGGTCGCCGTGCCGGCATGGTGGCCAGTTCGTCAGCCGATGCGACCGCCAGTCGATCCGAGAAGAAGAGCATTTCCGCGACGGGCGGCTCCGGGCGCGAGCCGTCGCGGGTGGATTGCTCCGCGCTAAAGCGTACGCAACCCGTGAGCGCGACCACCGCGATGACGAGCATGGGCCCTGCCTTCATTCGCTTCCCCCGATACGTGGCCGTTGCTGGGCGTACAGCGTCATACGGATATGGGCTCCCGGATACTCGCCGTCAACAATCTCGACGCGCCCATCATGGGCCCGCGCACAGTCACGCACCACGGACAGGCCGACACCGGTACCACGGACATGGCCCTGCGGTGAGCCGTCGCCCTGGAAAAACGGCTCGAACACGTGCGGGCGCTCACCGGGCGGGATCCCCGGGCCCTCGTCGGCCACCTCGATGATCAAGCGCTGGCCGCGGCGCCTGGCGCGCACGTGGAGCGCCCCACCCTCGGGCGAGAAACGGATCGCGTTGCCGATCAGATTCGATACCGCGCTCTGCAGCAGTGACCGGAAGCCCTCGAAACCGCGTGCATCCGCCTGCCGCTCGACCTCGAGACGCGCGCGGCTGATCGCGAGCCGATGACGCGCGATGGCCTCGTCGATGAGGGCGGCGGGATCGATGTGCTCCGGTTTCCGGGACAGGTCGCGGGCACTCAGAACCAGCAGATTCTCGATCAGCTCCTGCAATTCGACGCTGGAACCGCGCAGGATATCCACGATCTCCCGATGGGCGGGGGAGTCCGCGCCGACCGCCCCATCAGCGATCAACTCCGTGCCCTCGCGGATCGCGGACAGGGGCGTCTTCAGTTCGTGCGACATATGCCGCAGGAAACGGTTCTTCTCCGCCTCCGAGCGATCCAGGCGCACCCGCAGGCGCTCCAGCTCCTCGCCCAGATCGAGGATCTCCGGTGGCCCGCCTACGGCGATGGGCGCGGAAGGCTCGACCGCACCGAGACTGCGGATCGCACGGCCCAGCCGGCCAATCGGGCGCAGGATCAACCAGGCGAACAGGACCGTCAGGGCGATCGTGATGGGCACGAGGGTCACCGTCAGCCAGAACAGGAATTCGCGCACGCGGGACGACTCGACCTCGAGTGAATCGAGTTCGGTGCGGATGGCCGAATCCGCCGCGCCGGCGATCTCGGTGGCGAGTTCGCGCATGCGGGCGAAACGCTCCAGCGCCGCGGTCAGGGATTCGCTCGACGGGTCCGCTGCCTCGACGGCCCCGGTTACCGACTCCGCGATGGCCCGAAGGTCCTGACGCGCGTCCGCGGCCCCGGGATCGAGGCTCACGGAGACCAGTGAGTCCAGCGTCCCGATCAACTGCGTGTGGCGCTCCTGATAGAGGCCGATCAGCTCCCCGCGCCCCAGGATCCGGTACTGGCGGGCGTTGCGCTCCATCTGCAGCAGCTGGGTCTCCAGCGCCTGCCCCTGGCGCACGAGGATGACGCTATCGCGCACGAGCTGTTCGCTTCGCCGCGTGAGGCGATCCAGATAGACCGAGCCGCCGATCACCGCGACCAGCAGCGGCAGGGCGACCAGCGCGAAGCCGGCCACCACCAGCGTGACCATGGAATAGAGCCGGCGCCGCCCCCGCACCGCACCCCGCCGCCGCTCCATCAACGCGCAGCGGCCTGAAGGGCGCGGCGGATAATATCCTCCGTCGAGAGACCGTTCGTATCGATCGCACGGATCATCTTCGCCGCTTCCGCCTGGCGATAGCCCAGCGCCACCAGTGCGCTGGTCGCGTCGGTCACCGGATCGGCCGGCGTCCCATCATCGGCCGCCGGCGCCTGCCCCGCGCTGGCCGGCAACGCGTCGCGCAGATCGGTATCGCTGAGGCGATCGCGCATCTCGACGATCAGGCGCTCGGCCGTCTTCTTGCCGATGCCCGGCAATTTCGTCAGGGCGGTGACGTCATCGGTCTCGATGCAGCGCGCGAAATCGTCGGCGCTCATGCCGGAGAGGACCGCCAACGCCATCTTGGCGCCGACGCCGGACACCTTGAGCAGGGCGCGGAACAGCCGCCGCTCGGACTCGCGGGCGAACGCGAACAGCAGATGGGCATCCTCGCGCACCACGTG
Organism: uncultured Ectothiorhodospiraceae bacterium; assembly: GCA_913055615.1. Classification (GTDB taxonomy): domain Bacteria; phylum Pseudomonadota; class Gammaproteobacteria; order XJ16; family Halofilaceae; genus Halofilum. The sequence goes on from CAJXKK010000016.1 coordinate 5,417, forward strand.
GTGGGTGAACAGCGTCACCGTCTCACCCACCGCCGGCAGGTCGTAGAACGTGGACAAAGGGGCCTCGAGCTCGTAGCCGACGCCGCCGACGTCGATCATGAGGCCCGGCGGCTGTTTGGACACGAGCGTGCCGCGGAGTCTGCCGATCATTTCCAGCGTACCGATTTGCGCCGGCGCGCGGCGGAGAGCACCGGTGCCGGGCGCGTGCGTGCGTGGGCATGGCAGAGCGCGATGCCGAGGGCATCGGCCGCGTCCGCCTGCAGCGTCCCGCTCAGGCCCAGCAGCACCTTGACCATGTGCTGGACCTGTTCCTTGCCGGCACCGCCGACACCGACCAGCGTCTGCTTAACGAGCCGCGCCGGATACTCGCCCACCGGGAGTTCCGCGGCCACCCCGGCACAGATGGCGGCGCCGCGCGCCTGGCCGAGCTTGAGCGCCGACATGGCGTTGCGCGCCACGAACACCTCCTCGATACCCATCTCGGCGGGCCCGTGCTCGAGGATCACACCGGCGACCTCGCGCTGGATCACGCCCAGGCGCTCGGGCAGCGACCCGCTCCCGGTGGCGATGGCGCCGTGGGCGACGTGGTGGCTGCTGCGGCCATCACTGTCGATCACGCCCCAGCCGGTCGTGACCGAACCGGGATCGATACCGATGATGCGGACGGATTCGGCCACGCGCGGTTCGCCCGTTCAGCCGGTCGCGGCGACGGATTCGGCCGCGAACGAGGCGTTCGTGTAGACGTTCTGGACGTCGTCGAGGTCATCGAGCATCTCGAGCAACTTGAGCGTGCGCTCCGCGTCGTCGCCGCTGAGTTCGGTCGCGTTCTGCGGGCGCATGGTCACCTCGGCCTCCTCCGGCTCAAGGCCGGCCGCGATCAGGGCATCACGCACCGTCGAAAACGATTCCGGATCAACGAGCACATCCATCGAGCCGTCGTCATTCGTCTCCAGTTCATCGGCGCCGGCCTCCAGCGCGGCCTCCATCAGGGCATCCTCGTCGGTGGCCGGCGGGTAGCTGATCACGCCGGTATAGGTGAACAGGAAAGCGACCGAGCCGTCCGTGCCGAGATTGCCGCCGTGTTTCGAGAACGCGTGGCGCACCTCGGCCACGGTGCGATTGCGGTTATCGGTCATGCAATCGACCATGATCGCCGCCCCGCCCGGACCATAGCCCTCAAAGCGTGCCTCTTCGTAGGCCTCGCCCTCGAGTTCGCCGGCGCCCTTCTGGCGCGCGCGCTCGACGTTGTCCTTGGGCATGTTGGCGGCATAGGCCTTGTCGATCGCCAGCCGCAGGCGCGGATTCCAGTCGGGATCGGGGCTGCCGGTGCGCGCGGCGACCATGATCTCGCGACTCATGCGCGAGAAGATCTTGCCGCGTTTTTTGTCCTCCGCGGCCTTCTTGTGCTTGATGTTCGCCCACTTGCTGTGTCCGGCCATGCCGCGCAAACCTCCCCGAAATCTGACCATGCAGTGTAGCAGGCCGGGCATCGCGCGAGCAGCCGGGCGGCGGGGGCGACGCGCGTCATGAAGTGCGCGATCGTATCCATTCAACGTAGGCCGGCTTTGCGCGGTCCACGGCAGTACAGGCCGGCCCGGAGCATTTCACCGCGCAATGCCGGCATTCCCCGGCGGCGTGCGAGGGTGCATGGCCGAAAGGCAACGTGCGCCGGGGAAAACCGGCCTACGTTTTCCCGCCTCACGCCTCCCTCGATATCAAACGACGCCCCGGCGCGAGCGGCAGCACCGTAGGCCCGTTTTGCGCGGCCCGTGACGATGGATACCGGCCCGGAACGTATCGCCGCGCAATGCCGGCATTCCCCGGCGGCGTGCGGCGGCGCATGGCCGAAAGGCAACGGGCGCCGGGGAAAACCGGCCTACGGCGTCGACTGGCGGTGGGACGGGAGGATGCCGTCGCGCAGGTAGATGGCGGTCATGCGGGCGACGCGCCGCGAGAGCAGCAGCCCCACATGCGTGGTCCGCGCCAGGCGCACCGGCCCGCCCGGACCACGGATCTCATCGAGAGCGACGGTGCCGTCGTTCGGCCCGGGCAGGCGCCCGAGGAGACGACCCGGCCCGCAGGCGCGCACGCCGGCGATTCGCGCGACCGGGATATCCCGTGGCCACTTGTCCGCGCCCTCGGTCAGCGGTTCCTCCGCGGCCCCGAGCGTCCGCCCGAGGCCGCGGTCCCCGAGGTGGTCGGCGGCGGTAGCGCCCTGCAATGGGCTCCCCAGCAGCACCGCCCGCCCCGCCCGGGCCGGGCGGTGCGCGCCCAGCAGCCGTGTGAGCACGAACCCGCCGAGGCTGTGGCCGACGAAGTGGATAACGTGCCCCTCCAGCGCGTCGACCTGACGCGCCAGCCGCCCCGCCGCCGCGCCCGGCGATTCCTTCGTCGTGTGCCAGCCGAAGATCGCCACGCCGAAACCGGCCACGCGCAGCCGCCGCGCCAGCAGGCGCATGGAGTGCGGACCGATCCAGAGGCCGTGGACGAGCACGACGGTCGTCCGCGCGGGGTCGCTGTCCAGCGACCTGATGGCGACGCGGTTGGTCCAGGAGTTCGCCCGTTCCGCCGCGTCGGGGATATCGAGCCAGACATGATCGTCGTGCTCGGCACGATCGAGCCGGGGCTGGCAGCGGACACCGACGCCCAGGCGGAATTCATGTTCGAGGTTATGGGTGACGTCGGGGGCGTAGCGGTGGCGCCATTCAGGGGCAATAGGAAAATGGCGCCGCCGGTGACAGTCGACGATGCCGCTGGCGTCCAGCCCCGTCTCTTCCGCGAGTTCGCGCCGGGCTGCCTCGATCGGCGTCTCACCGGGCTCCAGGCTGCCGGTGACCGACTGCCAGAAATCCTCGCGATCGGCACGGCGCAGGAGCAGCACCTCACCATCGGCGGTATGCACCACGATGAGGACGGATTCGGGGCGTTTGAAGTTCACCGGGTTACGGTTCCCTGGCGCGTCGGTTCAGCAGCCATCGCATTGTGCCGGATACGGGAGGTTATTGGTTCCCGCCAAGGCGCGAAGGACGCCAGGGGACACAAAGGAAACCGGGAGCCTGTAGGAGCGAGCTTGCTCGCGAACCGATCTCCACGCCCGAGGGACTCCGGTCAATCGATTCGCTAACAGACCCGGGGTCAATGGCGCGCGTACCATACGACCCTGGGCAAGAACTGGACCGGCGCTGACATCGGAAAGCGGTTCGCGAGCAAGCTCGCTCCTACAATGTTGTGCCGTTCTTCGCGTCCCTTGGCGCCCTTCGCGCCTTGGCGGGAACCATTAACCGAACATCCGGAAGACGAAGACCTCAGCCCTGTCCCCCAGCCCGTTCAGCGGCCTTGCCGCGCAGGCGGATGCCGAGTTCGCGCAGCTGCGCCTCGTTGACCGTCGACGGTGCCGAGGTCAGCGGGCAGCTCGCCGTCTGCGTCTTCGGGAACGCCATGACATCGCGGATTGACGCCGCTCCGGTCATCAGCATGACCAGGCGATCCAGGCCGAAGGCGATGCCGCCATGCGGCGGCGCGCCGTACTCGAGCGCATCCAGCAGGAAGCCGAACTGTTCGCGTGCGCTGGCGGGATCGATCCCCAGCACCTCCAGCGCCGCTTCCTGCAGCCCGCGATCATGGATACGGATCGAACCACCGCCGAGCTCGGTGCCATTGAGCACCATGTCATAAGCCCGCGACAGGGCCTGCTTCGGATGCGCGCGCAGCTCGTCCGGGTTGTTCACGGCGGGTGCGGTGAACGGGTGATGCAGCGGCGTCCAGGCGTTGGCGTTGTCGTCCCACTCGAACATCGGGAAATCGACGACCCAGAGCGGACACCACGCACGCTGGACGAAGCCACGGTCGTGACCGATCTTCACGCGCAGTGCACCCAGCGCATCGTTGACGACGCGCGCCTTGTCGGCGCCGAAGAAAATCAGGTCGCCACCGGTGGCCGCGGTATGCTCCAGCAGCGTCTCGATCACGTCGTCCGGCAGGAACTTGAGGATCGGCGACTGCAGGCCCTCCCTGCCCTGCCCGCGCTCGTTGACCTTGATGTACGCGAGGCCCTTCGCCCCGTAGCGGCCGACGAACTCCGTGTACTCATCGATCTCCTTGCGGGTCATGGAGCCACCGCCAGGCACACACAGGGCGGTCACGCGGCCATCCGGATCGTTCGCCGGGCCGGAGAAGACCTTGAAGTCCACGTCCGTCATCAGGCCAGCGACCTCGATCAGTTCGAGCGGGATGCGCAGGTCCGGCTTGTCGGACCCGAAGCGGTGCATCGCCTCCGTATAGGTCATGCGCGGGAACGGATCGGGCAACGGCTCCTCGAGCACGTGCGTGAACAGGTCGCGCATCATGCGCTCGGCCATGTTCATGACGTCGTCTTCCTCGACGAACGCCATCTCCATGTCGAGCTGCGTGAATTCGGGCTGGCGGTCGGCGCGCAGGTCCTCGTCGCGGAAGCAGCGCGTGATCTGGTAGTAGCGGTCCATGCCGCTGACCATCAGCAGCTGCTTGAACAACTGCGGCGACTGCGGCAGCGCGAAGAACGAACCGGCGTGGGTCCGGCTCGGCACAAGGTAGTCGCGCGCCCCTTCGGGCGTCGCCCGGGTGAGCATCGGCGTCTCGATGTCGATGAAGCCGTCGTCCTCTACGAAACGCCGCACGCGCGAGGTGATCGCCGCGCGCAGGCGCAGCCGCTGCTGCATCTCCGGGCGGCGCAGATCGACATAGCGGTACTTCAGCCGGTGTTCCTCGCCGACGTCCCATTCATCCAGTTGGAACGGGGGTGTCTTCGCCCGATTGACGACCTCGAGTTCGGTCCCGAGCACCTCGATCGCACCGGTGGTCAGATCCGGATTCTCGGTCCCGGCGGGCCGTGCGCGCACCTGGCCCTTCAAGTGAATGACGTACTCGCTGCGGATCTGCTCGGCGATACGGAACATATCCGCCCGATCGGGATCGAACACGACCTGGATCAAGCCGGTGTGATCGCGCAGATCGACGAAGATGACGCCGCCATGGTCGCGGCGGCGGTGAATCCAGCCGGCGAGTTCGACGGTGGAATCGATGGCGGCGCTGTCGAGCGTGCCGCAGAGATGGCTGCGCATGGTACTGGGCCCTGTTCACGGGGTCGGACGGAGGGTGCGGAAGGGTACCGGCTTGCCGCCGCGACCGCAATTCCGGCGGCGTCAGGGGGAATCCGGGGTTTGCGCTTATCCAACGTGGGTTTGGGTTCTCGCCAAGGCGCGAACCCAACCGACGGTTCGCGTTTGCACCGCACCGGCGCTACCCTTTCGCGGTCCAGAATGGAGTCCAGCCCATGACGGCACGCCGCACGCTGCTGATTACCGGTTGTTCGAGCGGGATCGGGTATCACTGCGCGCACGCGATGGCGGCGCGTGGGTGGCGGGTTTTCGCCACGGCGCGGGACTCCGAAGATGTCGAGCGGCTCGCCCGTGAGGGGCTGGAGGCGCTGGCGCTGGACCTCAACGACTCCTGGAGTATCCATGCGGCCGTTGACGAGATCCTGGCGAGGACCGGTGGCTCGCTCGATGCGCTGTTCAACAATGGCGCCTACGGCCAGCCGGGCGCGGTCGAGGATCTCACGCGCAGCACCCTCAGGGCCCAGTTCGAGACCAACGTGTTTGGCTGGCTGGAACTGACCAATCGCATTTTGCCGGCCATGCGGTCGCAGGGCCACGGGCGGATCGTGCAGAACTCTTCCGTGCTCGGTCTGGTGGCGCTGAAGTGGCGCGGCGCCTACAACGCCAGCAAGTACGCGGTTGAGGGCCTGACCGACACGCTGCGCCTGGAGTTGGCCGGCAGCGGCGTCCACGTCAGCCTGATCGAGCCCGGTCCGATCACCAGCCGCTTCCGCGAAAACGCCCTCGAGGCGTTCGACCGCCGCATCGACAGCGACCGCAGCCCCCACAGCGCGTACTACGAGCGATTGGAGCAGCGTCGGCTCAAACCACAGAAGCCCACGCCGTTCACACTCGGCCCCGAGGCCGTCCATAAACGGCTCGTGCACGCCCTTGAGAGCCGCCGCCCGCGACGGCGCTACCCGGTCACTTTCCCCACCTACGTGTTCGCCACCCTGCGCCGCGTCCTCCCGGCCAGCGTCCTCGACCGCATCCTGGCGCGTGCGAGCGACTGACATCGGAGGAAAAAAGAACCACGAATGGACACGAATGAATGGCGCGCAGTGATGAGAGGTTGTTGGCGCTTCGCTGATAACGCGCCGATTCCAACATGGGTTTGAGAACCACGGATGAACACAGATAGACACAGATGAAACTCAAAGTCGGCTGAGGGCGACCATGTCCTGATAAGCCCGGTCTTTGACCTTATCTGTGTTTATCTGTGTGCATCCGTGGTTCTTCTCCAGTGATTCTGCCGCGACTACCTGTCAGCGAAGTTCCAGCACGATCGAATCGGTCGCGCGGCAGCATTTGTGTTCATTCGTGGTTCCCGCCTTTTATTCTGCGGCGACGAATCCCGTTTCAGCGATAAGCCGCCGGGCGTGCGGGTCGGTCTGTTCGGAGGCGGGTTCGGGGAGCTGGCCGTTGACGCGGGTGGCTGTGCGCGCCCGGGCGACCGTCGCGTCAGTCCGTTCCCCAGTTGACCGCTGTACCGACCGCCAGGTCGAGCGTGGTGGCCGCGCTGCCGCGGTTGACGCCGATCTCGACCAGGCCCATCGAATTGATTAGCCACAGCGCCTCGCCCGGTGCCGCATCCGCGAACGTACGCCGGCGAGAGAGACAGCGCCCGGCCACGTTGAGCACCGGCACGATCCGGCTTTTCGGTGGCCGCAGCCCCGTGACCGCATTGCCGAAGGCGTCGATGTAAATGATCGCGTCGCACTCCGCCCCGGTATCGTCCGGGTATTCGGTCAGCGGCAGGGACCGTCCCGGGACCTCATCGCCCCGGGCGATCAGGGCCGCCACGGGCGCGAACAGGTCGCGGCCGTGGAAGGTCGTCGAGCGCCCCTCGGGCGCGCGCGTGATGCGCCACCAGCGCGTATCCCGCGCCCGTGCGGAGACGACATCGAACAGCCCGTTGCGGGGACCGACGAACCACTGCCCATCGGCCTCGACCACCACCGGATCGCGCGCCGTCCCGACGCCCGGGTCGATCACGCCTACGAAGATCGTCCCGGTGGGCATCGAGGGCGCAAGCGCGGCCAGCAGGTGGCCGGACGCCAGCGGGTCGAACGACGGGGCATCATGCATGAGATCGATGACCGGATCGGTGACGCCGTCACGCGCAAGCACGGCGTGCATCTGGCCGACGTAGGGACCGGACCAGCCGAAGTCCGTGAACAGGGCGATCATGCGGTGACTCCCGCCCGGACAGGCTCCGGGGGATCAGTCACCGTAGCGATCCGCGAGTTCGTGATAGCGGTCGAACCCGACGGCCTCGGTCAAATCCGCAAAATCGAGTACGCCGCTCGGCGTCTCGCCCGCTCCGAGCTCCGCCAGGCTGATCCGCATCGCGCGGATCGCGGCCGACAGCTGGGTCAGCGGGTACACGGCGATCCGGTAGCCGAGCGCCTGCAGTTTCTCCGGCGGGAGAATCGGCGTACGACCATGCTCGATCATGTTGGCCATCTTCGGGCCGGGCACGGCCTCGCACCAGGCCGCCATCTCCGATTCGTCGTGCGGCGCCTCGAGGAACGTGATGTCCGCGCCCATCTCGGCGAACCGCTGCGCCCGGGCGATCGCCTCCTCGAGGCCGAGCGGGCCGCGGGCATCGGTGCGCGCCATGATCAGGATATCGGCGCCCTCGTCGCGCGCGTCCAGCGCCGCCTGCAGCCGCGTCTCGGCCTCGGCCCGCGGCACCACCTGCTTACCCTGGGTGTGACCGCAGCGCTTGGGGCTCACCTGGTCCTCCAGCATGATGCAGGCGAAACCGGCGTGGGCGTACGCCTGCACGGTACGGCGCACGCTCACGGCGTTGCCGAAACCGGTATCGCCGTCGCCGATCACGGGCAGATTCGTGGCCGCGCAGATCTCGCGGCCGCGATCGAGCATCTCGCCGAGCGACATCAGCCCGGTGTCGGGACCAGCCAGGTGCGAGGCCGAGACGGCGAAGCCGCTCATGAACGCCAGCGGGAAACCGGCTTCCTCGATCAGGCGCGCCGACATCGCATCGAACGCGCCGGGCATCTGCAGCAGGCGACCTTCCCGGAGGCGGGCGCGCAGGCGCTCGGCGGGGGATTCGTTCGCCATGTCAGGACTCCGCCCGGCCGCGACGGCGGCGCTTGCCGCGGCCACCGGAGGCGCCGTGGCCACTCGCACCGGCCTCCGGGTCGAGGTCGCCGCCGTACTGCGCCCTGGCCCCTGCGGACACCTCGCCGAGGCGCGCGGTGATCGTCTCGATATCCGGCGCCGGGCCGCGCTCGCGGGTGTCGAGCGCCGTGCGCATCGCGCGGATGTGCTCCGGCGTCGTGCCGCAGCAGCCGCCCACGATCGAGACACCGGCATCGCGCGCGAGGACTGCGTATTCGGCCATCAGTTCCGGCGTGCCGTTGTACACGATCCGGTCGCCGTGCCACTCGGGGATGCCGCAGTTCGCCTTCGCGATCAGCACCGAGTCCGGATCCGCCGCGTCGCGCATGTTCACGATCGCGATCAACAGTTCCGAGGCGCCGACGCCGCAGTTGGAGCCGAAGGCGGTCGGTGCGTGATCGCCATGGGCACAATGGTCTGCAAAGGCGTGCGGGGTGATCCCCATCATCGTGCGCCCGTTGGTATCGAAACTGACGGTGCACACGACCGGCAGCCCGGTCGAGCGCGCCGCCTCGATCGCGGCATCGACCTCCTCGCGCGCCGACAGCGTCTCGATCCAGAGCACGTCGACGCCGCCGCGCGCGAGCGCCCGGGCCTGTTCGCGGAAGGCCTCGACGGCCCGCTCGTGCGTCAGCGCGCCGAGCGGCTCGAACAGCTCGCCGGTCGGGCCCATGCTGCCCGCCACCAGGACTGTCCGATCGGCCTCGTCGGCTACCTCGCGGGCAAGGCGCGCAGCCGCCTCGTTGATCTCGCCGACCCGATCCTCGTCGCCATGCAGCTTGAGACGATATCCCGTGCCGCCGAAGGAGTTGGTCAGAAATACGTCGGATCCGGCGTCGACGAAACTGCGGTAGTGCGCTTTGACCTGTTCCGGGCGATCGATGTTCCATAGTTCCGGCGGGTCACCGGTCTGCAGCCCGAGGGCGAACAGATTGGTACCGGTAGCGCCATCGGCGAGCAGTACGCCGCGCTCCTGGAGCAGGTCGTGCAGTGGGTCCGACATCCGGTTCTCCTCTTTCATCTGGGCGTCGATTGTAGCGGATCACGGGGGCTGACCAAGGGTTTCGCAACGCCACTTCGCAGGCAGGTAAATGCCGGGTTCAGCGGCGCCATCCCCAGCGGTGTTCCCTTGTGACACCACCGGCGCCAGGGCAAAATCCAGCCTTCGTGCGGCGGTCTTCCGTCCGCACTCCGCATACGCTGTTTCCGGCCCATTCCCGGCCGAGGAGGACTCACGATGGAAGTCGAACGCGAAGCGATGGAATACGATGTCGTCATCGTCGGCGCCGGCCCGTCGGGTCTTTCGGCGGCGATACGCCTGTGCCAGCTGGCCGAAGAGACGGGCGCGGAGATCAGCGTCGCGGTCCTCGAGAAAGGCTCGGAAGTCGGTGCCCATATCCTGTCCGGCGCCGTACTCGAACCGACCGCCCTGAATGAGCTCATACCGGACTGGAAGGAAAAAGGCGCCCCGCTGCACTCGCCGGTCACGGACGAGAAGTTCATGGTGCTGGGCAAGCAGTCGGCCATCAACGTGCCCCTCTCCCTGCTGCCGCGGCAGATGCACAACGACGGCAACTACGTCGTCTCGATGGGCAACGTCTGCCGTTGGCTGGGTGAGCAGGCCGAGGCGCTCGGTGCCGAGATCTACCCCGGATTCGCCGCGCAGGAGGCCCTGTTTCACGACGACGGCAGTATCAAGGGCGTACGCACCGGCGACATGGGGATCGGCCGCGACTGGCAGCCAAAGGACGCCTTCGAGCCAGGCATCGAACTGCACGCGAAGTACACGCTGTTCGCCGAGGGCTGCCGCGGCCATGTCAGCAAGCAGCTGATCGAGCAGTTCGGCCTGCGCGAAGACGCCGATCCGCAGACCTACGGCATCGGCATCAAGGAACTGTGGGAGATCGATCCAGAGAAGCACAGACAGGGCACGGTGATCCATACCGCTGGCTGGCCCATGGACACGAAGACCTGGGGTGGATCGTTCCTTTATCACCTGGAAGACAACCAGGTGTACGTCGGTTACGTGATCGGTCTCGACTACCAGAATCCGCACCTGCATCCGTTCAAGGAGTTCCAGCGCTTCAAGACCCACCCCGCCATCCGCGAGACGCTCGAGGGTGGGCGCCGCGTGAGCTACGGCGCACGCGCGCTGAACGAGGGCGGGCTGCAGTCGGTACCGAAACTGGTCTTCCCCGGCGGCGCCCTGATCGGCTGCTCGGCCGGCTTCCTCAATGTGCCCAAGATCAAGGGCAACCACACCGCGATGAAGACCGGCATGATGGCCGCCGAGAGCATCGCCGAGGCGCTGGCCCAGGGTGAGGACGCACCGGCCACGCTGACGGGCTACGAAGAGCGTTACCGCAATTCCTGGGTCTGGCGCGAACTGCACGAGGCGCGCAACTTCCGCCCGGCGGCCTCCAACTTCGGCATGGTTCTGGGATCGATCTACAGCGGCCTGGACCTCAAGATCTTCCGCGGCAAGCTCCCCTGGACGCTGCACCACAAACACGCGGACCACGAGACCCTGAAACCGGCGGAGCGGATGCCGAAGATCGAGTATCCGAAGCCGGACGGTATCGTCAGCTTCGATCTCAACTCGAGTGTGTATCTCACCAACACGTTCCACGAGGAGGGCCAGCCAGTCCACCTGACCCTCAAGGACGATTCGATCCCGGTGAACTACAACCTCGCGTATTACGACGCCCCGGAACAGCGCTACTGCCCGGCCGGCGTATACGAGATCGTGCGCGACGACGACGGCTCGAATCCGCGGCTGCAGATCAACGCCCAGAACTGCATCCACTGCAAGACGTGCGACATCAAGGATCCCTCGCAAAACATCCACTGGATTGCGCCGGAGGGCGGCGGCGGGCCGAATTACCCGAATATGTAACCAGGCCGTTCGCCGTCGCCAGGCGAATCGCGAGCAAGTTCGCTCCTGCATGAATCCTGCAACCGCGTCGTGAATTACACCTGTAGGAGCGAGCTTGCTCGCGATCAACGCTCGACGTTCGGTCGATCGTAATACCCGCCGGTCTCAGTCGTCCTGGACATTCCGGATGAACACGACATGCGTCTCTTCGCCGTCATGGTCGATGTGCTGGACATCGAGCAGGGCCGGGAACGCCCAGCCGTCGCGCCGGACCAGCCGCGTTTCGACGGTGACCGAGCGCTGCAGACGGACGAACGCCCAGTTGCGCGCCCAGGCGTCCCGATCGACCAGGCCACCGGCGTCCAGGGCGCCGGTGGACAGTTGCAGCATCTCTTCGCGCGAGTATCCCAGCAGATCGGCCGCCGCCTGACTGACCCAGGCGAGCGAGCCGTCCGGCCGCGACTGGAGTACGGGCCCCGGATAGCGCTCCAGACCCAGATCGCCATCCGCCGAAGGATCGACTAGTTGATGTCGGTCGATCGCCTCGAACAGCGTGACCAGCCACGCGGAGTGACGGCCCCAGCGAGTCGGTTTGACCGTCATTTCCACCAGTAATCCGGCCTGCCCGCCCGGATCGGGCCCTGGCAGCCGCACCGGGCCATCCACCAGCGGCAGCAGGCCCATCTCGCGACCGATCAGGTCGTTGGCCCGGCAGCCGAACATCCGCCCCGTCTCCGGATTCGCGAAACACGCGCGGCCCGTGTGACCGTCAATCACGAGCTTGCCGACGGGCGACATCTCGAGCTCGAACACGAACAGGGCCGAATCCCGATCCGCAACCGGCGATGCGGCTTTGGGTCGGCGTGGGAGACCGTATGTGACGGCCACGTTGTGCGTAACCCGCTCACCGACATCGACTACGGGCGTCATCTCGAGCCGGTTCTCGAACAGACCGCCATCGCGCCGATAATTGCGCAGCTGCACCGTACACGGCTCGCCCCGCGCGAGCGCTCCACCCAGACGCCAACGTCCCGCCTGATCACGATCGCCGCCCTGCAGAAAGCGCGCGTTGCGGCCGATGATCTCTGCGGGGCGGTACCCACTGATCCGACAGAAGCCGCGATTGACATACTGGATGGGCGCATCGGGTGAACATGCGTCGGCGATCATCAGCCCGCGGCGCGGCGCGTCCGCGGCAGCCGCGGCGATCGGCATCGGTGCCAACTGCGCGAGATGACGCCGCAGTGCCGCCGTGACCGAGCGCAGGAGTGTCGGCACGCCGTCATAACGGATGGCGCTCGTGCGCGCGCCGGCGAACAGCACATACCGGTAACCCGGCTCGCGACCCACGGGCTGCATCGCGACGAAACGGAATCCGCCCGGGGCATTCACACCGTCGGCGAGCATAACGATCGCCGGATGGCCCTCGTCGGGCGCGCGCCGCAGTACCCGCGTACGCGCGGCCGAGTTCACGCAGTCATAGTCCCCGAACCAGCACACGGGGCTTGCGGTCTCCGCACACACGAGACCCGCACAACCCGTGCGTTCGCCGAGCGCGCGGACCATATCCGCCACCAACGGGGCCGTCGGTCCATCCATGCCGAAAGAAACTCCTGCCAGGCGATGCACCGCTATCAACTGCAAAATCCAGGCCAGAAGGCACCCGACCATGGCGTCGCCCCCGTAATCGGGAATGATATACTCCGCGCCCGCCCGCCGCCCGGCAATCGTCTCGACACGAAACGGACCCGCCATGACCGAGCGCAGCCCCCTGTCGCATGTCAGTTCTTCCGAGAGGCCCGGCGAGATGCTGCCGGCGGAGGCCCATGCACGGCAGCATGCGCGAGTGCGCAAGGCGCATGAGACGGAGCTCGTCGAGGATTATGTCGAACTGATCGCAGACCTGATCGATGCGAAAGGTGAAGCACGGGCGGTCGAAATCGCGCGGCGGATGGATGTGCGTCAGGCGACGGTAGCGAAGATGATCGGAAGGCTACGCGATCACGGCCTCGTTACGAGCGAACCCTATCGCGCCGTTTTCCTCACCGACGCCGGCCGCGCAATGGCGGAGACCTCACGCACGCGCCACAGCGTCGTGCTCGCGTTCCTGCGTTGGCTGGGCGTGTCCGAGGAGACCGCGCTGCAGGACGCCGAGGGCATCGAGCACCACGTCAGCGATGAAACGCTCGCGGCCATGCGAGCCCGGCTCGGACCGGAAGACGGCCCAGAGGGCGGGACACACCAGGGATCGAGCGAGAACGCCAATCGCTGACCGCGAGGAAGCGGTCAGTTCGCCTGCCGGCCTACCCCATCGGGAGCGCGCTGCCCCGTCACGGGTTCCCCCGCGATCGACGCCAGCGACGCCGCATCCAGCACCCGCACCCAGCGCCGTTCGACCGCGATCACACCCTCCTCCGACAGACGCCCCAGCAGGCGCGACACCGTTTCCAGCGCAAGTCCCAGATAACCGGCGATGTCGTCGCGCGACATGGGCAGACGGAAGTCCTCGCCGGAGTATCCCGCGGCATACAGCCGCTGACTCAGGCTATGCAGGAACAGCGCCAGCCGGGCCCGCGCGGTGCGGCGGCCGAGAGCGACCAGGTGTTGGTGGTCCTGCACCAGTTCGCGGCTGATGATCCGCAGGAGCTGATGCTGCAGGCCCGGAACATGACACGCCACGTCCTCGAGTTGATCGAACGGCACGGCGCAGACGTTGGTCCGCTCCAGCGCGATCGCATCGCAATGGTGGTGGCCATCGCTGATCGCATCGAGGCCAAGCAGTTCGCCCGGCAGATGGAAACCGATCACCTGCTCCTCCCCGTCGGTCGCCGGCTGGGTCGTCCGGACGCAGCCGGCCCGCACGACGAACAGATTCTCCAGGGTATCGCCCGACCGAAAGAGGCCGTCACCGGTTTCCAGGGGCAGGCGTGAACGCACAAGCGCGTCCAGCCGCGCCAGATCATCACCCAGAACTCCGGCCGGCAGGCACAGGGAACGCAGGGAACAGCCGGCGCACGAGCGGCGCAGCCGCCCCAGATCGACCACCCCTTCCTTGTCGTCCGTCATGGGATCTCCCGGGTGGCCGCACATCAGCGGCCCGACTCTAGCGACTGCGCCCCATCAGGCGCAAATGACAGTTTGGCCACTATACATCAGCGCCTGCACGCGGCAATCGCCCGCGACCGCCCCTCCCGAAAAAGGAAAAGCCGCCCGGAAGGCGGCTTTTCCCGATCGGCCACCGCACGCACCCCGGTAACCGCAAGCGCCCGCATCGAGGTTACCCGTCGAGGGCTTTGTCCAGCTCGGGCAGGGCCTCGAAGAGGTCGGCAACCAGTCCGTAGTCGGCCGCCTCGAAGATCGGGGCCTCGGAGTCCTTGTTGATCGCGACGATCACGCGCGACTCCTTCATCCCGGCCATGTGCTGGATCGCACCGGAGATGCCGACCGCGACGTAGAGATCGGGCGCAACCACCTTGCCGGTCTGACCGACCTGGTAGTCGTTCGGCACGTAGCCGGCATCGACCGCCGCGCGGCTCGCACCGACCGCGGCGTCCAATTTGCCCGCAAGGCTCTCGATCAGCTGGAAATTCTCGGCCGAGCCCACGCCACGGCCGCCGGAGACGACGATCGGTGCCGTGGTCAGTTCGGGGCCTTCCGACTCGGACAGGTCCGCGCCGACGAACCTGGCGAGACCCGCATCGGAACCGGATTCGATCGACTCGACACTGGCCGAACCGCCGCCCGCCTCGACCGCCTCGAACGAGGTGGCCCGGACCGTGATCAACTTGATCGCGTCCGTAGACTGCACGGTCGCCATGGCGTTGCCGGCATAGATCGGGCGTACGAAGGTGTCCTCGGAAATCACCTTCGATATATCCGAGACCTGCTGGACATCCAGCTTCGCCGCCACCCGCGGCATGATGTTCTTGCCACCGGTAGTGGCCGCCGCCAACACATAGTCATAATCGCCGGCGAGCCGCTCGATGATCGGGGCGACGTTCTCGGCTACGTGATTCTCCAGATGCTCACCCTCGGCCAGCAGCACCTTGCGCACGCCCTCGATCGAGGCTGCATGCTGTGCCGCATCGCCACAGTTGTTGCCGGTGATCAGGATATCGATATCGCCGCCGATCTCGCGCGCGCAGGCGATCGCCGAGAGCGTACCCGATTTCAGCTCGGTATGGTCGTGTTCCGCATAAACGAGAATGGCACTCATTGGATCACCTTCGCTTCGTTCCGGAGCTTGTCGATGAGTTCATCGACGCTCGATACCTTGACGCCGCCCGCGCGTGCCGGCGGCTCCTCGACCTTGACCTGCTTGAGGCGCGGCGTGATATCGACACCGAGATCGGCCGTCGTGCTCTGCTCGATCGGCTTCTTCTTCGCCTTCATGATGTTCGGCAGCTTCGGGTAACGGGGCTCGTTGAGCCGCAGATCCACCGTGGCGATCGCCGGCATCGGCAGCTCAAGGCTCTCAAGGCCGCCATCGACCTCGCGCGTTACCGTCACCGTACCGTCACCGGGCTCGAGCTTCGAGATCGAGGTGCCCTGGGGCCAGCCACGCAGCGCCGCCAGCATCTGCCCGGTCTGGTTCGAATCGTCGTCGATGGCCTGCTTGCCCAGCAACACCAGGTCAGGCGATTCCTGATCGCAGACGGCGCTCAGGATCTTGGCCACGGCGAGCGGCTCGACACCCGCATCGGCTTCGATATGCATGGCGCGATCGACGCCCATCGCGAGCGCGGTGCGCAGCTGTTCCTGCGCCTGTTGCGGGCCGATGGTCACGGCCACGACCTCGGTCGCGGTGCCGGCCTCCCTGAGGCGGACGGCCTGCTCGACGGCGATCTCGTCGAACGGGTTCATGGACATCTTGATGTTGTTGGTCTCGACGCCGGAGCCGTCGCTTTTGACGCGCACCTTGACGTAGGCGTCGACCACTCGCTTGACCGGTACAAGTACTTTCATGTCACACCTGCAGGTTGGAGGAACCGGATGCTGTCGCCCCGACCGTTGTGCGGGCGTACCTCACGCCCGTTCAGCGCCCGGGGTCCACTGAGAATTCGAATAGGCCGCGCAGGGGGATTTCGCCCCCACAGCGCACGCCCGCGATCACCGCTCGGCTCGAGCGAGGTTGCGGCTTCGTCCGCGCTCGCGGACAGCACCGGGATTCAATCACAGCCGACGTCGCGCCACAAATCGCGGCGCCGTGCAATAGCGTCCGGCGAACCGCGCGCATGGGTATGCAGTCTAGACAACCGGCGCAGGGCGACATCGACCGATAACGACGGCCATTTTCAAAAATGCGTCACGGCGCGGTCCACTTGCGCCACAATCGGCGCCAATCCGGCGACGCGCCGGTTCCCTGTCGCTATACTCGCGCCCCGATCGAATCGAATCCCGGCAGCAAGGGGGCGTTTCCGTTTTGATGGATCACAAGGATATCGACGGCCGCGCGCTGGCCGATGAGATCCTGACCGACGTCGGCGAGCGCGTCGCCGCCCTCAAGGCGGCGGGCTGGTTCCCGCGTCTGGTCTCGATCAGTGTCGGCGACAATCCGGCGGCCGAATTCTACGTCCGCAACCAGCGGCGCAAATGCGAGCGTGCCGGCATCGAGTTCGAGGAGCGCCAGTATCGTGAGGACATCACGCCGCAGGAACTCTATGCGGCGATCTGGGCGCTTAACGCCGACCCGCGGGTGACCGGCATCATCATCCAGCGCCCGGTACCGGCCAGCCTCTCGGTCAAGCAACTGCAGGCAGCCATCGACCCGCTCAAGGACGTCGAGGGCATGCACCCGACCTCCATCGGCAACATCGTCTACCGCGAACTCGATCTCGCACCCTGCACCGCGATGGCATCGGTCGAACTCCTGCGCCGCACCGGCGTCCAGCTGGCAGGGCTGGAAGCGACGATCATCGGCCACTCCGAGATCGTCGGCAAACCCATCGCCTTCCTGCTGATGGCGGAGGGCGCCACCGTGACCGTCTGCCACCACATGACCCGCGACGTCGGCATCCACTCGCGCCGCGCCGATGCCGTGTTCGTCGCCGTCGGCAAACCCGACCTGCTCAACGGCGACATGATCAAACCGGGTGCGAGCGTAATCGACATCGGTATCAACCAGGTCGTCGACGCCGATGGCAACGAGCGCGTCGTCGGCGACTGCAATTACGCCTCCTGCGTGGAGACGGCCGGCTGGATCACACCGGTCCCCGGGGGCGTCGGCCCGGTCACGGTCTCCATCCTCATGCGCAATGCCGCGGTGGCCACACAGCGCCTCAAAGACCACTACGAGGCGCAGTTGCACCGCCGCCTCTGACGCCACGGGCAATCTGCGCGTCGCCAGCACGCCAGACCCGGGCCGCTTGCCGGCCGCATACTCCGGGCTTGATCCGGTGCCGGCATTGGCGCCGGCCGGGAACCGCGCCTACCATCGGTGGTCACAGGGCGCAGTGGCATGTCGCCCGACCACCACAGCCGCCGTAACGGGAGATCGAGGAAATGAGCGAGAAACGACGCAGGGGCGGCGGTGGCCGTGCCGCCAGGCAGGCGGCACGCTCCGGGGCCGCATCGGCCAGTGAGCTGGCGTACGTCACGCGCAACGTGCCGTACTACGAGCCGCTTTCCGAAGAGGCCCTGAGTACGATCGAACACAACGCGGATACCGTCCTCGAAGAGATCGGCATCGACTTCCGCGACGATCCGGAGGCGCTGCAGCTGTGGCGTGACGCCGGCGCCGAGGTCGATGGCGAGCGCGTGCGCATGCCGCGCGGCATGGCGCGCAAGCTGATCCAGGACAGCGCGCCCTCGGAATTCACCCAGCACGCCCGCAACAGCGAGCGCAGTGTGCAGATCGGCGGCAAGAACACCGTCTTCGTGCCCGGATACGGCAGCCCATTCGTGCGCGACCTCGACAACGGCCGCCGCTACGGCAAGCTCGAGGACTTCCAGAACCTGGTGAAGCTCGCCTACATGAGCCGCTCCCTGCATCACTCCGGCGGCACCATCTGCGAGCCGGTCGACCTGCCGGTGAACAAGCGCCACCTGGACATGGTCTACAGCCACCTGAAGTACAGCGACAAGTGCTTCATGGGCTCGGTGACCCACCCAGACCGCGCGCAGGACACGGTCGAGATGGCGAAGATCGTCTTCGGCGAGGAGTTCGTCGCCAACAACTGCGTGATCGCCAGCCTGATCAACGCCAACTCGCCGATGGTCTTCGACGACACCATGCTCGGCGCGGCCCGGGTCTACGCGCGTAACAACCAGGCCTGCATCATCTCGCCGTTCATCCTCGCGGGGGCCATGTCGCCGGTGACGATCATGGCGACGCTGACGCAGATCCTGGCCGAGGCGATGGCCGGCATGGCATTCACGCAGCTGGTGAAGCCCGGCGCCCCGGTGGTCTTCGGCACCTTCGCCAGTTCCATGTCGATGCAGTCGGGCGCCCCGACCTTCGGCACGCCGGAGCCGGCGCTGGTGCTGTACGGTGCCGCCAACCTGGCCCGCCGCCTCGGCGTCCCGTTCCGCTCGGGCGGCTCGCTGACGGCCTCGAAGATCCCGGACGCGCAGGCGGCCACCGAGTCGACCAACACGATTGTCGCCACCGGCCTCGCCGGCGTGAACTTCGCGCTGCACTCGGCCGGCTGGGTCGAGGGCGGCCTCGCCATGAGCTACGAGAAGTTCATGCTGGACGTCGACCAGCTCGGCATGGTCCAGACCTTCCTCAACGGCGTCGACACCTCCGAGAACGGCCAGGGCATGGACGCACTGCGCGAGACCGGCCCGGGCAAGCACTTCCTCGGCAGCTCGCACACGCAGGCGAACTTCGAGCACGCCTTCTACCGCTCGACGGTGGCGGACAACAACAGCTTCGAGCAGTGGGAATCCGAAGGCAGCCTCGATGCCGCCCAGCGCGCCAACAAGATGTGGAAGAAGAACCTGGCCGAGTACGAAGCGCCCCCGATCGACCCGGGCGTCGACGAGGCCCTGCAGGACTACGTCAACCGCAAAAAGGCCGAGTTCCCGGACGCCAACTACTGAGGCGACCGGCCAACCGACGTGAAAAGGGGCGCCCATCGTGGCGCCCCTTTTTTATGTCCTGGAACGAAATTCTGGAACCACGAATGAACACGAATGGACACGAATAGGGCTCCGGGACTTCATGGCTCCCGGGAGCTTCGCTGAAGCGTTTGCGGGGAGTGAAATCTTGTGTGAACCACAGATAAACACAGATGGACACAGATAAAAGTCAATGTCGATTGATGGCAGGCCACGGACGCGTGATTTCATAGCATCGCTGTTTTTGATCTTATCTGTGTTGATCTGTGTCTATCTGTGGTTCTTATACAATGTTCCCGTTACGGCCACCTTTCAGCGCAGCTCCCGGCACCCCTGCGTATCCCGGAGCCCTATTCGTGTCCATTCGTGTTCATTCGTGGTTCCATAAAAAAAACCGCCGACCCCGTTACCAGGATCGGCGGTTTTTGGTGAACGTCCGTGTCGTGGTTACGACTTGGGGCGTTCGTTCTTCGGGTCGTAGAGGGGCTTGTAGCCGACCGATTCGACCTTGACCGGGTAGATTTCGTCGAAGTACTGGATGTTGAGGGTGCGGCCCTCTTCGCAGTACGCGTACGGCAGGTAGCCGAGGCAGATGTTTTTGCCGACGGACGGGCCGTACGCAACGCTGGTGACGTAGGAACGCCGGCCGGCTTCGTCGACCAGGGTCTTGCCGGTTTCCGGATCCATGATCGGCAGATGCCCCACCGGATAACGCGCGACGCCGTTGGCATCGGTGTTCCCGGTCATGGTCATCGTGCACAGATACGCCGGCTGGTGCGCACGCTCGCGCTGGGCGACGTACGCCTCCTTGCCGTAGAAGTCGGCCGCCTTGACCTTCGGCCGGGCCAGATCCGCTTCCATGAGGTTGTAGTCGACTTTCAGGTCCGCGTTCTGCAGACGCAGGCACTTCTCGAGGCGACGGCTGTTGGCGTAGGTCTCGATGCCGACCGGGGTGACGCCCTGGCCGTACAGCGTGTCCCACAGCGCGAGGCCGTCGTCGTACTTGAAGTGCAGCTCCCAGCCCTGCTCGCCGACGTAGGAGATGCGGAACGCGGTGACCGGCGTGCCGTTGACCGTGATGTCCCTGATGGCGGCGAAGGGGAAGTTCTCCACCGTGAGTTCATCCGGGTTGTCGGCGACGGCCTGCAGCGTGGTGCGGGCGTTCGGGCCCCACAGGCCAATGCAGCCGAAGTCGGTCGTGCGCTCCTGGATGTCGACGCTCAAGCCCTTGTCCTCGGCCATGCGCTTCATCCAGATGTAATCGCGGTTGCCGGCATCGCCGCCGTCGATGACGCGGTAGTGGTTGTCACCCAGGCGCAGGACCGTCAGGTCGGCGCGCACACCACCCTCGTGGTCGAGGAAGTGGGTGTAGACGCCCTTGCCGACCGGCGTATCGCCGCCGACCTTCGCCACGCAGGTGTACTCCATCAGGGCCTCGGCATCGGCGCCGGTGATGTCGTAGATGGCGAAGTGCGACAGGTTGATCATGCCGACGTTCTCGGACATCTCGAGGTGCTCGGCGTTGGAGACCCGCCAGAAATGGCGGTTGTCCCACTCGGCCTTGCGCTCGGGCACCTTGTCACCCCACTTCTCGAGCAGGTGCTCGTTGCTGGCGTAGCCGTGGGCGCGCTCCCAGCCGGCCGCCTCCATGAAGTAGCCGCCAAGCTCGACCTCGCGCTCGTAGAAGGGACTCTGGCGCAGGTTGCGCGCCGCCGTGTACGGCTCGCGGTTATGCACCGGCGGATTGTAGACCTTGAACGCGGTCTCGTAAGAGCGGGCCTCGATGTAGTCCGCTTCCTTCTGGAACGGGTAGTAGCGCGCGAAGTCGATGCCGTGCGGATCGACCTCGACGCGGCCGTCCGTCATCCAGTCAGCGACGACCTTACCGGTGCCCGGGCCGTCCTTCACCCAGACGGACTCGACATACCACAGGCCGCGCACCTCGGCCGACTCGCCGATCGACGGGCCGCCGTCGGCCGTAACCTGCAGCAGACCGTTGAAGGAGCGCTTATCATCGTAACCGAGTTCACCGAGGATGGGCGTGAGTTCCATGGCCCGCTCGAGCGGCTCCATGATCTGCTCCATCTCGAGGTCGCGCTGCGACGGCGACAGGCGCGCCTGTTCCTTCTCGAGGATATCGCGCGGATGGACCATGCGCGGCGCCTTCTCCTCGTAGTAGCCCCACTCGATCTGGCCGCCCTCGGTGGTCTTCGGATCGCCGGTATCGCGAAGGTAGGCGGAGTTGCCCTGGTCGCGCAGCAGCGGGTAGCCGATGTCCTTGCCGGTGCCGGCGAATTCCTCGTACGGCCCGAACCACAGCAGCGGGTGATCGACCGGCATGACCGGCAGGTCCTCGCCGGCCATCTCGGCGATGAGGCGCCCCCACAGGCCGGCGCAGCAGACGACGTACGGGGCCTCGATGTAACCGCGGCGGGTATGCACGCCCTTGATGCGGCCGTTGTCGATCTCCAGGCCGGTGGCCGGGGTGTTGGCGAAGGCCTGCAGCTTGCCGGTCTCCTCGGCCTTCTTGACGAGTTCTCCACTGAAGATCTGCGAGCGCGGGATCACGAGACCGGCATCCGGGTCGTACATCGCGCCCTGGATCTGGTCCTCCTCGATCAGCGGCATCAGTTCCTTGGCTTCCTTCGCGCTGATCATGCGCACGTTGGTGCCGAAGGCACGGCCGGAGTCGACCTTGCGCTTGAGCTCTTCCATGCGCTCGTCGTCATCGACGCGCGCCACCTCCAGACCCCCGACACGGTCGTAGTGCCCCATGCGGTCGAAGAACTCGATGCTGTAACCGGTCGTGTAGCACGTCATCTCGTCGTGCGCGGTCGCGAAGCAGAAATCGGAGGCGTGCGAGGTCGAGCCGATATCCGTCGGGATCGCCGATTTATCGATGCCGACGATATTGTCCCACCCGCGCTCGATCAGGTGGTGAGCGACCGATGCCCCGACGATACCGCCTTGGCCGATAATGACGACGTTCGCGCTTTTGGGAAATTCCGCCATGGGTTGTGACTCCTGATGAACAGCGGTTGCGCGTGAATCAACAGCGCCGATTTGCCCCGGACTTCGGGTGCGATCACCGCCCGGATGTGAGTATGGCTGGGCCAGTTGACAGCCGTGAAGTTTCCTGTCGCTCCCCGAAGTGGTCAAGCGCGCTGACGGGCACAGGACAGTATGCGGCGCAGGTGACACTTTCGACCGCCTGGCGGTCCATGCGGTTCCCCAAGACACGTACTCGCCCCGTCCTTGCGAACATCACCGGGATAAGGCGAACAACGACCGTAGGAGCGGGCTTGCCCGCGAACCGCTGTCCGATGGCAATCACCGCTCTGGCGTGTCACGGCATTGATGCGTGTCTCCATGGCGCGCGACCGCAGCCGGACCGTGTCCGGCTGTCGACTACCCGGCCTCCTGCGGCAGCGGGAAAACGGTTCGCGGGCAAGCCCGCTCCTGCAGTCCCTGCGTTGCCCGCGTCCTGGCGGTCGTCTGGGGCTCGCGATGACGCCCCCGGAACAAACGCCCGGATCAGGCGTTCAGCACTGGGCCGCGGGCGGTCGCGGTGACCACACCCTCGAAGAAGATCTCGCTGCCGTCATCGGCATGGCCGATGGTCGCGCTGCGCTCGCTCGCCACTGCGATCTCCGCCGCGCCGGACAGCTCGGCCTGGCGGGTCGCCAGGCGTTCGGCCTCCGCCTCAGCCCAGGCCCAAGCCTGCTCCAGCGTCTCCAGGGTGGAGATGCCATGGGCGGTGTGCACGCGGAAGCGCTCGCCGGCCAGCGGCGTTATGGTCGCCGTCAAGCGCTGGACGACGCCGGCGATCACGGCGCCGACAGCGTTCGCGACCTCGGCATAAGGCGGCAGCACGCAGCGCGTCCCGAGCCGTCGCGCGATTACCTCACCGTAGGCGCCCGCCGGTGCACCGATGGCCACCAGCGGCCAGCGCAGCGCGATGCCCACATCCACGGCGGCCAGCGGCGGCCGCGCGCCGATCGCTCGATCGACCAGGGCCCGGGCCCCCGGGGCGGGCACGCCGTCCGGGGCGACCTCGCTGTCCGCCAGCGCCGTCATGAACGCGTGCCGGGCCCCGTCTTCACCGACCGTATCGATGATCCGCGCCGACAACGCCTGCGGCGTGCCCAGATCGCGACCCCATTTGTAGCGCGCCGCGCGGATGAGCATCGACGCCCCCAGCGTCGCCGCTTCCGCGGACCACAGCGTGTGCCAGCCCAGCACGTGGGCCGCGTCCGTGGGCGTAAAGCCGGCGAGGCCGACGATTCCCTGCTCGACCAGGCGATCGAGCGCGCGCTGGCGGGTCTGTTCCGCGAACAGGGTCACCAGGTCGAGCGGGCCGTCGGCGAGCCGGTCCCAGAGCAGGCGCTGACTGCGCGAGAGGGCATCCGCACCGCCGATGGGCGCGCGCCGACGCACGGCAAAGCGCCCAGCGTGCTCGCGCAGGACGACGTTCTCGGCCTGCGCGCGCAGCGTCTCCAGCACGCCCGGCACCCGGGCGGCGAGCTGCGCCAGCGGGATGAGGCGATGCGGACCGATATGGAAGGGCGGCGCGAACGCCAGCGTGATCTCGCTGTCACCGCCGAGGCCGCAGGTGTGCACCTCGACCGCGTCGACCCGGGTCCGCCAGCCGCCGATCACCGCCCCCTCGCGGTGGCGCCGCGGCTCCCCGTTGTCGAGGACGCCGATGTCGCTGGTGGTCCCGCCCATATCGA
This sequence comes from uncultured Ectothiorhodospiraceae bacterium, assembly GCA_913055615.1. Taxonomy (GTDB): domain Bacteria; phylum Pseudomonadota; class Gammaproteobacteria; order XJ16; family Halofilaceae; genus Halofilum. The sequence goes on from CAJXKK010000016.1 coordinate 29,368, forward strand.
ACACCACCGCGTTCGGCTCGCCAGCCAGGTGGCGCGCGCCGACCAGGCTGGCGGCGGGTCCGGAGAGGATCGTCTCGACCGGCGCCTGCAGGGCGAGCTCGGCGGTCACCAGCGACCCGTCACCGCGCACGACCATCAGCGGCACCTCGATCCCGTGGGTCTGCAGCAGTCCGCGCACGGATCCGATCAGATCGGTCAACAGCGGGATCAGGCGGGCGTTCAGAAGCGCGGTCAGGGCGCGGCGCGGGGCGTCGAGCGCCCCCGAGAGCTGGTGGCCGCAGGAAACCGGGAGCCCGGTGCGCTCGGCGATCAACTGGCGCGCCCGGCGTTCATGGGCGGGATTGCGGACGGCGAATCGGGCGGCGACGGCGAAGGCCGACACGGCATCGGCGTGGCGCTCGATCGCGGCCTCCAGGGCCGCGCTGTCGAACGGCGCACGCTCGCTACCGCTGCCGTCGTGGCCACCGGCGACGAATTCCACCCGATCGCGCCCGACGGCGCCGCCCAGGTCGCCGCGTTCGAGCACCTCACGCCCTTCGCCGATCAGGATCAGCGCGACCCGCTGACCCTCACCCTCGACCACCGCGTTGGTCGCCAGCGTTGTCGAGATCGACACCAGTCCGATCGGCTCGGCGGCGCCCGCCAGGACACCGTCGAACGCCTCGCCGATACCGCGGCTGAGGTCATCGTGACTGGTCAGCGCCTTGGCGCTGGAGTGTACATGCCCGGTTTTATCGACCAGTACCGCGTCGGTGTACGTCCCACCGGTATCGATCCCCAGCGTAAGGCCCATCTCCCGCCCCCGGCTCCAAAGGCGGGTACGCTAATCGAACGGGCCGCTTCGCAAAAGGGTTTTCGCGCGCCGGGCGCAAACCGCCCGGGACGGCCCACTCAGTCGGACGCGGGGGGCTGCGGATCAACGCCCTCCGGCGGGAAATCGATACGCACGCGGTAGTTCTCGTCGCTGCCCGGATCCGGTATGTTCGACAGGCCTTCATAGCGCAGCAGTGCACCGGTCTCGGCGTGATACGCGACATCGATCGGATCGGCCAGCCAGCGGATGAACATATTGTCGGGCTCCATGCGGATCACCAGCGCCGGTTCGCCCAGGACCCTGCGCTCGTCGACGACCCGGAGCCGGAACGGGACGGTCTGCTGCTGGCTGGCCGCGGCGAACGGGAAGCGCAGGGTCTCGCCGTCACGGAGCCGGTCCAGATTGCGGTAGATCATCAAATCGAATCCGGCATCGGCGACCATACCCTGCGGCGGGTCGATCACGGTCCGCTCCGTCGCCCTGTCCTCGCGCTTGCGGTAGGTCAGTTCGATACGGCCATCGTCTTTGCGCTCCAGCGCCTCGATGTATCCGGTGCGCGTGTCCTCGAGCCGGAATGACGGCGCCAGCGGCGCCTGTTCGAACGACACCCGCTTGCGGGCGAAGGTCTCGCCCTGTGGATCGACGTACTCCACCCGGTCGGACACCAGTTCGCCATCGACGACCTCCGGTTCATGGACTTCCCGATAGACCGGTTCGCCCGAATCCAGCTCGAACGCATGGCCTTCACGGGGCTCAAGCGCGGCCTCCGGCGCGCTCGCCGCGCGCACTGTCGCCGTCAGCAGCAGACCGGCAAAAAGGATCACCGTGCACGCCACGGATACCCCGGCGGAGCGCGAGGACCGGCGGGTGGCCTCGAATCCGGCCCGATCGGCCCCGCGAAAAAGCCCTTGATAACGGTCCGGTTCGCCAGGTGACTGGCATCGACCCGACGAGCGGACAGGAGTCAAACGATGGCTTTGCATGCCGATATCCCCGCAGGGCCCCACCGATCCGGTCGGCCCCGCAACCAAAAACGATCAAATCGATCACCTGTAATCCTGGGCCGGATGCGAAGAATGGTCAATGCGCGCCCCAGTCGCCCCATTTATTCGCATAATATCGGAATTCCCGGTCATGTCATTGATCCATTGACCGAGACCGACGGCTGGCCTAATATCGGCCAAACCGTTCACGCTGATATCTCCGACATGAAATCCGTTCTGTCTCCGAAGGAACTCGGTGCCGCGATCGGGGTCAGCGAGTCGTCACTGAAGCGCTGGGCCGACAGCGGTCGCCTGCAGGTCGCCCGCACGGCCGGCGGCCACCGCCGCATCGACCGCAGCGAGGCGATCCGCTTCGTCCGGTCGCAGGGGTTCGCGCTGGAACGTCCCGCCATCCTGGGCCTGGAGGACATCGACGCGGTCTCCTCCCGGTGCGATATGGACGACCCGGCGAGCGCGCTGCACGCAGCCCTCAGCAATGGCGAGGCTGAGCGGGCGCGCGGGCTGGCGCTGGCGCGCTACGTCGAAGGCATGCCGCTCGCCCTGATCATAGATCGCATGATCGCGCCCGCCATGCGCGCCATCGGCGACCGTTGGAGCCATGGTGAGGACGGAATCCTGATCGAGCACCGCGCCGCCGACATCTGCAGCCAGATTCTCGACCGGGTGCGGAGCGTGGGCGTGATCGGCCCCGACCGCTGTGGCGCCGTCGGCGGCAGCCCCGCCGAAGACCCCTACGTCCTGCCGTCGCTGATGGCCGCATCCGTGCTCGCCAGCGAGGGCTGGGACGAGGTCAATCTGTCCGCGAACACCCCGGCTTCCGTACTCGCGCAGGCCGCCGTCGAGTCGAGCGCCAACCTCGTGTGGATCGCGTTCTCGACCGAAGACGGTGCCGACCAGGTCCAGAAGGTGACCGGCGATCTGCGCCACGCACTCGACGACGCGGGCATGGAGTCGGGCATCGTCATCGGCGGGCCGGCGCTCAATGCGGTCACGTCGGTCAACATCCCCGGCGTGTACCACGCCCGATCGATGACGGAACTCGCCGCCTTTGCCCAGGGGCTGCGGTCCAGCCGCCCCGCGCGGACCGCGAACGCGGCAGGCGCGACGGCGTGACCTTACGGACTCACCACCGCGGCCCCGGAGCCGCCATCTGGCACTGGTTGATGAGCGACGGTGCGCCAGGCCCCCTCGACGGCCCGCGTGACGAGCGCATCGACTGGCCGCGCGCCCTGCCCTTCATCGCCCTGCATGCCGCCTGCCTCGGCGTCTTTGTGGTCGGGTTCTCATGGATCGCCATGGGCGCGTGCATCGCGTTCTATGTGCTGCGCATGTTCTTCGTCACCGGCTTCTATCACCGCTACTTCTCGCATCGCAGCTTCCGCACGTCACGGGCGTTCCAGTTCGTGATGGCCGCACTGGGCTGCACGGCAGGCCAGCGCGGCCCGCTGTGGTGGGCGGGGCACCACCGCCACCACCACGGCCACGCCGACGAGCACGACGACGCGCACTCCCCCGACCAGCACGGCCTGCTGTGGGCCCATATCGGCTGGTTCCTGACCCGGGGCAACTACCCGACGCCCTGGCGGTACGTACGTGACTGGGCGCGCTATCCCGAACTGCGCTGGCTGAATCGCCTCGACTGGTTGCCGCTGGCGCTGTTCGCGCTCGCCACCTGGGGACTCGGCGTCTGGCTCGCCGAGGCTGCGCCCGGCCTCGGCACGGACGGCCCGCAGATGCTGGTCTGGGGCTTTTTCGTATCCACCGTGCTGCTCTATCACGGCACCTATACGATCAATTCGCTGGCGCACCGTTTCGGCCGCCGCCGGTTCGAGACCCGCGACTCCAGCCGCAACAACTTCTGGCTGTCGGTGGTTACGCTTGGCGAGGGCTGGCACAACAACCATCATCACTACCCGGCCACCGCGCGCCAGGGGTTTTACTGGTGGGAACTCGACCCGACCTGGTACGCCCTGATCGTGCTCTCCTGGACGGGCCTGATCCGCGAACTCCGTCCCGTCCCGAAGGCCGTCCTCGAGCACCGCCGTATCGCCGCAGGCGCGGACTGATACCCGGGTGAACGACGATCCCCCATTGCGCGTCGCGGTAGTCGGCGCCGGCGTCTCGGGGCTCGTGGCCGCCTGGCTGCTGAGCCGCCGGCATGAGGTCACGCTGTTCGAGGCCGAGGGACGGATCGGCGGGCACACGCACACCCATCGGGTGGACGACCCGGCCGGCCCGATCGAGGTCGATACCGGCTTTATCGTTTTCAACCACGACAACTACCCGCTGTTCTCGCGCCTGCTGGATCGCCTCGGCGTCGATTCGCAGCCTACTTCCATGAGTTTCTCCGTGAGCGACGCCCACAGCGGGCTAGAGTGGGCCGGCTCACCGTCGCTGAACAGCGTCTTCGGCCAGCGCCGCAACCTGGCAAGGCCCGCGTTCTGGGGCATGCTGCGGGATATCCTGCGCTTCGGGCGCGAGGCGCCGGCCGTGCTTGATGACCCCGACGACGACCGCAGCGTGGCCGACTTCGCGCATGAGCGGTGCTACGGACAGGCCTTCGTCGAACACTACCTGTTGCCGCTGGGCGCCTCGCTGTGGTCGTGTCCCGACCGCCGCTTCGCCGGCTTCCCGATCCGCTTCGTGGTCGAATTCCTGCACCACCACCGCATGCTCGGGCTCGGCGGCCGGCCGCAGTGGCGCTCCATCCCAGGCGGCTCGCGGCGCTACGTCGATGCATTGCTGGCCGACTTCCCGGGCCGCGTCCGCGCCGCCACGCCGGTGCAGGGCATCGCCCGCTCGCCGGACAAGGTGACCATCACCAGCGCTGGCGGCGAGGAGGGGTTCGACGAGATCGTGCTCGCCTGCCACGCCGACCAGGCACTCGCCCTGATCGGCGACGATGCCACGGCCCTGGAGCGGGAACTGCTGGCCGCATTCCCGTACCAGACCAATACCGCCATCCTGCACACGGACACCGGCGTGCTGCCGCGCGAGCCCCGCTGCCGGGCGGCCTGGAACCACCGCGTGGGTGCCGACAGCGGTCACGTATCGATCAGCTATGACATGAACATCCTGCAGCGGCTGCCCGCCCGCGAGACCTGGTGCGTGACGCTCAACGACGATGGCGGCATCGACCCGGCGCGAATCCATGCGCGGATGCGCTACGCTCACCCCCTGTACACACCGCAACGCGGCGCCGCCCAGGCACGCCACGGCGAGGTAACCCGGACGAACCGGACTTCGTTCTGCGGCGCCTGGTGGGGCTACGGCTTCCACGAGGACGGCGTGCGCAGCGCCGCCGCGGTGGCGGCGGCCTTCGGCGTGGATGGTTTATGAGCGCGAGCGCGATCTACAGCGGCACCGTCCGCCATCGGCGGTTCACGCCCCGGCCGCACGCCTTCTCCTACCGGGTCTTCATGCTCTATATCGACCTCGGTGAACTCGATCGGGTCTTCCGCGGCCGCTGGCTGTGGTCGGTCGAACGCCCGAACATCGTGCGCTTCGACCGGCGCGACCATCTGGGCCCCCACGACCGCCCGCTGGAGCAGAACGTCCGCGACCTCGTCGCGGAGCGCACCGGCCGGCGGCCGAGCGGCCCGATTCGCCTGTTAACCCACCCGCGCTACTTCGGTTTCTGCTTCAACCCGGTGAGCTTCTATTACTGTTTCGACGCGAACGACCGCGCACTCGAGACCATCGTCGCCGAAATCCACAACACCCCCTGGGGCGAGCGCCACTGCTACGTGCTGCCGGTGGATGCCCATGGCACGCACCACCGCTTCCGCTTCCGCAAGGCGTTCCACGTCTCGCCGTTTCTGGACATGGACTACCACTACGACTGGCGCTTCACGACCCCGGGCGATCGCCTGACCGTCCACATGCGCAACGAACACGACGGCGAACGCGACTTCGACGCTTCCCTGAGCCTGCAGCGACGAGCGCTCGACGGCCCGACCCTGGCCCGCGCCCTCGCCCGCCACCCCTTCATGACCGGCAAGGTCGTCGCCGCCATCTACTGGCAGGCCCTGCGGTTGTGGCTGCGGGGAACACCGTTCTATCCCCATCCCCGGAAGGGCTGACGGAACGCTGCCGCAACAAGCAGGAACCGGTTGTAAAAAAGTTCTCGCCAAGGCGCGAAGGGCGCCAAGGGACGCAAAGAATGATTGCAGGAGCGGCCTTGGCCGCGAACCGCTTCCCATTGGCACTGGCCTGTCCAGTACTCGGTGGTTCGGCAAAAACACAGCCATCAAGGCTGCGTTTGTAACCCAATCGATTGACCGGAATCCGGCGTGCACGGATGTCGGTTCGCGAGCAAGCTCGCTCCTACAATCCCAATCCCGTGTTTCCCTTTGCGTCCCTGGGAGCCCTTCGCGCCGTGGCGATAACCCCTTTTTCGGAAACGACAGCAACCGGCACCGGCGTCAAACTCATCGACCGCGCTGACAGGGCCCCGCGACCCCCGTATCCTTGCACGTCCGCTGCGACGTCCCGGCGACGGGGTGTGCCAGAATAGGGCGATGGTGCCGCTCGTGAAGCCCGGCACGGAGATTCCCCATGAAGACGTTTGCCTGCACCTGCGGCAATCGGCTGTTTTTCGATAACACGAGCTGCCTCGCCTGCAAGCGCCAGGTCGGCTGGTGCCCGGAGTGCGCGGCGATCCGCGCGCTGGAGCCGACCGGGGATGGCCGGTTGCGCTGCACCGGCGAGGATTGCGGCGCGATCCTGGTCGCGTGCCGGAATTATGCGGTCGAGGGCGTCTGCAACCGCATGGTCGTGGCCGGCCCGGACGTTGCGGAATCACCGCTGTGCGGCGGCTGCCGCTTCAACCGCACGGTCCCCGATACCTCAGTGCCGGGCAACCGGATGAAATGGGCCCAGCTCGAATCGGCCAAGCGGCGCCTGCTGTATACCCTCGATGACCTGGGCCTCCCCTACGGCACGGCCGAGGAGGGCTTCGAACCGCCCCTGTGCTTCGACTTCAAGGCCGACCTGGTCCGCGACAAGGGTGCCTGGCATCGCCTCGGGGCGGTCGAACATGTCTACACCGGCCACGCGAGCGGGCGCATCACGATCAACCTCGACGAGGCCGACGACGCCGAGCGCGAGCGCCGGCGCATCAACATGAACGAGGCGCACCGGACGCTGATCGGCCATTTCCGGCACGAGATCGCGCACTACTACTGGGAACTGCTGGTCCGCGGCCGCTGCGAGGACGCCTGCCGCGCGTGCTTCGGTGATCACGACGATCCGCCCTACGGCGAAGCGCTGAAGGCCCACTACAACGCGGGACCACCGCACGACTGGCCTTCGCACTACGTATCCGCCTACGCCACGATGCACCCATGGGAGGACTTCGCCGAAACGTTCGCGGTCTATCTCGATATGGCGGCCGTGCTGGATACGGTCGGTCACTGGGGCCTGGAGAAGACGGTCCGTCCGCTGGACGATTTCGACCAGGCACTGGCCACCTATCGGCATATCGGCATCAGCCTCAACGAGGTCAATCGCGAGATGGGACTGCTCGACGTGGTCCCCGAGGTGTTCGTCGCGCCGGTCGTCGACAAGCTCCGTTTCATCCACGAACTGATCCGCACCGCGTCACGCAACGCGGGCGGTGCGGCCGACTCCAGGGAGGCGCGCGCATGAACGAGGTCGCCGAACGCACCGGCCTGCTGGCCGACTACGACTCCGGCGGACGCTACTGCGAAATGTTCGGCCCGCCGTCGATGCAGGCGCCGATACCGCACACGCAGGCGCTGCGCGAACGGCTGACGCGCATGTCGCTGGAGGATCTGCGCGAGCGCGCCCACGACGCTGAACTCGAACTCTACAACTTCGGCATCACCTTCACGGTCTACACGCAGAAGGACGCGATCGACCGGATCCTGCCGTTCGACGCCATCCCGCGGCCGATCCCGCCGGATGAGTGGCAGACGCTCGAGAGCGGCGTCCGCCAGCGCGTCACGGCCATCAACCGTTTCCTGCGCGACGTCTACCATGAACGCCGCGTGTTCAACGATCGCATCGTGCCGCCCGACGTGGTGTTCTCGAACCCGAACTACCGCCCGGAGATGGAGGGCCTGGAGGTCCCGTTCGATACCTACGCCCATATCGACGGCTCCGACCTGATCCGCGACGACGACGGCACCTTCTACGTGCTCGAGGACAACGCGCGCTGCCCCTCAGGCGTGTCCTACATGGTAGAGAACCGCCACCTCATGCTGCGCACCTTCCCCGACCTGATCGAGGACCAGCCGGTGCGCTCGGTGTCGAACTACGGCCAGCGCCTGCGCGCGGCGCTCGGGGAGATCGCCCCCGAGGGCGTCGATGACCCGACTGTGGTGCTGCTGTCACCGGGCACCTACAACTCCGCCTACTTCGAGCATATCTTCCTCGCCCGCGAGATGGGCGTCGCGCTGGTCGAGGGCCGCGATCTGGTCACCGAGTACGACCGCGTGTACGTCAGGACGATCCGCGGCCTGCAGCCGGTCCACGTGATCTACCGGCGCATCAACGACGACGCGCTGGATCCACGCGCGTTCGACCCCAACAGTCTGCTCGGCGTGCCCGGCCTGTTCCAGGCCTACCGCAAGGGCAACGTGGCGCTGGCGAACGCCATCGGCACGGGCGTGGCCGACGACAAGGCGCTGTACGCCTATATGCCGCGCCTGATCCGGTATTACCTGGACGAGGACCCGATCCTGCCGAACGTGCAGACCAATCTTTGCCGCGAGAAGGAAGGCCTGCAGTACACGCTGGACCACCTCGACGAACTGGTGGTGAAGCCGGTCGGCGAGGCGGGCGGCTATGGCATTACCGTGGGGCCCCATGCCACGAAGGACGAACTCGAACACTGCCGCCGGCAGATCCTCGACCGGCCGCACAACTGGATCAGCCAGCCGATGATCAGCCTCTCGGTCGCCCCCACCCTGGTCGATGGCGGGATCGAACCGCGCCACGTCGACCTGCGCACGTTCGCCGTGACCGGGCGCGATACCTGGGTCGCCCCGGGTGGTCTCTCACGGGTCGCCCTGCGCAAGGGGTCGCTGATCGTGAACTCCTCCCAGGGCGGCGGTTCGAAAGACACCTGGGTGCTGGAATAAGCGGCACGGGACGCAAGGAGTACCGCATGAGCAATCTGCTGTCGCGCTACGCCGACGCCATCTTCTGGATGGCGCGCTATGTCGAACGCGCCGAGGATCTCGCGCGCGTACTGGACGTCACCGAGACGTTCTCCCGCGATTCGCGCGGTGGCCAGAACTGGCGATCGATCCTGGAACTGTACAGCGACGCACCGACGTTCTCGCGCGAGCACGGCGAGGCCACGGCAGCGGCCGTGATCCGTTTCTACACGCTCGACGACCGCAATCCCTCGTCCATCCTGTCGAACCTGGGCATGGCCCGTTCGAACGCCCGCACACTGCGGCCGCTGATCTCGACCGAGATGTGGACCCAGCTCAACATCTTCTACAACCGGCTCCGCGCGCTGGGCCCGCAGGAGATCGCGGAACCCCGGCTGGCCCGGTTCTGTTCCATGATCAAGGAGGGCTGCCAGACCCACACGGGGATCACCGAGGGTACGTTCTACCGCGACGAGGGCTGGTGCTTCTACCAGCTCGGTAAACAGCTCGAGCGCGCCGACCAGACCACGCGCCTGCTCGACAGCAAGTACCACAACGTCCTGCCCTCGCCCGAGGATGTCGGCTCGCAGATCGACGTCAGCCGCTGGAACGCCCTGCTGCGCTCGGCCGCGGGCTACCACGCTTTCCGCAAGATCCACCCACGCGGCATGACGCCAGGCGATGTCGCCGGATTCATGCTCTTCCACGAGGGTTTCCCGCGCTCGGTCGCGGCCTGTGTCGACGAGGTGGGCGGGCGACTGACCCAGCTGCGCTCGGTCTACAACATCCCCGGCGCCACCGCGGCCATGGGCCGCCTCGACGACCTGCGCACACTGCTCGACACCGACATCGACGGCGTCATCGAGTTTGGGCTGCACGAGTACCTCGACCGCGTCCAGCAGTACCTCAACGCCCTGTCGGTCGAGATCGGCCGCGACCTGCTCGGCCACGCGCCGGCCGCCACCAGTGCGAAGTAGACCGGCCTCCTTCGCGCTCTCGGCGGCTCCGCGTGAAACCGGTTTTTCAGCCCTTCACAATGGGAATGAACCGAATCCAGGCGGACTTTACCGGCGAATCCAGACGTCTATCATCCCGCCTGACGGAGTAACGCCGCCTTGAGCACAACCGCCGTGTCCGCGTTCAACGCCACCAGCCCGCTCGATCGGCTCGCGCGCCGGCTGCTGCATCGCCGTCTCGACGGGCTGGCGGAGGGTCGGCTGCACATCGCCGACGCCGACGGCGAGGCCTCTTTCGGTCACGATGCACTGCCGAGCGCGCGTATGCGGGTCCATGCGCCGCGCTTCTACCGACGCATGGTCTTCGGCGGTGCGCTTGGTGCGGCCGCGAGCTGGATCGACGGCGACTGGGACTGCGATCGGCTGGCGGATCTGTTCCGCATCCTCATCCGCAGCCGCGCGGCCACCGGCCGCTTCGACCGGGGCGGTGTCGCCGGCCTGGCCAGCGCGGTGGCGCGCATCGCCCAGCGCGCGCGGGCCAACACGCCCGGCGGCAGCCGCCGCAACATCCGCGATCACTACGACCTCGGCAACGACTTGTTCCGGCTGTTCCTCGACGAGTCGATGACCTACTCGGCCGGTGTCTTCGACACGGCCGGAGCCAGCCTGGAGCAGGCGCAGACAGCGAAACTCGACCGCATCTGCCGCAAGCTCGGCCTGCGCCCGGAACACCATGTGCTCGAGATCGGCACCGGCTGGGGCAGTTTCGCGCTGCACGCCGCGAAGCATTACGGCTGCCGGGTGACGACGACCACGATTTCGGCCGAGCAGCACGCGCTGGCTGAAGCGCGCATCCGCGCGGCCGGCCTCGAGGACCGCGTCACGCTGCTGCAGTCGGATTACCGTGACCTTGAGGGGCAGTACGACCGGCTCGTCTCGATCGAGATGATCGAGGCCGTAGGCCGCGAATACCTGCAGACCTTCTTCCAGGTCTGCAGCGACCGCCTGCGCCCGGACGGGGCCATGCTGCTGCAGGTAATCACCACCAGCGACCGGGAATACGAGAGCTACCGGCGCTCGGTCGACTTCATCCAGCGCTACGTCTTCCCCGGCAGTCACTGCCCGGCCCCGAAGGCCCTGTTCGGCGCCATCGGGGCGGTCGGCGACCTGCGCCCGGTGCATCTGGAGGACCTGTCCGCGGACTACGCGGAGACGCTGCGCCACTGGCGCGAGCGTTTCCAAGGGGCGGCCGATCAGGTGCGCGCACTCGGCTACCCCGAGCGTTTCCTGCGCCTGTGGGACTTCTATCTGCAGTACTGCGAGGCCGGCTTCGATGAACGCCATATCGGCGACCTGCAGCTGCTGCTGGCCAAGCCGCGCAACACGGTGGCCGCTATCCGCCCCGCCATACAGGCTTCCGCATGACGCCCGGCAAGCCGACCCTGGCGCATATATTGTGGAATATCGCCTCGATCAACATCGGCTGGTTCGCCTGCGTACTCGGCGCGGCCAACGGCTATACCTGGCTCGGGCCCGTGTTCGTGGCGGCGCTCGTCGCGATCCACCTGAACCTCATCCCGGCCCGACGCCGTGAACTCGCCACGCTGGCGGCCGCCGCGCTGTTCGGCTATGCGATCGATTCCGTGATGGTATTGGCCGGGGTGTTCGACTTTCCCGTCCAGGCCCGTGTCGGCGCGCCCTCTACGGTGTGGATGGTCGCGCTGTGGGTGAACTTCGCGATGGCCCTGAACGTGGCCCTGCACTGGCTGCAGCACAGATACCTGCTCGCCGCCCTGCTCGGCGGCATCGGCGGCCCCGTGGCCTACTTCAGCGGGACCCGGTTCGGCGGCCTGCTGGCACCGGCGGGGATCACCGTGCTGCTCGGCGCCGTCGCGGTCCAATGGGCGATCGCGACGCCGCTGGTGGTCGCCGGCGCCGCCCGCATCGGGCGCTGGACCGGTCAACCCGTACCGGCGGAAGCCGCGGAGGTGGAACGATGAATGCGAACCCGCTGCTCACGACAGCGATCGACTGGATGGAACGCGAGCGGATCCCGGACAGCGCGATCCGGGCCGGTATCCGGCGTCTATGCGAGGCCCGCCGACGGCGGGAAAAGGCCGGCGACTGCGAGCAGCGTCTGGCGCGGCAGCAGGCGTTCATCCGCGGCATGGACGCCGGCCCGATCGCGCCGGTGCCGGAGAAGGCGAACGAGCAGCACTATGAACTTCCGGCCGAGTTCTTTGTGAATGTGCTCGGTCATCGCCTGAAGTACAGCGGCTGCCGTTTCGACGCGCCGGACGCGGGACTGGATCGCGCCGAGGACGCATCACTGGCGGCGACCTGCGCGCACGCCAACCTCGCCGACGGCCAGCGGGTACTGGAACTCGGCTGCGGCTGGGGCTCGCTGACGCTGTGGATGGCCGAGCGGTATCCGGCGAGCCGCATCACCGCGGTATCCAACTCGTCACCACAGCGCGCCTTCATCGAGGCGCGCGCCGCGGAGCGCGGCCTCGACAACGTGCGCGTCGTGACCGCGGACATGAATGACTTCGAGCCGGACGACGGCCCGTTCGACCGCGTCGTGTCGATCGAGATGTTCGAGCACATGCGCAACTGGCGCCTGCTGCTCGAGCGCATCAGCGCCTGGCTGCGCCCCGGCGGGCAGCTGCTCGTGCACGTGTTCTGTCATCGCGACTGCACGTATGAGTTCCAGCCGGAGGGCGCCGCCAACTGGATGGGCCGGCACTTCTTTACCGGCGGGATCATGCCCGCCGATGGCCTGATGACGGCTTTCCAGGACGACCTGCGCCACCGCGGCCAGTGGCGCTGGAACGGGCGCCACTACGCCGCCACCGCCAACGCGTGGCTGGCGAACCTGGATGCCCGCAGGGCCGACGTCATGCCGGTACTGGAAGCGGCCTACGGCGCCGACGCGCAGCGCTGGTGCCAGCGCTGGCGGGTCTTTTTCATGGCGTGCGCCGAACTGTTCGGCCTGCGCGATGGCGAGGAGTGGTGGGTCGTGCACCACTTGATGGAAAAACCCGGCCATGAGTGATCCGCGCATGCCGGGCCGGTCGATCGTTTTCGTTGCGCTCGCGGCCGGTATAGCGCTGACGATGTATCTGGTGGCGGCATCCCTGCACGGCGATCTGGGCACGGAGGGCCGGCGGCTGCTGGATCTGGCGTGGGGACGGGTCCTGCTTGTGGACGTCTACGCCGGGATGGTGCTGTTCGCGGGCTGGATCGCATGGCGGGAGGTGCCGGGATTCGCCGCCATCTGGATCGTTGCGCTACTTCTGCTCGGCAACGTCGTCGCATGTATCTACCTGCTCCGGGCCTGGTGGTCGGCCCGAGGCGATGGCGACGCATTCTGGCATGGACGGCGGCGGGGTCTGGCCAGGCGACACCTCTCGGAGTAATGTCGGACTCACTCGAGCCGGCGGTGGCCTTCGAGTCGACGGAGCCCGGCCGGGAGTCGTTCTGACAGGGCTTTTTAAACAATCCGTTTATTCTTTTCCCGGATAGCGGGACAGCGGTTTTGCCCTGTTTTCAACCGCCAAAAAGAAAGATCCTGTTTTTCCGGTTTTGCCCTTGATTTCCCGCTCCCCAGCCCCTAAAACACCGTTGCCAGATAGCCGCAGGAGCCCTTCCATGGGCAACCTTATTCGCGTAACGCATAAATGGCGCAGGACCGGGCCCGTACAGTGATGCTGTCCGCATAGACGGCAATGTCACCCGCATGGGCCGCTTCGAGCGGCCTTTTTTATGCGCATGGGAGAGGCGACGGCGCAGGACCCGGCACACGGCACGGAGGCCGCCAGGTTAGTCAAGTGCAGTAACGATCGAGGAGGTCGAGTGATGAGTGGTGACGTGAATCTTCGGGTAGCGATGGCCTATATCGGTTCTTTCCTGATTACCGCCGCATTGATGGTGGTAATGACGACGCTGTGAACCGATGACAGCCGGCAATGAGGACGTGCCAGACGGCCCGGTCCCGCAACACGCGGCCCGGGCCGTTTTTTTGTCCGGCGCTGGTCGGCCGCGATCCCGATATGTGGTCGGCTGGATTCCGCCGTTCGGGTCTTGTTGGCGCTGATTCTGGTTCTCGCCAAGGCACGCAAAGAACGACAAGGGCAAGGTGGATCCGGTAGGAGCGAGCTTGCTCGCGAACCGATGTCCACTGCCATTGTCGTCCGAATCCATTCAGATCGGTGTCGCGCGACGACTTGGAGTTCTGAGGCCGCCATACCGTTGGTAAACGGTTCGCGGCCATGGCCGCTCCTGCAACAGGTGTCTTTGCGTCCCCTGGCGCCCTCCGCGCCCAGGCGAGAACCCAATACCCGTCAAATCCAGCCCGCACGGCGCCGGCGTGCGGTTCAGCCGGAGAAAATACGGAACCGGTTCGCCCGAAACGGCCGCAGGTCGACAGCAGGATCCCGTCCGGCCAGGTCGTCGGCGACCAGCCGGCCCGTCACCCCGGCGAGCGTCAGCCCCAGATGCTGGTGACCGCAGGCGTAGGTCACCGCGGGCGTGGCGGCCGAACGGCCGATGATCGGCAGCGAGTCCGGCGTCGTCGAGCGACACCCCATCCAGCTGGTGTAGCTCCCGGTCCGCAGGCCGGGGAACAGGTTGCCGGCCCGCTGCAGCAGGATCCGCACCCGGCGCGGATCGGGCGGGCGCTCCGCGCGCGCGAACTCGGCCGTGCCCGCCAGGCGCACACCGTCGGCCATCGGCGTGGTCACGAATTTGTGCTCACCGGACATGATCGGCATGGGCGGCCCCCCCTCGCCGGAGTCCAGCATGGCGTGGTAGCCGCGCTCCGCGGTCAGGCCGAGGCGATCGCCGAGACCGGCCGCCAGTTGTTCGCTGTGGACACCGGCCGCGACGACGGCGTGATCGGCGTGAATCGCGCCTCCCGGGGTCTGCACCTCGACACCGCCGTTGTTCGGCCGCAGCCCGGTCACCCGTGCCTGTTGCACCGCGCCGCCGGCGGCGGCGACGTCCGCCGCCAGCCGCTCCACGAACCGGGCCGGGTTCAGGCACATCCAGATATCGGGCAGCTCCACCGCGGCGGCGGCGTCCTGCCGCAGCCCCGGGATGCGCGCATGCAGTTCGGCGCCATCGAGCCACCGTACCCGCCACCCGTGGCGGGCGCGTTCCTCCATCTCACGGCGGGCGCCCTCGGCCGTGGCCGCCCGCTCGAACACATGCGCCCAGCCGGTATGCCGCATCAGCTCGGCCGCGGGACTGTCGGCGGTGATCGCGCGGTAGCCCTCCATCGCGCCGGCACAGAGCCCGGCGAGGCACGCCGTCGCGGCGCGTACGCGGGCCGGCCGCGCCTGCAGCGCGAAGCGCGTGAACCAGGGCGCCAGGCGGGGGAGATCGCGCCAGACCAGGCGCAGCGGGCTGGTCGATGACAGCAGCATAGCGGGCGCGTCACGCAGGGCATGCGGGGTCGCCTCGGGGATGATGCTGTCCACCGCGAAGACGCCCGCATTACCGAACGAGCAGCCCTGCCCCGGCGCCTGAGGGTCCAGGACCCGGACATGGTGGCCATCGCGCTGCAACCAGCGCGCGCAACTGATGCCGACGACGCCACCGCCGATGACGACGATATCCCGCGCGCTCATGGCATACACCCGTCTTCCGGCCGCAGGGCGCGCCGTTTATGGCGGATCGGGGTCTGACGGCGCATGGACCTGGACTCCTGACAGCGGGTTTGTTCCGATCTTCGTACGGCGGGGCAAAAGCGGTTGCATACCGGCGGCCGCCGCGGGTCGCTCAAAGCGACGGCGGCGAATTGGCGCTGATGATCTCGCATGGGCTGTCGCCGGGATTACGGAAGCGGTGCGGCAGGCGGCTCTCGAAATAATACGCCTCGCCGGGGCCCAGCGTGCGCTGCTGGCCGGCGACCGTCAGCTCGATCTCGCCCCGGATCACGACCCCGCCCTCCTCGCCGTCATGCGAAAGCATCGCCTCACCGGTATCGGCCCCGGGCGCGTAGCACTCGTGCAGTACCGTCATGGCGCGTTTCTGGCGGTCGGCCCCGACCAGGCGGAACACGATGTCGCCGCTGCCCATATTCGGGAGTTCGTCCGCGCTGTAGAAGATGCGGCGGCTCTCGCGCGTATCGAACGTGAAGAAGTCCGATAGCGACAGCGGGATGCCGTCCAGCACTTTCTTCAGCGAGGCGACCGATGGGCTGACCCGTTCCGACTCGATCAGGGAGATCGTGCCGTGGGTGAGCCCGGCGCGGCGGGCGAGTTCGCGCTGGGAAAGCCCATACAGATTACGCACCACCCGCAGGCGCTGCCCCACCCCGGTCGGGGTGTCGGCATCCGTGGCTGTTTCCGCAGCCGGCTCCTCGGCCCTGGCCATAATATCCTCAACGTTTTTCGATATAACAGGCCTCATTCGGCCCCGAAGTCGTTCGTTTGTCAATTATTTTAACCATGATATGCTCGATCCTCATGGACCGCCCGAGGCGGTCGAACCCCGGAGACTCCCATGGTCGCAAGCATGGCACCGGCGAACGAATCGCCCTCACTCGATCAGTTCTGGATGCCGTTCACCGCCAACCAGCATTTCCGCAAGGATCCGCGCATGCTGGTCGGCGCCGAAGGCATGTATTACACCGCGGACGACGGCCACACGGTCCTCGACGGCACGGCCGGCCTGTGGTGCGTGAACGCCGGCCACGGCCGCCGCGAGATCGCCGACGCCGTGGGCGAGCAGCTGCGGACCATGGACTTCGGCCCCACGTTCCAGATGGGCCATCCGCTGCCGTTCCGGCTCGCCGAGCGCCTGAGCGAATTCCTGCCCAGGGGGCTGGACCGCGTATTCTTCACCAACTCGGGCTCGGAATCGGTCGATACGGCGCTCAAGATCGCCCGCGCATACCAGCACGCCCGCGGCGAACCCGGCCGCTGGCGCCTGATCGGCCGCGAACGCGCCTATCACGGGGTCAACTTCGGCGGCATCTCGGTCGGCGGCATCGTCAACAACCGGCGCCGCTTCGGCCCGCTGGTCGGCGGGGTCGACCATCTGCCGCATACGCACGACCTCGAGCGTAATGCATTCAGTGTGGGCCTGCCCGAGCATGGCGCCGAGCGCGCCGATGAACTCGAACGGCTGGTCGCGCTGCACGGCGCGGAGACCATCGCGGCCGTGATCGTCGAACCGATTGCCGGCTCCACCGGCGTGCTGCTGCCGCCCAAAGGCTATCTCGAGCGACTGCGGGCGATCTGCGACAAGCACGATATCCTGCTCATCTTTGATGAGGTGATCACCGGATTCGGCCGCACCGGCGACAGCTTCGCCGCCGACCGCTTCGGCGTGATGCCCGACATGATCACCATGGCCAAGGGTATGACCAACGGGGCGATCCCGATGGGCGGCGTGGCCGTACGCCGCGAGATCCACGACGCCTTCATGCACGGTGACGCGCGCGGCCCGGGGATCGAGCTGTTCCACGGCTACACCTATTCGGGCCATCCCGCCGCCTGCGCGGCCGGCCTCGCGGCGATGGACATCATGGAGCGTGAGGGCCTGTTCACTCGCGGCGGCGAACTCGAGGCACACTGGGGTCAGCGGGCACATGAGCTGGCCAACGCGCCAAATGTGATCGATGTCCGCAACCAGGGACTGATCGCGGCCATCGAACTCGCACCGCGCCCGGGTGGCCCCGGCGAGCGGGCGTTCGAGGTGTTCCGCCACTGCTTCGACCAGGGACTGCTGATCCGGGTCACTGCCGATATCATCGCCCTGTCACCACCGCTGATCGTTTCCAGCGAGGAAATCGATCGCCTGTTTTCCATCCTCGGCGAGGCGCTGTACGCCTGCGGCGAGGAATAACCGGAGTTTCCCATGAGCAAGAAGATCGGCCACTGGATCAACGGCGAGCACCGCAGCGGCGCGGGCGAGCGCAGCGGCGAGGTGTACAATCCCGCCACCAGCAAGGCGACGGCCACGCTGGCCTACGCCTCCGCCGACGACACGCGCGAGGCCATCCTAGCCGCCCGTGCCGCGCTGCCCGAGTGGGCCGCCCGTACGCCCCTGGCGCGCGCCCGCGTGCTGTTCCGCTTCAAGGCGCTGATGGAAGAGCATTTCGAGGAGCTCGCCGGCCTCGTGTCGTCGGAGCACGGCAAGGTCATGTCCGACGCGCGCGGCGAGGTCACGCGCGGCATGGAGGTCGTCGAGTTTGCCTGCGGCATCCCGCACCTGCTCAAGGGCGAGCATTCGGAGAACGTCGGCACCCGCGTCGACAGCTGGTCCGTCCAGCAGCCCGTCGGTGTCTGCGCCGGCATCACACCGTTCAACTTCCCCGCGATGGTGCCGATGTGGATGTTCCCCATCGCCATCGCATGCGGCAACACGTTCGTCCTGAAGCCGTCCGAGAAGGACCCGTCGTGCCCGATGCGCGTCGCCGAGCTCCTGCATGAGGCCGGGCTGCCGGAAGGCGTGTTCAACGTGGTCAACGGCGACCGCGAGGCGGTCGAGACGCTGCTCACCGATGAGCACGTCGACGCCATCAGCTTCGTCGGCTCCACGCCGATCGCGGAGACCATCTACCGGGTCGGCAGCGAGCACGGCAAACGCGTGCAGGCCCTGGGCGGCGCCAAGAACCACATGCTGGTCATGCCCGACGCGGATACCGACCAGGCCGCAAACGCGCTCATGGGCGCGGGCTACGGCTCCGCCGGCGAGCGCTGCATGGCGATCTCCGTGGCCGTGGCCGTGGGTGACGAGACCGCTGATCGGCTGGTCGAGGCGCTCGCGCCGAAGGTGCGCGCGCTGGAGGTCGGTCCGGGCACGCGCGAGGGCGTGGAGATGGGGCCGCTCGTCACGAAGGAACACCGCGAAAAGGTCAGCGGCTACGTCGACCTCGGCGTCGAGGAAGGCGCGGAACTGGTCGTCGACGGCCGCGACCTGACCGTCGAGGGCCACGAGGAGGGCTACTTCTTCGGCGGCTGCCTGTTCGACCGCGTAACTTCGGACATGCGGATCTATCAGGAGGAGATCTTCGGCCCGGTACTGATCGTCGTCCGCGCGCCGGACTTCCGGTCGGCCGTCCAGCTGGTCGACGACCACGAGTTCGGCAACGGAACGGCCATCTTCACCCGCGACGGCGGCCTGGCGCGCGAGTTCGCGCATCACGTCGAGTGCGGCATGGTGGGCATCAACGTGCCGATCCCGGTCCCGATGGCCTTCCACAGCTTCGGCGGCTGGAAGCGCTCCCTGTTCGGCCCGCTGCACGTGCACGGCCCCGACGGCGTACGCTTCTACACCCGCATGAAGACGGTCACGGCCCGCTGGCCGACGGACGAGGAAGCACCCGCACAGTTCGCCATGCCGACCATGAAGTAAGCCGGCTTGCCCGCCCGGCCGACACCGGAGACCGCGGCGGGCCTCGGCTTCGTCGCCCTCTGGGGCACCGGCTTCGTCGGTGCGAAGTACGGGCTCCCGTGGGCGGGACCGTTCGACTTCCTCGCGATCCGCTTCGTGATCGTCGCGGGACTGATCGGGCTGGTCGCGATTCTGTGGCGGGCCCCCTGGCCGCGGGACCCGTGGACCTGGCTGCACATCGCGACGGCCGGAGTGCTGCTGCATGGCGTGTATCTCGGCGGCGTTTTCGCCGGGATCGATGCCGGCGTGCCGGCCGGGGTGACCGCCCTGATCGTCGGTACTCAGCCAGTGCTCACCGCCTTCGCCGTCGGGCCCTTGCTGGGTGAACGGCTCTCACGCCGGCAATGGCTCGGATTCGTGCTTGGTTTTCTCGGGCTCTTGCTGGTACTCGGTGAGCGCATCCGTCTGCCGGACAGCGAGGGCATGGCCGCGCTCGTCTGCCCCCTGATCGCCCTGCTCGCGATCACGGTCGGCACCCTGTACCAGAAGCGTTTCTGCCCTGACCTCGATCTGCGCAGCGGCACGACTATCCAGTACGTTGCGGCCGCGATCGTGCTGGTCCCGGTCGCCCTGCTCTTCGATGACCAGCCCCTGCAATGGACCACCGAATTCATCTTCGCCCTGACCTGGCTCAGCGTGGTGCTCTCACTGGGTGCGATCTCGCTGCTGTTTTTCCTCCTCCGCCGCGGCCAGGCCTCGCGCGTCACCAGCCTGTTCTACCTCGTCCCACCGACGGCCGCCGGCTACGCCTGGCTTCTGTTCGGCGAGACCCTGGGCCCGATGGCGCTCGTCGGTATGGCCGTGATCATGGTCGGGCTGGCGCTGGTGAATCGGCCTGGCGGAGCAGCCTGATGGGTCATGGGCGGGATCGGACGGCGTCGATGCAATTGATGCGGGTAGTTACTCACGCAGAGCCGCGGACCGCGCGGAGAAAGGCGAATAGATGAAGGGGCGCTGACACGGGTGCTCCGTGACTGTAGGAGCGAGCTTGCTCGCGAACCGCCCGGACAACCGAAAAGCCAGGCGCAACGAGCCCGCGGATTGGCTATATCGACAGGCGTTTTAGTCGGTCAGCGTCCTCGTGTTCCCTCTCGCGGAGGCGCGGAGGACGCAGGGAGGGCGGTCACTGGTCGGTTTGTGTATCAAGCAGGGTCGCGGCCTTGCCGGCAATGTCGACCGGTTCGCGAGCAAGCTCGCTCCTACAGCCAGGTAGTGGCACGTATCTCGATCTACCCTCTTCTTGGCGCGCTCCGCGGCTCTGCGTGAGAGGAAACAACGCAGGAAAAATGCACGCGCAAATCCACTGCGGCGTCCGGTCAACGAGCCACACGTCACGGGCACATCAGAAAGAATCAGTCGTCGTCGGGGACCGGGACGGTGTAGTTGAGGGCGAGGCGGCCGCCGTCGGCGTAGAGGGTCTGGCCGGTTACGTACGAGGCCTCGTCCGAGGCGAGGAACGCGGTGACGGCGGCGATCTCCTCGACGCGGCCGAGGCGGCCGGCGGGGGTGCGGGAGAGGACTTTCTTCCGCGCCGCCGGATCGCTCGAGATGACCGACTCGAGCATCTCGGTCCCGATCGATCCGGGGCCGACCGCATTCGCGCGGATCCCGTGCTCGGCCAGCGACAGGGCCATCACTTTGGTCAGCTGCTGGATGCCGCCCTTGGCGACGCAGTACGGGACCTGGTTGGGCAGGGCGACGTCGGCATTGATCGAGGACATATTGACGATGCTGCCGCCATTGCCGCATCGCACCATCGCGCGCGCGGCCGCCTGACCGGTCAGGAAGACGCCCTTGAGATTGATATCGAGTACACGGTCGAAATCTTCTTCCTCGATATCGAGGAAATCCGCGCCGTGGACGACCGCGGCATTCGCGACGCAGACATCCAGCCGCCCCCAGCTGGACACGGCCAGATCGACCGCCTGCTGAACCGACGCGCGGTCGGACACATCGCAGTGGACAAACCGCAACGCATCGGGAGTCACCGCGACCGACGCGAGCGCATCGGCCGTCTCGCGGCCGGCATCGGCGTCGATATCCGTCAGCAGGACGCTGGCGCCTTCGCGCAGGAAATACTCGGCGCAGCCGCGGCCGATGCCGCGCGCCGCACCGGTAACCAGTACCACTCGATGCTCGAACCGCATTAGCTGCCTCCGGATCGGGGCCCGGAGCACGCCACCGACGCCCTGCCGATGGGGGCGTTACCGTCGGCTACCGGGGCACCGGGATCAGCGGACGATCAGGACATCCTGGTCCGCGAGATTCGATACCTTCCGCGAGACGCTGCCCAGCAGTGCCCCGGCGACCCCGCCCAGACCGCGCGTGCCGATCACGATCAGATCCGCCTTGTCAGCATCGGCCTGCTCGACGATCCGGGTGGCGGGATCCCCCTCCGCCGTACGCGTGTGGATGGTTTTCGCCTTCTGTTTACGGGCTCCTTTCTCCGCGTCGCCGAGGATCTTGTCGGCGACGTAATGCAGCAGATCCGACCGGCTACCGACCAGCCGCTCCACTTCCGCCATCCGCTTCAGCGACTCCGGGAACTGCATGTCCCGGATCACGTTCAGGATGTACAGCGGCGTCTCCTCGTGGGCCGCCAGCCGCGCGGCGCGCTCGACGGCCCGCTTGGATGGATCCGAGCCATCGGCCGCGACCAGAATTCCATTGTATACCGACATGACAGTCTCCAGGACCGATCGGTGCGGCATGCACACCGATCGGTCCGCGGTGTCTTTGTATTATTGGGGCACGATACCGCGCAGCCGCTCGTTCCGGCGCCGGATCAGTTCCAGCGTCGTCAGGAGGATAATCGAGAGCCCGACGAGGATCGATGCCACGGCCAGGATGGTCGGGCTGATCTCTTCACGGATGCCGGAGAACATCTTCAGCGGCACGGTGGTCTGATCCGGCCCCGCGATGAAGTACACGATCACGATCTCGTCGACCGAGGTGATGAACGCGAACAGCGCACCCGAGATCACGCCCGGCGCGATCAGCGGCATGATCACCTTGAAGAACGTGGTCGTGGGGTCCGCGCCGAGATTCGCCGAGGCCCGGACCAGCGTCTGATCGAAGCCCACGAGCGTCGCCGTCACCGTGATGATCACGAATGGCGTTCCCAGCGCCGTATGCGCGAGGATGATCCCCGGGTACGTCGATGACAGCCCGATAGACGAATAGAAGAAGTACATGCCGGCCGCCGAGATGATCAGCGGCACCACCATCGGCGAGATGAGCAGGGCCATGATCGCATTCTTGTAGGGCATATACGGCTTCGACAGTCCGAGGGCGGCGATGGTCCCCAGCGAGGTCGCGAGGAAGGTCGAGGCGATCGCGATAATGAACGTATTCTTGATCCCCTCCATCCACTGCTCGCTGTTCAGGAACTCCTGGTACCAGCGGAGCGAAAAGCCCGCGGGATCCAGCGTCAACATCTCGCGGGTGAACGTGAAGTACGGCTCCGCGTTGAACGAAAGCGGCACGATCACCACGATCGGCGTAATCAGGAAGAAGAAGATCAGGCCGCAGATCACACGGTACGTGTAATACCAGGTGCGCTCGAGCCGGCCAGCGTAGATTGGAATCCCCATGATTATCGTCCCCGTTAGCCGAGCTTCAGCGCGTCGGCACCGACGAGCTTGTTATAGATGTAATACAGACCCAGCACGACGAACAACAGGATCGACCCCAGTGCCGCCGCCAGATGCCAGTTCAGCGACTGCTGCATGTGGTAGGCGATGAAGTTGCTGATGAGCTGGCCGCTGGAACCACCGATCAATGCCGGCGTGATGTAGTAGCCGATCGACAGGATAAATACGAGGATACTGCCCGCGCCGATCCCCGGTATCGTCTGGGGTACGTACACGCGCACGAAGGCCACTACCGGATTCGCCCCCAGCGACCGGGCCGCCCGCAGATAACTTGGTGGTATCCCCTTCATGACGCTGTAGAGCGGCAGGATCATGAACGGCAGGAGGATGTGCGTCATGCCGACGATCGTGCCGATCTTGTTGTAGATCATCTGCGGTCGATTATCGTTGGAGAAGATGCCAAACGTCACCAAAACGTCGTTCAGCACCCCCTCGGACTGCAGGATCACGATCCACGATGAGGTCCGCACCAACAGCGATGTCCAGAACGGCAGCAGCACCAGGATCATGAGCAGGTTGCTCGTCCGTACCGGCAGATTGGCGAGCAGGTAGGAAACCGGGAAGCCCAGCAGGATCGTCATTACGGTAATGAGCACACTCATCCAGAGCGTGCGCCAGAACAGCTTCTGATAGATCTGCATGTAACTGGCCACGGCCTCGATCTCGCCCGCCGCGTTGTAGCGCAGATCCACGGCCGACAGATAGTACGCCATCGTAATCGGATAGGCCTCGCGCTTGAGGATCGACCAGACCTCGGGGTCGCCCCAGTCTTCGTCGATCTCGATCATGGCGGGCTTGTACGGCCCACTATCGACATTGCCCAGTTTTCGCGCCGTTCCGGAGAACAGGCTGCGCGCACCGGGCATGACGTAGTTCACGCGCTGCGAGACCACGCCGACATTGCGGTTTTCATCAGCCTGGGCCAGCTCCTTCGCGAACGTGGCATAGATCTGTTCGGGCGGGAGCCCGTCCCCGTCCCAGTCGCCGAGCA
Organism: uncultured Ectothiorhodospiraceae bacterium; assembly: GCA_913055615.1. Lineage (GTDB taxonomy): Bacteria > Pseudomonadota > Gammaproteobacteria > XJ16 > Halofilaceae > Halofilum. The sequence continues at coordinate 53,315 of CAJXKK010000016.1, forward strand.
GCTCGGCGGTCTCGGGGAGAACGTTCTGAATTTCGGGGCTGTAGAAGCTGCGCTTGACCATGTCGGCGATCGGCAGCGCGAAGGAAAACAGGATAAAGAGTCCGAGCGGGGCCACCAGCAGCAGGGCTTTCGTCTTCGCCCGTCGCATCGAGCGACGAAGACTGTCCTTGAGCGGTTTCCCGTCGGCCGCCCGCATCACATCATCGGCGGCGGGCGTTGCGGATTCATGTTGCGCCATTGTAAGGCCCTCTGCGCACCAGGGTTGTTATCGTTGTCGGACCTGCCCCGCGGGGCGGTCAACCGCACCTGAAAAGCGGTAGGGAAGCGGGGCGGCTGATGCCGCCCCGCCTACCGGCCGGCCCCGCGAACGGGGCCGGCCGCCTTGCCTGCTTACATCGCAAGCCAGGCGTTGAAACGCTCGGAGAGCGAGTCGCCTTTATCCGCCCAGAACACCGCATCCTTCGGGATGGCGGTCTTCAGGTTTTCCGGATTGGTCGGCATATGCGGGCTCATTTCGACGCCCGTTTCTTTATGCTTTCCGACCATCGGGGCCGAGGAATGACGCGCCGGGCCATAAGAAATGTACTTGGCCTGATCGGCGAGTCGCTTCGTGTCGGTCGAGAAGCGCAGGAACTGCTTGACCTCGTCGGTCAGCTTGCCCTGCGGCACGACCCAGCCGTCGACCTCGAACAGCTGGCCGTCCCACATGATCTCGATCGGCTGATCCTCGACCACCTGGGCGTTGAAGAAACGGCCGTTGTAGCCGGTGGCGATGGAGACTTCCTCGTCCGCCAGCAGCTGCGGCGGCTGGGCGCCTTCCGACCACCAGACCACGTCGCCCTTGATCTTGTTCAGGCTATTGAAGGCACGACCAACGCCGTCGGAGGAATCGAGCACGTCGTAGACCTCTTCGTGATCGACGCCGTCGGCCATCAGGGCCCACTCAAGGTTGCCGGCCGGGATCTTCTGCAGCGAACGCTTGCCCGGGTAGTCGGCCGTGTTCCACACGTCCTTGACGGTCGACGGGTTGTCACCGTCGAACATCTCGGCGTTGTAGGCGAACAGGGTTGCGTACAGGATTTCCGGTACGAAGCATTCGCCCAGTTCCGGGATGAAGTCCTCGCTCGGGCTGTCGCCGTTCGGCGCCGGCTTCAGGATCTCGTCGTGATCGATCGGCTCGATGATGCCCTCATCACAGGCCCGGATCGCCGGACCCTCGAGCATGTCGACCACATCCCAGGTGACGTTGCCCGCCTCGACCTGCGAGCGGACGCCCGCGAGACCGTTGGCGGACTTCGATACCTGCGTGATCTCGGTACCGGTCATCTCCGTGTAGGGCTCGTAATAGGCCTTACGCTGGCTCTCTTCGTATGCGCCGCCCCACGAAACAATCGTGAGCGACTCGGCCGCGAATGTGGCGGCAGGCGCGGCCAGAAGGCCCATAGCCGTAACGCCGGCCACGGCCGTCGTCTTGAAAGCGTGGTTCATTGTGCATTCCCCTCGTTGTGACTGTCGGCAGTCCGCCGACGGTTTACTGCCAGTCCGGCGGGGCACGCACAGGCGCGACCCGTCCCGGAAGTCAGTATAGGTGATGGACGGAATATCCGGGGACGACTACGCGTCGAGCGCGCGGCAGTCCTCCGCCGCCCAGCCGAAGCACACCTGGTCACCCCTTTTCAGGCTGGCATGACCCTGTGCATTCGGAATCTTGACGATGAATTCGTCGTTGTCGCCGACCGACGCTCGTGTACGGATATGGTCGCCGAGATAGATCAGTTCGCGCACCGTGCCGTCGAGCACATTGTCGCACTCGCCTTCCGCCGGATTGACCTTGACGCGCTCCGGGCGCAGCGAGAGCGTCGTGCGGTCGCCGACGCCACTGACGTTGACCGGCTTGCACGCGATCTTCGCCTCAGTACCGCCTTCCAGCTCTACCGTGCAGCGCTCGTCATTCATGTCGGTGACCTTGCCGTAGAAGCGGTTGTTCTCACCGATGAAGTACGCCACGAAGGCGTTGATCGGCTCCTCGTAGAGCGTGGGCGGATCGGCCAGCTGCTGGACGATGCCGTCATCGAACACCGCGATGCGGTTCGACATGGTGAGCGCCTCGGACTGGTCATGGGTCACGTAGACCATGGTAATGCCGAGGTCTTCATGAAGATGCTTGATCTCGTACTGCATCTCCTCGCGCAGGTTCTTGTCCAGCGCGCCCAGTGGCTCGTCCATCAGCACGAGCTTGGGCTCGAACACCAGCGCACGGGCCGATGCCACGCGCTGCTGCTGCCCGCCCGAGAGCTGCGCGGGGCGGCGGTTGGCGAACGCGCCCAGGCGCACCATGTCGAGCGCCTTTTTCACGCGCTCGTCGACCTCGGATTTGGAGTACTTGCGCACCTGCAGCGGGAAAGCGACGTTCTCGCCCACGGTCATATGGGGGAACAGCGCGTAGTTCTGGAACACCATGCCGATGCCGCGCTTGTGCGGGGCGAGCTTGTTGATGGCGCTGCCGTCGAGGTAGATCTCGCCGTGCGTGGCGGGCTCGAAACCCGCGAGCATCATGAGGCAGGTGGTTTTGCCGGAACCCGACGGGCCCAGCATGGTGACGAATTCGCCACGCGCGATATCCAGATTCAGGTTCTTTACGACAAGGGTCTCGCCGTCGTAACTCTTCTGGACTTCACTGAAACTGACAAACGCATCATCGGTCGACATTGGCCGGCGACTCCCTTGTGTAATTGTTATGCAGCACTAAACGCATTTTGATCTAAACACAGCCCACGGGCGAATTCAACGCACCGCGCGGCGGTTCCCGGTGTTGCTCATCCGCCCTCACCGAGCCATGCATCGAAACGTTCATCCATGCGCTCCTTGTTCTCGGACCACCAGATGAAGTTGTTCTGCAGGGCATTGCGGAAATTGCTCGGTGCGGTCGGCATGTGTGACTGATACTCGCGGCGGACCAGTGGCAGCGACGACTTGCGAGATGGCGCGTAGGCCACGTATTCCGTTGCCTCCGCGAGCGGTCGGGTGCCAGTAGAGAAGGCGATGAATTCGAGCGCGCTGGCGAGATTGTCCGCGCCACGCGGAATGACCCAGAGGTCGATATCCCACATCTGGCCATCCCAGATGTATTCGAAATTCTTGCCCTGCTTGATAATCGAGTTGAAGACACGGCCGTTATACGCGGTCGAGATCGACACCTCGCCATTCTCCAGCCACTCCTGGGGCTTCTCGCCATCCTCCCACCAGCGGATGTCATCGCGGATCGTTTCCAGTTTGTCGAAGGCGCGATCAACGCCGTCATCCGTGCGCAATTCCGCATAAACATCCTGCGGCGCAACACCATCGGCCATCAGCGCCCACTCAAGGTTATTGCGCGGAGTCTTGCGCATACCGCGCACACCCGGGAAGGCATCCACATCGAACACGTCCTCGACACTGTCCGGCGCCTCGCCCTCGAATGCGCCTTTGTTGTACGCCCACAGCGTCGACCACAGGATCGTGCCAATGGCGCACTCGTGCAGCGTATTCGGCAGGAAGTCGTCCATCGCGGGCGTACCGTCGGGCGACGGGCTCAGGATCGTCGGCGGGATCGGTTCGAGGTACCCGCCCTCACAGCCGCGGATCGCATCGGACAGCGTGACGTCGACGACATCCCAGGTCACGTTGCCCGACTCGACCTGCTCGATGACCTCGTCGAAGTCACCGGGATAGGTATCCTCTTCGATCGCGACGTCCGTCTCTTGCATAAACGGCTTGAAGTACGCCTCGCGCTGGCTCTTTTGATACACGCCGCCCCAACTGACAATGGTCAGCGCATCGCCGTCCGTCTGCGCCCACGCCACTGAAACCGGCACGAAGGCGGCGGCGGCCATGGCACCGAGCAGGCGATGGATCGGCAAGGCGCGGACGCTCTGGCTCATACTCGGGCTCCGGATGGTTGGACTGCATGGCGGCCGGATACGCCCGGAGCAGAGAACGCATGGGCGCAAACGGCGACGGTCGCCGGGCGCATTCGAGAGGGAAAGGGGCGGAATGAAAAAGCGGAGCGATGGCGGTACGAATGGGTCGTACGATCGGGGAAACGCGGGCGGGCATTGCGCGTCGAGGGTGTCCACGGGCGTCGCCATACGACACGCCCGGCACGATGCCGTGATGCCCATCCGGCTCGTTCAACAACCGATTCGTCGATCATGCTCGTCGGGATAATGGCTGAGTACCACCGGCTCGGATTGACCCGAGTGTAGACCGCAATTTTGTGCCGATTCAAGCACGACTTGCGCCGCGACCGCCGTGACGCGAGCATAATCGACCGTACGCGCCGAGTCGGCGCGACCCGGAACACTGATAAAACAATGGATTACGGGAGTTGTCATGCCGACGCTGCTTTTCCGTAGCCCTTCGGATCCCGCGGGTACCTGGAGCGACGCGTTGCGCCGGCGTGACCCCGGCCTGGACGTGCGGGTGTGGCCGGATACGGGTGCCGTAGACGATATCGAATACGCCCTGATCTGGGCCTCGCCGGATGGCTTCCTGCACGAGCTGCCCGCGCTGCGCGTCGTCTTCTCACTCGGGGCGGGCGTCGATCACCTGATGGGGGCGGAGGTCCCTGAAGGCGTGGAGCTGGTGCGCATGGTCGATCCGGCCCTGACCGAGGGCATGATCGAATACGTGACCTACCAGGTGCTCCGACGCCACCGCCATATGGCGGATTACGAACACCAGCAGGCCGCGGCCGAGTGGCGGATCCATCCCCAGGCCCGGCCCGGGGAGCGCCGGATCGGGCTGCTGGGCCTGGGCGAGCTCGGCGGCGCCTGCGCCCGGACGCTGAGCGGCCTCGGCTTCGATGTGGCCGGCTGGGCGCGCTCGGAGTATGAGATCCCCGGCGTGGAGAGTGTGAGCGGGGATGACGGCCTCGACTGGCTGCTCGGGCGCAGCGATATCGTGATCTGCCTGCTGCCCCTGACCGGGCAAACACGCGGCATCCTGAATGGTACGCGGTTCCGGCGCATGTCGCCGGGGGCCACTTTGATCAACGCCGCGCGCGGGCAACACCTGGTCGAGGACGATCTGCTCATCGCGCTGGGTGAGGGGCGACTGGGTCATGCCGTGCTCGACGCGTTCCGGGACGAGCCCCTGCCCCTCGATCACGCGTTCTGGCGCCACCCGCACATCACCGTCACCCCGCACATCGCCAGCCTGACCAACCCGGAGACCGGCGCCGAGGCCGTGGTACGCGGTATCCACGCGGATCAGGCCGATCAGCCGATCCCGCATCGGATCGACCGCGGGCGCGGCTATTAGGCGATACCGATCAGGCGATACGCGGGTCCGCTGCGAGCAGTTGCACGCCAGGGGCGCACGCACTAACCTCCGCGGCTGACCCGGACCAATCGCGGCGACAACGCTCCCCGGGCGATCGACCAACCACCGCTTGTGTGCGAGTACATCCGATGTCCGCGAACGGCAACGCCCCAAAGCTCGACGCCTTCGATGTCCGCATCCTCGCCGCGCTGCAGCGCAACGGCCGCATCACCAAGATCAAGCTGGCCGAGGAGATCGGGCTCTCGCCCAGCCCCTGCTGGGAACGGATGCGGCGGCTTGAACAGGACGGGCTGATCCGCGGGTATCACGCGGAGATCGAACTGGACCGGCTGCTGCACACCGCGACCATCCTCGTGGAGGTCACGCTGCGCAGCCACAAGGCGAAGGACTTCGAGGCCTTCGAACACGCGGTCGCGGACGTCTCCGAGATCGTCGAGTGCTACGCCACCGGTGGAGGGATCGATTACCTGCTCAAGGTGGTGGCGCTCGATATCGATCACTATCAGCGCGTCATCGACCGCCTGCTGCTGTCCGAGGTGGGGATCGACCGCTACTTCACCTACATCGTGACCAAGCAGGTCAAGGCATCCAGCGGCGCGCCGCTCATCCCCCTCCTCCAGCACGCCGGCGATCCGCGCGCACCGCGTTGAAGCGAAACGCACGGTTCCCGGATTCCGCCTTCGGCTCCATCCGGGCTACGGCCTGGTCGCATGGATCGTTTCCCCGCGTAGCCCGGATGGAGTGAAACGGAATCCGGGGCAGCACGTGCCGACAGCGATCCGGATGACGCCGCACGGGGATTACCTGGCCTGCAATTCTTGGCCCTTGGCCCTTGGCCCTTGGCCCTTGGCCCTTGGCCCTTGGCCCTTGGCCCTTGGCCCTGCCGCCTACACGCTACCCCGCCAACGCGCGACCAGACCACGCGTCGAACCATCCCATTCCGCTGCATCCTCCTCGCCGCGCAGGACCGGCACGAGCGCGCCGGCGCGCTCCTTGCCCAGCTCCACCCCCCACTGATCGAAGGGGTTGATCCGCCAGACCATGGCCTGGCAGAAGACGCGGTGCTCATGCAGCGCGAGCAGTGCCCCAAGGGTCTCAGGGGTCAGCCCATCCAGCAGCAGCGTGGTCGTAGGCCGGTCGCCGGGCATGGCGCGGTGGGGGCGCAGCGATTCGGGCACGTCGGCGCGCCGCAGGGTCTCCTGGTCGCGGCCCGCGAGCAGCGCCGCGGCCTGGCCGAACGCGTTCGCCGCCAGCGCGTCGCGGTCGCCCCCCGGCTCGCGCACGGCGATGATGTCGCAGGGCACGCGCCAGCTGCCCTGGTGCAGCCACTGGAAGAACGCGTGCTGCCCGTTCGTTCCCTGCTGGCCCCAGATGGCGGGGGCGGTCGCGTAGTCGAGCGTCTGGCCGTGACGATCGACGGATTTGCCGTTCGATTCCATCTCGAGTTGCTGGAGGTAATGCGGCAGGCTGCGCAGCCGGTGGGCGTAGGGCACGATCACGCGGCAGCCGGCGGCGACGAAATTGGTGTACCAGATATCCACCAACGCCAGGCGCAGCGGCAGATTGTCCTCGGCCGGGGCGTCGCGGAAGTGCCGATCCATCGCCGCCGCCCCCGCGCACAGCGCCTCGAAACGGTCCATGCCGACCGCCATTGCGACCGGCAACCCGATCGCCGACCAAAGGGAATAGCGCCCGCCTACCCAGTCCGGGAGCGGCAGGATGCGCTCGTCCGCCACGCCCCACTCACGGGCGCGGTCCGCGCGCCCGGTAATGGCGACAAAGCGTTCCGCCGCCGCGGCCTCGCCGAGCGCGCTGGCCAGCAGACCATGGGCGGCACGCGCGTTCGCCAGCGTCTCCAGCGTACTGAAGGTCTTGGACGCGACGATGACCAGGGTGCGGGCCGAATCCAGCCCGGCAAATACCGCATCCCGCTCGGCCGGGTCGATATTGGCGATGAAATGGACCCGTGGACCGTCCTCGCCGGGCGAAGACAGCGCCTCGCAGGCGAGCCGAGGCCCCAGATCGGAACCGCCGATGCCGATGTGCACGACATCGGTGATGACGCCGGCGGACGCCCCCCATGGGTGCCCTGAACGGACCGCGTCGACCAGTTCACGCATGCGCGCCCTGACCGCGTCCACGGCCGTATCGACACGCTGCCCCTCGACCGTCAGCCGGCCCAGCTCCGGTGTCCGCAGGGCCACATGGAGCGCCGGTCGGTCCTCGGTCGAATTGATCCGTTCGCCGCCCAGCATGCGATCGCGCCAGCCGAGGACATCCTCCTGGTACGCGAGCTCGAACATCGAGGCCAGCGCGGCCGGCGTGAGGTGGGTCTTGGACTGATCGATCGTGACCCCGGCCGCCGAGCGTGTAAACCGCTCGGCGCGCTGCGGATCGGCGGCGAACAGCTCTTCGAGCGTGATGCCCGCGGTGGCGTCGTAGTGGCCCGCGGCGTCGCGCCAGGCCGGTGTTGCCGTAAGCGATGTCACACGCCCTCCCAGTGTCCTCTAACGCAAGTTCGTCGTCTTTTCGCCGGGCCTCGAGGCGCCTGGCGGCGTTGCGCCTCCTCGCCATAGGAGGCGCTA
>CAJXKK010000017.1 GCA_913055615.1 uncultured Ectothiorhodospiraceae bacterium
AGGTAGACCTCTGCATCCGAGTCGTCGAGTCGCAGTATTCGCAGCAGGCGCAAGGTATTCCCCGGTTGTGTGTTTTTTTCAGGGGTACTCTTCGACCGAACCCGGTGTCAAGGTTCGGCTGGGGAGTGGGCTTGCTGATAATCGTACGCGCACCCGTCTTTGCAAAATACCGGACTCGATCAAAACCGCAGCTCGTAGCCCGGATGGAGGCGAAGCCGGAATCCGGGACGTCGATACCCCGGATTCCGGCTTCGCCTCCATCCGGGCTACATGGAGCGGACGTCGAGGCCGACGGGATCGGATTCAGCGCAGCTGGCTGTCCTTGCTGCCGCGGCGGTTGTAAAGACTGGTCTGCCCGTGTTCCTGGTCGTGCTCTTCCTGGCAGGCGACGCAGAGCCGTACGCCGGGGAGCGCCTGGCGGCGGGCTTCGGGGATCGGGCGGTCGCATTCCTCGCAATGCGTGAGGCTTTCGCCTTCGGGCAGGGACGAGCGCGCCCGCTGCACCTCGTCGTTGATGGTGCTCTCGATCTGCTCGTGGACGTCGTCCTCGTCACCGAAGCCCTTGGCCATGATGATGTGCCTCGTCGTTTTGACTCGTGAATACCGGCGAGGTTCGCGCCGGATGGTCGCCGGATCACCGTTTCGCAGAGGATAGGCCCGCCCGCTGTGCGCTGCCAAGTCGCGCGCCCTGCGTGGACGCGCATACGAATCCACGATCCACGATCCGCAATGCGATCTCGCTCGGAGGCGCAGGCGCGTCAGTCACGGTCAACGGCGAGGTGTCTCCGGGCGCGTATCGACCTCCGGGACGACGACCGACTCGGCGCAACCTTCCTCGGCAGTGGCCGAAGTCCCGGAAACCGGGATTACCTCGGGTGCACGTTGTCCATGAACCGCGTATTGCCGCAGGAACCACACGAGGGCGACCGCCTGCAGGACCACGGTAGCGGCGAATGCGATCCGGTAGCCGGCCGGATCGTATTGGCGGGTGACCGGGTCTTCCCAGCCGCTCAACACCCCGCCGATCGCCCACTGTATGGTGAATGCGGCCAAAAATACCAGCACGTTGAGGGCGGTGTTGGCGCGCCCGGCCAGATGGCGGCCGAAGTGACGCGACAGCAGCGAGTAGCTCAGGCTCCCCGATGCGGCGAGGAAGCCGACGCCGACGAGCAGCACCCATAGCATGGGGCCGGTGAGGCCGACAGCGAGGATGGCAATGGCGATCATGAATGCCGTCATACCGCCGGCCGCGACGGTGACCGGGCGCAGTCCGAGACGCGTCAGCCGTTCGGTGAGCAGCCCGAGCGCGAGAAAACCGATACCCAGGCTCGCGGCGATGATCAGCAGATGGGTGGCGACCGCATCGCGCCCGAAACCGGCGACATCACGCAGCCAGGGCCCCGCCCAAAGCCCGTGGATCGACAGGGACGTCCCCATCGATACGGCGGCCAGCGGGGCGATACCGAGGAAGAACGGATCGCGAAACACGAGGCCGAGGCCGCGCAACTGATCCGTGAAGGTCGTATGGCCGGGCGGTTCATGATGGTCCGGGACGATCGTGAACACCGCCAGCGAGAGGGCCATAGCGAATACACCCAGTCCGATGAACAGCGTCCGCCAGTCCAGCACCCCGAGGAACCACTCGACCGGGACCGTAGCGCTGATCGCGCCGAGCGCGCCGAATGCCAGCAGGCAGGCGTAGACGGACGGCAGCCGATGCGGGGCGAACCACATGGCGAAGGCCTTGAACGCCGCCATCATGCAGCAGGAGACGCCGGCGCCGATCAGGGCGCGGCCGATGGACAGCCCGAGGAGGCCGTCGGAGAACGCGAACACGAGCGAACCCGCGGCGGCGAGCGTGAGCAGGGCCGCCTCGACGCGACGGGGACCGAAGCGGTCGAGGAGGATACCCAACGGCAACTGGAGCACCGCGAAAGCGGCCATGTACATGCTGGTCAGGAAGCCGAGCGCGTCGGCGCCGAGGCCCGTATCGGCGACCAGATCCGGTGCCGCTACCGCGTTAACGGTACGAAACACGTAGGACAGGTAATAACCCGCGGCGAATGGCAGGAACAGGCGCAGCACGAGCCCCGTGCGCGGGCGGCCGGGGGCGTTGCTGGTTCCGTTCAGCTCGCTGCCGGGACCGTTGGAGGGCACGCGGGGTCCGTCAGTACGAAGGAGCCGACAGTGTAAGGATCATGCCCCGGACGGCAATCCCGTACCCTGGCCGCGCTTACGACGTTTTTCGATGAAGAATTTCTCGAGTTCGACGATCGGTATCACCAGGAATGTGAGCGGGATCAGAAGCAGCCAGTAGATCGCAGGCAGTGCCGCGGAACCGAACAGCACCTGCATCGGTGGGGCGTACGTGAACGCGAGCTGCAACAGCACGACGGTCCCCACGGAGTACCAGATGGCCGTGTTGCCTCCAAGATCGCGCCAGTGGCGGAGCGGTTGGTTCAGCAGGCGTGCATTGAACAGGTAGAAGACCTCGAACAGCACCAGGGTATTGACCGCGGCGGTGCGCGCGGTGTCGAGTTCGATTCCGGCGTGGCGCAACACGCTGTAAACGCCGAACGTGCCTGCGAGCATGGTGAACGCGACCAGCGCGATGCGTCCGACCAGGGCGCGCCGGAGTACGGATTCACCCGCCGGCCGGGGTGGTCTGCGCATGACATGGCGGGCGGCTGGCTCAAAGGCCAGCGACAGGCCCAGCGTGGCCGCGGTGACCATGTTCACCCAGAGAATCTGCACGGGCGTGACCGGCAGCTGCATGCCGGCGATCACCGCGGCGACGATCGCGAGCGCCTCGCCGCCGTTCGTCGGCAGGAGGAAGTGTACCGAGCGTTTGATGTTGTCGTAGGCGGAGCGCCCATATCGGACGGCGGCCGCTATGGACGTGAAGTTGTCGTCCGTGAGGACGATATCGGCCGCTTCCCTGGCGACCTCGGTGCCCTTGCATCCCATGGCGATACCGACGTCGGCCCGTTTGACCGCGGCGGCGTCGTTGACGCCGTCGCCGGTCATCGCGACAACCTGCCCCTGCGCCTGAAGGGCCTCCACCAGACGCAGTTTATGTTGCGGACTGACCCGTGCGAACACGTCAACGCGTACGACCTCGGCCGCGAGGCGCTGCTCGTCCATCGAGTCCAGATCATTGCCGGTCAGCGCTACGGCCATCTCTTCGTGGATCCCCATGGCTTTCGCCACGGCCGCGGCCGTCGTCGCATGATCGCCGGTAATCATCTTCACGCGGATTCCGGCCTGCTGGCATTCCGCGACCGCCGTGAGTGCATCCTCGCGCGGTGGATCGATCAGCCCGATGAGGCCAAGCAATTCAAGATCGGCCGTAATGTCCTTGTGATCGAGGTGCTGCTGGTCCGCGGGCAGGGTGATCCGGGCGAGCGCGAGTACGCGCTGGCCTTCCGCGGCGATCGCCTCGGCCCGTTCATGCCAGGCGTCCGGGTCGAGAGCCTCGACACCGTTGGCCGTAACCCTGTGCCCACACATGCCCAGGATCTGTTCCGGGGCGCCTTTGACGTAGACACGCGTATGGTCGTCTTCGCCGCCGTGCAGCGTCGCCATGTATCGGTGCTCGGATGCGAATGGCAATTCGTCGATCCGTGGCCGGCGTTCCTGCTCGGCATCCGGGTCCAGTCCCGCCTTGCGGGCGACCGTGATCAGCGCGCCTTCGGTTGGATCCCCGTCCAGTTGCCATTGCCCGGACGCATCGCTTGAAATGCTGGCATCGTTGCAGAGCAGGCAGGCGCGCAGCAGCTCGGCGCGGCTTTCCTCGGCCAACGGATCAACAGCCGTCTCACCACGGCGGAACTCGCCTTCCGGGGCATAGCCGGTGCCCGTGACTTCCAGCGTATCGCCGGCCGGTGCCAGCGTGACCGCGGTCATCTCGTTACGGGTCAGGGTGCCGGTCTTGTCGGAGCAGATGGTGTTGACCGAGCCGAGCGTCTCGGCCGCATGCATGCGTCGGACCACGGCATTGCGCCGGGCCATTGCCTGGACGCCGACCGCAAGCGTGATGGTCATGATCGCCGGCAATCCCTGCGGGATCGCCGCAACCGCGAGGCCGACGGCGGCCAGGAAGGAATCAGTCAACGGCCAGCCGCGTACGGTCGTGGCCAGCAGGAAAACGAGCGTCGCGATGCCGATGATCGCGACGGTGAGTCGCTTGCCGAAGCGGCGCATCTGGCGCGTCAGCGGGGTCGCGACGTGCTCGACACCCGCCAGCATTGTCGTCATGGCACCGATTTCAGTCCGCTCGCCGGTGGCGAAAACGACGCCTTCGCCGTCGCCACTCGTCACAAGCGTGCCGGAGAAGGCGAGACTCCGACGGTCACCCAGCGCCGCGTCAGCGGCGACCGGATCGGTGCTCTTGTCGACCGGTTCGGATTCTCCGGTGAGCGGCGATTCGTCAACGCGCAGTTCACGCACGCGGGTGAGACGCACGTCGGCAGGTACTTTGTCGCCGGGACCGAGCACCACGATATCACCAGGTACGAGTTGCACCGCATCGACCGTGGTTCGCCGGCCATCCCGGCGCACGGTCGCGGTCTGTGTGAGTATGTTCCGGATGGCGGCGAGTGCTTGCTCGGCGCGGCCTTCCTGGAAGAAGCCGATGATCGCGTTGATGACCACGATGCCGAAGATGGCGCCGCTATCGACCCATTGCTCGAGCAGCGCGGTTACCGCACCGGCGACCAGAAGCACGTAGATGAGGGTGTCGTTGAACTGGGCGAAGAAGCGGGACAACCGGCCCCGCGAGCCGGGCTCGGGCAATCGGTTGTCGCCGTATTGCTCGCGACGATTGGCCGCTTCGTCCCCGGTGAGTCCCCGGCTCCGCGTATCGAGATCGGACAGCACCTGCTCCGCATCCACGGCGTGGACGGGCGTACTGTCGTCGGTATCGCAATCGTGCCCGGACATCCGGAATCCCTCGCTTATTGATCCTGTCGCCGGGATGGCCACGGTGGCATCGGCTCCCGGTGATCATAAACCGCCACGCTGGTGGGATCCCCGCTGCACGTGGCGCCGGTTACCGCTGCCGACGCCCGGCCGGCGCCGACGGCCGTATCCCCCGGAGGCGCAGATTATACGATTTTCGGCTTCGGGTCCGGCTCCCCGATACACGAATGGAGCGCCACGGCGCTGCTGTTTCCGACGTGCCGATCAGCGGGCGCAAATCGGGGATGCGTGGCGCTACCCTGGAGGCGTTGCACGCGTTACAGTCCGCTTTGTGCGTTTCCGTTACCCATTACCGCAGCATCCCCGCTGCCACGGCCACTTTGATGATCGCCCCGAAACAGCTGTTCCGTGCCGTCCTGTGCCTGCTCCCGTTCGCCGGCAGCGCGCAGGCGGCGACGGTTGATGCCTTCTCCGCCTGCGTCTCCGACCTCCGGGACGAGGCCGCCCGCCACGACATATCCGCCCCCGTCATCGACGAGAGTCTTGCGAGCGTGGAGCGGATCGAGCGCGTGGTCGAACTCGATCGCTCCCAGCCCGAATTCACGACGCCTTTCAGCGAGTACCTCGGGCGCCGGGTCACGGATACGCGGGTCGACAAGGGCCGTGAACTGCTCGAACGCCATGAGGATCTGCTTCGCGACATTTACCGCGGTTACGGCGTGCCGCCACGCTATCTGGTCGCATTCTGGGGAATGGAAACGAACTTCGGCAGCTACTTTGGCGGCGTATCGACGATGAATGCACTTGCGACGCTCGCCTGCGATGACCGCCGCAGCGGTTATTTCACCGAACAGCTGATGGCGGCTTTGGCGATCGTCGACGAGGGCGCGATCCCGGCGGACCGGATGGAGGGCTCCTGGGCCGGCGCGCTCGGCCACGTGCAGTTCATGCCATCGGTATTCGCGGAATACGCGGTGGATTACGACGACGACGGGCGTCGGGATCTGTGGAACAGCGTGCCGGACGCGATGGCCTCGGCCGCGAATTTCCTGCGCGGCATCGGCTGGAACCCGGGCTGGCGCTGGGGCCGGGAGGTCACGCTGCCGGCGGATTTCCCGTACGAACTGTCGGGCTATGACAATCGCCGGTCCATGCAGGAATGGAAGGAACTCGGCGTGCGCACCGCCTACGATCGACCGCTGTCAGGGGCGGATACCGAAGCGGCCCTGATCGTGCCGTCGGGCCATGAGGGACCGAAATTCCTGGTCTACGACAATTTCAACGTCATCATGCGCTGGAACCAGTCCGAATTCTATGCGCTCGCGGTGGGGCATCTCGCGGATCGTCTCTCCGGGGCCTCGGGGCTGATGAATCCGCCGCCGGAGAATGCACCCCGGATGACGCGTGACGATGTGATCGCCCTGCAGGAACGGTTAAACGAGCGTGGTTTCGACGCCGGTGCGGCCGACGGAATTCCGGGTCCGCAGACCCGCGCGGCGATCCGGCGTTTCCAGAAAGAGCAGGGCATGATCGCGGATGGCTACGCGTCACGCCAGGTGCTCGATCGGTTGTCGCTGCAGGTGGCTGAAAACTCGGAGGACTAAGGGGGCTGTCCGCGGAATCCGTTCCGTCGCGAGGGCGTGGCACCGCGAGCCGGTAGATGGTGTCCCGGACAGGTTCCTGGTGTCGGTCCGGAGGGCTGAGGCCCCGCTGCGGCAGCGCCGACCAGGCGACACCATTGCGACCGCTGGATCGTGGCCGCCGACCTCGGCATAAGCTCGCCCACGGGCCGTGTCGCCCGTCCCCCGCACCAGCCACCAGCCAGCTGCCACCTCTCATCTCCTCCTGACGTGCACTTACCCCGGCAGAAAGCAAACATGACCGTCGTCAATGTGCGCTTCCCCACGTTCGTTATTGTTGAGCCCGCACACTTGATCCGAAGCGGCCCGAAGCCGCGAGGAGGCACGCGATGCGCGTGCGCAATATCTGCAATCTGGCGGTCACGACGGCGCTGAGCAGCTGTTCGGTACGCCGGGCGGCGGCGCTCATGCGCGAGCATCATGTTGGCGATGTCGTGATTGTGGAAGATTCGGGCGGAGTGCAGTGGCCACTCGGCCTGGTAACCGACCGCGACCTGGTCATGGAGACCATCAGTACATACGGCGATCCCGACACGCTCACGCTGGGCGAAATCATGAGCAAGCCGGTTTACTGCCTTATGGAAGACGAGGGAGTCGATCATGGCCTGATGCGCATGCGGGCCGCTGGCGTACGCCGTGCTCCGGTGATCGGCACGGAGGGCCAGTTGACGGGGATCGTGTCCGTCGACGACGTGATCGCGCTGCTCGCCGAGCGAATGGGAAACCTCTCCGCCCTGCTCGACCACGAGCGTACACGTGAGCGGGATTTGCGCGGAAGTATGGCGGAACTCTTCACGACGGTATCGGAGGGGAGCACGTAGCGGTACCGCGCCCGGAACGGCCGGGCCGTTGACGCACGCGGTGCCCCGACAAATGGAGAAAAGCGACATGTGTAACATCCTGGTGTTGTACGAGTCCGCGCCCTGGGCCGGTTCGGAGGAGTGCGCGTCTGAGGTCGCGAGCGGCGCAGAAGCCGCAGGTGCGGACGTGGCGCTTGCATCGTTCGGGGAGGCGGCGCTCGCCGACATCGCCTGGGCGGATGCGCTGGCGCTCGGGATCGATGCACGCGGATCGAACCTCCCGTGGCAGGTCAAGCGCTGGCTCGACGCCCTCGGTTTCTCGGGGTGGCGCGGCGTACTGAAGGGCAAGCCGGCGTGTGTGTTCGCGGCCGGGCGCCAGGGTGGCCCCGACGCGGACGCGGCCTGCCGGGCGACGGCGCGCGTGCTCGAGGCACGCGGCATGAACGCGGTTATTCCGCCGGAACTGGAAGCGGGTAGCGTGGACCGGCACACACTGGGCCATATTCTCGAGACCCGCTTCCCCGAGCGCCGCTCACCCGTGGTTGCGGCGTCGCGCGCGAGCAGGGCAGAGCGGCCGCCGGCAAGCGCCGGCGCGATCGTCGCCCCGGCGGCGTTTGCGCAGCAACCAAGGATGACCGCAAAGGGGGAGGCTAAAAAGGCATGACCGACATCGAGACACTGCTCGGCGCGGAAGCGGAGGACCTGCTCGGCCATGAATGCGTGGGTATTCCCCGCGCGCAACTGCATGTTCCCGGGCCGGACTTCGTCGATCGGGTCGTCGCCGACAGCGATCGCCCGGCCGGCGTACTGGCCAGCCTGCGCACGATCTACGGGACCGGGCGACTGGGCGGCAGCGGCTACCTGTCGATACTGCCCGTCGATCAGGGGGTCGAGCACTCCGCGGGCGCCTCGTTCGCGCCCAATCCGATCTATTTCGATCCGGAAAACATCGTGCGCCTGGCGCTGGAGGGGGGCTGCAACATGGTCGCCTCGACGGTGGGGGTGCTCGGTGCCGTCGCACGCCGCTACGCGGATCGTATCCCGTTGTTGGTCAAGCTCAATCACAACGAGCTGCTGACCTACCCGAACATCCATGACCAGACCCTGTTCACCAGCGTTGATCAGGCATTCGGCATGGGCGCGAAGGCGGTCGGCGCGACAATCTATTTCGGCTCCCCCGAATCGCGGCGTCAGATCATGGAGGTGTCCGAGGCGTTCTCCTACGCCCATGAACTGGGTATGGCGACCGTGCTGTGGGCGTATCTGCGCAACGACGCGTTCAAGCATGAAGGCACGGATTATCACACCGCGGCCGACCTGACGGGCCAGGCCAACCATCTCGCGGCGACGATCCAGGCCGACATCGTCAAGCAGAAGCAGGCGACCCTGAACGGCGGCTATCCGGCGCTGGACTTCGGTCGGACCGACGAGCGCGTCTATGGCGAACTGGCCGGCGAGCATCCGATCGATATGACACGCTACCAGGTGGCGAACTGTTACATGGGCCGTGTGGGCATGATCAATTCGGGTGGCGCACACGGGGCCGATGACCTGCACCAGGCGGTGCGCACGGCGGTCATCAACAAGCGCGCCGGGGGCACGGGCCTGATCACCGGACGCAAGGCATTCCAGAAGCCGATGGAGGAGGGCGTGCAGCTGCTCAACGCGGTCCAGGACGTCTACCTGGACGCCCGGGTGACCGTTGCCTGATCGGGCGCAGTGCCGGCACCAGCCTGCGCCGGAGCGGCTGCGGCGTGGCCCGCAAACCGTCCTGGGCACGGCACCATGACGAAACGGGATAGCACCGCCGATTCATCCGACAGCGCGGACAGCCGCGCCCGCCAGGCGCGGGCGCGTTCATCCGGACAGCCGGCAAAGCCGCTGGCGGGCGTGCTGTTCGACATGGACGGAGTGATCACCGACACGGCCGACGCGCATGCCGCGGCCTGGAAGCGGTTGTTCGACGAGTACCTGGCGGCACGCCCGGAGCGCGGTGGCGAGGACCACGAGCCGTTCGACCGCGAATCCGACTATCGTGCCTATGTCGATGGCAAACCCCGCTACGACGGTGTCGCGAGTTTCCTGGAGGCGCGCGGCATCGAACTGCCGCACGGGGATCCGTCCGACCCGCCGGAGCTGGAGACCATCTGCGGCCTTGGCAATCGCAAGGATGGTTATTTCACGCAATGGCTGCGGGATAATGAGGTCCGCCGTTATCCGACCACCGTCGCGCTCATCGAAGATCTGCGGGCCGCCGATATCCGGACCGCCGTGTTCTCCTCGAGCCGCAATTGCGAGGCCGTGCTGCGCGAGGCCGGGGTTCACGACCTGTTCGACACGCGCGTGGACGGCAACGACCTCGCCCGTCTCGAACTGCCGGGCAAGCCGGATCCGGCGAT
This sequence comes from uncultured Ectothiorhodospiraceae bacterium, assembly GCA_913055615.1. Lineage (GTDB taxonomy): Bacteria > Pseudomonadota > Gammaproteobacteria > XJ16 > Halofilaceae > Halofilum. Next base: position 9,760 of record CAJXKK010000017.1, read on the forward strand.
TCTCCACGAGGCGGCCGCCCGCCTCGGACTGTCCCCCGACGCAACCGCCGTGGTCGAGGACTCCGTGGCGGGTGTGGAGGCGGGTGCCCGTGGGGGGTATCGACCGGTGGTGGGGATCGACCGGGGTAACTACGGCCACGCACTTCATGAGGCCGGCGCGGACATCGTGGTCCGGGACCCGGGCGAACTCCGCCTCGATCCGGATCGAACGCTGGTCACGCGACGGTTGCACACACTGCCCTCGGCGCGCGGACACCTTGCGGACATCCAGGCACGTATCGGCGACCGGACACCGGCGCTGTTCCTCGATTACGACGGGACGCTTACGCCGATCGTCACGGATCCGGCGGCCGCGGATCTGGGACAGCGCATGCGATCCGTGCTGGATCGGCTCGCGCAGCACATGCCGGTGGCGATTATCAGCGGTCGGGGCCTGGACGATCTGCAGCGGCGCGTGGGGCTCGATGCGGTGATCTACGCCGGTAGCCACGGCTTTGAGCTCAGAGGGCCCCGATTCGAGGAAACGGCGAAGCACGCCGAGGCGTTCCTGCCCGGACTCGACTCCGCCGAGGCGGCACTGCGCCAACGGCTCGCGAACATCGAGGGTGTTCTGATCGAGCGTAAACCCTTCGCCATCGCGGTGCATTATCGGCGGGCGGCGGCGAGTGCCGTCGATTCCGTTGAAGCCGAGGTGGACGCGGTGGTTTGCGGACAGCGTGGCCTGCGCAAACGCCACGGCAAGAAAGTCTTCCAGGTCCAGCCGCGGCTCGACTGGGACAAGGGCCACGCGGTGACCCGGCTGCTGGAACGGCTCGAACCCGAGCGCGGGGAATACATCCCGATCTATATCGGTGATGACCTCACGGATGAGGATGCGTTCCGCGCCCTCGCCGGGCGCGGGCTCACGATCGCCGTGCGGGATGGCGAGCGCGCGACGGCCGCGGACTACGGCCTGGAAGATACCAGCGACGTCGAAAGTTTCCTCGCCGAACTGAGCGCACACGCGGACGCTGAACAATGAGCGAATGGACACTCGGCTACCACGATTATGTACCGGAGGAGGAGGGACTGCGCGAGGCCCTCTGTGCGCTCGGCAACGGCTATTTCGTGACCCGCGGGGCCGCGCCCGACAGCGTTGCGGACGCGGTCCACTATCCGGGCACGTATGTGGCGGGTGGCTACGATCGGCTCGTCAGCCGGGTCAGCGGACGCGACATCGAAAACGAGGATCTCGTCAATCTGCCGAACTGGCTGCGACTCGAAATCCGCAGTAAAGGCGGCGCCTGGTGCGGGATCGATGACGTCGAGCTGCTGGATTTCCGCCAGGAACTGGACCTCTATGCCGGCGTGCTGACGCGCGACCTCCGGTTCCGGGACGACCAGGGACATACCACCCGCTGGCATGAACGCCGGCTGGTGAGCATGGCCGACCCGCATCTGGCGGCTTTGGCGGTGGAGATCACGCCGGAGGACTGGTCCGGCGACGTCGAACTCCGTACCGGCCTCGATGGCTCGGTGACGAATGCCGGTGTCAGCCGTTATCGGGCGCTTGACGGGCAGCATCTGCAGATACTGGACGTCCAGCCGGTCGATGCCGAATCGATCATGCTGCACAGCCGCATGATTCAGTCGCGGCGCGAGCTGGCCCAGGCCGTGCGCACGCGTGTCTACCGCAACGGTGATCGTGTCACGGGCGAGCGCCGCACGATCCACACGGCCCGCTGGATTGCCCAGGAGATCGAGGCCACGGTGGAGGTGGATACCCCGATCGTGGTCGAAAAGACACTGGCACTGTATACCTCGCGCGATCCCGCGATCTCGGAAGCATGCCAGGCGGCGAGCCAGAGGGTCCGCGCGGCGGGCCGCTTCGATGAGCTGCGGGGCGCGCACGTTCAAAGCTGGCAACGCCTCTGGCACGAGTTCGATCCGCTCATCGAGTGGCGCGACGGCGCGGACCCGGCCGACGAAGACACGGTCCTCAAGGTTCGCCTGCATGCCTTTCACCTCTTGCAGACGCTGTCGCTGCATACCACCGACTATGACGTCGGAGCGCCGGCGCGCGGCTGGCATGGCGAGGCCTACCGCGGGCACGTGTTCTGGGACGAACTGTTCATCTTTCCGGTCCTGAATCTGCGGCTGCCCGATCTCACCCGCGCGCTGCTGCTGTATCGCTTCCGGCGCCTGCCCGCGGCCCGCGCGGCCGCGCAACAGGCCGGCTACGCCGGTGCCATGTTCCCCTGGCAGAGCGGCAGCGAGGGCCGCGAGGAAAGCCAGAGCGTCCATCTGAATCCGCGTTCAGGCCGGTGGATCCCGGACAATTCGTACCGCCAGCGCCATATCAATGCGGCGGTCGCCTATAACGTGTGGCAGTACTACCAGGCCACCGCGGATCACGAGTTCATGTTCTTCTACGGCACGGAGATCCTGATCGAGATCGCGCGTTTCTGGGTAAGCATCGCTACCCGGGACGAGGCCGACGGCGGCTGGTCGATCAGGGGCGTCATGGGGCCGGATGAGTACCACACCGCGTATCCGGGCGCGGATCCGGTCGCGGAAGGCGGTATCGACAACAACGCCTATACGAACGTCATGGCGGCGTGGTGCCTCCTGCGTGCGCAGGAGGCCCTCGACCTGCAGCCGGCCGACTCGCGCTGGGCTCTGTGCGATCGCGTAGCGCTCACGGACACGGAGATCGAGCACTGGGATGCGGTCAGCCGCGGGCTGCGGATACCGTTCCACGGTGACGGCATCATCAGCCAGTTCGAGGGCTATGAGGACCTGGAGGAGTTCGACTGGGACGGCTACCGTGCGGCCTACGGCGACATCCATCGCCTGGACCGTATCCTGGAATCGGAAGGCGACACCCCCAACCGCTACAAGGTCTCGAAGCAGGCCGACGTACTGATGCTGTTCTACCTGTTTTCCGCCGATGAACTGCGGGTTCTCTTCGAGCGAATGGGCTATCGGCTGGAGCCGGACACGATCCCGAAGAACGTCGCCTACTATATGCAGCGAACGTCGCACGGCTCGACGCTGAGCTTCGTGGTGCATGCCTGGGTGCTCGCGCGATCGGACCGGGCCCGCTCGTGGCATTGCTTCCGGGAGGCGCTCGACAGCGATATCGCGGACGTCCAGGGCGGTACCACGTCCGAGGGCATCCATCTTGGTGCCATGGCCGGTACGCTCGACCTGCTCAATCGCTGTTATCTGGGGATCGAGACCCGTGGCAATGTCCTGCACCTGGATCCGGCGCTGCCGGACAGCCTCGAGCGGCTGCGGTCGGTCCTGCGCTACCGCCAGCACAAGCTCGTCGTCGAGGCGACGCACGATACCGTCAGCGTGCGCAGCCACCCGCTGGTGGCCCCGCCGATCACGGTTGCTTATCGGGGCCGGGTGTACGAGCTGTCACCGGGACTGGATTTCACCTTCTCGCTGGTGCGGGAACCGCGTGCCTGAAGCCCGGCGACGCCGGCTGCCCGCCGCGGGCCGCATGCCACGGTAACCGCCGTGGCCGGCGGGTCATTCGGAGGGGCCAAGGGTGCTTGAGGCGTTACTTGTCGATTTTGGCGGGGTCGTGGCCCGCGAGGGTTTCGTTGCGGGTCTGCGAGCACTCGGTCGCGCCCGGGGAGTGGAGCCTGATCGCCTTGAGGCGATCGGCCACGAAGCGGTCCATGAGTCCGGCTACGTAACCGGCAACGGCAGTGAGCACGACTTCTGGCGCCTCGTCCGGGAACGCACCGGTCTGCGCGGCGAGGACCGGGAACTCTCGGCGGTCATCCTGGAACACTTCGTGGTGCGCGACTGGATGCTTGATTACGTGCGTCGCGTGCGCGCCCGCGGAATCCGCGTCGCGATCCTGAGCGATCAGACCGACTGGCTCGAGTCCCTCGACCGGCGCGATCACTTCGGGCGCGACTTCGATCGGATATTCAACAGCTATCGCCTGGGCCGTTCCAAGCGCGAGCCAATCCTGTTCGACGAGGTCGTCGCGACACTGCGCATCGCGCCGGCGGCGGCCCTGTTCGTCGACGATACCGCCGCCCACGTCGAGCGGGCGCGCGAACGCGGGCTCAACGGCCTCGTATACCACGATCGTCGCCAGTTCGCCCGCGAACTGCGTGCTTGGCCCGAGCTGCCGGTTCTTGCCCCGGTGCCAACCCGGGACCACGGACCGGCGCCGGAGTGAGCGGCCGTGAAGCCGGTCCCGGTGCAACGCCGGCGCGGTCCAGTGAGTGCAATCACCGCCGGCCCGGCGCATGAGCGCGGCGGTTCGTCAGGTGGCCGGGCTGTCTCCTTCCGGACCCAGCAGTTCCTCGGCAAGGGCCTCCTCGCCGTGCATGCGGATCAGACCGTCGAGTTCGGGGCCAAGCGTGTCTTCGTCCCCGGGGTCGAGCAGTCCCTGTCCGGTGAGTTCGGCGGCCAGGCCGGCCTCGAGCGCCTCCCGCACGTCTTCCAGGATGATCGGGTTCTCGGGGTCGACACTGCGCATGGCGAGCTGCCGGATCAGGGTGGACAGGGGCCCCGATGCACGCACCCGCATCAGGTGCACGAGGGCAACCTGATCGCCGTACTCCCCGATCAGGTCGTCGAGTTCGTCGGCCACCGCGTCGGGGTCGGTCTCATCGAGTTCGCCTCGCTCGCGCATGGTCCCGAGCAGGCCACGGGACACGGCCTCCCGGGCCGTCGCCAGCGTAGCCGCCTCCGCACGTTCCGGATCGTCGAGCACGGATCGCAATACGCGGGCCAGGGTCGGGCTTACCTGATCGGCCAGATCGGTGGGCGTGGTCATGTTCCGTCTCCCTCGTATTGAGCCAGGAGGGCGACGACCTCGTCGTCGCTGGTCTGCGTGAAATCGTGATAAAAGAAGCCGATCGCGCCGAAGCGCCCGGGCGTCTGCAGGCAGATCACCTCATCCGCCTCGTCCCGCAGATCGGTGACGGTGTCGGGCGGGGCGACGGGCACCGCCAGCACGATTTTCTTCGGGTTCCGCTGGCGCAACCCCTTGATGGCCGCTCTGGCGGTCGCGCCGGTGGCAATGCCGTCGTCGACTATGATCACGGTTCGGCCTTCGACGGGGGTCCGCTCGCGGTCGGCGAGCCAGGTTCGGCGGCGGCGCTCGAGCTCGCGGATCTCGTCCGCCTCGATCTGTTCGAATTCGTCTTCGGTGATGCGGGCCGATTGCAGGACGTCCTCGTTGACCACGACCTCGGGGTGCTCGCCATCGACCACCGCCCCGAGTGCCAGTTCGGGCTGCCGCGGCACCCCGATCTTGCGCACCAGCACGATGTCGAGCGGCGCCGACAGTGCGCCGGCGATCTCGGCGGCTACGGGGACGCCCCCGCGTGGCAGGGCCAGTACGACCGGATGGTCATAGTTTTTCGTGACGAGTTCGCGGGCGAGCAGCCGGCCCGCTTCGATCCGGTCGGCAAAGATATGCGTGCTCATCATTGATGGGCCCTCGGCAGATGGGTCTCGAACCAATCCCCGGCGTGCTCGATCACCTGCTCGAGCGCGCCGGGCTCCTCGAACAGATGCGTGGCTCCGGGTACCACCCGAAGCAGCTTCTCCCCGGCCAGTGTCTGCAGCGCACGTTGATTGAGTGCGAGTACATCCCGGTCCTCGCCGCCGACGATGAAAAGCGTGGGCGCCTGCACCCGGTCCAGTACGGACTCGGCAAGGTCCGGGCGACCGCCGCGTGAGACGACGGCGGCGATCGATCCGGGCATTTCCGCGGCCGCGACCAGCGCGGCCGCCGCACCGGTGCTGGCCCCGAACAGGCCGATGGGGGGACAGTCGTCCGCATTTTCAAGGGCCCAGCGGACCGCTTCGGCGACGCGTCCGCCGAGCAGCGGGATGTCGAAGACATTGGCGCGGTCGCGGGCTTCCTCGTCCGTGAGCAGATCGAACAACAGCGTGCCCAGTCCCCGGCCATTGAGGGCTTCCGCCACCGCGTTGTTGCGTGGGCTCAGGCGGCTGGAGCCACTCCCGTGGGCGAAGACCACCAGGCCATCGGCTTGCGCCGGGATCGTCAACTGTCCGGGCAGGTGCTGCGCGCCGATATGGACCGTGCGTCGCGTCAATTCGGTTGCGGAATTCATGATGTAACCTTGTCGTTTACCGGGGTGTGCCCTGATCGCGCGCGTGACGTGCCGTCATGGTCTTTGCGGGGGCCTGCCCTTTGCTTATGGTGTGAGCCGTGTCCTCGAGGGGTAGCGCGATGTCCGAATCCAGTCCCGATCTCCCGGTGGCCGACGCGGTCGACACGACCCTGGCGACACGGATCGCATACCTCAGCCGCCCGGACAGCTACCCGGAGCGACCGTCCACCGTGGAGGCGATCGAGACCCGGCTTTCCTGGGTATTCCTCACCCCCGAGCGGGCCTGGAAACTGAAAAAACCGGTCTCGTACGACCATCTCGATTTCAGTTCGATCGAGGCACGTTGGCGCGACTGCCAGGCGGAAGTACGCCTCAATCGGCCGCTGGCCCCCGACGTCTACCTCGGCGTCGAGGCCCTCACGGCCCGACCCCACGGTCTGCTCGAGATCGGCGGCGACGGCGCGCCCGTGGACTACCTGGTCTGTATGCGCCGGTTGCCGAGCGCGCGGTGCCTTGAGAACCAGATCCGGGCCGGCGAACCGGAGGCGGGGGAGGTGGCGCGGGCGGCGGAGGTGCTGGCGGATTTCTACGCGGGAGCGCCGACAGTGGGTGCCGTGGACCCGGATGCGCTTGCCGAAGAGGTCGATATGCACGCGCGCGAACTCGAGGGCCTGGCGCTGGGGCCGGACGCGGGTGTCGGGGCGCTGCGGGACCGACTCGCCGAGGCCATCGCCGCGCAGCGGGCGTGCCTGGCTTCGCGCCAGCGCCGGGAGGTCCACGGTGATCTGCGGCCCCAGCACGTCTATCCCGGCGAACCGCCCGTGTTCCTCGATCGGTTGACCTTCCGGCGCGATCTGCGGCTGATGGACCCGGCTGAGGAACTCGCCTTCCTTGCCCTCGACACGGAACGCCTTGGAAGCGCCTGGGTAGGCGAAGTATTTGTCGACGCCTACCGCCGGGCCACCGGGGATACGGTGCCGACGTCGGTATTCGCCTGCTATCGCGCGCGGCGGGCCCTGCTGTGGGCACTGCTCAGCGGTCGCCATCTCCTGCGCGGCGGTCCGGAGCGCCCCTGGCGCGAGCGCACGCGCGCGTACCTGGCGCTCGGCCTTGCCAGTCTCTCCACGGGCGCGGACTGAAGCGTGATCGGGGGCGATCACGGGTCCAGTACCTCGGTGACGGGCGTATCCCCGTGCAGCGCACGGATCACGCGGGCGAACAGTCGCCGCACCGGGACCCTTTCGACGCGACCCTGCCAGAGATCCTGCATGCGCGGTGCGACGCTGTCGGTGACGAACAGGCGGTCGACCGCCGGATCCTGCAGCAGCCGCTCAGCCCCCGGGGCGAATAACGCGTGTGTCACCACGGCGTAGACGCGATCGGCGCCGCGCTCGCGGCAGGCGCGCGCCGCTCGGCTGATGGTCGTGCCTCCCGCGATCAGATCGTCGACGATCACGGCCGTTCGCCCCGCGACCTCACCGGCCACCGTGTCACCGGTGACCACGCCCTCGCTGCGGTGCTTGTCCAGGAAGGCGGTTGCGGGCTCGCGTCCGGTTCGAGTGGCGAGGAGGTGGCGCATCGCCGCGGCCCGCTTGGCGCCGCCGGTATCCGGGGAGACCACCGCCAGCGGGCTGTCGCCGAGATGTGCCAGCAATGCGTCGGCCAGGGGCGCGCGCGCATGGAGATGTTCGGCCGGGATCCGGAACGCGTTGTCGAACGCCGCCGGGTTGTGCGGCTCCAGCACTGCAACGCGGTCCACGCCCATGGCTTCGATCAGCTGTGCGACATAGCGTGAGGTGACGGGATCGCGCGTCTTGGTGCGGCGATCCTTGCGCGCGTAGGCCAGGTACGGGCAGGCGAGCGTCACGCGGTCGGCACCGTGATCGCGCAGCGTTGCGGCGAAGAACAGCACCCGGCACAGCTTGTCATTGACGGTCTGTTCATCGTCGCCGTGCAGCGAATGCAGGATATAACAGTCCCGGCCGCGCACGCTGGTCAGCGGCCGCAGCTTATGCTCCCCATCCTCGAACGCGCGGGTCTCCAGCGCCGCCAGATCCTGGCCCAGTTCGCTCGCCACGCCGCGGCCGAAGTCTTCGCTCGCTCCGGGGGCGAACAGCATCGTGTCGTCAGGCTGCACGCATTCCCCCCGTGTCGCCGTCGGGATCGTCGCGCCGCGCGCACGCGCTAAGCAGGCGCCCCGGTGTCCGCAATGGCTTCATGCGCTCCCGCCCGGCCCGGTGCGTGATCCCGTCGCGGCGCATCGGGATCAGTCGCCCTGGCCTGTCGCCGTCGCGAGGCGGCATCGGTAGGCTCGTTCGCGGGGTGTGCACGCAGAGCACCGCTATTCTGTCGGGCTCGCGCCCGCCACCTGGTCGCGCGTCGGCGGTGCCATGAACTCGGGGCCGACGGGGTTGGCCACGGTAGTCGCCAGCACGCGGTCGATCTCGGCGAGGGTGGACGCATCCAGTTCGATGTCGGCGATATCGGCGAGCGGGTCGAGCTGGTGGGGGTGGCGCGCGCCCCACAGGGCGATGCCGACGCCGGGCTTATTCAGGATCCACGCCAGGGCCAGATGGATGATGCGCTTGCCGAAGCGTTCGCGCGCGAGCGTATCCAGTTCATCGACCGCGGCCAGATACTGGCGGAAGCGGGGGGGCTGGAATTTGGGATCGAAGTGGCGCAGGTCATCGCCCTCGAAACGCGTGTCCTCCCCCATCCGTCCGGACAGGAGTCCCCGGCACAACGCCCCGTAGGTCATGGTGGTCAGGCCATGCTTGCGCGCGTAGGGGAGCATGCCGTCCTCGATACCGCGTTCGAACAGGTTGTAGGGCGGCTGGACCACATGGACCGGGGCGACCTCACGGAAGCGATCGAGCTGCTCCGTAGAGAAATTGGATACGCCGATGGCGCGGATGCGACCGGCGTCGTGCAGTCGCTTCATGGCGCCGGCGGTTTCCTCGATCGGCACCAGGGGATCCGGCCAGTGGACCTGGTAGATGTCGATGACGTCCGTCCGCAGTCGTCGCAGCGAGTCTTCCACTTCGCGTTCGATGCGCTCTGGACGCGCATCGCGGAACGGCCGGTCATCCCGCCAGTTGAGACCGGCTTTGGTCGCAATCAGTACGCGCTCGCGGCGGCCGCCCTCGGCCAGCGCCCGGCCAACGAGCTCTTCGCTCGTGCCCATGCCGTAGACCGGCGCCGTGTCGATCAGGCTGATGCCGCGATCGACCGCAGCCTGCACGGTGCGGATCGACTCGGCCTCGTCGGTACCGCCCCATAGCCAGCCGCCGATCGCCCAGGTCCCGAGGCCAATGCGGCTGCACTGCAGGTCCGTTCCGGAGATGCTGGTTGTACCGATCATGATTGTCCGCCCTCGATTACCGGATACCCCGAGCCGTCCGCTCGTGCGGGCAGTGCCTGAGTGGTGATTCAAACGCCGCCGGGCACTTGAGTCCATGACCGTAATCAACGACGCGACCGGTCGCCGGCGTGAGTTGCCGGCGGCCCGAAACGTGACCTGAGTCAAGGAGGCCGCGGGAGCGCGCGCCTACCATGATTCTGCCCGATGATCGGCTGGAGGCTGGAAATCATGAACGTGGCCGAGTATGTGCGCTCGCTGGACAGCCTGGGAGCCGGAGATGTCAGCGTGGTCGGCGGCAAGAATGCTTCCCTTGGCGAGATGATCCAGCATCTCGGGGGCGCGGGTGTGCGCGTGCCGCAGGGGTTCGCCACTACCGCCGACGCCTACCGGGAGTTCATCGAGGCCGGTGATCTGAGTAACCGCCTGCGCACGGAACTCGAACGGCGCGCGGCAGGGGAGCAGAGCCTCGCGGCCACCGGCATGCACATCCGGCAACTGTTTCTGGAAACCGATCTTCCGGCCGGGCTCGCGCGCGCGATCGGCGAGGCATACGCCGCACTGGGGCGGGACCTTGGCCGCGAGGACCCCGATGTGGCCGTGCGCTCCAGCGCCACGGCCGAGGATCTGCCGCAGGCGAGTTTCGCCGGCCAGCAGGAGACCTTTCTCAACGTCCGCGGCTTCGATTCGCTGCTGGACGCGTGTCGGCGTTGTTATGCGTCGTTGTTCACGGACCGCGCCATCAGTTACCGGGAAGAGAACGGTTTTGACCATTTCGAGGTTGCGCTGTCGATCGGCGTCCAGCGTATGGTCCGCTCCGATCAGGCCGGGTCCGGGGTCATGTTCTCGATCGATACCGAAACCGGCTTCCCGCGCGCCGTGCTGATCAATGCGGCCTGGGGTCTGGGTGAGACCGTCGTGCAGGGCACCGTCGATCCGGACGAATACATGGTCTTCAAGCCGTTGCTCGAACAGGGCGGCTATCGGCCGATCATCGAGAAATCCGCGGGACGCAAGGGACGCAAAATGATCTACGCGGGTGACGGGGGAGGGGCCACCGAACTGGTGGATACCTCGGTGGACGAGCGCGACGCGTACGTGCTCGATGGCGACGAGATCCTCCAGCTCGCCCGCTGGGCCGTGGCCGTCGAGCGGCACTACGGCATCGCCATGGACATGGAGTGGGCCCGCGACGGCGCCACGGGCGAACTCTTCATCGTACAGGCGCGCCCCGAGACCGTGCAGTCCCGCCGGGAAGCGAGCATGCTCAACAGCTACCGCCTGCTGGAGCAGGGCGAACCCCTGGCGCGCGGGCACAGCATCGGCGATGCCGTCGCCGCCGGCGCCGTCTGCCGGCTCGAGAGCCCCGAAGAAATCGAGCGCTTCGTCGACGGCGCGGTGCTCGTGACCGGCATGACCGATCCGGACTGGGTGCCGATCATGAAGCGCGCCGCCGCGATCGTGACCGACCACGGCGGGCGCACCTCGCATGCGGCGATCGTGAGTCGGGAACTCGGGCTGCCGGCGATCGTGGGCACGGGCAACGGGAGCGAGGTGCTGGAAGACGGATGCGAGGTCACCGTGTCCTGCGCCGAAGGAGACGAGGGGGTGGTGTACGCCGGCCGGCTCGGTTTCGAGGTGAATGAACTGTCGCTGGACGATATCCCGGATACGCGTACCGCCATCATGCTCAACCTGGCGAATCCGGCGGCCGCCCAGCGCTGGTGGCGGCTGCCGGCGCGCGGCGTGGGCCTGGCCCGCATGGAATTCATCATCAACAACCACATCAGGATCCATCCGATGGCCCTGGTGCGGTGGCCCGATATCGATGACGAAGATGCGCGCGGGGAAATCGACGCTTTGACCCGCGGCTACGAGGACAAGACCCGCTACTTCGTCGACAGGCTGGCACTGGGCATCGGGCGCATCGCGGCCTCGTTCTGGCCGGAACCGGTGATCGTGCGCACCAGCGACTTCAAGACCAACGAATACGCCCAGCTCATCGGCGGCCATGCGTTCGAGCCGCGGGAACAGAATCCGATGCTCGGCTGGCGCGGCGCGAGCCGCTATTACGATCCCGACTACCGCGAGGGATTCGCTCTCGAATGCCACGCCCTGCACAAGGTGCGCAGCGAGCTGGGATTCACCAACGTGGTCGTCATGATCCCGTTCTGCCGCACGCCGGAGGAGGCGGACAGCGTACTCGAGGTCATGGCCGATAATGGGCTCGAGCGCGGCGCCGACGGGCTCGAGGTCTATGTGATGGCCGAGCTGCCTTCGAACGTAGCGGAGGCCGACGAATTCGCCGCGCGGTTCGACGGTTTCTCCATCGGCAGCAACGATCTTACCCAGCTCGTGCTCGGCGTCGACCGGGACTCGGATCGCCTGGCGCGCCTGTTCAACGAGCGCCAGCCCGCGGTAACGCGCACGATCGGCCAGATGATCGCGGCCGCGCGCACGCACGGCCGCAAAATCGGACTCTGCGGCCAGGCACCGAGTGACCACCCCGCATTCGCGCGGCTGCTGGTCGACGCCGGCATTGACTCGATCTCGGTCAATCCCGACAGTTTCATGGCCGTCAAGGAACATGTCGCGGCGGCCGAGCGCGGCGACGCGGCCGGCGATGAATGAGCCACGAGCGGCGCGCGGTCCCGTCCGGGACGGTGAGCTGATGCAAATGGCCGTGTAGGCGGCGAATTCGGATCCTGCTGGAGGTAACCATGATGCAACGTATATTGATCGCGACCGATGGTTCGGAGAATGCCCGGCGTGCGGAGGCACTGGGCAGCCGGATTGCGTCGTGTTTCGGCGCTCAGGTATTGCTCGCGCATGTGCAGGCCGAAGAGCTGAGTGAAAGCGACGTCCGGGGAATGGCGCAAATGTGGCAACAGGTTGGACCCCAGCCATTCGGGGTTCTGCACATGGACGACCTCGTCCAGCATGTGGGAAGCACGCCCGGTCGCCAGCATGTCGACACACGGGACAAGGCATTGCAGGAGATCGGCAAGCATATCCTGGAGAAGGCCAGCGAGACGGCCCGGGAGGCCGGCGTCGAGGAGGTCGAGACGCGGCTGCTCCACGGCGATCCCGCCACGACCCTTATCGAACTGGCGGACCTGGAGGGCGTCGACCTCGTGGTGATGGGCTCACGCGGCATGGGCCGGGTCGAAGGTGTCTTGCTGGGCAGTGTTTCGCAGAAGGTTTCGACCCGAATCACGGCGAGTTGTCTGCATGTGCGATGAACGGGGCGTGTCTCAATCGCCTTCGCGTTCCAGGCTGCAGCAGTGGCGGTCGGGCGGTTCGGACTCGTCCTCGAGGATGGCGCCGGTGACCGCGTTGGGCCGGAACGCGGTACAGCCTTTCAGTCCGAGTTCGCGGGCGTGGCGAAACACGGACCGGAAGGAAGCGAAGGTCGTATCCGCCGGCATGTTGATGGTCTTCGAGATGGAACTGTCGACGTATGGCTGCAGGGCGGCCTGCATCCGCAGGTGGGCATCCGCGTCGAGTTCGTGCGCGGTGACGAAGGCGTCTGGCAACGCGGCGTCGCCATGTTGCTCACGGAAGGCGCGCAAGGCGTAATCGATGACCTCGTGTTGTCCGTAGTTGCCGCTCGCGTCCAGGATGTGGCGCCAATGGCGGAAGGCGTAGACTGGCTCGATCCCGTTCGATATCACGTTGGCCAGCAGGCTTATCGTGCCGCTCGGCGCGACCGCGGTCAGGTGGCTGTTGCGGACGCCGCAGGTGGAGATGCCCGCCTGGATGTCCTGTGGCAGTGAGCGGATAAAAGCGCTCTCCAGGTAAGCCTCGCGGTCGAACAGTGGGAACGATCCCTTGTCCCCGGCCAGCTGGATCGACGCGCGGTAGGCGGCGTGGCAGACCGTGCGCATCGCCGTGGCCGCCCGGTCACGCGCTGCCGGCGACCCGTAATGCAGCCCGAGCATGATCAGGGCGTCGGCGAGCCCGGTGATCCCGAGGCCGAGCCGGCGCCGCGACTGCTCGACTTCCGCCTGCTCGGCGAGCGGGAACCGGGTGGCGTCGATGACGTTGTCGAGCAGATGCACGGCGGTGCCGGCGGCCCGCGCGATGGCGTCAAGATCGAGGCGGGCATGGGCGCTGAACGGCGCCTCCACAAACCGCGTGAGATTGATCGACCCCAGGTTGCAGGCGCCGTAAGGGGGCAGTGGCACCTCGCCACAGGGATTAGTCGCGCTGATGGTCTCACAGTAATGCAGGTTGTTGGTCTCATTGATGCGATCAACGAACAACACGCCCGGTTCCGCATGGTCGTAGGCTTCGCGCGTGATCAGGTCCCAGAGTTCGCGGGCCGGTATCGTGCGCAGAACGCGACAGGGTACAACGCCGTGCCGACCGGGCCACCTGCGCAGCACCGTGGGCCCGTTCCCCCCGGGGGACCCGTCTATCGTGTCGGCCGGAAACACCAGTGGCCACTTGAGATCGGCATCGACCGCCCGGAGGAAGGCGTCGCTCACCTGGACCGAGAGGTTGAAGCGCTGCAGGGCGCCGGGTTGCCGCTTGGCGGTGACGAATTCCTCAATGTCCGGGTGGTCGCAGCGCAGGGTGGCCATCATGGCGCCGCGCCGCGCACCCGTCGAGAGCACCGACCCGCACATCGCGTCCCAGATACGCATGAACGAAGGGGTGCCGGAGGCGATCATCCCGGTGCGGCGAGCGACCGTACCGCGCGGGCGCAGCGTCGAGAAATCATAGCCGAGGCCGCCGCCCTGCTGCATGGTCAGCGCGCCTTCACGTAAAGCCTCGAAGATCCCGTTCATGGAGTCTTCGATAAGCCCCATGACAAAGCAGTTGAACAGCGTCACCTGGTCCTGTGTGCCGGCCCCGGCGAGAATGCGCCCGCCGGGCAGGAAACGGAAGTCGCGCAGTACGTCCAGGAACTGCTCGCGCAGCTCGGCAGCGCGGGCGGGCTCAACCGCGGCCGTCGCCGTCGCCACCCGATTCCAGGTGGCGTCGATGTCCGGCTCCAGCGGCAGCCCGCCACTGCGCCAGCGGTAACGGGTGTCCCAGATGTGACGCGCCAGCGGCTCCCGGAGCGGCTCGGTCATATCGGTATCGGCGCCGGTGCTCATTCCTGCGGGGGCTCCAGGGGGCTGAGGCGCTCATGCAGCAGCGCCGCCGTGGCGCGCGCGGCAACGACCGGATCGACCCCGCTGTCCCCGGGGATGCCCTCGCAGACGCGGGCGATGAACGTCTGCGGGCGGCTGCCGTTTCCCTTGAAGCCATCGCCTTGCCAGGCCTCGTAGTAGACGCCGCGCAGCGCCATGGGCAGACGTGCACCCAGGCGTGCGGCGTCTTCCGGTTCGAAGCGATCGCGGAGTGCGTGCAGCGTGGCCCGCAAAGCGAGATAGGCGACCTGTCGGTCCTCCGTTCCGAGGTAGTGCATCATCGATCGCAGCCAGACTTCGGACTCTTGCACTCCCGCGTCGAACGGCCCCGCATGAAACCCGTTCATGGCTTGGTCCCTCCTCGCTGCACTGATGCCTCGTGTGGTTTCCGCGATCAGGCGAGACCGCGGATTTCCTCCTTGAATTCGGACCATTGGGTTGCCGGCCAGATCTCCGTGTGCGCGTGGCCGAACGAGCGGACAATCATGGCCACTTTCTGCGCCGTCACCATATCCGGCGCTTCAAAGAGGTCAAGATAGTCATAGGGACCGATCACGGCGAGGTTTTCGCGCCAGTTCACCTCCGGGCAATGCAGTTCGATCTGGCGCATAGCCGCTTTCTCCAGCTCCTCCAGGTCTTTTGGCGCGGATACCGCCGCGTTGTCGATGTGCGTCACCATCACGAATGTGGGCATGTCGATAGGCTCCCGGCCGGGATCATTCGACCCCATGGCTTTTACCGGCTTCCAGCGTGCCAGAGGTCGTCATGGACCAGCATGATCATGGTCAATATTCGCTGCGGGAATGTTCTGGTCTTTCAGATCGGCAGGCCAAAGCCGCGTGTCCGCGTGGATCGGCCGCATGAGGTGAAAACACGGCCATGATTCAGGCGGGCGGTGTATGGGGCGGATTGTTGATGCACGTCAACGAACTCCCGGTGGATCGCGTCGCAGACTGATGCCGCGTTCCCGGGTCCCGTCACTCGGGCCGGGGCGCCCCCGAAGGCAATGTCCAGATAGAGGTGCACGTAATGAGTGAACAGAGAGCAAATACCGGAGAGCACGACATCCCGGTCCAGGGGGGCGGCAGCAAGGGCGCGCTCCGCGGTAGCGAAAACCGGACGCCCGACCGCCCGGAGCGTCGCCGCCCGGCTGGCCCTGGTCCACGCTTCGGGCCGCTCGTGCCTGCAGGCTTGTCCCCGGAATGGGACCCGTTCGCCGCGCTCGAATGGCCGTCGCTGCCCGCTGCCGAACTGGATTTCGGTCGCGCGGACCTGAGCAAAACCGACGAAGGCTATGAACTGCAGATCGATCTGCCGGGCATGAAAAAGGACGACATCAAGGTCGACCTGTCCGATGGCGTGCTCACGGTCTCGGGGGAGCGCAGTGATGAACGCGAGGACGAGCGCAAAGGGTACTACCTGAGCGAACGCTCCTTCGGACGCATACAGCGCAGCTTCCGCGTTCCCGCCAGCGTCAAGAGCGAGGATATCAAGGCGCGGTTCAGGGACGGTGTCCTGACCCTCAGTATGCCGAGGACCGAAGAAGCCCGGAAAAACCAGCGCTCGATCGAGATCGAATAGGACTCGACCGGGAACCGGGGTCACGGCAGACGGCCACGGCAGACGGCCACGGAAGCCGGGTCGTTATGCCCCGAACGGCGATGGCCGCCCGTGCCCGTCGCGGCGTGCGACGGGCACGGCCATCACACGGATCAGGCGTCCGCGCCCGGCGAGCGCGGAAACGGAGATGCGCCCGGTATGCCGGGCTCGTCGGACACCGTTTCCGCTATACGAGGTCGCGCGGTATGTGCTCGTCCCAGCTGCGGCAGAACACGCGTCTCTCGCTGTCGCCGACCCGCTCGTAGGCATCGAGCTCGGCACGCAGGAGGAAGGCGGACCCCGTGCAGGTAAGTTCGGTTCGCGTGACCGTGCGAATGGCCCAGTCGCCGCGTTCGAGGCCACGGTGCCATTCGACTTCGGCCTTCAGCGATTCGAAGTCGTCCTCCATCGAGGAATAGCGCTCGGTCGCGCGCGCGTGCACGGTCAAGTCGGTCGCTTCGTGGTACCGCACGCCCTGGTCGTTGATCACCTCGAGGATCGATGCATCGTTTTCGAGGTCACGGTGCACCCACCAGTTATGGTGAGCCGGCTCGATCTGCCTGATCGGTGCGGTCGGCGCCGCCTCCGGCTCATCGAAGGGACGCAGCGCCTCGTCTTCGGCCCGGGGCGGGCGCGCGGGCAGGCGCAGCGATGAGCCTCCCGTGTGCACTGTCAGTTGTACCGGTTGTGGCGGGGCCCAGGCCAGTGGCCAGTACGAGGTGGAGAGAGAGAGACGTAGACGATGGCCCGCCGGGAAATGCTGCGCGACGCCGTTGAGCGCGACACGCACGCGGTACCGCCGACCCGGCTCCAGCGGTTGCGGGTCTTCGCTGCTTTCGCGGTGTGTCAGGTTGAGGAGGCCGTACGTCACCCGGGTGGCCTTGCCGTCCGGGGCCACGTCGGACAGGCGGGCGGCGATCATCGCCACCGGCCGGTCCACTGAGACTTCCAGTTCGGCGATCGGAGCGCCCAGAATCTCGAGCGGCGCCTCGAGCTCGCCGCTGTCGAATACTTCGGCACCGCCATCCTCCTGGCGCTGGTCGTGCGCCAGGTCGGGGCCGGCGGCGTAGGAGCACCACTTGCCGGCGAACAGTCCCGTCGTCAGAGGCGACTGCTCCGGCAGCGCCTCATCCCCCCGCACGGCCTCGCCCGGCGCCGCCAGCCGGTTGGGTTCGAGCGCATAGATGCGTTCCCCGACGCCCGGCGTCGGCCACTCGGGCTCGCCGACCCAGCGCCCCGGTCGCTCGGCATAGCGCGTTGTCGGCGGCACGCTGTCCTGCATCCAGACCCGCAGCATGGGCTCCTCCATGACGCCCCGGTCGACACCCTTCAGCCAGTGGTCCCACCAGCGCAGCTGTTCCTGAAGGAAGCCGATGGCCGGGCCGGGTACGCCCTCGTGCGGGTACTTGTGGCTCCAGGGGCCGATCAGGCCTTTGCGCGGCACATCGAGGCCGGCGAGCAGGCGGAAGACCGCGTTCGAGTAGCCGTCGGCCCAGCCGCTGACGGCCATCACGGGGCACTGGACGGCGTCGTAATGCTCGCAGACCGAGCCGTGTCTCCAGTACTCGTCGCGACGCTGGTGGCGCAGCCAGGTGTCGAGCCAGAGCCCGCTGCCACGCAGTCGGTCGAGCCACATGTCGCGCCAGCCTTCGCCGGTGAGCTCGGGATCGGGTGGCAGCGAATTATAGGCGAACATCACCGAGGCCCATGAAACGTTTTCGCCCAGCAGGCATCCGCCCATGTGATGCACGTCGTCGGCGTAGCGGTCGTCGGTGGAGCAGCAGGTGATCACCGCCTGGAGTTCCGGCGGCTGCATTGCCGCGATCTGCAGGCCGTTGAAACCGCCCCAGGAGATACCGATCATGCCCACCGCACCGGTGCACCAGGATTGTCGGGCGAGCCAGGCGATGACGGCACACCCGTCTTCGAGTTCGGTCTGCAGGTATTCATCGGCGAGCACGCCCTCCGATTCCCCGCTGCCGCGCAAATCCACGCGCACGCATGCGTAGCCGTGCCCGGCGAGGTAGCCGTGCATGCCCTCATCGCGCTCCGCGGTGCCGAACCGCTTGCGATACGGGATGTACTCCAGAATCGCGGGAACGGGGTGATCGCAGACCGGGCGCCAGATACGGGCAGCCAGACGCACCCCGTCGGCCATCGGTATCCACGCGTTCGGTTCCTCGCGCACCTGACAGGGCATCTGCTGGACCGTTTTCATGCGCTCTCCGCCTTGTCTGCACGAGCGAACCGGAAGCCAAGCAGGCGCTCGATCTCGGCGGCCTTGGCCAGCAGTTCCTTGCGATCGCGGCCGCCAAGGAATATTTCGGCGATCTCGAAGCTGTAGCTGTCCTGGAAGTCCAGGTGCGCCAGGCGCGTGCCGGCCGGTGCGAGCACCCGCACGCGGACCTCTGGATAGCGAGCGCGCGCGGCATCGATGTCGGCCTGCGTCGGGCTGCGCTCGACCGTCGCGTCCTCATGGAGTCGGAGCATGATCTTCGCGGCCATCGCGAATCGGCCTTCCCGGGAGGGGAAACGGGGCCTGCGGCCGAGCACGAGTTCCACCGGGACCTGCTGGTTGATGGCGCCGTCGACCATGAGGAACAGCGGCGAATGCGATTTCGATATCCGGCTGTTGATCTCGAGCACCCGGATGCGGTCGCTCCGGGGGTCCCAGTAGAACTCGATATTGAAGGCCCCGTTGTCGTAGCCGATGTGGTCCATCAACTGACGCGTTGCGACGATCATGCGCGCCTGGACGCGGCGCGGCAGCGTCGACGGGTACTGGTAGCGCGCGAAGCTGGAGCGGTAGCGGCCGGAGCGAATGGAATCCACGGCCCCGTAAACCGTCACCTCGCCGTCAAAGACATAGCCCTCCAGCGTGCACTGGTGTCCGCGGGAGATGATCTCCTCGGCGATGCAGTGATAGCCGTCGACCGCGGCGATCTCACGTGGCGCATCCACGTGAGCCATAAAACCGTTGAACGGTTCCGCCATGCGGTGGATCCGCTCGCGCATCATGCGGAGCGCTGCCGTCAGCTCGCGTCGGTTGTGGACACGGAAGCCCAGGAAGGACGAGTGCGCCTTCACGGGCTTGACCCAGATGGGGAACTCGAGTTCGAGGCGGGCCAGCGGATCGCCGGCGAACGGGTCAAGGGACTGGAAGCGCGGCACCAGGTCGGGGACGACCTGGGCCTGGATACAGCGTGCCCAGTACTTGTGTTCGCAGCGGGCCACGGCTTCGGCCGTGGGCGAGGGCAGGCCGCGCTCCTGCCGCAGCAGCGGCACCAGTCCGCTGGTCGGGAAGTCCCAATAGCCGATGATGCCGTCCACCGGATCGGGGAACGCCTCGAGCTCGTCCCGCGCAGTGGCCAGCAGTTCGTCGAATGGGGGGAAGGCGTCGTCCGGCTCGATAATCCCGGGATACTCCAGCAGCGCGTGCCAGGCGTATTCCCCCGGCTCGCCGAGCGTTTCCATCAGTTCCCGGTTGAACGGGTCGAAGCCCATAACGAATATGTTGCTGCTCATGATGTCCCCTGTCCGGGCCTTTTCCCGGGGCGCCCCCGAAGGCCTCTACCACAGACAATGAACATCTCCCCGGGTGTTTACGTTGACCATCGTCATGGTGGGATTCGACAGTGCTCGTCCGCCAGCGCCCGCTATCGGCTGCAGGGGCATGTGGATCGGGCGGTTCGTTGACGTCCGTCAACGAACCGCGCTGCATCACGCTGCAGACTGTTCGCATAAACCCGGTTCGTTTCGCCTGAACCGGGTATGTGTGATGGTCGGTCCCGGAAATGAGGTACCTGCAAATGGTTGAGAGGAAGCAGAACACCGGCGACGGTGAAATCCCGGTTCGCGGGGCCGGGAGCCTCGCGAAGCTGCGCCAGGAGATGAATCGGTTACTCGACCGCTTCGGCGGGAGTCGCTCGCACCGCCGCGGCCATCATAGCGGCTCCGGTCTGGTTGCGGGCCCGCTGCGGGAATGGGATCCGCTCGCCGCGCTCGAATGGCCGTCGCTGGCCGACGCCGATGTGGATTTTGGTCGCGCGGACCTCAGTGAAACCGACGAGGGCTATGAACTGCAGGTGGATCTGCCGGGCATGAATAAGGATGACATCAGGGTCGATCTCTCCGATGGCATACTCACGGTGTCGGGCGAGCGCAGTGATGAACGCGAGGATGAGCGCAAGGGGTATTACCTGAGTGAGCGTTCCTACGGATCCGTGCAGCGGAGTTTCCGCGTGCCCGACAGCGTCAAAAGCGAGGATATCAAGGCGCGATTCAGCGACGGTGTCCTGACCCTCGGTATGCCCAGGACCGAGGAAGCCAAAAAGAACCAGCGGTCGATCGAGGTCGAGTAGGAATACGACCGAAAACCCGGTTACGGCCCATGACTCACGGCCCATGCGCCGCGGTCGTGCGCCGGAGATCCCCGGCGCGGCGATTGCCGATGGTGGCCGTCGCTGCATGCGACGGGCCTGTCGTCTTCGGCTCCGTTCCGTGGTGACGCCCGCACCGCGAGCGTGGCCCACGGCTCCGCCCGGCTTCGGACGATGGATCCGGATCCGGTTCCGCTGCGAGCATCACACCGTGTTCGGTCACCAGGCGGTGTAACCACCGTCGATCACGAGTTCCGACCCGGTCATGAATTTCGACTCGTCCGATATCAGATAGACGATGCCCCAGGCGATGTCATCCGGTTCGCCGACGTGGCCGACGGGATGGCGTCCGCCCAGCTCCTGCTGGAAACCGTCGGCATCGTAGCCGAGCCGCCGGCCAAGGCCTTCGACGAGCGGCGTCCATATATAGCCGGGGTGCACGGAGTTGATCCGGATGCCCTCGCGCGCATAAGCGATCGCATCGTTCTTGGTCATCAGCCGAACGGCCCCCTTCGACGCGTGATAAGGGGGAACATCCCCGGCGCCGATGATCCCGTAGATCGATGATAGATTGACGATGCTGCCACCATGGCGTTCGCGGATGCGCGGAATGGCATGCTTCGTTCCCAGGAACACGCCGTTGATGTTGACGTTCATCACGTGCTCCCAATCGGCCAGCGCGATGTTTTCGGTGGACTTGTTGATGCCGGCGACGCCGGCATTGTTCACCAGGCCGTCCACCCCGCCGTAATGGGAACTCACATCGGTGAGCACGCGCTCCCACTCCGATTCATCCGTGACATCGAGGTGCCAGTAATCGCCTCGTCCCCCGGCTTCCGCGATCTCGTCGGCTACGGCGCGGCCTTCGTCGTCGAGCATGTCGGTCACGGCCACGGCGGCACCTTCCTCGGCGAGGCGCAGGCAGCAGGCCCGCCCGATGCCGCGGGCGCCACCCGTGACGACCACCACTTTTTCGGCTACCCGTTTCATCTTCGATATTCCTCCGGCTCCGTTGTCCCTGTCGGGGACGTTCGTGATCAAGCGTTGGCCCCGACGAGTTCGGCCAGATCGACAACCCGCCGTGCATAACCCCACTCGTTGTCGTACCACGCGAGGACCTTCAGGGTGTGCGTTCCGATCGCCATGGTGCACGGCAGATCGACCAGTGCGGAGTAACCACTGCCGACGATGTCGCTCGAAACGAGTTCGTCGTCGCTGGTGCCGAGGATGCCGTACAGTTCGCCGTCGGCGGCGGCGCGAAAGCGTTCGTTGACGGCATCGACACTGATCGGCTGTTCGGTACGGCATACGAAATCGACCAGGGATCCGTCGACCACCGGCACGCGCACCGCCACGCCATCCATCCGCCCCGCCAGCCGCGGCAGGACTTCGGCCGTGGCCTGGGCCGCGCCGGTCGTGGTCGGGACGATGTTGGCCAGTGCGGAGCGCCCGCGCCGCGGCTTCTTATGGGGCTGGTCGACCAGCGTCTGGCCGCCCGTGACCGCGTGCACCGTGGTCAGGAAACCGGATTCGATGCCGAAGGCCTCGTCGAGCACCCGGGCCACGGGGGCGAGGCAGTTCGTCGTGCACGAGGCATTCGACAGCACTGCATGACGGCCCGGATCGTAGTCGCCGTGATTGACCCCCATGCAGACGGTGAGGTCGGGTTCCTTGCCAGGTGCCGTAATGATCACACGCCTCGCGCCGGCCTCGAGGTGTCGACTCGCCCCGGCCCGGTCGCGGAATACGCCCGTCGCCTCGATCACGATCTCCACCCCGAGTTCCCCCCAGGGCAGGTTTGCCGGGTTGTCTTCCTGAAAGCAGCGGATTTGACGGTCGCCCCAGTGGAGACGGTCTTCTTTCGCCGCCACCTGTTCACCGGCGCTGCCGTAGACGCTGTCATGGCGCAGCAGATAGGCGAGCTGCTCGGTAGTTGCGATATCGTTGACCGCGACCACCTCGAAGTGCGGTGAACCTATCAGGCCCCGCAGAGTCAATCGGCCGATACGTCCGAGTCCGTTGATGCCGATGCGTGTTGCCATGTGTGCTTCCTCCCGTTCCGGCCTTGCCGCGGTTCTGCCGCCGCGCCGGGCGTTTTGTTCACCAGTATCGACCATGGCAGCGCGCACCATCGGTCGGGATGCCGGAAATTCCAATCCGGAGCGGTGCAGGACCGAGCGCACGCATCACCGTGTACCGGTAACCTTCGTTCACTCGTCCCCAAGCGCCTGCAGGGCGGGCAGCGTGCGGTGGGCAACGTAGCTCAGAAAGGCGCCGCCGCCCGTGGACACGTGGGTCATCGCGTCGAGTAGCCCGAGCCGTTGCGGGATCCCGGTCGTGTCACCCCCGCCCACGATCGCGTTCGCACCGGAGCGGGCGATGGCCCGGGCGACGGTCCGCGAGCCTGCGAAGAAACGCGGGTCCTCAACGTATCCCATGGGTCCGTTCCAGATGACGGTTCCCGCCTGCTCGAGAATCTGCCGGTAACGGGTGCTCGTCTCGGCACCGATGTCCAGCGCCGCGACCCCGGCGGGAAGCATGTCGACCGTGAGCACGTCGTCCCGGGGTGCGGGCACCGCGTGATCGACCGGGAGCAGTAGTCGGTCCCCGGCCTTGTCAAGCAGCTGGCGGGCGGCGTCGAGCTGGTCTTCCTCGACCGGGGCGCCGCCGACGTCATCACCGCGCGCCTTGAGCAATGTGAACGCCGGCACGCCGCCCACCAGTACGTGGTCGACGCGGTCAAGCAACGCCCGCATTGCGGCGATTTTGTCCGACACCTTGGCGCCGCCGATGACGGCCACGAAGGGGCGTGCCGGCTGATCCATCGCACCGTCGATCGCCTGTGTTTCGCGCCTGACGAGCAGGCCGGCCGCACGATCCGCCGCCGGAAAGTGTCGGGCCACGGAATACACCGACGCGTGCCGGCGGTGGCAGACCGCGAACGCGTCGTTGACATACACGTCACCGAGTTGAGCGAGTCCCGCGGCCAGGTCGGGATCGTCGGCCTCTTCGCCAGGATGGAAGCGCAGGTTCTGCAGGAGTCCGAGCGTGCCCGGGCGCAGCGCATACGCCATCGACTGCGCCGTTTCCCCCGTGATGTCGTCGCAGTGTTGAACGGCGCGATCGGGCAGCAGGTCGGCGAGCCGTGAGGCGATGGGGTCGATACGCAGATCTTCGATACGCTGGCCCCCGGGCCGGCCCAGATGGGTCGCAACGACACAGGCGCAGTCGCGCTGGAGCAGGTATTCCAGCGTCGGTAGCGCCGCCCGGATGCGGGTATCGTCGCGGATCGTTCCGTCGTCATGGAGTGGCACGTTGAAATCCACGCGCACGAGCGCGCGGCGGCCTTCGATGTGAAGCGATTCCAGTCCTTGCATATCGAGTCTCCCGGCCGGTGCCCGGTGTTGTGCATCACGCGGCCACGGTGCGCAAATCCGGCGGCGACATTGTCGGGATGCCGTCCACCGCCGGTGCCCTATGGATGTTGCTGGCAGGCCATGCGGTTCGTGTGATAACCCAAGCAGACTGCCATTACCCGTTCCCGCGTTCATTGACCACAATCATGTTCGTGCGAGCTTGCCGCGCGAATCAGGCGCCCGGGCGCTTTCCCCGGGTGGCGCTGGCCACCCCCGCGGGGATTTCGCGATCAGCGGCGTACACATGCACTTTCAACACCGACGCGGCCGCCCGCAGTGCGCATCGTTGATCTTGATCAACGCGTCGTCGGCGAAATGCGTTATGAATGTGGTCTATTCGTACAGCGACCGGTGGCAGCGCCCGCCGGGGATGCGGGTGGCGGCTATGGTCATGGGCGACAGGGAGGCGCAGCGGGGCGGTGAGGCGCACGTGAACGCCCGCGCTCGACTCGCGTTCATACGTGACGAATGCAGCCGGCCGATCGGTCCGCCGTGCGCCCTCCGGGGGTGGATGTGAACAGGCACCGCTGGGCCGTGTGGCCCGGGAAACCCTACCCGCTCGGCGCCACCTGGGATGGTGAAGGCGTCAACTTCGCGCTGTTTTCGGAGAATGCGGAAGCGGTCGAGCTGTGCCTGTTCGATCCTCACGGCCACGAGAGCGGCCGGATCCCGCTGGAGGAGCAGACGGATCTCGTCTGGCACTGCTATCTCCCGGAAGCGCGCCCGGGGCAGCATTACGGCTACCGCGTGCACGGCCCCTACGACCCTGAACAGGGGCACCGCTTCAATCACCACAAGCTCCTGATCGATCCCTACGCGAAAATGATCGAGGGGGCGCTTCAGTGGACCGATGCGCACTTCGGCTACGTCGTCGGCGACCCCGACGCGGATCTTTCATTCGACACCCGCGACAACGCCGCCGATATGCCCAAGTGCAAGGTCATCGACCCCGCCTTCAGCTGGCACGATGACCGGCCACCGGGTACGCCCTGGCACGAGACGGTGATCTACGAACTGCACGTGCGCGGATTCACCATGCTTGCGCCATGCGTGCCTCAGCCCCTGCGCGGCACGTATGGCGGCATGGCCAGCGAGCCCGTGGTCAATTACCTCTCCCGTCTCGGCGTGACCGCGGTCGAGCTGATGCCGGTGCATGAGTCGGTGACCGAGCGACGGCTTGCCGATCGGGGATACGCCGATTTCTGGGGGTACAATTCCATTGGCTACTTCGCGCCGGAACTCGGCTATTCCGCGAGCGGTACCGCGGCCGAGTTCAAGACCATGGTGAAACGGCTCCACTCGGCGGGCATCGAGGTCATCCTGGACGTGGTGTACAACCACACGGCCGAGGGCAGTGAACTGGGGCCGACGCTGTGTTTCCGTGGTATCGACAATGCCCTTTACTACCGCCTGGATCCCGACGAGCCACGCGGTTATCTCGATTTCACCGGTACCGGCAATACGCTCAATCTGCGCCAGCCGCGGGTGGTCCAGCTCATCATGGACAGCCTGCGCTACTGGGTGACCGAGATGCACGTCGACGGCTTCCGCTTCGATCTCGCCTCCGCCCTCGCGCGGGAACTGCACGAGGTCGATCGGCTTGGCACCTTCTTCGACCTGATCCACCAGGATCCGACCCTCTCGCAGGTCAAGCTGATCGCCGAGCCCTGGGACGTGGGCGAGGGCGGTTATCAGGTGGGCAACTTCCCGCCGGGCTGGACCGAGTGGAACGGGCAATACCGCGATACGGTACGCTCGCTCTGGCGCGGTGACCCCGGCCAGGTCGGCGATCTCGCCACGCGGCTGTCCGGTTCCTCGGATCTCTACCAGAGCGATGGTCGGCGGCCGGTCGCGAGCATCAATTTCGTTACCTGTCACGACGGCTTCACGCTGGCCGATCTCGTCAGCTACAACCACAAACACAACGAGGACAACGGCGAGGACAACGCCGATGGAACGGATCACGATCTGTCTTCGAATCACGGGGTTGAAGGACCCACGGAGGATACGGAAATCCGGTCGTTGCGCCTGCGCCAGCAGTGCAACCTTCTCGCCACGCTGCTGCTTTCACAGGGCGTGCCGATGCTGCTCGCCGGTGACGAGATCAACCGTACCCAACGCGGTAACAACAACGCCTACTGCCAGGATAACGAGATCAGCTGGGTCGACTGGGCGCTGGACGACGCGGACCGCGAAATGCTCGCGTTCGCCCGCCATGTCATCGCGCTCCGTCGGCGCCATCCGATATTTCGCCGGCGTAAATTCCTGCGCGGGGAGCCGGTACAGGCCGATGGGCGCAAGGACGTAAGCTGGTTGCGACCGGGCGGCGGGGAGATGGCGGCCGCGGACTGGGATGAGCCGGAGCGCAGGTGTCTCGGCATGTTCCTGCTCGGCGAGGGCCTCGAGGAATACGATGACCGCAATTACCGGCTGCTGGACGATAATTTCCTGGTACTACTGAACGCCGGTGCGGAGGAGGTCACTTTTCATTTGCCGCGGCGGCCCGGTCACGCCCGCTGGTTGCCGGTGGTCGACACGTTCGCCGGGCTCGAGGCCATGGGCGCGGGCCGGGCTCCGGGCGCGAAGATTGCACTCGCCGGCCGTTCACTGATGGTGCTGCGCCAGCCCGCCCCATCGAGCCCGTCACGACACGTGGAGACCGGACCGTGAGTGAGCATGCCTATCGGATGCCCTTTGGCACTACCGTGATGGAGGACGGCCGCGTCCGATTTCGTCTGTGGGCACCGGGGGCCGACGACGTCGCCCTGCGGATCGAAGACACGCCCATGGGCACGGAACTGACGATGGCGCCGGAGGCGAACGGCTGGTTCGGAATCCTGACCGCACTGGCGGTCCCCGGCAGCCGCTATCGATTCCGCCTCGACGGCGGAGATCTGCTGCCGGACCCCGCGTCCCGCTTCCAGCCCGAGGGCGTGCACGGACCGAGCGAGGTCGTCGATCCGTGCGAGTACGCCTGGACAGGAAGCGACTGGCGCGGGCGACCGTGGCATGAAGCGGTGATCTACGAACTCCATGTCGGGGCCTTTACGCCCGAGGGGACCTTTGCCGCTGCGGCGGAGCGCCTTGACCATGTCGCGTCGCTGGGCGTCACGGCGATCGAATTGATGCCGGTGGCGGCTTTCCCGGGCGCGCGCAACTGGGGTTACGACGGCGTGCTGCCGTTCGCGCCCGATGCCACGTATGGGCGGCCGGAAGATCTCAAGGCGCTGGTGGAAGCGGCTCATGAACGCGGGCTGATGGTCCTGCTCGACGTCGTCTACAACCACTTCGGTCCGGAGGGCAATTATCTGCCCCGTATCGCGCCGGATTTTTTCAGCACGCGCCACCAGACACCCTGGGGGGCCGCCATCAACTACGATGGCCCCGGCAGCGTCCAGGTGCGCGCCTTCATGATCGACAACGCGTTGTACTGGTTGACCGAATTCGGTCTCGACGGGTTGCGGCTCGACGCCATCGATTCGATTGTTGACGATTCCAGCCCCGATATCGTCGCCGAGCTCGCCGCACGTGTACGAAGCGTTACGGCTGCCGGACGTCACGTCCATCTCGTGGTCGAGAATGACCGCAACGAGACCCGCTACCTGGAGCGCGATGCCCGCGGCCGGCCGCGGGCCTTCGACGCACAGTGGGACGACGATTTCCATCACGCGGCGCACGTGCTTGCCACGGGCGAGGATGACGGCTATTACCGCGATTATGCCGATCGGCCCGCCGAGTGGCTCGGCCGTTGCCTGGCCGAGGGCTTCGGCTATCAGGGGGAGCCCTCGGGCTGGCGTGCCGGCCGTGCACGGGGTTCGGACAGCCGCCACCTGCCGCCGACCGCGTTTGTCGGCTTCCTGCAGAATCACGATCAGATCGGCAACCGGGGTTTCGGTGAACGCCTCGCCTCGCTGGCACCACCCGAGGCGGTGCGCGCGCTCACGGAGGTTCTTCTGCTCGCGCCGCAGCCGCCGCTGCTGTTCATGGGTCAGGAATGGGCCACGACGCGGCCGTTTCTGTTCTTCTGCGACTTCGAGCCCGATATTGCCCGGCGGGTGGCTGACGGACGTCGCGAAGAGTTTTCCGGCTTTCGGTCGTTCAGCGACGCCTCGGCGCGCGCGCGGATCCCCGATCCAGGCGCTGCCGCGACCTTTGCGGGCAGCGTGCTCGACTGGGACGAGCCGACGCGCCGTCCGCACGGCGACTGGCTGGAACTGCATCGGGCATTGCTCCGGCTGCGGCAGCGGGAGGTCGTCCCGCGCCTCGCGGATGTGGGTGGTCACTCCGGACGCTACCGGACGCACGGGGCCAACGGCGTGGCCGTGGACTGGTCGCTGGCCGATGCCAGCACCCTGCGGCTGCGCGCCAACCTCGGTTCGGGCGCCATTACCGCGGTGGACGCCCCGACCGGCCGTCTGCTGCATGCGAGCCCGGACCAGAATGGTACCGGCCTGCCGGCGTGGTCGGTCCGCTGGTATCTCGACGAGCCGGGCGCGTCGGGGGGGAGCGTGAATGAGGGCCCGCTACCGTGACCGATTCCGGGCTCCTCGCGCAGCTCGCCGACCTGGCCGGTATCAGCGCCGGCTACTGTGATAACCTGGGCAACGAACGCGAGACGTCCGATGCGACGCGACGGGCGCTCCTCGCGGCGATGGGGCTGGATATCTCGAGCGAAGCGGCGATCCACGCCGCGATCGACGGCTATCGCCGCCGCCCGTGGCGTCGCGTATTGCCCCCGGCACAAGTGGTCCGTGACCGTCGCCATATGCACGTCCCGGTGCGGCTGGCGGCCGCCACGATGGAGCATTCTCACCATTGGCGTCTCGAGACCGAGAGCGGCCACGAGTACCGCGGGGCGTTTACACCGGCGAACCTGGCGCACGAGGGTGAAATCGAACTCGATGGCGTGACCTGGCGCTGCGTCGGTCTCGAACTGCCGCTGGATCCCGGCATCGGCTACCACCAACTGGAGGTTGAGCTGCCTTCGGGGGTGCAGGCCCGGACGCGCCTGATCGTGTGCCCGCGGACCTGTCACGTACCGCCACGGGTGGAACAGGGGCTGCGCATCTGGGGACTGGCGGTGCAGCTCTATGCATTGCGCTCGGCGAACGACTGGGGCATCGGCGATTTCTCCCGCCTGGCCGAGTTGACGCGCGGTGTGCGGGATCTCGGCGGCGACGCCGTCGGGCTCAATCCGCTGCACGCACTCTATCCGCACGCGCCGGAGGCACACGCGCCCTACAGTCCGTCCAGCCGGCTGTTCCTGAATGTGCTCTACATCGACCCGGAGAGTGTGCCCGAACTGGCCGAGGCACCGCCTGCGCGCGCACTCATGGAGCAGCCGGACTTCCGCCGTCGCCTGCAGGCCGCGCGCGCGAATGAGCTGGTCGACTATGTCGCGGTGGCCGCGCTGAAACGCCCGGTGCTGGAAGCCCTGTTCGCCGCGTTCCAGCGTCGCCACCTCGATGCCGATAGCGAGCGTGGCCGCGGCTTCGCCGCATTCCGCGCGCACGGTGGGGCCGCACTGCGCCGCCATGCGCTGTTCGAGGCGCTCGCCGAGCATTTCCCGGCGGGTGACGATGCCGGCCGTTGGCCCGAGGCCTTCCGCGACCCGGATTCGGCCGAGGTCGAGGAATTCGCCCATCGAAACGCGCGGCGTGTGGCGTTCTTCGAATATCTGCAGTGGATCGCGGACGAGCAACTGGCGGCGGCGGGGCGGCAAGCGCGCGACAGCGGCATGGCCGTCGGCCTGTATCACGACCTCGCGGTGAGTGCCGCGGGCCATGGTGCGGAGGTCTGGGCGAACAAGGGGCTGTATGCGCCGGGCGTGAGCATCGGGTCGCCGCCGGACGACTTCAATCCCCGCGGTCAGACGTGGGGCCTGCCACCGATGATCCCCGCGCGCCTGACTGAGTCCGCTTACACGCCGTTCATCGAGACGCTGCGCCGGAATATGCGTCATGCCGGCGCATTGCGCATCGATCATGCCATGGGGCTGATGCGCCTCTACTGGGTGCCCGACGGTCACGAAGCCGACGACGGCGCCTATGTCCAGTACCCGTTTTCGGACCTGCTGGGGATCGTCGCGCTCGAGAGCCGGCGCCACCGCTGTATGGTCATCGGCGAGGATCTCGGCACGGTGCCGGAGGCGGTGCCGCGGGCCTTCGACCCGGCCGAGCTGCAGTCGTACCGCGTCCTCTATTTCGAGCGCGAGGCGGACGGTGCATTCCGGGCCCCGCATGCGTACCCGGAACGCGCACTGGCGACCGTGAGTACGCATGATCTGCCGCCGCTCGCCGGCTACTGGGCCGCGCACGACCTGCTGACACGGGCTGAACTGGAACTGTTTCCTTCGGATGAAGTGCGTGTCGAGCAGTTCGAGCAGCGCGCGCACGACCGTGACGCTTTGCTCACGGCCCTCGGGCGCGAACGGTTGCTGCCGGCGGACGTACCTGCAGCGGGCGCCGACGTCGCCCATCTCGATGGCGGCCTGCGGCGGGCAGTGCAGCGCTACGTGGCGCGCGCGCCCAGCCGCCTGATGATGGTCCAGCCCGAGGACGTGCTCGGCCAGCGTGAGCAGGCGAACCTGCCCGGCACGACCGACGAGCATCCGAACTGGCGCCGACGCCTGCCGGTGGCGGCGATGGACATCGGCGCGCATCCGGAGTTCCGCGCGCTCGCCGATGCATTGGCCGAAGAGGGGCGCGGCCGCCCGGTCGAAGAGCCGACCCCGGTGGCGGCCGCGGGGGCTGCACCGCGCGCCACCTATCGTCTGCAGCTCGGTGCCGATCTGACCCTGCGCCATGCATGCGCGCTCGTGCCCTATCTGGAAGCGCTCGGGATCAGTCACTGCTATCTGTCTCCGGTACTGCAGGCGCGGCCGGGCAGTACCCACGGCTACGATGTGGTCGATCACCACCGGATCGACGCCAGCGTCGGCGACCGGGACGACTTCGAGGCGCTCGCGGGGGCGCTGCACGCGCGCGGTATGGGCCTGATCCTCGACATCGTTCCGAACCATATGGGGGTGATGGGCGCCGACAATGCCTGGTGGCTCGACGTCCTCGAGAACGGCCCGGCTTCCGCTTTCGCCGGGTATTTCGATATCGACTGGCAACCGGCGCGTGCCGAACTCGCAGGCCGCGTGCTGGTCCCCGTACTCGGTGACCATTACGGGGTCGTACTCGAGGCGGGTGAGCTGCGCCTCGGACTGGACGCGGACGCACGCGGGTTGGCCGTTCACTATTACGAGCATCGTTTCCCGCTGGATCCGGGTACCTGGCCGCTGCTGCTCGAGTATTGGCCGGAACACCTGGAAGCGGCGGTCGGCGCCGATTCGGTCGAGCTTGCCGAGCTCCGCGATCTGTCCGGCGCGCTCGCCGAACTGCCGGGGCGCGGCACGGTGGGTGCGGAACGCCGCGCGCAACGCGAGCGCGTCAAGGAGGGGGCTCGCGAGCGCCTCGCGAGGCTCTGCGGCGCGTGCCCCGAAATCCGCGCGCACCTCGACGCGGTGTGCGCCTTCTTCAATGGCCTGGTGGGCGAACCGTCGAGCTTCGAGCCTTTGCACGATCTGATTGAAGCGCAGGCCTGGCGGCTGGCGCACTGGCGGGTCGCCGGCGACGAGATCAACTATCGCCGTTTTTTCGATATCAACGATCTGGCGGGGCTCACCGCGGAGCGCGAAGAGGTCTTCGAAGCGACCCATCGACTCGTCCTCGACCTGCGGGCGGGCGGGCACCTGGACGGTGTGCGTGTGGACCATCCGGACGGCCTGTACGACCCCCGCGGCTATCTGCGGCGGCTGGCCCGCCGTCTCGAGTCCGCCGCACCCGCGGGGGCGGTGCCGGCCTATCGCGTGGTCGAGAAAATCCTGATGGGTTCCGAGTCGCTGCCCGGAGACTGGCCGGTGCACGGAACCACCGGCTACGACTTCGCCAATCTCGTGGGACGACTGTTCGTCGATCCCGGCGGTGAACGCGGCCTGACCAACGCGTACCATCGTTTTGTCGGTCGCCGGGTCCGTTTCGACGTGGAGACCTATCAGGCCCGGCACCAGGTCATGCGTCGCCAGATGGCCGCCGAACTGGCGACCCTGGCGAACCGTCTCGATCGTCTGACCGAACTGGACTGGCGCACGCGTGACTTCACCCGGGCCGGCCTGCGCGAGGCGCTCGCCGAGATGATCGCCTGCTTCCCGGTCTACCGCACGTATATCGAACCGGAACGGGTTTCGGCGCATGATCGCGCGACGATCGAGCACGTATTCGCGCGCGCGACCGCGAACGCCCGTATCGATCCCGGTGTACTGGCTTTCGTGCGGGACGTCCTCCTGTTGCGGCCGGATTCGGCGCTGGGCGAATCGATGCGCCCGGCGCTCGCCGATCTGGTCATGCGATTCCAGCAGTACAGCGCGGCGGTAGCGGCAAAGGCCGTCGAGGACACCGCGTTTTATCGCCACTATCGCCTTGTCGCGCTGAATGAGGTCGGCGGCGATCCGGGTGACTTCGCGGCGTCTCCCGCCCGGGTCCATCGCACGCTGGCCGAACAGGCGCGTGCCTGGCCGCAGACCATGCTCAACACCGCCACGCACGACGCCAAGCGCGGCGAGGACGTCCGGGCGCGTCTGCACGCACTGTCCGAACTGCCCGCTCAATGGCGCACCGCCGTGGCCCGATGGCGCGAATGCAACCGGCGTCATCGGCGCGATGCGCGCGGGCGTCGCGCGCCCGACCGCGAAGATGAGTATCTGTTCTATCAGACCCTGTTGGGGTCGTGGCCGGCGCATGGCGAAGGCCCGGACGAGGCCTTCGCGGAGCGCCTGCGCGGATACCTGTGCAAGGCCGCGCGCGAAGCCGGTCGGGAAACCTCCTGGTGGCAGCCGGACAGCGCCTATGAACAGGCACTCGGGGCATTCGTGGACGGCGCACTCGGGGACAGCGCATTCCGCGCGGCGTTCGAGCCGATGCGCGCGCGGGTCCAGCGTCTCGGCTGCGCGAACGCGCTCGGCCAGTGTCTGGTGAAGTTGACCGCGCCGGGCGTGCCGGACCTGTATCAGGGCAGCGAGCTCTGGCAGCTCGCGCTGGTCGACCCGGATAATCGACGTGCGGTCGATTTCGAGGCGCTCGCCGGGCATATGGAAACCATCCGCGCCATCGAGGCGATGCCGGTCGCGCGTCGACGGGACCGGCTCGCCGCGCTCATGGCGGGCGACCACAGCGGCCTCGCCAAGCAGTTCCTGATCCGCCAGACCCTGGGCGTGCGCCGGCATCTGGCGTCCGTTTTCCGCGACGGTGACTACGTGCCGCTGGAGACCGCCGGCGAGCATTCGGACCACGTCTTTGCGTTCGCCCGCAGACATGGCGACACGATCGCGGTGACGGCGGTTCCCCGGCTCACGGGCACGCTCACCAACGGTGGCCGCGAGCCCCTGACCGCCGACGTGTGGGGGACGACGCGCATACGCCTGCCACCGACCCCGGATGTCGACGGCGCGTTGTCCGATACGATTGCCGGTGGCGTGGTTCCGATCGAGTCTGACGGCACGCACCAGACGATTGCCTGTCGCGAGTTGTTCGGTGGATTGCCGGGGAGCCTTCTGGTACCCGGCCGCTCGCTCAAAGGAAGCTGATGGGCATGCCCATCAGCCGGTAGCGTGGCCGCGGATGCCGCGGCCAATGGCTGGACGGATGCGGCGAGGGGCCCGCTGAAGGGATCAGTCGCCGGAACCGTCGATCTCCGCCAGCATAGCCAGCCGTGCCGGGTCCAGAATACGCATCCGGCGACGGCCGTCGGGGCTGACGACGCCTTCCTGCTGCAACCGGGAGAGTGCCCGGCTGGTCGTTTCCGTCGCCAGACCGAGGAAGCTGGCGATGTCGCCGCGCCGCATCGGCAGGTGCAGTTCGCTCCAGTCGAGTCCCGCCATCCGCAGGCGCCGTGACCAGTCGTGCAGAAACAGCGCGATACGCGCCTCGGCGTGGCGCCGTCCCATGATCAGGACATGCTGCTGCGAGAGCGTCGTGGCTTACTCCATCAGGCGGAAGATCTGTGGCTGCAGGCCGTCAACGCGGCGGGCGGCCTCCAGGAGTCGCGACAGATGGATCGCGCATACGCTCGAGCGCTCAAGCGCAACGATCCGGCCGCCCGAAAACGCCTCGATGCCGGTGCCGAAGCCCGCCGCATCGCCCGGCAGGTGAAATCCCAGGATCTGTTCGCGGCCGTTCGCTTCCTGTACCGAGGTCAGCAGACTGCCCGAACGCACGATGAACAGTTCCTCCGGCGCGCCGCCCTCGAAGACGCATTGATTGCGGTCCAGCGGGGGGATCGGGCGGAGCACATCGCGCAACGCCTTGTGGTCGGGCAGAGTGAGCTGCGCGGGCAGGCAACCGGGGGCAAGCTGACAGGTTGTACATGGTGCGGCGCGCGGATGCGCACGGTCGATCAGGCCGTGGCCGAGGGTCCCGCTCTTGGTGGAGACGTCTGCAGTCGCTCCCTCCTCCTCTTCGTACCCGCTTCGCACGGTCAGTCTCCCTGAGGTTATCTCTTTAGTGGGACCTTCCCAGTTGGGGGGGGAGGCGATAAAATCAGGGTTTTCCCCTACTACGTCTTAGTCAAACATCGCAGGCTCGACGATACAACATTTATGTTTCAGTTAAGTTATGTATTGGTTGGTGGCGGGCCGTTTTCGCACCGCTCGCGATGTCGGACGGACCCGGCGCAGGACGCGGACCGGCCGGCATACGGCCCGATGGGCGGGGAGCGGGCCCCAATCAGCCGCGCAGGAGTTCGGACAGGCGAGCGGCATTGGCCGCCGCGTAGCCGGCTTCGTCATTGTCGAAGTAACAGCGCACATCGTGGCCGGCTCCCGCCCAACCGCGCAGTGTCCTGGCCCAGTCGCGCAGCGCGCGCTCGTCGTAAGACCCTTGATAGGGCCCATCCGGGCCATGCAGTCGGATATAGACCGGGTCTGCCGTGACCGTCAAGGGCGAACGCTCTCCCGCCAGCTCATGGATGCAGAAGGCACTGTCGGAATCTTCCAGCAATGCGCGAATGTCGTCTCTGAACCAGCTCGGGTCGCGGAATTCGAAGACGTAGCGATAACCGCCCGGCAGTGCGGCGAGGAAATACCGCAGCCGGTCCGCGTTCGCATGCCAGCGCGGTGGCAGCTGAAACAGGATCGGGCCCAGCGCGGGGCCGAGCGTGTCCAGGCGCTCGAGAAACCCGGGTACGGTTGCCTCAGGATCCTTCAGTTTCTTCATGTGGGTTATGTAGCGGCTCGCCTTGATGGCGAACCCGAAGCCCGCGGGGACCGTTTCGCGCCACTGTTGCAGGGTTTCGACGGACGGGAGCCGGTAAAACGTGTTGTTGATTTCGACGCTGCGGAAGCGGTCCGCGTAATACGCGAGCCATTCCGGTTCCGGCAGGTCGCGCGGATAGAACGGCCCCGCCCAGTGAGGGTAGGACCAGCCGGATGTTCCCACGACCACCCCACTCATGCCTGCCCCCGATGGCCGCTCAGTGGCGACCGCCGTAGTATGCGCGGCAATCACGCTCGCGGCCCCGCACCACGCGCCGGCCGGCCAATGGTCCCGAGCGGGCGGTCACGATCGTGCACTGGTGTTCGTCGTGGTCGGACTCGAAATAGATGACCACCCAATCACGGGTCCGGCCCAGCTCGTGGGCGCGGGCCGTGTTCGAGTAGATGGCGGTGAACGACCAGCCATCGCGCCCGGTGTCGAGAACGGGGAGCCAGCGTTCGCCCTCGGGATTGAAGCGGCGCGGCGCGATCCGCCGGAGCTCGTCCGCCTCCGCGCGCCGGCGGTACTCGGCATCCACATCCAGCAGCGTCGCCACGGGTGGTTCCCCGGGGAGGGCGCCAGCGGGTTCGTCGGCGGCGACCCGGCGGCGTGCACGCCGCCGGGCGGAGCGGCCGAGCATGCCGGCCAGCGCGTCACGGATACCGCGGACGCGCTTGTCCCCGATGCCCTCGACGCGCAGCAGGCGCCCGTCGTGGGCGGCCTGTTCGAGTTCTTCCAGCGAGTCGATCCGGAGTTCATCGTGAATCCGCCGGGCCAGTTCCTCGCCGATGCCGGGCACCCGGGTAAGCAGGGCGCCGGGGCGATGCTCGCTCTCCCTTCGGTCGAGTAACGTCGAGCGCCCCGTATCCAGGATCTCCGCGAGCGTGGCCGCGATGCCCCGGCCGATGTAGGGGAGCTCGCGCAGCGCTTCTTTGCCGCCGCCGTGGTAGAGCGCCCAGAGGGGTTGGTCAAGTTCGCGGAGGGTCACCGCCGCCCGCTCGTAGCTGCGGATCCGGAATGGGTTGGCGTCCTCCTCGCGCAGCAGCGTCGCGATACGTTCGAGCTGGCGCGCGAGGGCTTCGTTGTCCCCATCGAATTTCGACTCGGGCCCGTCGGCGTGCCTGTCAGTCGTCATCGGCGTGCCCCATTCCGGGCTGTTTCGGCGCGGCAGGGATCATGCGGGGCATCGACTGCTCCGTTTACAGCAACAGTGGCGCGATCGTCAGGCTGACGATCCCGAGCAGCTTGATCAGGATATTCATCGACGGGCCCGCCGTGTCCTTGAAGGGATCGCCCACGGTGTCGCCGATCACCGCGGCATCGTGAGCAGCGGACCCCTTGCCCCCGTGTGCGCCCTTCTCGATCAGTTTTTTCGCGTTGTCCCACGCGCCACCCGCGTTGGCCAGCAGTAGCGCAAGCACCACACCGGTGGGCAGCGCGACGCCAAGCATGCCGCCGACCGCCTTCGGACCGAGCACGACACCCACCAGGATGGGCACGGCGAGCGCGGTGCCACCCGGCAGCAACATGCGCGTCAGGGCCGCCCGCGAGGCGATGTCGGTACAGCGATCGCTGTCGGGTGTCGCATCCCCCTCGCGTAACCCGGGTATCTCCCGCAGCTGCCGGCGGATCTCGACGATCATCTCCTGGGCGGTACGGCCCACCGCGGTCATCGTCATCGCGCTGAACACGAAGGGCAGCAGGGCGCCGATGAATCCGCCCAGCAATACCACCGGGTCGGCCAGATCGAGACTGAACCCCGGCTGGGCCTGACGGACCGTCTCGACATACGCGCTCATCAGTGCCAGCGCCGTCAACGCGGCCGCGCCGATCGCATAGCCCTTGCCGATCGCCGCCGTGGTATTGCCGAGGGCGTCCAGTTCGTCCGTGATCCCACGCGTGTCCTTGCCCATACCACCCATCTGTGCGAGTCCGCCGGCGTTGTCGGCGATCGGGCCATAGGCATCGACGGCCATGACCATGCCCGTTGTAGCCAGCATCCCCGTCGCCGCCAGCGCGACGCCGTACAGACCGGCGAGCGCCGTTGCCGCGTAGAGTGCGATGCCGATCGCGAGAACGGGCAGGGCGGCCGATTCCATGCCGAGCGCGAATCCCCGGATCACGACCGTGGCCGCCCCGGTCTCCGCTGCTTTGGCCAGGTTCCTGACCGGACGTCCCCGGGTGTAGAGCTCGGTGGCACCGCCGATGACGATGCCGGCGACGCTGCCAGCCAGCAGGGCGAGCCATAGCGCCATCGGCAGTGCGGCCGTGTGGATGCCGACCAGCGAACTCAGCAAAAACAGCGCGGTGGCACCGCCGACCCCGAGTCCGAGCGCGAGGTCCGGCCGTCGGCCCGCGGTCAGGTACACCAGTCCGAGCGCGAGCAGCGATGCGATGAGTCCGGTCGCGCACAACGCCAGCGGCAGGACGAGCAGCGTCGCGCGCCCCCCAAGGGCAGCAGCCTCGGCCTGCGGGAGCACGATCGCGATCGCGCTGGCCGCTATGATCGCGCCGCAGTAGGATTCGAAGAGGTCGGCGCCCATGCCCGCCACGTCGCCGACGTTGTCGCCGACGTTGTCGGCGATCACGCCGGGGTTGCGGGCGTCGTCCTCCTCGAGCCCGCTCTCGATCTTGCCGACGAGATCGGCACCGACGTCCGCACCCTTGGTGAATATGCCACCGCCGACCCGCGCGAACAGGGCCACCGCCGAGGCCCCCATGCCGAACGCGCTCAGCGTCGAGCCAGTCGCTATATCCCGCTCCAGCAAAAGGATCAGGCCCCCCACGCCGAGCAGTCCGAGCGAGGCCACCGTGAGTCCCATGACGGCGCCGCCGGAAAAGGCGACTGACAGCGCGGGACCGCGCCCACGGTCGCGCGCCGCGACAGCCGTGCGGACATTGGCCCGTGTCGCGGCCGCCATGCCGATCGCGCTGGCCAGGCCCGAGAGAGAGGCCCCGGCGAGGAAGGCCCCGCCGGCGGTTGGACCCAGGGTGAAACCCAGCAGGAGACCAACCACTACGGCGAGGGGCGCCAACCTCGCATACTCGTTGGTGAGGAACAGCCGCGCGCCGTGCCTGATCGCCGTCGCCCGGGCATTGGTCGCCGCATCGGCCGCCGGCCAGCGACCCACTTCGGCATAAAGCCCGAGGGCGCCGAGCAATCCGGTGGCGGCTATCAGCAGGGTAATCGATTCTGTCGTCAACGCCGGCTCCTCGCGGTCGTGAAAGCGATCCGCCCGGGATCTTCGCGGCGCGGTCCCACCAGTTCGGGCGGTGAGCCGGGACCGGCTGTCGCCCGAGCCCAGAATCCCCCGTGTGCGCGGTGCAGTTCCGTGATCATAATCAAGTTACGATCAATACGAGGGGCATACGCCCGTGCGTGTTCTGCCGTTGCCTGACTGCCTCGTCTATGCTGGGCGCGGATGCGACAGGGGAGTGGCCATGCAGCCGCCCAAACCCGAGCGGTTCGTCAGCCGACTCACGCGTGAGACGCTTGCTCTCGTTCTGGCGGGAGGGCGCGGGACACGCCTGGGCGGTCTCACGCTCGAACGCGTAAAACCGGCCGTTCCGTTCGGCGGCAAATTCCGGATCGTCGATTTCGCGCTCTCCAATTGCGTGAATTCGGGGATCCGCCAGATCGGTGTGCTTACACAGTACATGGCGCACGAGCTGGTCCAGCACACGGTCAATGGCTGGAGTTTCTTCCGTGGCGAGTTCGGCGAGTTCGTCGAGCTGCTGCCCGCCCAGCAGCGGATGGGGGAGATCTGGTATCAGGGCACGGCGGACGCGGTGCACCAGAACACGGACATCATCGCCCAGCATGGACCCGAGTACGTGCTCGTGCTGGGCGGTGACCATGTCTACAAGATGGACTATGGGACAATGATCGGCTCCCACGTCGAGCACGGGGCCGACCTGACCGTGGGCTGCATGCCCGTGCCGCGTGAGGAAGCGACCGCCTTCGGCGTGCTCGGTGTCGATGCGGACGGCCGCGTGAACCGGTTCGTCGAGAAGCCGCCGGATCCCCCGGCGATGCCGGGCGAGCCGGACCTGGCGCTGGCCTCGATGGGGATGTACTGCTTCCGTCGCGACTGGTTGCTCCAGCGACTGGAAGAGGACGCGGCCGATCCGGAATCGAGCCATGACTTCGGCAAGGATATTCTGCCAAAGGCGGTGGCCGATGGCTGCCGCGTCTACGCGTTCCCCTTCCGCGATCCCGTTGAGGACAAGCCGGGCTACTGGCGCGACGTCGGCGACATCGACTCCTACTGGACCGCGAATCTCGAGTTGATCGGTGTCATGCCCGAGCTGAACCTGTATGACCGGGACTGGCCCATCTGGACCTATCAGGAGCAGTTGCCGCCCGCGAAGTTTGTCTTCGACGAAGCCGAACGCCGGGGCGTCGCGGTCGACTCGATGGTCTCCGGCGGCTGCATCGTTTCCGGTGCTTGGGTCCAGCACTCATTGCTGTTCTCGAATGTATGGGTCGGCGAGTACTCGCGGGTGGAGGACTCGCTGGCACTGCCCAATGTGCGAATCGGTGCCAATTGCTTCATCCGCCGTGCGGTCATCGACGCCGGCTGCGTGATCGAGGATGGGACCGTGATCGGCGCCTACCCCGAACATGACGCCCAGCGCTTCGAGGTCAGTCGCGGCGGCGTCGTTCTCGTTACCCGCGCCGCGCTGGAGCAGCGCTGAATCCCGTCTCCGGCCACCATGCGCCCGCGGAGCGGACCCCGCCCGGTATGCCGTAATCCGCAGCGCGGCCGGCCGCGGCGCCCGGCCCGGCGGTTGTGTGCCGCCCGTGACAGTTCGTGATTGCCGGCTCTTGATCGGGAATTGCCGCCCCGGCGGGTGCATCCGTGCGTCGCGCGGCGGTGGCGGAGCGCTCGCGGGCAAGCCGGCTATTCTCGACGCGGACCGTCCAGCGAGTCGGCAATGGCGCTGCGGACCGCAGCGCGCAGGTTATCGATTGCGGACGATCCGGGGCCTTGAGAGGCGATCGGCTGTGCGATCCGTACCGTGATGCGCGCCCGCCGCGGTCGCCACGATCCGGGTGGCAGGACGTCGCGGGTCCCCCGGAGCGCCAGCGGTACGACGGGAAAGCCACAGTGGGCGGCCACGACGAATGCACCCTTGTGGAACGGCTCCAGCCGAGGCGATGTCTCGAGCCTTCCCTCGGGGAAGAGAACAAGGGGCCGACCCTTTTTGCCGGCATCGATGAGCCGGCGGGTATCGGCGGTGTCGCGACTTACGAAGATCACGCCGAGACGACGCATCATCAGACCGAGGGTATAGCGGTAACGCGCGAACTCGGCCTTCACCACGAACGACACCGGTCGTTGCATCATCGAGAGCAGGATGAGGCCATCGAGATAGCTGGCGTGGTTTGCGACGGCGACGAAGGGCGTTTCGCTCGGCAGGTTGTGCGGCGCGCGGACGTCCACCCGCACGCCGATGAGCGCCAACAGGCTGCGTGCAATTGCGCCCAGTGCTCGCCAGCGCCAGCGTTCGCTCCGCAGGGTGAGCAGGCAGATCCAGGCGACCGGCGCGAGCGCAGCAACGACGCCCCAGACCCAGGCGGCGTACAGTCCGGCCGTCAGCGAGGGACCCGCGTAGCAGCGCGACCCCGTCATCGATCGGGCACCGGCAGGGGCGGGCGTGGTCCGGATCCACGCCCGCCGCGGCTGCGGGCGAGGCCCGCGGCGTGGAGTGGGGCGGATGGCGGTGATGACCGGCGGCGGAATCCGGGTAGTGACATCCAGTGCGTCCCCGACGGCAGATGAGTCGGCCATGCCAGGCCTTTGTCGACCATGGCAAACGCCACCCGGTCGGTTATTGAGCTTCGTCAGGGATCACGTGCGGCGCAGTGGCTGCCGGCGAGTGGTGTGAGGTCCCGTAGAGGTGTCGGAGGCGTCGGAGGCGTCGGAGCCCGGGCCGACGATGGAGCCGATCTCGTCGGCTTCGAGGACCTCCCGCTCAAGCAGGCGTCGCGCCAGGGCCCTGAGCCGCTCCTGGTGCGCGCTCAGCAGCTTTTCGGCGCGCTGCTCAAGCGCCCGCACCAGATTGCGGACTTCCTCGTCCACCAGTTGGGCGGTCTGCTCGCTGAAGTCGCGCTGCTGGGCCATCTCCCGGCCCAGGAAGACGTGCTCCTCGCCCTGCCGGTATCCGACCGGTCCCAGCTGGTCGCTCATTCCCCACTGGGCCACCATGCTGCGCGCAAGCCGGGTGGCCTGCTGCAGGTCGTCCTTGGCGCCGCTGCTCACTTCACCGTACACGAGCCGTTCCGCCACGCGTCCGCCGAACATGGCCGTGATGCGGTCACGCAGGTAGCTCTCCGGCAGGTTGTAACGTTCTTCCTCCGGCACCTGCTCGGTCGCTCCCAGGGCCTGGCCACGCGGGACGATGGTGATCTTCGCCACGGGGTCGGTGTGTTCCAGGAGGCAACTCAGCAGTGCATGGCCGGACTCGTGGTAGGCCACGCGTTCGCGATCCGCCGTCGACAATCGCGTCTCGCGCTCGGTGCCCAGCATGATTTTGTCGCGGGCCCGGTCCAGCAGCGAGGCATCGACGCGCTCCGCCTGCTCGCGTGCCGCGAGTAGCGCCGCCTCGTTGACGAGGTTTTCGAGGTCCGCGCCCGAGAGACCGATGGTGCGGGCCGCCAGGCGGTCGAGGTCGACGTCGTCGGCGAGCGGGACATCATGCACGTGAACCGCGAGGATGGCCCGGCGTGCCTCCCGGTGCGGGCGGTCCAGGGTGACTTTGCGATCGAATCGCCCCGGGCGTGTCAACGCGGGGTCCAGCACGTCGGGGCGATTGGTCGCGGCGAGCACCACGACGGCCTCGTGGCCGCTGAAGCCGTCCATCTCGTTGAGGATCTGGTTCAGCGTCTGCTCGCGCTCGTCGTGCCCGCCGCCCAACCCCGTTCCCCGTGCACGGCCGATGGCATCGATCTCGTCGATGAAGATAATCGCGGATTGCTCCTTCTTCGCGGCCGCAAACATGTCGCGCACGCGCGACGCGCCGACCCCGACGAACATCTCGATGAATTCGGCCGCGCTGAGGCTGTAGAACGGCACCGCCGCCTCACCGGCGACCGCGCGTGCCAGCAGCGTCTTACCCGTGCCCGGCGGTCCGGTCATCAACACGCCGCGTGGCGGTTTCGCGCCCAGCTTTCGCACGCGATCCGGATGGCGCAGATAGCCCACGATGTCCGCAAGCTCCCGCTTGGCATTCTCCAGACCGGCCACCCCGTCGAAGCTGACCCCGCTCTCTCCCCTGTGGTAGCGACGGGCCTTCGACTTGCCGAAGCCGAACATCCCCTGGCTGTGGGCAAGTTGTTTCTGCATGCGGCGCGACAGGTAGAAGAACAGGCCGATAAGCAACACCCAGGGCAGGATGTTGATCAGCGCCTGCAGCAGCCAGGGCGGCTCGGACTTGTGTGCTGTCACGGTCACGCCCTGCCGGTCGAGTTGATCCAGCAGGTCCGGATCGTCGATCGGTGGCCGGATCGTAGTGAACCGTTCGCTTGAGCCGACCTCATCCCCGACATCCGCCGGCACCGAGAGTCGTCCCGTGATCTCCTGTCCGCGCAGCGTTACGCGCTCGACCTCGCCCGCGCGCAGGTGTTCCTTGAACACGGAGTACGCCAGCTCCGCCCGCGGCGCGCCATCCGGGGTCTGCAGGAAATAGCCGAGCAGCAGCGTCACCAGTGCCACCCAGACCGCAATCCGCCATAGTTCGGGCGTCTCCGGTTCGGGCGAGCCCGACTGCACGTTGTTCCTGCTCTGCATGTTCGCTCCCCCTACCGAGTGAGCCGCCCGTGCCGCGCTTCGCGAACGCGGGGACGGACCGGTGTCAGGCGCACGCGGCGTCAGGCGGGCGCGTTGTCGCGCGTCGGCGGTGGCGGGAAAAGGCGCCACTCGCCGAGGCGTGAGGTGTCACCACTGAACGCCACCCGTCGCGTTTGAGATTGATAAAAATCCACGAGTGATCTGACTCGGCGGTTATCGTGACAATGCCACACACAACGTACGCATGCTTGCGTATCAAGGAGGTCAGTCATGCAACAGCGTTGGCAGGATCGCGTGGGGGTCGTGCTCGGTATCCTGCTGGTCCTGATGCCATGGATCGCCGGTTTCTCCGAGGCGGCGATGGCTGCCGGCAGCGCCTGGATCATTGGCGTTGCCACGATCGTCATCTTCGGC
Source organism: uncultured Ectothiorhodospiraceae bacterium (assembly GCA_913055615.1). Classification (GTDB taxonomy): domain Bacteria; phylum Pseudomonadota; class Gammaproteobacteria; order XJ16; family Halofilaceae; genus Halofilum. The sequence goes on from CAJXKK010000017.1 coordinate 53,252, forward strand.
ATCGCGATCGCGAAGCCACAGCAGTGGGAAGAGTGGGTCAATCTCGTTTTGGCCATCGTCCTGCTGCTTGCCCCGTTCGCACTGGGCTTCACGGGATTGACCGGTGCCGCGTGGTCTCACTGGATTCTCGCCATCCTGATCGGTGGCGATGCGATCTGGGCACTGGTCGACAGCCAGGGCCCGAGGCGCAGCGCGACCTGAGTTTCGTGCCCGAACGCTTAGGCGCAGGTGTCTGAAACGGCCGTCCGGGCCGCAACGCCCGGAAGGGGTTGATATCCGGCCCCGGCGGCAGTTTCCTGGCGAAGGCGAGTTGACGTAGCGTGAGGCGCCGCCGGTGGCGGGGCCCGGCCCGCACCTGCTGGCGTTCAGCCGGACCTCACGCCTCATCGCGTGATCACGCGAGGCCCGGCCGGTCCGGATGTTCATCCCTCGAGGACGAAAGTGACTTTGAGATCCACTCGATAGCCGACAATGGCGCCGTTTTCTACGTCGACCTTCTGTTGGGCGACCCAGGCCCCTTTGACGTTCTCGACGCTGCGTTCAGCGCGTTCGATGCCCTGGCGTATGGCGTCCTCGAAGCTTTGCGGGGATTCCGCCGTGATTTCAATAATCTTGGCTACACTGCTCATTATGCCGTCCTCTCGATTGGGTGCCGTTTGACTCTATGAGTGCACCCACCGTCCCGACATGACGTGCGTCAATATTGCATTCGAATCCCGGCTGAAAGCCGGTCGATCCAGACCGGAGCGAGAAGACGCGAGCTCGCGGCATCGTGTACCGGTCTCGCTCTGATGCGCCGCCGGCGTACAGCATCGGGATTGTCCGCGAGGGTCCATCGGTATTCGGGCCAGGATGGAATGCGCCCTGGCGGTGCGTTTCGTCGCCTCGCACGGTCACTCGCCAGGGGGCTGTGGCTGCGCCGCCTCGAGTCGCAGGCACCACTGCACGAAGCTCTGGCCGATGGCCGTGCCACCATCATCGTGCGGCGGCTCAGAGACGCCGAGTTCTGTCGCTGTGACGGTTTCCATACCCCGTGCCCGCAGGATACGCGCCACGGCCCTCGAGGCGCCGCCCGACTCGTTGGCGTCACCCCGGATCGCGAAGACGCAGCCGGCCTTGTCGCTGAGATGGATCCAGCCATTGCACCCGAGTGTATCGAGCCAGCGTCCCGCCTCGTCGGGCAGATTCGCTCCGCCGCCATCGATGCCGAAAGCCAGCCCGTCGGCCCAAGAGATCTCGCGCCAGACCGTCGCCTCGAGGTCGCGCAAGCGGACCTCGGCGCCGTCGCGCTCCGCGGATGCGGCCACGGCCGCTGCGACGTCCGGCACCCGGCCGGGCTCGCTGTATTCGAAAATGACCAGGAGTCTGCACATGATGTAATGGTTCCGGTTGCCGGACGGACTGTAGCGGCGCCCGTCCGAATGTCCTTTGGCTCAGGGTGTCTGGACCACTGTGTTATAAGCGGTTGCGTTGACGGTACGGGACAGGGCGCGGGGCACGTTATGACGAAAATCAACACAACGCCCGACGGCAGGCGGACTGATACGTCTGGACCATTTGGGTGGGCCGGAACCGATGGATGACGCGAGCGATGAGATCTGCCTGATTGCGCAGGGATGCCACCAACGCCCACAGGACGTGGTCGGCCGCGGAGCGGCCGGTGAGCGCGAACATATCCGTGCGTGGCGCCCGGACGCCGTCGCCGCGCGGTTCGCCCCCGATGGGCCTGTGCTGCAGCCAAGTGCAGTGGCGGGCGTGTTCGAGTGGACCGGTCCGGCGGGGGAGGTCCGACAGCCGTGGTCCATAGAGTGGCGCTTTGGCGACGGCGCGACGCATACCGAAATCGATTTCGCCGCTTTCGCCCTTGAACTCGACGCGGGCGAGCGCCAGGCCTTCCACCGCGGCGAACACACCAGCGCCTGGCGCATGCTCGGGGCGCACGCGCGTTGCCGTGACGGCATTGACGGTGTCCGCTTCGCGGTCTGGGCCCCCCACGCGCAGCGCGTGAGCGTAGTCGGCGAGTTCAACGACTGGGATGGTCGCCGCCACCCGCTGACCCGCCACGACGGTGGCATCTGGGAGGTGTTCGTGCCCGCCGCAGGGGTCGGCGATCTGTACAAGTTCGAGCTGCTCGACGCCGAGGGCCAGCTCCGCCTGAAGGTCGACCCCTACGCGCGCTCGACGCAGACCCGTCCGCAGACGGCGGCGCGCATTACCCCGCAGACCGCCTACCGCTGGGGCGACGCCGAGTGGATGGCGGCGCGACCAGATTGGCGCACGGCGCCGATGTCGACCTACGAGGTCCACCTCGGCTCATGGCTGCGGGGCGACGACGGCGGTTTCCTCGGTTACCGCGAACTTGGCCGGCGACTCGCGGCCCACGTCGAGGCGCTCGGCTTCACCCACGTAGAACTCATGCCAGTGATGGAGCACCCCCTCGACGCGTCCTGGGGGTATCAGTGCACGGGCTGGTTCGCGCCCACACGACGCTTCGGTGACCCCGACGATTTCCGGGCGTTCGTCGATACGCTGCACTGCCATGGCATCGGCGTGATCCTCGACTGGGTGCCCGGCCACTTCCCGCGTGACGAGCACGGACTGACGTGGTTCGACGGCACCGCCCTGTATGAGCCCGATGATCCACAGCGCGCGGCGATGCCGGACTGGGGCACGCTGGCATTCGACCTCGGCCGGCCTGAAGTCCAGAGCTTTTTGATCTCGAGCGCGATGTACTGGCTGCACGCTTTCCACATCGACGGGCTCCGCGTCGACGCCGTGGCCTCCGTGCTCTATCTCGACTTCGGGCGCGCGCCGGGTGAATGGACGCCCAACCGCCACGGCGGGCGCGAGAGCCTGGAGGCGGTGGCGTTTCTGCAGCAGCTCAATCGCACGACCCACGGGGAATGCCCGGATACCTTCACTGTCGCCGAGGAGTCCACCGCCTGGCCGGGCGTGACCTTCCCGACTGACTTCGGTGGGCTCGGCTTTTCCATGAAGTGGAACATGGGGTGGATGCACGACACGCTCGACTACCTGCGCCACGATCCGGTTTACCGCCGTTATCACCATGAGCACCTGACGTTCGTTCCGACCTATGCCTTCGGCGAGAACTATGTGCTGCCGCTGTCGCACGACGAGGTCGTGCACGAGAAGGGTTCGCTGATCACGAGGATGCCCGGTGACGACTGGCAGCAGCGGGCCAATCTGCGCCTGCTGCTGCTATGGCAATTCACCTTCCCCGGGCGCAAGCTGCTGTTCATGGGGGGCGAGTTCGGTCAGCGTGCCGAGTGGGACCACCAGCGCGGGATCGATTGGCATATGCTGGAGGAGCCGGGGCACGCGGGCATCCAACGGCTCACCGGCGACCTGAGTCAGCTCTACCGCGATACCGCGGCGCTGCACGCGCGCGATTTCATGCCTGAGGGCTTCGCCTGGATCGGGGCGGACGACCCCGAACAATCGACGCTGGTGTTCCGCCGCATTGGGCCGAACGATGAGGTGGTTGTCGCGCTCAATTTCACCCCGCTTGTGCGCGAAGCGTTCGTGCTCCCCTTGCCGGCGCCCGGCAGTTGGCGCGAGCGCATCAATACCGACAGCGTGCACTACGGTGGCAGTGGCTGCGGCAACCTCGGGCGTATCGTTGCTGGCGAGCCGGGCTGTCAGGGCCCGCAGCCCAGCGCAAACATCGTCTTGCCTCCGCTCGCCGGCCTTGTGCTGGCGCGCGACCCCGGCCGCGAGTGAAGCACGGCGCAATCGGGCGACCGCGGTAGTGGCGGGAACGGGCGCGCGCCCGGGTCAGGATTCTGCTCCATTCGGCTGAAACAGAGCCCGGGGATCGGCGGATCGGGTGGGATCGCTGCGGTTGCCGGCTCGACAGGCCTCCGGTGAAGCGCAGGAGCCCTTGACGAGGAATCAGGGATCTATACAATTCCGGGTTCTTGCAGCAGGCGCGTAGCTCAGCTGGTTAGAGCACCACCTTGACATGGTGGGGGTCGTTGGTTCGAGTCCAATCGCGCCTACCACGAATCCCGGGCCAGCCGTGGTTTTCACGCTGGCCCGTTTGTTTTTCAGGGTGCCCGGCAAGGGACACCCGCGATCACGTGGCCCGTCGTAGGGGTCACCACTGATGGGGAAGACGATGCCCGATATTACCCTCCCGGACGGCAGTCGCCGTCACTTCGATGAGGCCGTCACTGTTGGCGATGTCGCGACCGATATCGGTCCTGGACTCGCGAAGGCCGCCGTCGGCGGCCGGGTCGATGGCGAACTGGTCGATACCGATTACACGGTCGAGCACGACGCCGAGCTCGCCATCGTCACGCCGAAAGACGAGGACGGTCTGCACATGATCCGTCACTCGACCGCGCACCTGATGGCGCAGGCCGTGCAGCAGCTCTATCCCGAGGCGCAGGTCACGATCGGGCCGGTGATCGAAGACGGCTTCTACTACGATTTCGCCTATGCGCGCTCTTTCACCCCCGAGGACCTCGAAGCGATCGAGGCGCGGATGACCGAACTCGCCCAGGCCGATATCCCGATCGAGCGCTCGGTCATGGACCGCGACGACGCGATCGGCTTTTTCCTGGACAAGGGCGAGAAGTACAAGGCCGAGATTGTCCGCGAGATCCCGCAGGGCGAGACCATTTCGCTCTACCGCCAGGACGATTTCATCGACCTGTGCCGGGGCCCGCATGTGCCGAGTACCGGGCGGTTGGGCTCATTCAAGCTGATGAAGGTGGCCGGCGCCTATTGGCGCGGCGACTCGAACAACGAGATGCTGCAGCGTATCTATGGCACCGCATGGCCCGACAAAAAGCAGCTCAGGCAGTATCTCCACCGGCTGGAAGAGGCCGCGAAACGCGACCACCGCAAGCTGGGGCGGCAGCTCGACCTGTTCCATTTCCAGGAAGACGCGCCGGGCATGGTGTTCTGGCACGAGCGCGGCTGGGCGCTGTATCGCGTGCTCGAGGATTACATGCGCGCGCGCCAGCTGGAGTACGGCTACGAGGAAGTGCATACGCCGCAGATCCTCGATCGCGACCTCTGGAAGCGTTCGGGCCACTGGGACAAGTTCCGCGACAACATGTTCTCGACCTCGATCGAGGAGCATGACTACGCGATCAAGCCGATGAACTGCCCCGGCCATGTCCAGCTGTTCAACCAGGGCCTGAAGAGTTATCGCGATCTCCCCGAGAAGATTGCGGAATTCGGGGTCGTGCACCGCAACGAGGCCTCGGGGACGCTGCACGGCTTGATGCGCGCGCGCCGCTTCACGCAGGACGATGCGCACGTGTTCTGCACCGAGGCGCAGCTGCAGCACGAGATCGCCGAGCTGATCGACATGACCCTGCAGGTCTACTCCGACTTCGGCTTCGACGACATCGACATCGCGCTGTCGCTGCGCCCGGCCACGCGCGTGGGCTCGGATGAGGCCTGGGACCGCTCGGAACGCGCGCTCGGCGAGGCGCTGGACGCGCGCGGACTCGCCCACAGCGTCCAGCCGGGCGAAGGCGCGTTCTACGGCCCGAAGATCGAGTTCGTGCTCAAGGACTGCCTCGGCCGCGCCTGGCAGTGCGGCACGATCCAGCTCGATTTCTCCATGCCGGGTCGCCTGGGTGCGCAGTACGTGGACGAGCACGGCGAGAAGCAGGTTCCCGTGATGATCCACCGCGCGATCCTCGGGTCGATGGAGCGCTTCATCGGCATCCTGATCGAGCACTTCGAGGGCCGGCTGCCGACCTGGCTGGCGCCGGTGCAGGCGGTGGTGCTGAATATCACGGACGAGCAGGCCGAGCGCGCCCGCGAGGCCGAAAAATCCCTGAAAAAGCAGGGAATTCGGGTGGTTGCCGACTTGAGGAACGAGAAGATCGGCTATAAAATCCGGGAACACACGCTCCAGCGTATCCCCTACATGCTCGTGATCGGGCAGCGGGAGCTGGAAACCGGGGCCGTGGCCGTACGCACCCGTGACGGCCGGGATCTCGGCAGTCGCCCCTTCGAGGCGGTGGCCGCCGGCCTGGTCGACGAGGATGCCAGCCACGGTCGTTTCGTTCTGGAGGGGGCCTAATATCGCTCAGGAAAAGAAGAACCGGCGCAACGAGCAGATCGACACGCAGCAGGTGCGGTTGATCGGCTCGGACGGTAATCAGGTCGGTATCGTCAATATCGAGGAGGCGCTGGACGCGGCAAGGGACGAGAACCTGGATCTCGTCGAGGTCGTGCCGAATGCGGAGCCGCCGGTGTGCCGGGTCATGGACTACGGCCGCTTCCGGTTCGAGCAGAGCAAGAAAAAGAACGCCGCCCGCAAGAAGGCGAAGCAGATCCAGATCAAGGAAGTGAAGTTCCGCCCGGGCACGGAAGAGGGCGATTATCG
>CAJXKK010000018.1 GCA_913055615.1 uncultured Ectothiorhodospiraceae bacterium
ATGCCGCCCGCGGTCGTGCGCTCCTCTTCCAGGCGCTTGATGACGACGCGATCGTGCAACGGACGGATATTCATGGACGCCTTCTCCTTTGTGATAACGGCTTTTGAATCAGTGGCCTATCGGGATTGTTAGCACTCCCATCAGGTGAGTGCCAATGATAGGCGCAAATCGGCGGATTTCAAGAGCCTCCGCCGGGGGCCCAAAGTGGTTCAGTCGCGGCGGTGGAATTCGCCCTCGATCGTGCCCCGGGGGCCGCCCTGGTCGTTACCGGGGCCATCCGCTCCACCCGGTCCCGCGCTGGTATAGCGCACCTGCATGCGGCGCAGGGCGGCGGCGATCAGCGCGCGGCGCGTCCACGGGATCAGACAGAGGAAGCCGGCCACGTCGGTCACGAAACCGGGCGTGAGCAGCAGCGCACCCCCCATGGCCAGCGCGACGCCCTCGAACATCTCCATGGCAGGGATCTGGCCCCGATCCAGATTGCTCTGGGCGCGGCGCAGGGTCTGGAAACCCTGGTAACGGAGCAGGCCGCCGCCGACGATCGCCGTACCCACACAGGCGAGTACGGTCGGCAGGGCACCGATGATGCCGCCGACCTCGATCAGTACGTAGATCTCGACCAGCGGGACGACCAGAAAAATCAAAAGGAGTGCCGGCACGGCGCCCTCCATCATTACGCGATGGACCCGATCTGGAGGCGGGCGGGCACGGTTTCAACCCATCGGGCGTTTTTTCACCGAGGACTCGATTTCCAGGCTGCGTCGGCGTGCCCAATCGCGAGCAAGCTCGCTCCAGCATGAATCCTGCCACCCCGGTGCGAATTGCGCTGTAGGAGGGAGCTTGCTCGCGATTAACGCACGGTAAGTACAGCCTGGCGCCGCGCGCCTGTTAGAATCCGGCTTCCTTTGCGTGCGGAAACGCCCGATGAGCGACGGCGGACAACTGATCGTTTTCTCCACGGTGGATGGACCGCAGGCCGCGCGGCGCCTGGCCGACGGCGTCGTCGGCGCCGGGCTCGCCGCGTGCGTCAATATCCTCCCGGCGGTGACGTCCGTTTTCCGCTGGGAATCCGGCGCCGACGACCCAGGTCAGGCGGGCGTGCAGGCAGAGACGGAGGTCATGCTGCTGATCAAGACCTCCGCGGCGGCCTATCCGGCGCTGGAACGCCACCTGCAGGCCGAGCATCCGTATGAACTGCCGGAGATCGTCGCGGTACCACTGACGCGGGGCCTGCCCGCATTCCTGCAGTGGATCGACGGGAGTACCACGCCATCTTCGTGAAACGATTCCTCGCGGCCATCGCGCTGTTCACCGGTCTCGCGTTCGCCCCAGCGGGCGCCGAGACCCTCGGTGACAGCGTCGGCAACGCCGGCCAGGCCGAACTGCTGCCGGCGGACGAGGCGTTCGTGCTGGGCGCCGAGCGCCAGGCCGATGCCACCATCGTGCTGCACTGGACCATCGCCGAGGACTATTACCTCTACCGCGACCGCAGCGAATTCCGCCTGATCGATGGCGGTGACGCCGAGCTCGGTAAACCGCGGTTCTCGCCATCGGATACGAAACAGGACCCGTTCTTCGGCGAGGTCGAGGTCTTCCACAACGAGGGCTCGGTCCGCCTGCCGCTGGAGGGCGAACCGCCCCCCGGCGCCCGCCTGGAGGTCACCTATCAGGGGTGCAACGACCCGGTCGGCGTCTGCTATCCGCCGATCGACAAGAGTATCGACCTGGGCTCGATCGAGCCGGCGGCGGCGTCCGCGGATTCCTCGGGCTCCTCCGGTTCCGGATCGGCCGACCGGTCCGAACAGGGCCGGATCGCAGCGGCACTGGCCGACCGCGGCCTGTGGCTGACCGTGCTCGTCTTTATCGGCTTCGGCCTGCTGCTGACGCTGACGCCCTGCGTGTTGCCGATGGTCCCGATCCTCGCCGGCGTGATCGCCGGCGACCCGCATGGCGGGCGGGCGCACCGCGGCGCGGGGCTCGCGACCGTGTTCGTGCTGACCATGGCGCTGACCTACGCCGCCGTCGGGGTCGTCGTGGGCCTGACCGGCGCCTCGATCCAGGCCTGGTTTCAGCAGGCCTGGGTGCTGGGCGTGTTCGCCGGGCTGTTCGTGCTGCTGGCGCTGGCGATGTTCGGCCTGTTCGACCTGCAGCTGCCCGCCCACCTGCGCACCGCGATGGAGAACCGCACGCGCCGCCTCGGTGGCTCGTTCGGCGGCGCTGCCGCGCTCGGCATGATCTCGGCGATCGTCGTCAGCCCCTGCGTCACGCCGCCACTGATCGGGGCGCTCATCTACATCGCCGACACCGGTGACCCGCTGACCGGCGGCTTCGCCCTGTTCGCGCTCGGCATCGGCATGGGCCTGCCGCTGATCGCCGCGGCCGGATTCGCCGGCCACCTGCTGCCACGTGCCGGCCCTTGGATGAATCGGGTCCGTGCCGCCTTTGGCGTACTCCTGCTGGGCGTCGCCATCTGGCTCCTGCAGCGGGTCGTGCCGGTGCCGGTCTCGATGGTTCTGTGGGCGGTACTGCTGATCGTCGTCGGTGTCCAGCTGGGCGCCCTGGCGAGCGCGTCGACCGGCTGGGCGCGCCTGTGGAAGGGCATCGGCCTGATCGCCGTGCTCTACGGCTCGATCCTGCTGGTCGGGGCGACCGCGGGCGGGCAGAGTCTGCTCCAGCCCCTGCGCGGCGTGATCGGCGGCGGCTCGGCGACACAGGAGACGGTGGACTTCGAGCCCGTGGAGGATGCCGCCGAGCTGCGGCAGAAGCTCGCTGCGGCGCAGCGCGAGGGCCGCCCGGTCATGCTCGATGTCTATGCCGACTGGTGCGTGTCCTGTAAGGAACTGGAGGCATTCACCTTCCCCGATCCGCGCGTGCAGGCCGCGCTCGAGGGCGCGGTCCTGCTGCGCGCCGACGTGACCCCTAACGACGCCGGCGACAAGGCCCTGCTGCAGCGCTTCGACCTCTACGGCCCGCCGGCGGTCCTGTTCTTCGGGACCGACGGCGTCGAGCGCCGCGGCTACCGGGTCGTCGGTTACAAAGGCGCGGCGGAATTTGCCGAGCATACCCGCCAGGCGTTCGGTCGCCCGGAGACGCCCTCGTGAACAGCCGTCTGTGGATCATCGTGGTGGTCGCCGGCGCACTGGGTCTGGGCGCGGGCGCGGCGGTGCGGCACTGGCTGCTATCGCCGCAAAACCCGACCGCGGAGGCGACGACCGAACCGGAGCAGGTGAGCGGCGCGCAGGAAAAAACACCTGACGTCATCGACTCGCGGCGCCCCGATTTCAGCCTGCCCGACCGCGATGGCGATACCCGCTCGATCGGCGATTTCGGCGACCGGGTCGTGCTGCTCAACTTCTGGGCGACGTGGTGCCCGCCATGCCTGGAGGAGATCCCGGCCCTGGACGGCCTCCATCGCGCCCTCGCCGACCAGGGGCTGAGCGTGGTCGGCGTGGCACTCGAGGACGCCGAACCGGTACGCGAGTTCGCCCGGGAACATGACGTCGGATATCCGCTGCTGGTCGGCGGGCGCGAGGCCTTCGATATCGCTGCCGAGTACGGCAACGCCCGGGGCACACTGCCCTACAGCGTGGTGATCGACCGTTCGGGGACGATCCGTGCCACCCACCAGGGCGCCCTGACCCGCGAGGAGGCACGCGAATTCGTGGCCCCCTGGCTGTAAATCACCGCTACGGGCACTCTCAGCCAATCGTCGACCATCGTCGTAAAACGCGCAGAGAAAAAGCACGATCTGGACACTCGCAAGCACATCGGTCAGACTCGCGCCCCACGTCGTAAAGATGAAAAGGCGGCATGGCCGACATCCTCGTACTGCATGGCCCCAACCTGAACCTGCTCGGCAGGCGGGAACCCGATCAGTACGGCCATACCACACTGGCGGCGATCGACCAGCGCCTCGGCGAACGCGCCTGGGCGGCGGGGCGCAGCCTCGAAAGCTTTCAGTCCAACGCCGAGCACGCGCTGGTCGACCGGCTGCACTCGGCCGCCCGGGAGGGTGTCGCCTGGGCGATCTGCAACCCGGCGGCACTGACCCACACCAGCGTCGCCCTGCGCGACGCGCTGCTCGCGACCGCGATCCCGTTCATCGAGGTACACCTGTCGAACGTGCACGCGCGCGAGCCGTTCCGCCATCACTCGTATTTCTCCGACGTGGCGACCGGGGTCATTACCGGCCTCGGCGCGCGTGGCTATGAGCTCGCCCTTGAGGCGATTCTCGACCGATTCGAGAACTGACATGGCCGGCACCGACCGGCTCCCACACCAGACACCACGGACCCGGATCACGCGATGGACATCCGAAAAGTCAAAAAACTGATAGAACTGCTCGAGGAATCCGGCATTGCGGAACTCGAGATCCAGGAAGGCGAGGAGTCGGTACGCATTTCCCGACACGGCAGCCACGCCCCCGCCGCGGCACCGGCTGCCCCCCCGGCCCAGCCAGCGGCCCCGGCGGCGCCCGCTCCGGCGCCCGCTCCAGCGGAGGACAGCAGCGGCGGCGAGGCCGGCGGCGGCCTGTCCTCCGGCCACGTGGTCGAATCGCCGATGGTCGGCACTTTCTACAGCGCCTCGTCGCCCTCTTCGCCGCCGTTCGTCGAGGTAGGCCAGAGCGTCAAGGCCGGCGAGACGATCTGTATCATCGAGGCCATGAAGATCCTCAACCAGATCGAGGCCGACGTGAGCGGCACGGTCAAGGCCATCCTCGTCGAGAACGGTTCGCCAGTCGAATTCGGCGAGCCCCTGATGATCATCGAGTAGGCCCGAGCCATGATCGACAAGGTCGTTATCGCCAACCGTGGCGAGATCGCGCTGCGCATCCTCCGCGCCTGCCGCGAACTCGACATCCGCACGGTCGCCGTCCACTCCAGCGCGGATCGTGACCTCAAGCACGTCCGCCTGGCCGACGAAACGGTCTGTATCGGACCGCCCAGTTCGACCGAGAGCTACCTCAACGTGCCGGCGATCATCGCCGCGGCCGAGGTCACCGATGCCGTGGCGATCCATCCGGGCTACGGCTTCCTCTCGGAGAACGCCGATTTCGCCGAGCGCGTGGAGTCCAGCGGCTTCATTTTCATCGGCCCCAACGCCGGCGTGATCCGGCTGATGGGCGACAAGGTCAGCGCCATCCGCGAGATGAAGGCGGCCGGCGTCCCCTGCGTACCCGGTTCGGACGGCCCGCTGCCCGAGGACCCGGACGAGTGCACAAGGATCGCGCGCGAGATCGGCTATCCGATCATGATCAAGGCCTCGGGTGGCGGCGGCGGCCGCGGCATGCGCGTGGTCCACAGCGAGGCGGCGCTGAACAACGCGATCTCGATGACGCGCACGGAGGCCGGCAACGCGTTCGGCAATCCCGCGGTCTACATGGAGAAGTACCTCTCCAACCCGCGCCACGTCGAGTTCCAGGTGCTGGCCGACAGCCACGGCAACGCTATCCACCTCGGCGAGCGCGACTGCTCCATGCAGCGCCGCCACCAGAAGGTGGTCGAGGAGGCGCCGGCGCCCGGCATCACCGAGAAGCAGCGTCAGAGGATCGGCAAGCGCTGCGCCGAGGCCTGCCAGAAGATCGGCTACCAGGGGGCGGGGACCTTCGAGTTCCTGTATGAGAACGGCGAGTTCTTCTTTATCGAGATGAACACGCGCGTGCAGGTCGAGCACCCGGTGACGGAGATGATCACCGGCATCGATATCGTCAAGGAACAGCTGCGGATCGCCGCCGGCGAACGCCTCACCGTCAGCCAGAAGCAGGTCCAGGTCCAGGGGCATGCGATCGAGTGCCGCATCAACGCGGAGGATCCCGCCACCTTCATGCCCTCCCCCGGCACGATCTCCCTCTACCACGCGCCGGGCGGCCCGGGGGTACGGGTCGATTCGCACGTCTACAACGGCTATAAGGTCCCCCCTTATTACGACTCGATGATCGGCAAGCTGATCTGTCACAGCGATGACCGCGAGGCGGTTATCGCCCGCATGGCCGGCGCGCTGTCGGAGATCGTTGTCGAGGGGATCAAGACCAACGTGGCGCTGCACCGCGACATCATGGCCGATGCCGCATTCCGCCAGGGCGGAACGGATATCCATTATCTCGAGAAGAAACTGGGCCTCTGATCCGATGACCTGGCTCCAGGTGAAGGTCGACACCGAGCCCGACCGGGCCGGTGCCGTCGAGGAGGCGTTGACGGAGGCCGGGGCGTTGTCGGTGACGCTCGAGGACGCCGGTGATATGCCGCTGCTCGAACCCGCACCCGGTGAGATGCCCCTGTGGCACGCAACCAGGGTCATCGCGCTGTTCAGCGACACGGTCGACCGCGGCAGCGTTACGGACAGCCTCGCGCTCACCGCGGACGGTGGCGAACTCACGCCCGTGTTCGAGACCCTGCCCGACCGCGAATGGAGCCGCGTCTGGATGGACGACTGGCAGCCGCTGAGATTCGGGCGCCGGCTCTGGGTCGCACCGCTGGAAGCGGAACTGCACGAACCCGGCGCCGTCGTCCTGCGCCTCGACCCGGGGCTCGCCTTCGGTACCGGGACCCACGCCACGACCGCCCTGTGCCTCGAATGGCTCGATGGCCTGAGACTGGCCGGCGCGACCGTGCTCGATTACGGCTGCGGTTCCGGGATCCTCGCGATCGCGGCCCTGCAGCTCGGCGCCGCGCGGGCACACGGCATCGACATCGATCCGCAGGCGCTGGAAGCGACCGCCTCCAACGCCGGGACGAACGGGGTCGCCGAGCGGATCACGACCTCACAGCCGGATGCTGCGATGGGTGGCCCGTACGACATCGTAGTGGCGAATATCCTGGCCGGGCCGCTGATGCAGTCCGCGGACGCGATCGCCCGCGTACAGGAAGCCGGCGGCCGAATCGCACTGGCCGGCGTGCTCGCTGAACAGGCCGAGGACGTCATTGCGGCCTACGGGCGCTGGTACCATCTCGAGGTCGGCGGTGAGCGCGAGGAGTGGGTCCGGATCGAGGGCATGCGCCGCAACGAGCACTGAAGGATGCCGCAGCGCGGCCAGCGCAACTAGCGGGAATCGAATGAACACCCAGTGTCCCCATTGCCGCACCGTTTTCCGGATCGCGGCGGACGTGCTCGAGGAGGCGGGCGGGCGGGTCCGCTGCGGGCAATGCGGCCGCGCGTTCGATGCGCGCAGCCGCCTGCAGAAGGAATTCGCTTTTGATGGGGACGGCGCCCCACCCCCGGGTGGTAAGGGGACGCCGGACGCCGCGCCCCCTGCCCACCAGCCGCGACTCCAGCTGGAGCATCCCCGGCACAGGGCCGTGTCCGGCATCCTGATGTCGGATCTGGAGGGCGAGCCCGAGCGCCACGATCGCGGGCGGCCGAGCCGCTGGTCACTGGCGGGCTGGTCGATGGTCAACACGGTGCTGCTGCTCGCGCTCTGCGCGCAACTGCTATTCGTTCAGCGCGAGGCCTTCGCACAGAACCCGTCCATGCGCCCGTTGATCACGCAGATGTGCGACGTGGTCGGGTGCAGCCTCGCACCACGACGGGCGGTCGAGCAGATCGAACTCGTGCGCCGCAATGTCTACGCGCACCCCAATGTGGACAACGCCCTCATCATCGACGCGCGCTTCGTGAACAACGCCCGATTCTCTCAGCCCTATCCGACGCTGACCGTCAGCCTCGGCGATCTGCGGGGCGATCCCATGATCCGCCGCAATTTCGAGCCGCGCGAATATCGCCCGCAGCTGGCCCCCAACGCCCGCATGGCGCCCGGGTCACCGGTGCGGGTGACGCTCGAGGTTCGGGATCCCGGGCGCGAGGCGCGCACGTTCGAGCTGGATTTCTGGTGACTCGGGTCATGGCAATCCCGAGCCCATGCTTTTAGATTGCAGGCCTGCCGCGTATGATGCGCCGCCCCGGCGGCCGGGGCCCGTCAGGAGCGGATGCCCGTGCTATACTCCGTCGCCTGCCGGCGGCTCCGTGTGCAGACCGCCGGCACGGCGGGTACCGCTGGATCGCGTCACCCCGTCACTCTTGCAGCGGCCGGGCTTCCCGCATACCTTGTAGCGGGTCGGCCGCGCGGCCGGCGGAACGACCCGGCACGACGAACGGGGTCGGCAACCAAGAACAATTCGCAGAAGTCGATCGAACCCTTTCGACCGCGAACGGGTCCCTTCGGATCGGCGTGAGGGCGGAACGGGACATGGCACAACAGGGCGATCGCGTGGATCCCGGCACGGGAGCGGTGGAGCCGCCCCTGGCCGATGGCGTGCCCTCACCTGTGCCAACGTGGACACCGCCCCCCGCACCGACCGGGGACCCGAGCACCAGGAAGGCTTGCCGCATGAACCGCAACCGCCCGAACGGCTGCGGCGGCCCGGCCGCGACGCCGCTCAAGCGTTGCGTGTCCGAGGAACTCGCCCGCTATTTTGACGCGCTGGAGGGCGAACAGCCCTGCGATCTCCACAAGATGGTAATCGGCGAGACCGAGCAGGCGCTCCTGCAGTTCGTGCTCGAACATACCGGCGGCAATCAGAGCCGCGCCGCCCAGTTGCTGGGCCTCAACCGCGGCACCCTGCGCAAGAAACTGAACTACTACGGGATCGACCGGTAAGATGTTCTCCCCGGTGCCGACGGTACCGGCATACCGGGCCGGCGACGCCTCCACCCGATTCGGACCACTTCGAAATGAACGATGCCAACGTGACGCCGGTGCGGCGCGCACTCCTCAGTGTTTCCGACAAAACCGGCCTCGAAGAATTTGCGCGGGCACTCGCCGGGGCCGGCGTGGAACTGCTGTCGACCGGCGGCACCGCCCGCGCGCTGGGCGCGGCCGGACTCGCGGTAGTGGAAGTGGCCGATCACACCGGTTTCCCCGAGATCATGGGCGGGCGCGTGAAGACGCTGCACCCGCGCATCCACGGCGGCATCCTCGGGCGCCGCGATGAGGACGCCGGGGCGATGGCGGAGCACGGCATCGATCCGATCGATCTGATCGTGGTCAACCTCTACCCGTTCCGCGAGACCGTCGCGCGCCCGGATGTCACCCGCGCGGATGCGATCGAGAACATCGATATCGGCGGACCGGCCATGGTGCGCGCCGCGGCCAAGAACCAGGCGGATGTCGGCGTCGTGACTGATCCGGATGATTACTCCGCGGTGGCGGCAGCGGTCGCCGCCGGCGGGCTCGACGCGGCAACGCGGCGGCGTCTGGCCACCAAGGCCTTCCGGCATACGGCGGCCTACGATCACGCGATCGCCGCCTGGCTGACAGAGCAGGAAACAGATACCCGGGACAGCAGTGAGGCCCTGCCGAAACGACTCGAGAGCGGCTTCGAGCGCGTGCTCGCGCTGCGTTATGGGGAAAACCCGCACCAGCGGGCGGCGTTCTACGCCGCCCCGGACGCAGCGGCGAACACCATCACCCGCGCCCGCGTACGCCAGGGCAAGGCCCTGTCGTTCAACAACATCGCCGATGCCGATACGGCGCTTGAGTGCGTCAAGCAGTTCGACGAGCCCGCCTGCGTGATCGTCAAGCACGCGAACCCCTGCGGCGTCGCCATCGACGCCGATGCCGCGGCCGCCTACGAGGGCGCCTACGCCACCGACCCGGTCTCCGCGTTCGGCGGCATCATCGCCTTCAACCGCCCGCTGGACGCCGCGCTCGCGCAAACGCTGATCGAGCGGCAGTTCATCGAGGTCCTGCTGGCGCCGTCCGTGGACGAGGACGCCCTCGGTGTACTCGCCGGGAAAGCGAACATACGCGTACTCGAGACCGGCGCCCTTGGGGGCATGACGGGCGGCCTGGACTACCGCGGCGTCGCCGGTGGCCTGCTGGTGCAGGATCGCGACACCCTGCTGATGGCGGATGATGGCCTGCAGGCGGCGACCCGGACCATGCCCGACGCGGCCACCGAGCGTGACCTGCTGTTCGCATGGCGGGTCTGCAAGTCCGTGAAATCGAACGCGGTCGTGTATGCCCGTGACGGCGCCACCGTCGGCGTCGGCGCCGGTCAGATGAGTCGGGTGAACTCCGCGCGCATCGCCATCGACAAGGCCGCGGATGCCGGGATTCCGACCACCGGCTCGGTAATCGCCTCGGACGCGTTCATCCCGTTCCGCGATGTGCTCGATGTCGCCGCCAGCGCCGGCGTGAAGGCCGTTATCCAGCCAGGCGGTTCGATGCGCGACGACGAGGTGCTCGCCGCCGCCGAGGAACTGGGTATCATCATGGTATTCACCGGCATGCGCCACTTCCGCCATTGATTTCCACCACCGGAGCCAAGCGCCCCATGTCCCTGCGATGGATCCTGCCCGCGATCGGAGTGCTCATCATCATGACCAGCCCAACCCATGCCGCCGGCGACAACGCCTGCACCGAAGGTACCGTACCCGCCACGATCGAGACCGACCGCGGCAGCATCCGCATCGCCCTTGCTC
Source organism: uncultured Ectothiorhodospiraceae bacterium (assembly GCA_913055615.1). Taxonomy (GTDB): domain Bacteria; phylum Pseudomonadota; class Gammaproteobacteria; order XJ16; family Halofilaceae; genus Halofilum. The sequence goes on from CAJXKK010000018.1 coordinate 10,420, forward strand.
GCGAGCAAGCACCGGCGACAGTGGCCAACTTCCTGACCTATGCGCGTGACGGCTTCTATGACGACACGATCTTCCATCGGGTAATCCCGGGTTTCATGATCCAGGGCGGCGGCATGACCGCGGATATGGAGCGCAAACCGACGCGCGAGCCGATTACCAACGAATCCGACAATGGCCTCTCCAATGCCCGCGGCGCCCTGGCGATGGCCCGTACCAATGACCCGGACAGCGCGACCTCCCAGTTCTTCATCAACCTGGCCGACAACACGCGCCTCGATGGGCAGAAAGGCCGGCCCGGCTACACCGTATTCGGCCGGGTCACGGAGGGCATGGATGTGGTCGACGAGATCGCGGCGGTGGAGACGACCCGCCGCGGCGGCCACCAGGACGTGCCACGCGACACGATCCGCATCGAGGCCGTGACGATCGGGGATTGCGGGGCGGAGACGGAGGACGGGGGCGATACATGAAGGTGCTCGTGATCGGTGGCGGCGGCCGTGAACATGCGCTGGCATGGAAACTGGCCCGGTCGGAACGCAGCGAGCGGGTGTTCGTCGCACCCGGCAACGCCGGCACCGCCGCGGAGAGCGGGGTCGAGAACGTCGCGATCGCCGCCGACGACCTCGACGCCCTGGTCGATTTCGCGCGCGATCGCGCCATCGATCTGACCGTCGTCGGGCCCGAAGCCCCGCTCGTCGCCGGCATCGTCGACCGCTTCCACGCCCTTGCCCTGCCCATCGTCGGGCCCACCAAGGCGGCCGCGCAGCTCGAGGGTTCCAAGGCCTTCGCCAAGGACTTCCTCGCGCGGCATGCGATCCCGACGGCGGAGTACCGGACCTTCGAATCGATCGATCCCGCCCTCGCCTGGATCCGCGAACGCGGCACCCCGCTGGTGATCAAGGCCGACGGCCTCGCCGCGGGCAAGGGCGTGATCATCGCCCACGACCGGGACACCGCCGAGACCGCCGTACGCGACGTCCTCGGCGGCGCCTTCGGCGGCGCCGGCGCGCGTGTGGTGATCGAGGACTTCCTCCAGGGCGAGGAGGCAAGCTTCATCTGCCTGGTCGACGGGCGCACGGTGGTCCCGCTGGTCTCTTCGCAGGACCACAAGACGCGCGACGACGGTGATTCGGGACCGAACACGGGTGGCATGGGCGCGTACTCGCCGGCCCCCGTGGTCACCGACGCCGTCCACGAGCGCATCATGCGCGAGATCGTCGAGCCGACCGTCGCTGGCATGGCGGCAGAGGGACGGCCGGTCAACGGCTTCCTCTACGCCGGGCTGATGATCGCCGCGGACGGCGCCCCGCGCGTGCTCGAGTTCAACGTCCGCGGCGGCGACCCCGAGAGCCAGCCCATCCTGATGCGCCTCACCAGCGATGCCGTCGACCTGTTCGAGGCCACCGCCAGCGGCCGGCTGGGCTCGATCGAAGCGCGCTGGGACAAGCGCGCAGCCCTCGGGGTGGTCATGGCGGCCGGCGGCTACCCCGAACAATACCGCAAGGGCGACGTCATCACGGGAATCGACGCGGTCGAGGACGATGACGTGAAGGTCTTCCACGCCGGCACCACGCGCGAGGGCGATGAGGTCCGTACGGCGGGCGGCCGCGTGCTCTGCGTTACGGCACTGGGAGGCGACGTGGTCGCCGCCCGCAAACGCGCCTACGAAGCGGTCGTCGGTATCGACTGGTCCGATGTCCATTACCGCCGCGATATCGGTCGCCGCGCGATCGAGCGCTGAATCGATTGCCCGACAGCATCCCGTCTACGATAAAGTGATCGCGAGCAAGCTCGCGATGGGTTCGTTGGCGGTGCGTCCCGATGCTCCGTTACTCGAGGATCACGTCCGCCCCGCTCGATTGCCAAGAACCCGTTTTACCGCAAGACGACAGCCGGCCTAAGGCTTGCGTCCGGAGGGCGCCCGTTCGACCACACTCTCCTGCAGCGGATCGGCTGGCGCCGGCTCCGTTCGGGCAAGGTCCGCGACGGTCATGGACCCGAGCGCCTGCTCCAGGGCCGCGTCGACCGCCGCCATCGCGTGCGCCTCCGGCACGCCTTCCCCGCTCAGGACATGCTCCAGCCTGCCGCGCGCGCGCGCCACTTCGACGACGCGCCGGATCGGGGTCCGCTCGGGCGGTGTGGCCGGTAACAGGCCGTCCGCTTCCTCACCGTGCGGCGCGAGCAGCCCCCCATCGACCAGCGCCTCCAGCATCGCGTCGACCGACTCCCCCGGCACGGCGAGACGCCGCGCGAGGGTATCCCGGGTCGGGGGCGGATCACCGGCATACCAGGCCGAGACGACGCAGCGCATCAGGGCCAGCGCAAGGCGCTCCGTCTGGGCGCCGGAGAGGCGGCCGCCACCCCGGCCGCCGGCCAGCAGCTGCTGGGGATACTGGCGATAATACGCGACCGAGGAACCGGTCAGCAGGATCAGCCAGGAAACCTGCAGCCAGATCATGAACAGCAGGAGAATGGCAAACCCGGAATAGATCGCCGTGTAGTTGGTCGAGGTCGCGACGAACATCGCGAACAGACGGCCGACGCTCTCCCAGGCCACGCCCGCGACGACACCGCCGAACAGCGCCGGTCCCAGGCGCACACGCGTGTTCGGGATCAGCAGGTAGAGAAAGGTGAACGCCGCGATCACGAGCACGTAGGGCACCAGCCGCCCGGCCAATCGCAGCAGGGATCCGAACGGCTCGATCGCCACCAGCGCCTGGATCACGGCATTGCTGCTCAGCGTCGCGGTGATGCCCATGGCCGTGAACACCAGCACCGGCCCGATCACGATGACACTGAAATAGTCGGAGAAACGCCGCAGGAGCGTGCGCCGGCGGCTGACATTCCAGGTGTAGTTGAACGCCTCCTCGACCTTCTGCACCAGCGACACGGCCGTATACAGCAGCAGGCCTATACCGACGGCGCCGAGGACGCCCACCTCGATATTGTCCACGAAACCGACGATCCGCCCCGTGATCTCATCGGCACGCGGCCCGAGTGCGGCGAGGAACCCCTGCAGTACGGGTTCGATCCGGTTATGTACACCGAAGCCCTTGAGCACGGAGAAGCTCACCGCGATCAGCGGCACCAGTGCCAGCAGGGTCGTGAACACCAGGCTCATGGCGCGCAGCGTCAGCGCGCCCGCCGCGAACTCGCGGATGATTACTTGGACGAGCCGGAGGATCTGCACGCACTCGCGGTGCCAGTACGGCTGGCCCGTGAGGGGTGTCTGCCACATGAACTGATCGAGACGGGATCGGAGCCGGTCCAGCGCATCGTGCATGGCGCCCTCCGCTGCGGGTTAGGCGATCCGGGTCATCAGACCACGGCGCGCGACGTACGCACTCAACCCAGTGTAGCCCCTGGGGCCGGGTAGCCCGTGGGGCCGGTCCTGCTCAGCGCTTCATCAGTTCGAAGAATTCCTCATTGGTCTTCGTCTGCTGCATGCGCCCGATCAGGAATTCGATCGCTTCCATGTCGTCCATCGAGTGCAGGAACTTGTGCAGGATCCAGACCTTCTGCAGCTCCTCCTGCGACATCAGCAGCTCTTCGCGCCGGGTCCCCGAACGGTTGATATTGAAGGCGGGATAGATCCGCTTGTCGGCAATCTTGCGATCGAGGTGGAGCTCCATGTTGCCGGTGCCCTTGAACTCCTCGTAGATCACCTCGTCCATCTTCGAGCCGGTGTCGATCAGCGCCGTCGCGAGGATCGTCAGGCTGCCGCCCTCCTCGACGTTGCGGGCCGCGCCGAAGAAGCGCTTCGGGCGATGCAGCGCGTTGGCGTCGACGCCGCCGGTCAACACTTTGCCGGAGGACGGCACGACGGTGTTGTAGGCGCGCGCCAGTCGGGTAATCGAGTCCAGCAGGATCACCACGTCGTTCTTGTGTTCGACCAGGCGCTTGGCCTTTTCGATGACCATCTCGGCCACCTGGACGTGACGGCTCGCGGGCTCATCGAACGTCGATGACACGACCTCGCCCTGGACCATCCGGTCCATCTCCGTGACCTCCTCGGGGCGCTCGTCGATGAGCAGCACGATGAGGTAGCACTCCGGATTATTGGCGGCGATGCTCTGGGCGATGTTCTGCAGCATCATCGTCTTGCCGGCCTTGGGCGGCGAGACGATCAGCCCGCGCTGCCCCTTGCCGATCGGCGAGACGATATCGATGACGCGCGCGGTGATGTCCTCGGTCGAGCCGTTGCCGCGCTCCATCATGAAGCGCGAGGTCGCGTGCAGCGGCGTCAGGTTCTCGAACAGGACCTTGTTCTTCGCCGCCTCCGGTGAACCGAAGTTGATCTCGTCCACCTTGAGCATGGCGAAGTAGCGTTCGCCTTCCTTCGGGGGGCGGATCTTGCCGGCGATGGTGTCGCCGGTGCGCAGATTGAAGCGCCGGATCTGGCTGGGCGAGACGTAGATATCGTCCGGGCCGGCGAGATACGAACTGTCGGCCGAGCGGAGGAAGCCGAAACCGTCCTGCAGGATCTCGAGGACCCCGCCACCGTAGATATGTTCGTTCTTCTTGGCCCGCGCCTTGAGGATCGCGAAGATCACGTCCTGTTTGCGGGATCGGGCGACGTTCTCGATGCCCATTTCCTGGGCGAGTTCAATCAGTTCCGTCGCCGGTTTCGACTTGAGTTCAGTCAGGTTCATCGGTCAGGGGTTACCCGGGGTTGTGGGGATACAAACCGCATGTACGCACGCCACGGAGGTGGCTGTGGCCGCACGTTCTCTGGCAGAAAGGATTTCGGGGAGACTTCGCTACGGGGAAAACGAAAACCGAAGTCTTATTCAGTCGACGTTAGCACGGTTTCCACGGGTCGTCTACCCGCCGCCCGGACGCGCCGGCGACGGCCCATCAGCGGGGCCGGCCGGGCGCTTGTCCGCCGATCACCGGGCGATCAGACGTTGCTGTCGATGAAGGCCGTCAGCTGGGACTTCGACACGGCGCCGACCTTGGTCGCCTCGACGTTGCCGTCTTTGAACAGCATCAGCGTCGGGATTCCGCGGATCCCGTAGCGCGGTGGCGTATCCGGATTCTCATCGATGTTCAACTGGGCCACGCGCAGCCGGTCGGAATAATCGTCCGCGATCTCCTCGAGCACCGGCGCGATCGCCTTGCAGGGGCCGCACCACTCCGCCCAGTAATCGACGAGCACCGGCTTATCCGATTGCAGTACGTCCTCATCGAAGCTCTGGTCGGTGACTTGCTGGATGTTCTCGCTCACGTATGGGCCTCCAAATTGTCGCGGGAAAAGAAGTATGACACGATTGTGCCTTACCGCCCGCGATCCTGACAAAATCGAGCGCAAGCGTACGCCCCCGGGGTACGGTCGATGAGTCGGGGTCACGGTCCACCATGCCCCGTGCGTCCAGACACACCCGTGCCATGATTTCCGGGGCCGACGAGCGTATATGACGGCAACCGAAAGTCATCTATCCGACGTAACCTTCGATCAATTCGACCTCCCCGACGAGGTCGCGGGCGGTCTCAACGACTCGGGCTTCAGGCGCTGCACCCCGATCCAGGCCCAGACACTGCCCATCGCCCTCAGCGGGCGCGATGTCGCAGGCCAGGCGCAGACCGGTACCGGCAAGACCGCCGCGTTTCTGGTCGCCCTGTTCACGCACCTCGCGCGCCACCCCGCCCCCGCGGAGCGCAAGGCGACGCAGCCGCGCGCGTTGGTGGTCGCGCCGACGCGCGAACTGGCGATCCAGATCCACCGCGATGCCGAGGCGCTGGGCGCGCACACCGGCCAGCGGATCGCGCTGGCCTACGGTGGCACCGACTACGAGAAACAACGCAACGCCATCGCCGCCGGCTGCGACCTGCTGATCGGCACCCCGGGGCGCCTGATCGATTACCTCAAGCAGGGCGTGTATGACCTCCGCCAGCTGCAGGTCGCCGTGCTCGACGAGGCCGACCGCATGTTTGACCTCGGCTTCATCAGCGACATCCGCTGGCTGTTCCGGCGTATGCCGGAACCCGCCGAGCGCCTGTCGATGCTGTTCTCCGCCACGCTGTCGCTGCGCGTGACAGAGCTCGCCTTCGAGCACATGAATCACCCGGAGCACGTGCAGTCGCACGCCGAGCAGGTCACCGCGGACCGCGTGGAGCAGGTGCTGTACCACCCGGCCAACGACGAAAAGATCCCGCTGCTGATCGGTCTGATGCAGAAACTCCAGCCCTCGCGCGCGCTGGTCTTCGTCAATACCCGCCGCGGCACCGATTGGGTGTCGCGCAACCTGGAGGGCAATGGCATTCAGGCCGCGGTCCTCTCCGGTGAGGTCCCGCAGAAGAAGCGCCAGCGCCTGTTGACCGATTTCCAGCAGGGGCGCCTGCCGGTGCTGATCGCGACCGACGTTGCGGCACGCGGGCTGCACATCCCGGCGGTCAGCCACGTATTCAACTTCGATCTGCCGCAGAGCGGCGAGGACTACGTCCATCGCATCGGGCGTACGGCACGCGCCGGCGAGAGCGGCCATGCCGTGAGTTTCGCCTGCGAGGACACCGCATTCTATGTGCCCGAGATCGAGGAATACATCGAGACCAAGCTGCCGACCGCGGCGGTCACGAGCGATTTGCTGCCCGAGATCGCGCGACCCGCACCGCCGCAGCGCCGCCGCCAGGACGGCGCCGGGCGCAAGGGCGGCGATCGGGGCAAGGGCGGCCCCCGCGGCGGCGGGCAGCGTGACGGCGGTGGCGGCGACCGCAAGCGCCGGCCGCGGCGCAAGTCGAGCGGTGCCTCGGAGACGTCTTCCTGACGCGCTGAGCGGCTCGCCTTCGCGCACGCGGACCGCATGCGTATCATGAGCGTAGAGCGACCCGCCACGGCCGTTGCGTCCACCAGGGACGGTCGCCGCGGGTCGCGTGAACGGCCGCACGTCCGCGGCCCCTGAGACGGAGAGGGCGTCGATTCCCGGCGCCCCGCCACCGGGAACAACAATCATGCGAATCGATTCCGTCTGCGTGCTCGGCGGTGGTGGCTTCGTCGGCTGGCACCTCGTCACCCGCCTGAACAACATGGGCAAGCATGTCCGCGTCATCACGCGCCGGCGCGAGCGGCACAAGCAGCTGCTTGTCCTGCCGTTCGTCGAGGTCGTCGAGGGCGACGTGCACGATCCCGACACCCTGGAGCGTCTGTTCGCGGACCGCGACGCCGTGGTCAATCTGGTCGGCATCCTCAATGAGCGTGGGCACCGCGGCGAGGGCTTCCGCCACGTCCATGTCGATCTGTCGAAGAAGGTCCTCGACGCCTGCAAAAAGACCGGCGTCAAACGCCTGCTCCACATGAGCGCGCTCGGGGCCGACCAGGGTGGCGCACCGAGCCACTACCTGCGCACCAAGGGCGAGGCCGAGAATCACGTGCACACCTTCGGTCAACCCGACATCGCGGTGACCAGTTTCCGGCCATCGGTACTCTTCGGCCGCGACGACGGCCTGTTCAACCGGTTCGCCGCGCTGCTGAAGATCGCACCGGCGCTGCCCCTCGCCTGCCCGAACGCCCGTTTCGCTCCGGCCTACGTCGGCGACGTGGCCGAACGCATGGGCGACGCCCTGGGGGACCGGGCGACCTTCGGCCAGCGCTACAACCTGTGCGGTCCGGAGGTCTGGACGCTGCGCGAGATCGTCGCCTATATCCAGCGCCTCAGGGGCTGGCACCGACTGGTCATACCACTGCCGGACCGGCTGGCGCGTTGGCAGGCGAACGTGCTGGAGTTCGTCCCGGGCAAGCCGTTCTCGCGCGACAACTACGCCTCGCTCCAGGTCGACAGCGTGTGCCCCGAGGGCGCGACCTGCCCGACCCCGATCGAGGCGGTGGTGCCGCATTATATCGGCGACGAGAACCGCCAGACGCGCTACCAGACACTGCGGCGTGCCGCACGCCGGGGCCAGCGGGGGCGTGCCGACTGACCACCCGCGGAGCACCGGCACCGCCCGGACGATCCGCCGCGGAGCGGCGCCGCCGGGGCCGCCGTCAAGGCCCGCGTTGCAACCGGGGAGACCTGCTGACGATGCAAATCTGGCTGGTCGGCGGTGCCGTACGCGATGAACTGCTCGGACTCGACCCGGTGGAACGCGACTGGGTCGTCGTGGGCGCCACGCCGGAAGCACTCGAGGCGGACGGTTTCCGGCGAGTCGGGCGGGACTTCCCGGTCTTCCTGCACCCGGAGACGGGCGAGGAGTACGCCCTCGCCCGCACGGAGCGCAAGTCGGGCCATGGCTACCACGGGTTCACGTTCCATGCCGGCCCCGAAGTCACGCTCGAAGAGGACCTCGGTCGCCGCGATCTGACGATCAACGCAATGGCCCGTGACACCGACGGCCACCTGATCGACCCCTGGGGTGGACGCGCCGATCTCGAGGCCCGGCTCCTGCGCCACGTCTCCCCCGCCTTCACCGAAGACCCGCTGCGGGTCCTGCGCGTGGCCCGTTTCGCGGCCCGCTTCGCACCGCTCGGCTTCCAGGTCGCCGACGAGACCCGCGAACTGATGCGCTCGATGAGCGCGAGCGGCGAACTCGACTGGCTGGTCCCCGAACGGGCCTGGCAGGAGACCGCGCGGGCACTGGCGGACCCGGCACCCAGGCGCTACTTCGAGGTCCTGATGGACTGCGATGCACTGCCTCGCGTGCTGCCGGAACTCGTGCAGCTGTTCGCGACCGACGCCGATCCAACACCGGCCACGGCCCTGGACCATGCGACGCAGGCGACCACGGACGCATCGATCCGGCTCGCGAGCCTGTGTTTCGCGCTCGCCCCACAGGGCCCACTGGCCGCACTGGGTGAACGCCTACCGATCCCCCGCCGGTGGCTGGAACTGGCGCGCGCGACCAGCCAATGGCACATGGATTGTATCCAGCTACCCATGGAACCGGCGGACCCGGCGACCGTTCACGAGGTGCTTTCGGGCCTCGACGCCCTGCGCCGCCCGGATCACTTCGAAGCGGTCATGACCGCATGCGATGCGATCGCCGCCGCCCGTGACGACCATGACGCGTGGCGCCGACGGCGCGACCTGCTTGAACGCGCACTGGCCGCGATCCAGGCGGTGAACGGTTCGACCCTGGCGGCGGAGGGCTGGCGCGGAGGGGCGCTCGGGCAGGAACTGGAGCGACGCCGCAAAGCGGCCATCGCGCATCTGATTGGCGCTGACGGGGGTAGCCGGCCGCATGCCGGTCGTTCAGAATGAATCTGCCGTTTACCCGGCGGGGGAAAAAATGAAACGACTGTGGGTTGTTCTGTTGGCGCTCTGGGCGACGACGGCGAGCGCCGAAGTGGTAGACATCAAGATCTATGATGCGTTCGGCCAATCGTATCAGAGCGTGAATATCGGCGACCGCCTGGCGTTGATCTACAACATCTCCTTCGACCCCACCATGGTCATCATCCTCGGACCGACGCTCGCCGATGAGCGCCTCCAGGAGCAGCAAAAGATCGCCGCCGGTATCGACCCCGAGGAACACGGCATCCTGTTCGCCATCGGGACCCCGGTCGGTTCCTATGACCGCGGTTTCAATCTTGCACCGAACACTGCGGCCGAACTGCTACCCGATCCCGACGCCTTCCGGGTTCTGGTACTGGGTGCGAACGGGACGGTCCTGTCGAGAAGCGCCAGCGTGATGCCCCGCGAGCGACTGCTGTCGATCGCGGACAGGCAGCGGTAAGCACCCCCCGCCGGCGAAGCCAGCCGGCACTCCCGTATCGGCATCCACGCGGTAGCGAACCACCGCGCGGCACTCAGGCACGACCGCTGGCGCGCTCCGCCAGCCAGCCATCCAGCCGCGTCAGGGCACCACCGATCGCGGTTCGCAGCAGGCCCCATGCTATAACCGCCCCGAGCGCGCTCGCCGCCGCATCGGCCAGATCGAAGTGGCGGTACGCACTGCCGTACGCCTGCCCCACCTCAAGCAGGACACCGAACACGCTGAACACGAAAACGAGCAGCAACTGCGCCCCGGCACCCCGATAGATCTGCCCGAACCAGAAGGTCAGCAGCACGTAGGTGGCGCCGTGGAGGAACTTGTCACCGAGCGCGAACGCCCACTCCGGCGGTACCGGGGTCAAGGACCCCCAAGCCGTGGCGGCGACCAGCGCATAGCCAATCGCCAGCCAGAGCGGCCGGTAGTGCAGGCGCGCCATCAAGGCCCGCAGGCCAACGGGATCGTCATGCGCATAGCACGCGCTGGGCGGCGCCGGTCGCGGCACCGCGCTCGATCGGGGCATCCATATCCCCGAGGATCGCCTCGAGCGCGCTGAGGCAGAGCATCACGTTCTCCGCCCGGGCACTGTGCCCCATCAGGCCGATGCGCCACACTTTGCCGGCGAATGCACCCAGGCCGGCACCGATCTCGAGGTTGAACTCCTGCAGCAGACGGGTGCGCACGGCGGCCTCGTCGACGCCGGCGGGCGTCCACACGGAGTTGAGTTCCGGCAGTCGGTACGCCTCGTCGACCACGAAGGACATACCCATCGCCTCGAGCCCCGCCTTGAGTGCCTCGTGCATATGCCGATGCCGGGCCCAGGCATTCTCGAGACCTTCCTCGGTCAGCATCACAAGCGCCTCATGCAGCGCATAAAGCGCGTTGACCGGTGCGGTGTGATGATACGCCCGCTTCGACGATCCGCCACCATCGCCCCAGTATCCCATGATCAGATTGAGGTCGAGGAACCAGCTCTGCACCTTCGTCGAGCGATTCTGGATCGCCTCGATCGCGCGCTCGGAATAGCTGACCGGCGACAGGCCAGGCGTGCACGAAAGGCACTTCTGCGTGCCGGAATAGATCGCATCGATGCCCCAGCGGTCCACTTCCAGCGGGATGCCGCCGAGGGAAGTCACCGCATCGACGATGGTCAGGCAATCGTGATCGCGGGCGAGGCGGCACAGCGTCTCGGCATCGGAACGGGCACCGGTCGAGGTCTCGGCGTGGACGAAGGCGACGATCTTCGCCTCCGGATGGCGCTTGAGCGCATCCTGGACTTTCTCCGGATCGACCGGGCAGCCCCAGTCATCCTCCACCATCACCGCGGTCGCGCCACAGCGCTCGACGTTCTCCTTCATGCGCGCGCCGAACACGCCATTGCGGCATACGATCACGGTGTCGCCCGGTTCGACGAGATTCACGAACGCCGCCTCCATGCCGGCCGAACCCGGTGCAGAGATCGGCATCGTGAGCCGATTCTCCGTGCGGTACGCGTATTGGAGCATCCCCTTGATCTCGTCCATCAGACCGATGAACGTCGGATCGAGGTGGCCGACGGTCGGCCGCCCGAGTGCCTCGAGCAGGCGTGGATGGACGTCGGACGGGCCGGGGCCCATAAGGGTACGGACGGGCGGGCGGAACGATTGCGCGGTCATGGTGGGTCTTCCCTGCGGTTCGTCGGGCAAATCGCAGGAGTATAGAGGCCGGTCCTCACCGCGTCCAAGCGCGACTTGTCCATGTGCGACCGAGAACTCACCGAGACCGCAGAGGCAGGGCGAAGGGCGACGGATTGTGTAGGCCGGCCTTCGCCGGCGTCCATCATGTTTCGGATGTGCGTCGGCATCTCCCGCCGGGGAATGCCGGCATTTCGCAGTGACATGCATCCCGCCGGGATCCAGCGCCGCGGACCGCTCAAAGCCGGCCTACGTCCCTCGTCCCTTGGCCCTCGCCCCTTGGCCCTTGGCCCTTGGCCCTTGGCCCTTGGCCCTGCCACCTATCGTGCCGACTCAGAAGGCGAAAACGAAGATCAACACCAGACCGAGCGCGATCCGGTACATGACGAACGGCGCCATGCCGAGGCGTTCGATGAAGCGCAGAAACAGATGGATGCACGCCCAGGCCGCGAGCGCGGCACACAGCGTGCCGGTCAGGAGCACGCCCCAATCCACCGGCGCACCAGTCGCGATGAGTTCGTAGACCTGTAGGAGTCCGGACAGCACGATCACCGGGATCGAGAGCAGGAACGAGAACCGGGCAGCGGCGACGCGGTCGAGGCGCAGCAGCAGGGCGGCCGTCATCGTGATCCCGGAGCGCGAGGTTCCGGGGATGAGGGCGATGGCCTGGAACAGGCCGATGAACAGGGCATCGCGCCAGTTCAGGCTGTCCTCGTCGCGGGTGCCGCCACCGCCGCGGTCCGACCACCACAGCAGCAGCCCGAAGCCGATACTGGCGGCGGCGATCACCAGGGGCCCGCGCAGGGTCGTCTCCACCACGTCCTTGAACAGCAGCCCCGCGAGGCCGACGGGGATCGTGCCGAGGACCAGCAGCCAGGCGAGGCGGGCATCGCCATCGCGCTCGCCCGTGAAGGGCGCACGCGCACCCGCGACCACGAGGCGCGCCACGCGCTGCCGGAAATAGCCGACCACGGCCAGCAGCGTGCCGAGATGCACGGCGATATCGAAGGCGAGCCCCTGGTCCTGCCAGCCGGTGATGACCGGCACCAGGATCAGATGCGCCGAGCTCGAAATCGGAAGGAATTCCGTGATGCCCTGCACCAGGGCGAGCACGAGCAGCTGAACGGGATCCAATAACCTCTCCTGCGCGCGCCATCACGGCCGCCGCGAGTGTACCGGCGCTGGATGCCGGCTGGCGAATCGGACTGCGTGATATGCAGTCCGGAAGCTACGCGCGTGAAAAGCATTTTCTCGCCAAGGCGCCAAGCGCGCCAAGGAAAAAGAAAAATAGCGCTTTAGAGGATTACGAGCGTAATGCAGCACGAGAGTCATGACTGACGAGCGACGAGAATTCGAAGTCGGGTTCCTCCAGGATAGTCGTAAAGCCGTGAAATCCCGGGAGCACGCTTCTCAGTCAACGATATCCTTTTCCCTGCCTTGCCGTTTTTCCCCTTGGCGCGCTTGGCGTCTTGGCGAGAAAACGCTTTTAAGAGACTCCCCGAACCGGCGAAACGGGGCCCCCGTCTGCTACACTTCGCGCTATGTCGGGACTGGCCGAACGCCGCATTCTGCTGGGGGTCACGGGCGGGATCGCCGCCTACAAGGCCGCCGAGTTCACGCGCCTTTTGGCGAGGGCGGGCGCGCAGGTGCGCGTGGTCATGACCCGTGCCGCGCAGGACTTTGTCGGGCCGCTCACCTTCCAGGCGCTGTCGGGCGAAAAGGTCCACACCGATCTGCTCGATCCCGACGCCGAGGCCGCGATGGGGCATATCGAACTCGCACGCTGGGCCGACCTTATCGTCATCGCCCCGGCGAGTGCCGACTGCATCGCCCGCCTCGCGCACGGCCACGCCGATGACCTGCTGACCACGATCTGCCTCGCCACGGAATCGCCGGTCGCGGTCGCGCCGGCGATGAACCAGGGGATGTGGGCGCATGCCGCCACCGCGGCCAATGTCGAATGCCTGCGCAGGCGCGGGGTCACCATCCTCGGGCCCGCCAGCGGCGACCAGGCCTGCGGGGAAACCGGCAGCGGGCGCATGCGCGAGCCGGCGGAGCTGGTCAGCGACTGTACCGAGGTGTTCGGGCCGCGTGTGCTCTCCGGCCACCATGTACTGATCACCGCCGGCCCGACACTTGAGGCGCTCGACCCGGTGCGTTACCTGAGCAATCACAGCAGCGGGCGTATGGGCTATGCCATCGCGGCCTCCGCCGCCCGCGCCGGCGCGCGCGTGACGCTGGTGAGCGGACCGGTCCAGCGCCCGACGCCCGCCGGTGTCGAGCGTATCGATGTGCAGAGCGCACGGGAGATGCAGAGCGCCGTCGCGACGCATCTCGAAGCGGCCGACATCTTCATCGCGACCGCCGCGGTGGCCGACTATCGCCCCGCGGAGATCGCCGAGCGCAAGATCAAGAAAGGCGACGAGGACGGCCGGACGCTGGCGCTGGCACGCAACCCGGATATCCTGGGCGAGGCCTGCGCGCGGTCGCCACGACCCTACTGCGTCGGCTTCGCGGCCGAGACGGACACGGTGGCCGAAAACGCCCAGGCCAAGCGGCGGAGCAAGGGTGCCGATCTGATCTGCGCGAACGCTGTCGGCGCGGGGATCGGTTTCGGCGATGTCGACAGCACGCTCGAGCTGTTCGACGAGCACGGCTCGGTCCGGCTCGGCCCCGCGGACAAGGAAACCCTGGCGCGCGAACTGATCATGGCGATCGCCGAGCGCGTGCGGTCACTGACGCAAGAACAACGGAACAAAGCGACTTGAGCGCAGAGACCTATCGCATCCGGATCCTGGATGAGCGCATCGGTGGATCGATCCCGCTGCCCGGCTATGCCACCGACGGCTCCGCCGGCGTCGATCTGCGCGCATGCCTCGACGCGCCGCTGACGCTGGGGCCGGGCGCGACCGCCCTGATCCCCACCGGCATCGCGCTGCACATCGCGCGCCGTGACCGGGCCGCGACCATCCTTCCGCGCTCCGGGCTGGGACACAAACACGGCATTATTCTCGGCAACGGCGTGGGGCTGATCGACAGCGACTACCAGGGCCCGCTGATGGTCTCCTGCTGGAACCGCGGCAACACGCCCTTCACCATCGAAGTGGGCGAGCGGATCGCCCAGCTCGTGATCGTGCCCGTCATCCAGGCCGAGTTCGAGATCGTCGACGACTTCGAGCAGACCGCCCGCGGCAGCGGCGGTTTCGGCTCCTCCGGAAGGGACTGAACTGATGAAAGAAGCAACACCCGCCGTCGCGCCCAGCCTGTTCCGTGCCTACGACATCCGCGGCGTGGTCGGCGACACGCTGACCCGCGCGAGCGTGGACGCGATCGCCCGCGCCTTCGCCGCGGAAGCGGCGGCGCGGGATCAGTACCGCGTGGTCATCGCCCGTGATGGCCGCCTCTCCGGGCCCGACCTGCTGTCAGCGCTGCGCGCGGGCCTGATCGCCGGCGGCATGCACGTCATCGACATCGGCCCGGTGCCGACGCCGGTGCTGTACTACGCGACCGTCGCGCTGGAGACCGGCACCGGCATCGTCCTGACCGGCAGCCACAATCCACCGGACTACAACGGCCTGAAGATGATGATCGGCGGCGACACCCTGTCCGGCGGCGCCATCCAGGCGCTGCGGCAACGGATCGAGTCCGGTGAGATCGCCAGCGGCACCGGTTCCGCCGAGGACATCGACGATTTCACGGATACCTACCTCGCGCGCGTGTTCGGGGATGTGCACCTGAAGCGGCCGCTGCGGATCGCGATCGACTGCGGCAACGGCATCACCGGCGCGGTCGCGCCGCAGCTCTATGAGGGGCTCGACTGCGAAGTCCACGCACTCTACGCCGAGGTCGACGGCACCTTCCCGAACCACCACCCGGACCCGAGCAAGCCGGAAAACCTGGCCGATCTGATCGCCTGCGTCCGCGGGCACGGTCTTGACCTCGGCCTCGCCTTCGACGGCGACGGTGACCGCCTCGGCGTGGTCGACGGTCACGGCAACGTGATCTGGCCCGATCGCCAGATGATCCTCTACACGCGGGCCGTACTCGCCGAACGCCCCGGCGCGGGCATCGTCTACGACGTCAAATGCAGCAGCCATCTCACGCGGGCGATCGCCGACGCCGGCGGTGACGGCGAGATGTACAAGACCGGCCATTCGTTCATCAAGGGCCGCATGCGCGAGCGCGACGCCGCGCTCGGCGGCGAGATGAGCGGCCACATCTTCTTCCGCGACCGCTGGCCCGGTTTCGACGACGGCCTCTACGCCGGCGCCCGGCTGCTGGAACTCCTCGCGGCCGACACGCGCGCTCCTCAGGAAGTCTTCGCCGAGCTGCCCGACAGCATCAACACGCCGGAGATCACCATCGCGTTCGCCGAGGAAGGCGCGCACTTCGCGTTCATGGAGCGATTCGCCGAGCAGGCACGCTTCGACGACGCCCGCTCGATCCTGCGCATCGACGGCCTGCGCGTCGACTACACCGACGGCTGGGGCCTCGCCCGCCCCTCGAACACCACACCCGTCATCGTCACCCGCTTCGAGGCCGACACGCAGGAAGCGCTGGAACGCATCCAGAACGCCTTCCGCGAACAGATCCTGGCGGTGCAGCCCGATCTGGAGTTGCCGTTCTGAACACGGGTTTTAGAACCACGGATGAACACAGATGAACACGGATGGCGTTTTTGGTTACCGTTGCGCTTGAGGCGCTTCGCGGAAAGCGCGCGGGGACGATGGGCTTTGAAAAACAACCACGCATGAACTTTGGGGAACCAGTGGAGCTGCGCTGCCGTTACGTGCAGGGATCAAAAGCGAATGCATAACCCAAAAATGGACTAAAAATCGGTCTTACGGTTCACATCATAATAAGAACAAGCATCCGCGGGTGCGGCCTCGGTTCAGGCGCTGTCAAAAACACCGAATCACGAACGGAGCCATTTTTTGGTTTATTTTTAGTCCATTTTCTGGTTATGCATTTTGAGCCCAAACAGCGAAGCTCCAGAGCAACTGGATGACCCAGAACGTCAATCCGTGTTCATCTGTGTCCATCTGTGGTTCCCGACCCGTGGTCTCCAACTTCCCGGATAAGAACTCATGATTGATCAAAGTGGCCACGAAACCGCGCGCGTGCTGAACGAGGCGCTGCCGTATATCCAGCGCCTCGCCGGGCGGACGGTGGTGATCAAGTATGGCGGTAACGCCATGGTCGACGAGGCGTTGAAGACCTCGTTCGCGCGCAACGTCGTGTTGATGAAGCAGGTCGGACTGAACCCGGTGGTCGTGCACGGCGGCGGGCCGCAGATCGGGCGGATGCTGGAGGCGATCGGCAAGGAGACGCGTTTCGTCGCCGGCATGCGCGTGACCGACAGCGAGACCATGGACACGGTCGAGATGGTCCTCGGCGGGCAGGTCAACAAGAGCATCGTCAGCCTGATCAGCCAGCACGGCGGGCGGGCGGTGGGGCTGACCGGCAAGGACGGCGGCCTGATCCGGGCAGCGCCGCTGGAGCCGGTCGCCGACGAGAAGCAGCCCGATGAAATCATCGATCTCGGGCACGTCGGGGCCGTGGAATCGATCGATCCGTCGATCCTGCACACGCTCGGGCACGGGCATTTCATCCCGGTGATCGCCCCGATCGGTGTCGATGGCCATGGCCGCTCTTACAACATCAACGCCGACCTGGTCGCCAGCCGCGTCGCGATCACGCTGGAAGCGGAGAAACTCCTGCTGCTGACCAATACCTCGGGCATCCTCGATGATGACGGCGACCTGATCACGCACACCAGTCTGGACACCGTTGACGACATGATCGCCAGCGGCCGGATTTTCGGCGGGATGCTGCCCAAGGTGCAGTGCGCACGCGAGGCGCTGGAAGCGGGCGTGGGCGCGGTGCAGATCATCGACGGGCGAGTGGAGAACGCCGTGCTGCTGGAGCTGTTTACCGACTCCGGTGTCGGGACGCTGGTGCACCTGTAGCGGCGTCGGCCGGTCGACGTCTACTCCTCGCGGTCGGCCGCGAGCTCGCGAAAGCGCTCGATCTCCCGGGCGAAACGGGCCTCCATCCGCACGCGCCGGGCCTGGATCCGCTCAAGCTCATCGCGTCGTCGTTCCAGTCGTTCACGCGCCGCCGCGCGCTGGCGCTGCATCGCGTCCCGGTTTTCGTTGTCCTCGGGCAGATCGGCGAGCAGCCTCTCATAGCGCTCGGTGCGCTCGCGTGCACGTCCGACGCGATGCTCCGCCAGACCGATCTCGCCATCGACCGCTTCGAGCCGGCGGTCGCGCGTGCGCTCGATGTCGGCCACGCTGGAATAGGATTCCCACAGCACGCGATCGCGTCGCGCCTGCTCAGCGCTTTCAGCGGCTGCGGCCTCGTCGCGCTCCCGGGCGGCGGCGTCTTCCTCTTCCTGCGCTCTATCAGGGTCAACGCTTCGGGCCGACTCGGGCGGCGGCGCGTCCGTATAGTGGACTTCCCCGCTCTCATCCACCCAGCGGTGGAGTTCACCCGCGTCGACAGCGGATACCCACAGAAGTGCGAGCAGCATAAGGGCGCTGGTAGCCACGTACGTGGTCGATGTATCCGTCGCTGTCATGCCGACTCCCTGGTACCGTCTTCGGCCGGTCACCCTTCGACATGCGAAGCAAAACGCGTGCCGCTTCTCAATGCAGCCCGCCGTACTGTTGGCGGTACGCGGCAATCTGGGCGCGATCGCCCGGCCGATCGCCGCATTCGTCCAGATAGTCCAGCACATCGCCCAGCGTGGCGATGCTGACGACCGGCGCATCGAGCGCGGCCGACGCCTCACCCGCCGCCGAACGCTCGCCCAGTCCCCGCTCCTGCCGGTCCAGCGCGGTCACGACGGCCGCGACCTCCGCCCCCGCCGTGCGGATCAGGTCGGCGGCCTCGCGCACGGCCGTGCCGGCGGTCAGGACATCATCGACAATGACCACGCGCCCGCTGAGCGGGGCGCCGACGATACTGCCCCCTTCGCCGTGGTCCTTCGCCTCCTTGCGGTCGAAACACCAGGGCCGATCGAGATCGTGGCGGTCGGCCAGCGCGATCGCCGTCGCCGAGACCAGCGGGATGCCCTTGTAGGCCGGGCCGAACAGCATGTCGAAGTCGATGGCCGCATCGACGATCGCGTGGGCGTAGGCACGCCCGAGCCCCGCGAGTGCGGCGCCGGAGTCCAGCGCACCGATATTGAAGAAGTACGGGCTGACACGGCCCGATTTGAGCTCGAACCGGCCGAAACGCAGCGCGCCGCGCTCAACGGCGAGTTCGAGAAACTGGCGCTGATAGTCGCGCATGGAGTGCCCTGCCTCTGACGTTGCGGGTCGCGTATCATACCGGGCCTTTTCCGAGTGGAGGAACCATGCGCGTCATCAGCCTCAATGCCAACGGTATCCGCGCGGCCGCGCGCAAGGGATTCTACGACTGGCTGGCGCAGCAGGGCGCCGATCTGGTCTGCATCCAGGAGACCAAGGCGCAGGTCGATCAGCTCAGCGACCCGCAGTTCCATCCGGAAGGCTACTGGTGCCACTACTGCGATGCCGAGAAAAAGGGTTACAGCGGCACCGCGGTCTACGCGCGACGCGAGCCCGATGAGGTCACCGACAGGCTGGGCCTGGACGAATTCGACCGCGAGGGCCGCTGGTGCGAGATGCGCTTCGGCAACCTGGTCTTGGCCTCGCTGTACCTGCCGTCCGGCACCTCCAGCGAGGAACGACTGGCGGCGAAGATGCGCTTCCACGACCGCTTCCTGCCGCATCTGCAGGACCTGAAGGACAGCGGCCGCGACGTGATCATCTGCGGCGACTGGAACACCGCACACACGGAGATCGACCTCGCCAACCCGAAGAACAACAAAAAGAACTCCGGCTTCCTGCCGGAAGAACGCGCATGGCTCGACCGGGTATTCGACGAGATCGGCATGGTCGACGCCTTCCGCGTCGTCCACCCCGACACCCCGCAGCTGTATACCTGGTGGTCCAACCGCGGCCAGGCCTGGGCGAAGAACGTCGGCTGGCGCATCGACTACCAGATCGTCAGCCCGAGCCTGAAAGACACCATCCGCGACGCCTGGGTCCACACCGAAGACCGCTTCTCCGACCACGCGCCGCTGGTCATGGACTACGAGTTCGATCTGATGTCTGCGTAGGCTTTTTCTCGGAACCACAGATAGACACAGATGAACACAGATGGGCGTTTGCGGTCATCCTGCGCTTCTGGAGCTTCGCTGTTCGGGTGTGAAATGCCATAACCCAAAAATGGACTAAAAATGGACAAAAAATCGGTCTTATGGGCCACACCAGGATAAGCGCAAGCATCTGCGCGTACCGCTTCGGTTCAGGCGCTGCCAAAGACTCCGGATCGCGCACCGATCCATTTTTCGTTCATTTTTAGTCCATTTTTGGGTTATGCATTTGCGCCTGATTCCTGCACGTAACGGCAGCGAAGCTCCGGAGGCGCGCGGTCACCCCAAGCCCATTCGTGTTCATTCGTGGTTTTCTTTCCAGGGCCGACCGTCCCCGTGCGCTTTCCGCCCAGCGCCCGAAACCTGACGGGTGCCACAGACACCATCTGTGTTCATCTGTGTCCATCTGTGGTTCTCACCGCTGCCCTCTATCCCGTTTCCCGAGGCACCGCATCGGGTGGTTCGGTGTTGGCGAGGGCGCGGCTCCAGGCGTACCAGGCGGCGAGGAGGACGGCGGGGACGCCGGCGATGCCGATGGCGATGAAGAACCACGGATAGCCCCAGGCCTCGACCGCGACGCCCGAGAAACCGCTGACGAACTTGCCCGGCAGGGTCATCAGCGAGGAGAACAGGGCGTACTGGGTCGCGGTATACGCGCGGCTGGTCAGGCTCGACATGAAGGCGATCAGGACCGTGCTGGCGAAACCGTTGGAGAGATTGTCGGCGCTGATCGTGACGACCAGCATCGCCACCTCGGCGCCGATCGTGGCCAGCACCGCGAACAGCAGATTCGTGACCGCCGTGAGCGCGGCGCCGATGACCAGCATCCGTGGGATGCCGTAACGCGTAACCATCAGGCCGCCGACCAGCCCGCCGGTGATGGTCATCACCACGCCGTAGACGTTGGTGATCGTCCCGATCTGGCTCAGCGAGAACCCGAGATCGAGATACAGCGGGTTGGCCATGGCGGCCATCGAGATGTCCGAGATGCGATAGATGCCGATCAGCGCCAGCAGCGCCAGGGCCAGGCGGCCGTAGCGGCTGAAGAAATCGACAAACGGACAGACCACGGCACCGATCAGCCAGGCCATGATGCGCCGGCGCAGGACCGAATGGTGTTCGTTGGCGAGCAGGTAGTCCTGGACCCGTTGCTCGCGTTCATGCACATGGCGCGTGATGCGCTTCTCCGGTTCCGGACGCAGCAGCACGGTGACGACACCGACCGAGACGAGCCCCGCCATCGCCAGATAGGCCGCGGTCCAGGAGACGAAATCCGCAATGTATAGGGCCACGGCACCGGCCATGACCAGGCCGATCCGGTAGCCGATCATGTAGGTCGCGGCGTTCGCCGCCTGGATCTCATCGGCCGCGGATTCGATCCGGAAGGCGTCGATCGCGATATCCTGGGTCGCCGAACCGAACGCGACCAGCAGGGCCAGCACGACCACCGGCGCGATCGCCGTCACGGGGTCGCTGAAGGCGAGCCCCGCGAGCCCGCCAATGATCAGCAGCTGCCCGAACAGCATCCAGCCGCGGCGCTGACCGAGTCCACGCGTCAACAGCGGCAACGGCAGTCGATCGACCACCGGGGCCCAGAAGAACTTGATCGAGTAGAGGATGCCGATCCACGAAAAGAAGCCGATCGCCGCGACCTCGACCCCCTCGGAGCGCAGCCAGGCGGTCAGTGTCGAGAACACCAGCAGGAACGGCAACCCCGCCGAGAAACCGAGGAACAGCATCGTGATCACGGGCGGCTGGCGATAGACCGCGAACGTCTCGCGCCAGTCCCGGCGGGGTTCAGCAGTCATGGGTGCGGCTCCGCGGGAGCGGCTGGATGCGGGCCCTCATACCGCCGCGTCCTCCAGCGCCCTGGCGACCGCGGCATGCGCGTGGATCGCGGTGGTATCGAACAGCGGCAGCGGGCTGTCCGCCGCATCGACCAGCATCGTGATCTCGGTACAACCCGCGATGACCGCTTCGGCACCGGCACCACCCGCATGGTCGATCATGCGCTGGAGGGTCGCGCGCGAGTCAGCCCGGGTGGTGCCTTGGCAGAGTTCCTCGAAGATGATCCGATTGAGTTCGCCACGGTCGCCGGAACTCGGGACATCGACCTGCAGCCCGCGCCGTTCGAGACGCTCGCGATAGAAGGGTTGTTCCATGGTGTAGCGCGTGCCGAGCAGTGCCACGCGCCGGACACCGGCGGCTTCGACCGCCTCCGCCGTGGCGTCGGCCAGGTGCAGCAGCGGGATATCGATGGCCGCCGCGATGATATCGGCACAGCGGTGCATCGTGTTGGTGGCCAATAGCAGGAAGTCGGCCCCGGCCGCCTCGATCCGGCGGGCATCGGCCGCCAGCAGGGCACCGGCGGCATCCCATTCATCGCCCGCCTGCAGCGGCTCGATCGTGGCGAAGTCGACGCTGATCAGCGCTATGCGGGCGGAATGGAGCCCGCCGAGACGCGTACGTACGCCCTCATTGATCAGGCGATAGTAATGCGCCGTGCTCTCGTGGCTCATGCCACCAAGGATGCCGATCGTCTTCACGCGCTGCCTCCGGTGCGGCCCGATCGGAAACCGGACGCGGGCGCAGGATAAACCAAGCGACCGCTGCTGGGCAGTGGTCCGCCGATGGATCCATCGGGACGGCTTTACGGGTCCTCGGCAAGACGCGAAGGAAAGAAAGACGGTACGGCGACTGCCACCGTACCGTAGAAACGCTCCTACAATGGGGCCTCACCCTTATCGGGCCGAGACCGGCCTGCGACCGCAGGAAGCGCGCCACCGCGGCGACGCCGCGGTGGCAGGACCTCAGTGGTCCTCTTCGTCGCCCGTGTGGACGTGGCCGTGCTCGATCTCTTCATCGGAGGCGGCGCGAACCTCGACGACGTTGACGTCGAAATTCAGAGGTACACCGGCGAGCGGGTGGTTCGCGTCGACCGTCACCTGGTCATCGGCGACCTCGGTGACCGTGACGATGCGGCCCTGGCCGTTCTCGTCGGAGGCCTGGAAGCGCATGCCGGCCTCGATGGAATCAACGCCCTCGAAGGCCGTCTTCGGGACCTGCTGGATGAGGTTCTCGTCGCGCTCGCCGAAGCCCTCGGCCGGCTCGACGGTGACCGACACGGAGTCGCCCTCGCCATTGCCCTCGAGCGCGGCCTCGAGGCCCGGCACCAGGTTGCCGCTGCCGTGGAGGTAGGTCAGGGGCTCGCGGCCCTCGGACGTATCGAGTACCTCGCCTTCCTGGTCCTTGAGCGTGTACTCGATCGAGGCCACGGTGTTCTGCGTAATCTGCATCGGACTGCTCCGCTCGCATCAGTAAAGTGAGCCGGCCATGGTAGCGCGGGAAGGGGGGTCTTGCGAAGAGCGCCGTATTCTGCATGCCCGTCACGGGTAGTAGCGGACGTTCTGCAATGGAGGTTCTCGGCAAGGCGCGGAGGGCGCAAAGGGTCGCGAAGAAACCAACAAACCTGTAGGAGCGAGCTTGCTCGCGAACCGGTGTAGCCGGGCAGAGCAATTCGAATCGATTCAGGCGTGCGGCAGGAACCCTGAACGCTGTACCAACCGGAACCCGGTTCGCGGCCAGGGCCGCTCCTGTTTTTTTACGCCTTTCTTCGCGATTCCTGGCGCCCTCCGCGCCCTGGCGAGAACCTCATTACACGGCGTCACAAGCGGGCACCGCATGATCGGGAAGCTCCATCAAGACACGACCGTAGCGACACCACCGCGGCGCGGGTCGCCGGCGCCGGTGAAGCCGTCGCGGCCGGCGGCGACCGCGTGGGCGCCGCCGAAGAAGAGGTTGCGCCCCGGCCATAGCCGGTGCTCGGGCCATTGGCGCTGCAGGGCCTCGACCGTGGCGGCGGGGAAGCCGCCCTCGATCTCCAGGCACTGGCCCTCCAGGTGCAGGCGCGGGCGCTCGACCGCCGCCTCCAGCGGCAGGCCACCATCCAGGTGGGCCACCAGCACCTGCAGGAGGGCCGAGCGGATCCGGTTTGAACCGCCCGATCCGAGCGCCAGCAGTTCACCGCCGGCGCGATCCGAGACCAGGGTCGGGGCCATCATCGAGGTCAGGCGGGTGGCGGTCGGCCACTGGCCGAAGCCGCGCGGCTGCAGGTCGGCCTCGCCCAGCATGTTGTTCAACATGAAGCCGGTGCCGGGCACGATCCAGCCACAGCCCTCGCCGTTGGAGACGGTCAGGGCGGCGGCGTTGCCGCGGGCATCGATGACGCTGATGTGAGTGGTGCCACGGTGCGACGGCGGGTGGCCCGCGATCAGGGCGCGGTAGCGCTCGAGCTGCCCGGGGTCCAGCAGCGTGCGGGCGGTCCGGTCGGTGACGCCGGCATCGAGGCCGGCGTCGAGGCGCGCCTGGCGGGTCGCGTCAAGCACGGCGGCCATGCGCAGCGCCTGCTCCGGCGCGTCGATGTCCGTCGCGCCCCGCAGGCCCGCCAGCAGTTCCAGCCCGAAGTCGATCAACAGACCGCCGGACGCCGGCGGCGCGTTCGTCAGCACGCGTCGCCCGCGGTAATCCACCGCCAGGGGTTCGCGCCGCTCGACTCGATAGCCCTCGAAATCGCCGCGGCGCAGATGCCCGCCGCTGGCACGGCAGGCCGCGTCGATCGCCGCCGCGACCTCGCCGCGATAAAACAGGTCCGGTCCCTCATGCGCAAGCGTTTCCAGGAATGCGCCGAGCTCGGGCATCGAATGGCGGTCGCCCTCAGCCGGCGGCCCGCCCGCGGGCGTGAAGATCGCGCGCGCCTCCGGTGTCGCCTCCAGGATCGGGCGGACCACATCGGCGATGTAGGCCTGCAGGGCGTTCATCGCCAGGCCATCGCGGGCGCAGGCGATCGCCGGGGCGAAGACCTCAGGCCGTGGCATGCGCCCCAGTTCCCGCTGGAAGGCACAGGTCCCCGCTACCATCCCGGGGGCGGCGGCGGAACCGAGGCCGATGTGGAATTCCTGCCGGGTGGTACCGAAGTCGGCCTGGATGGGGTGGAAATCTACGTCGGCGGGATCGAGCCGCGTGCCCGGGGTGTGCGCGAAGAAGTCGTACACCCGCGCCCGCTCACCGGCCGGCTGCGCGAGCAGGAAACCGCCACCGCCGGGCGACGCGAGGACCGGCTCGGCGACACAGGCGGTCCAGAGCGCGGCGGCCGCGGCATCGAAGGCGTTGCCGCCCGCCTCGAGCATGGCGGCAGCGGCATCCCGGGTCGCGGGATGGCCGCAGGCGATGGCGCCGCGCCCGCCCGCCATCAGCCGCGGCCCCGCGTGTCGGCACCTCCGCGGCGATCGAAGCGGGTGCTCACAGGTACTGCGACCAGTCGCGGCTGGCGTCGCCGTACACCAGGAAGTCCGGGTTCAACAGGGAGTCGGTCTGATTGTAGCGCAGGGGCTTGAGGTCGGTGTCCGTGACATGGCCGCCGGCGGCCTCGACCACCGCCTGCGCCGCCGCGGTATCCCACTCCGAGGTGGGTCCGAGGCGCGGATAGAGATCGGCGGCGCCCTCGGCGACGAGGCAGGATTTCAGCGACGAGCCCATCGGCCGCAATTCGTGCTCGCCGAGTTTGTCGAGATAGGCCTGCAGGCGCTCGTCCGAATGCGAGCGGCTGCCGGCCACCCGCACCGGCCCGTCGGGCAACGCGCAGACCGAGATCGACACGGGCTCGTGTTCGCCGACGCACTTCCACGCACCCAGGCCGCGGATACCGGCATAGCGCACATCGATGACCGGCGCGTAGACCACGCCCATTACCGGGACGCCGTCTTCGATCAGCGCGATGTTGACGGTGAACTCGCCGTTGCGCTTGATGAATTCGCGCGTGCCGTCGAGCGGATCGACGAGCCAATAGCGATCCCAGCTGCCGCGCTCCTCGAAGGGGACATGCGCCGACTCCTCGGACAGGATCGGCAGCGACGGACGCAGCGCCTTGAGTCCATCGACAATCATCCGATGCGAGGCGATATCGGCGCTGGTCAGCGGCGAGCGGTCATCCTTGCTCTCCACCTTATAACCGCTGCCATTGTAGATCCCGAGGATCGCGTGGCCGGCGCGTACCGCCAGATCGATCACGTCCGGCATCACTTCGTCGAGTTCGTTGTCCGGGCTCATCCCTCGGTCTCCGTGCTCAGCAGGTCGCGTACGATATAAAGGGCCGCGAATGTGCGCGCCTCGGTACAGTCCACCCGCGCCAGCAATGCCGGCAGATCGTCGAGCGACCATGCGACCACCTCGGGCGGTTCCGGCTCGTCGCCGGGAAGGCTGGACGGGTAGAGATCGCGCGCCAGCACGATCTGCGTCACGTGCCCCAGATAGCCCGGCGCCACGGTCAGCCCGGTCAGGCATTCCAGGCGGCCGGCGCCGTAACCGACCTCCTCCTGCAATTCCCGGTTGGCGGCCGCGAGCGGATCCTCGTCGCGCTCCACGCGCCCCTTGGGCAGCGACAGTTCGTAGCGGTCCACGCCGGCGCCGTACTCGCGCACGAGCAGGACCTCGCGCGGGCCAGGCATCGGCACCACGAGGACCGCGCCGAACCCGCGGTTGGTGAGCTTCTCGAACTGGACTTCGGTCCCGTTGGCGAAACGCAGATCGACCTCCTGGATCTCGAACAGACGACTGCGTGCAATGACCCGTGAGGCAAGGATTTCGGGCTTGTTCGTCATACGCGGCGTGGCATCCGTTTCGCGCCCCGGTCTGGCGCCCCGGGGCAAGCCCGCGAGCATGGCAGGTCCGCCCTGGAGCGGCAACCGGGGGATTCTTGGACTCTGTATGTCCAAAGGCAGTACATTGCCGCAATGGACGCCACCCCGCATATCCCGCTGCCGTGGGACACGATCGACACCGTGCTGCTCGACCTCGACGGCACGCTGCTCGACCTGCGTTTCGACAACCACTTCTTCCTGGAGCATCTGCCGCAGCGTCTGGCCGCGCACTGGGATCTGTCCGACGAAGAGGCCCGCGCCGAACTGCGCCGACGCTATGAACGGGTGGCGGGGACGCTTGACTGGTACTGCCTCGATTACTGGCAGCGCGAACTCGAGCTCGACCTGGTCGCGCTCAAACACGAGGTCGGCCACCTGGTGAATTGGCGTCCGCACGCGCCAGAATTCCTCGACGCGCTCGGGACCGCCGGCAAACGGCGCGTGCTGGCGACCAACGCGCACCCGGGCAGTATGGGATTCAAGTTCGAGCGCCTGGCGCTCGGCGCCCGCTTCGAGGCCCGCTACACGTCCCACGATTTCGGGGCACCGAAAGAGCACGCCGCGTTCTGGGATCGCCTGCACGAGCGCGAGGGCTTTCGGCCCGAGCGCACCCTGTTCGTCGACGACAATCCGCACGTGCTGGCGGCCGCCCGCGACTGGGGCATCGGCCATCTGGTGGGGATACGCCTGCCCGACAGCACGGCCCCGGCGAATCCGCTCCAGGGGTTTGCGGCCGTCGATCACCTGGATGTGCTCCTGCCCGGCGCGCGCGATCCTCGTCGCTAACCGCCGTCAGCCGCCCTCGGGCAGCATCAGGCGGGCGCTGCGCCGCACGCGGAAACCGTCGCCGTCGCGCTGCGCGGCCAGACCCAGTGTCTCGCGCAGGCCATCGGGCGCGCTCGCGGTCGGCGTCAGCCGCAGATCAGCCCGGTATTGGCCATCCGGCTGCAGATCGACCGTACCTGCGAGATCCAGCGCGCCCCCCTCGCCGGTGATCTCGATGACGTAGCCGCCACCGTTGCCCGCCGCCTCGATGCTCGCACGCACCCGCCCCAGTTCGAGATCGAACGGGGCACGCAGCGCGGCCTCGCTCCACTGCATCCGGCCCGCCAGCCGTTCGATCCGGCCGTCCGCCAGCGTCGCCGCCTCCACACGCACCAGCAACTGCCCGGCGGGTTCGACACCGAGGCCGGGGAACAGCGCGCCCGCGCCCGCGGCGGGCCCGCGCAGGGCGAGCCCATCCGCATCGATCCGCCCGCCGAGCCCGCCGGCCAGATAGCCTTCGCCCTGCAGCCCCGCAAGCCGGAACCGCGTGTCCGCGGCCAGGCGCCCGCGCAGCAGCTGCCAGCCCGACAGTTCCCAGGCTGCGCTCCTGAGCGCCGCCGATCCGCCCGTATCGATGCGTACCGCGCGCCCCTGCCACAGGGTCCCGCTGACGCCGGCCGCACTAACGCCTTGCGGGGCGAACCACGCCAGGGCACGGGCGGCCGGGAGCTGGGCGGCCAGCCCGGAAAGCCAGGCGAGGAGGGCCACGCCGGCGAACAGTACGATACGTCGCCTCATGTACCCGTGCGCTCGAACGTGAACTGCGCGGAGACCTCTCCGGACGCCTCGAGGCGCCGGATCCGCGCCCGGGTCACCCGCAGCCCGCTCTCGGAGCGCAAGCGGCCGATGATGCGCACCAGCGGATCGAACGCGACCGCCTCGAACTCGAGGCGGGCACCGCCATCGCCCACCGGTTCCAGCCGCCCGGGGTCGGGCAGGCCGGCACCACGCAGTGCGGTATCGATCGCGAGATAGGGCGGCCGGGTATCGCCGTCGGCGCTCACGTCGGCACCGCCGGCGCGCAGATCCGCGACCTCGGCCGAGGCATCGCGCATCCATTCGAGCTGCTGTGTCAGCGTCGCGACCCGGCGCTCGCGCTCGGCGAATGCAACGATGATCGGCTCAACCAGCAGCAGATAGATCAGCACCAGCAGCAGTACGCCCCCGCCACCGAGCACGATCCGGCGCTCGCGCGGTGCCAGCGACTGGAACCAGTCCTTCATGCCCCACCCTCCGTGACGGTGATCCGGCCATCGATGCCGTCCGCACCCCGATCGGCACCCCGTAGTTCAGCGCCAAGGCCCGCCTCGGTGAACCCGCGCTGGACGCGGTCGAGCACCTGCAGCTCGTCCGCCGCGATCTCGAGCTCGAGCGTAGCGCCGCGCCAGGTCAGGCCGGTCAGCCGCGCGTCGGAGTCCTCGGCCAGCACACCGCCGGCGCGCGCGAGCAGTTCAGCGAAATCGGCGCCGCCGTCGCCTCCATCGCGCAGAGAGCGAAGGCGTGCCGCCATCTGCGCCCGCGGATCCTGGACCTCCTGCACATCGGGGAAGGCCTGCCCGAAGATCGTCTGCATCCGCTCGCGCAGTTGCGCTTCACGCGCTCCGAGCTCGGCATAATCGAGCGCGAGATCGACACCTACGACGGCGAGCAGCGCGGCACCGATGACCGCCGGCAGGCGCCACCGGCGCAGTTGACGGCCGGTCCGCTCGCGCCGGCTGTAGGCACCCTGCAGCAACTCGATGCCGCCTCGATCGCTGAACACGGTGGCCGGATCGTCGATCGGCTCGGGTGCCCCGAGCGCGGCCGCCAGGTCCGGCGGCCACTCCGCGCCGGCCGCGCCCAGCCGGCGGATCCGGCCCGGCTTTTCGCGGGCGCCGGCGACCACCATGAGCATCTGCGGGTCACAGGCGAAGCCGCCATCCTCGGCGGTGCGCACAATGACGGAGCCGGCCTCCTCCAGCGCCATCCATTCATCCGTCGCCGGCGCGGGCAATGCCAATGGCTCGGGGCGCGCCGACACAGGCTCGATACCCGCGATCGCGCAGCGCTTCAGCCAGGCGTCCAGGGTACGCCGGGCGACGACCGCTACAGACCATTCGCCGCTATCGTGATACCGGCCGAGCGCGAAATGGAGCGACTCGACAGCGTCGACCAACCGGTCTTCGAGCGCCCAGGGGATCGCGGCCTGCGCACGCGCGCGCTGCGTTGCGGGGACGGCGACCCGGGTAATCAGGACATCGGCCCCGGGCACCAGCAGATGAACGCGCCGGCCTGCGGCCGTCTCGGCGGCCGCGCTCAGCGGGCCGCGGTCACTGATGGTGCCTTCGGGGTCATGCCACACGCAGTCATCGTCTTCGGTGGCCGCCAGGCGGACGATCAGATCCCCCGCCATGGCCCCTCCGTCGTCCACGCGATGCGGGCCGGTCCATCCGCCGCTGGTCGGCGCCGGGCAAAAATGCGCACCTGCGCTGCCGCCATGTCCATTTCCATCGCCATCCAGTCAGTTGGGCGTCCGGGCGCGCCGGAATACGCGAGAGGCGCCATTATCGTCGCGGGCCAGCCAACTATAAAGCCTGTACTCGATCGCGCCGATCTGCACATCGACCCGCACACGGAAATACGAGGTCCCGATGGCAAGCGCCCCTCCGACGCCCCCGGGCGCGTCGCCGGCACCGGTTTCATTGCCGGTTTCGGTGCCATCGCCGCCGCCCCGCTGGATCGCCTGACGTACCAATGGATGGCGGCGGAAGGCATCCACGCTGTCGAACGGCTCCTCCGCTACGAGTTCGGCGAGCTGTTCCGCTTCGCCCTCGCCAAGCCCCGGGACAATCATGCGCAGCACCGTCGGTGTCGCCGTATTCACGTTGATGTCGGTGGCCTCTGGAAGCGCGGTGACATGCGGCGCCAGCTGGCGCCACGCCGCGGCGTCGATACCGCGGATCAGCCGCATTTCACTGGCCGTTGCCGCCGGTTGATTGGCGGCCTGGTAGGGGTCTTGAAGCGCGGCGTAGAAATCGTCCTCGGCGCCGCCGGGATACGTGGTCTCACTGTTCGCGTCGAGCCAGTCGATCACGGCCTGGGCGATCTCCCGCTCCAGGCCAAGGATCTGCAGCAGTCGTTCGAAGCGGGCGATCGCGGTCGCATCCACGCGATCACCGACCATCAGACTGTTGATGTTGAACCGGCTCTGGGCATCGATGATCCGCCCCGTCACCTGCCCCCCTTCGATGGGCAGTGGCGGCAAATCCTGCGCCCAGACCTCGTCCAGGCTATCGATGTCCGGATTCCGGTCCGGGTCGCTGCCGCCCGAGGTCGTTTGCCCCTCGCCGCGCCGGTCGCGCGCGAGGATCCCCATCGCCCAGGATTCGCCGCCGAGAGCGATCTGGTGCGCCTGGGTGAGCGCGATCCGGTTGCCGGTGCGACGGATGTCGAACTGGTGGTCACCGGTCATCGAGGCGGCCGCGGCCGTCGCCAGGGCGACCACGAAGAGCACGGTGATCAGCGCGACGCCGCGCTCGCCCTTCATTGCTGCACCCCCTGACCGCCGGTCGGCTCTGCGGGTACCGGTGGGCGGTCCGCGGCGGGGCGCGGCAGTGCCACCAGACGCCGGATCTCCCCCCAGTCCATGAGTTCCAGCGTCACCTCGACCGCGCGCGGCATGTCGGCTACGGCATCGGGCACGTTCAGCGGCGGCCAGCGTGGTGACCACTCGCCCTCGCCGTCCCGGAAACGCAGCGTGACGCCATCGACGCGCTCCAGAAGCCGCCGCCGCACGGGTTCCACCTGCGCCGGCGTATCCGGCCGCGCGCGGGTCTGGCGCACGAGTTGCTGGTCGTCGAGTAGCCATTCCACGCGTGCGAGCGTGCTGCGCGGCAGGCGGGCGGGATTGGGCCAGCCGCCGCGGGTCACGGCGAGCAGCGGTTCGATGTCGGGGCCGGGTGCATACAGCGGCGCGCGCTGACGCGGCTGCACGCTGCGCACGGACCGGTTTGTGGCCTGGGCGAGATCCTCGACAAGCGTGTCGACGGCGTACTGAACCGCGGCGAGGCGATCCGATTGCGCGCGCGTCGCCTCGCGGGCATCGAGGACCGCGAACAGCCCCGTGTAGGCGGCCGCACCGATCACCGTGAAGATCGCCAGCGCCACCAGCAGTTCCAGCAGGGTGAAACCGCGCCGGGTCAAGGGCCGCCCTCCGCATCCGGATCGGCGTCCGCGTCCGCAACGACGTCGGGTATCGGCGCGAATCCGGTCATTCGGGCGATGGGCTCGCTGTCTTCGTCGAGGCGCACGGCGACCTCGATCCGCCGGACCGTGTCGTCCTCGGTCGCGCTCACCTCGGCCTCCCACAGCCACGTGCGCCGGGCCATGTCGACCTCGCCATCGCGGCTGCCGGTATCCACACCGTCGGGCTCCAGCCGAATCCCGGTAATCCGATCCGCCGCGATCCAGCTCGCCAGGGTGCGATCGCGCAGGTAGTCGAGGTTCTGCGCCCGATGGGTCCCCGACTGCACCAGCACCGTCATGGCGACCGCGAACACGAACAGCGCCACCAGGACCTCGAGCAGTGTGAAACCGCGGGCCCGCACGGAACGCCGCAACGGCATCAGAACCGCTGCTCCGACAGCGTCAGCCACTGCTCGTCGCCCGGCTGAATGCGGTACTCGGTGTCGGTGTCGTCAGACAGGATACGAATCGAGAATTCCGGGACGATCTCGCCGCCGGCGAGGAAGAAGATCTGCGGCCGGACGGCGTCCTCCTCCTCGGCCGTCCCCTCCCCACCGAAGAGCTCGACGTCGAGGCCGTCGATCTCGACATCGATGGCCATGGCCTGTGGCAACTCGTGCGGATCGAGCAGACCGCCCTGCTCCAGCATCCGCCATTGCTGCTCACCCAGGCCATAGAACAGGTAGCCGTCGCGCTCGAAACGCACACCGAGCGAACGCGCCTGCATGACCGCTTCCTCGCGCGCGAGGTCCATGCGCGCGAGGATCCGCTGAGCCTCTTCGCGCTGGAGGTCACGCGGCGACGGCCCGCCCACGCTCAGCATAGCGAACGACACGAGCAGGCCCACGAGCAGGAGTACGACCACCAGTTCGATCAGCGTGAAGCCGCGGGTGGTCCGCAGACCAGGAGTCATCGTGGTGGCCACCAAGCCGGCGGCGCGGCGCCGGGGGCCTGCATTCAGCCCCCGCCGTCGGTGTTCCAGTTGCCGATATCCGCGTTCTCGTCCTGACCGCCGGGAGAGCCGTCGGCGCCGAACGAATAGATATCGATCTCGCCATGCTCGCCGGGATTGAGGTACTGGTACGGATTGCCCCAGGGGTCGCGGGGCACCTGGCGGAGATAACCGCCCTCCTTGTAATTCTTCGGCTCCGGCCCGCTTGTCGGCCGTTCCACCAGCGCCTCGAGGCCCTGCTCCGTGGACGGGTAGCGGAAATTGTCGAGCTTGTAGAGATCAAGCGCGCTCTCGATGGCGCGGATATCCTGGGCCGCCTTGGCCTTTCGCGCCTTGGCCGGCTCGTCCATAACACGCGGGACCACGACGGCGGCCAGAATGGCGAGGATCGCCACGACCACCATCACCTCGATCAGCGTGAAGCCGCTCCCGCGACGGATACTGTGACTGGACAACATGATTCGTTCCCTGGTTCTGGCGCTCGACAGGTACCGCGAGGCCACAAAGATCCGGCATTCCGATATTCAAGGATAATACGCCTGCGTAGACGCCGCCCAGCGGATCAGCCAGCACCCGTGTCGTGCAGTACCGGCAGAAAGAATTCACTCACCAGCAATGGCACATCGCCGAGCCGGAACACGGCCCGTCGGCCCCAGACCGGCACGTCGACCGGTGATGGCCGTGCGATCCCCGCCTGGCGCAGCGTCAAACGGGCGATCTGATACGGCTCGCGCCGGGCGCTGCGATCGGCGAACAACAGCGCACCCAGCGGTCGCCGCCCCAGCCCGGCGAGGCGCCGCTGACGACCACGCAGGCTGGCGAGCGGGATAATGGTCCGGGCGACGACCAGCGGGCGCGTATCACAGCACAATTCGACCTCGCGCACCAGGGCGCGCCCGCCGGGCGGAATCCCCAGCAGCGCGGCCTCGTCGCGCCGCGGCGGAGCAACCCGTTGGCGCAGAATCCGCAGATGGAATTGCCCCGGGCAACGCGCGCGGATGTGCGCGGTCAGCGACCCGCCGGCGAACAGCCAGGCGCGGACCGCTGCCGGCACGCGCCCGCGGTGCAGCGCATCGGCCCGATACCAGTATGGATTGCGCGTGGGCGTCATCGCTTCGATTCCTCTGCGCAGCGCTCAGGCATCACCATAGCGCTCCCCATCCGCCAGCCAGCGGGCGATCAGCAGATCGACCGCCGCCGGATCCGCCCCGAGCACGGATTCGGCGCACTCGCGCACCCGCGGCAGCAGGGCCGCATCGCGCATCGGTTCAGCGATGCGGAAACCGACCGCCCCGGTCTGGCGCGTACCCAGGACCTCTCCGGGTCCGCGCAGCTCCAGATCCTTCTCCGCGATCCGGAAACCGTCGCTGGTCTCGCGCAGCGTGCCGAGCCGTGAGCGGGCCGTTTCCGACAGCGGCCCTTCGTAGAGCAGCACGCAGAGACTCGCGTCGGCCCCGCGCCCGACCCGGCCGCGCAGCTGGTGGAGCTGCGACAACCCCAGGCGCTCGGAATTCTCGATCACCATCAGGCTCGCGTTGGGCACGTCGACTCCGACCTCGATGACCGTGGTCGCCACCAGCAGATCGATCTCGCCACGCTGGAACGCCCCCATCACGGCCTCCTTGTCGGCCCCCTTGAGCCGTCCATGGACCAGACCGACCCGCAGCCCGGGCAGCGCCTCGGCCAGTGCCTGTTCGGTCTCGGCGGCCGCCTGGCCGGCCTGGGCCTCGGAGACCTCGATCAGCGTGCACACCCAGTACGCCTGACGGCCCTCCCCGCAAGCGCTGCGCACCCGCGCGACCACCTCGTCACGGCGCGTCGATGACACGGCGATGGTCTCGACCGGCTGGCGCCCGGGCGGCAGTTCATCGATCACCGAGCTGTCCAGATCGGCATAGGCCGTCATCGCCAGCGTGCGCGGAATCGGTGTGGCCGTCATGATCAGCTGATGCGGCACGATCCCGCCGGCCTGCCCCTTCTCACGCAGCGCCAGGCGCTGGTGGACGCCGAAGCGGTGCTGTTCGTCGATCACCGCCAGGCCCAGGCGCGCGAAGTTGACGTCCTCCTGAAACAGCGCGTGGGTGCCGATCGCGACGCCGGCCTCGCCGCTGGCGATGGCCTCAGACTCGCGCCGCCGCGCGCCGGCTGCGAGCCGGCCCGTCAGCCAGCCGATGCGGATACCGAGCGGCTCCAGCCAGGCGGCGAAACTCCGGTAATGCTGTTCCGCCAGCACCTCGGTCGGCGCCATGACCGCGGCCTGATACCCGGCCTCGATACACCGCAGGGCAGCGAGCGCGGCGACGACCGTCTTGCCGGAACCGACATCACCCTGCACGAGCCGCAGCATCGGCCAGGGTTGTTGCAGATCGGCCTCCACTTCCCGCACGACGCGTTCCTGGGCGCCGGTCAGCGCGAACGGCAGAGCGGCGCGCAGGGCCCCGGAAAGTCGGCCGTCGCCCGCCAGCAACGGCGCCGAACGCGAGCGCGCACGCTGGCGCAGGCGCAGCAGGCTCAGGTGATGCGCGAGCAGCTCCTCGAACGCGAGCCGGCGGCAGGCCGGATGGCTGCCGGCGAGCAGCGCCGCGGTGTCGACATCGGGCGGCGGTCGATGCACGGTCACCAGCGCCGCATGCAACGACGGCAGACCGTCCGGGGCAAAGTCGACCAGCGGGTCCGCCAGCGATACCCCGCGCCCGATGTGCTCGAGCGCCGCCGTGGTCACGCGCCGCAGCGTCGCCTGGCCTACGCCTTCGGTCGCCGGATATACCGGCGTCAGGGCGTCATCGACCGCCGGCGCCGCATCGGGGCCGAGCAACCGGTATTCGGGGTGCGCGATCTCGAGGCCCGAGGGCCCATGCCGGACCTCGCCATAGAGGGCGATGCGGGCACCATGGACCAGCTGCTGGCGCTGGCGCTCCGCGAAGTGGAACCAGCGCAGCGTCAGGCCACCGGTGCCGTCATGGACCCGCGCCGCCAGTGCACGCCGGCGGCCATGGACGACACTCGCGTGCTCGACCGTCGCATCGACGACCGCTTCATCGCCGGGGCGCAGTTCGCCGATCCGGCGTACGCGCGTGCGATCCTGGTAACGCAGCGGCAGATGGAACAGGACATCCGCGACGCTCGCCAGGCCGAGCCGCGCCAGGCGCTCGGCGAGGCGCTCACCGACCCCGGGCAGCGCCGTGACCGGCGTCGTCTCGGCCCGGGTCGTCTCGGCCTGGGTCACGAACTCAGTCGGCGAGCGAGACGATCGCGTCCACCTCGACCGGCACGCCTTTCGGCAACGCCGCCACGCCCACGACCGCGCGCGCCGGGTAGGGCTCGTCGAAGAACTCGCCCAGCACCTCGTTGACGATCGGGAAGTTGCTCAGGTCGGTCAGGTAGACGTTGAGCTTGATGACCTGATCTAGCCGGCCACCGGCGGCCTCGGTGACGGCCTGGACGTTGGCGAACACGCGGCGGATCTTCACGTTGATATCGCCGTCGTCGATTTCCATCGTCTCGGGCACCAGGGGGATCTGGCCAGAGACATAGACGGTATCGCCGGTCACCACGGCCTGGGAATACGCCCCGATCGCCGCGGGCGCGGCATCGGTCTGAATCACGCGTCGGGTCATGTCGAACTCCGGATCAGTAGGCAAGCGCGGATGCGCGAGTGTACAAAGCACACGCCCCGCTGGCGAGGCCCCTCGTGCTTGTTGCAGAGACCGTTAAGAACCACGAATGGACACGAATGGCTGCCGCAGGGGCCGAGAGGGTATCGGAGCTTCGCGGAGGGCGTAGGGGGCATGAAGAGGGGGATGGGAACCACAGATGAACACAGATGGACACAGATAAAGTCAAAGGCGCTCAATGGCAGACGGCGAAGGCGTGATCTCACTTCATCGCCGGTTTTGACCTTATCTGTGTCCATCTGTGTCTATCTGTGGTTCAGAACAAGACGTCGCTCTGCGCAAGCGTCTCAGCGGAGCTCCCGGAAGCCCTTCATGCCCCGGAGACCCATTCGTGTTCATTCGTGGTTCGCTTTTTCGTCCCCGAGACCGGGATCGGTAAATCAGCGGGTCTCGCGGCGGACGCGCATGACGGCGGGGAGTTGGCGCAGGGTGCGGATGATGCGGGCGAGGTGAACGCGGTTGTTTACGGACAACACCAGGCGGAGCACGGAGGTCATGCGGTCGCGGTCCTCGAACTCCAGGTGTTCGATATTGGCGCCCTGGTCGGAGATCAGGGTCGCGACACGCGCAAGCACGCCGCGGCGGTCCATGACCTCGACCATGATGCACGCGGAGAACTCGCCCTCGACATCCGGCGCCCACTCCACCGGCAGCCACTTGTCCGGCCGGCGACGATAGTCGGCGACATTGGAACAGTCCGCGCGATGGATGACGACGCCCTTGCCGGCGGAGAGGAAGCCCTGGATGTTATCGCCGGGGATCGGCCGACAGCAGCGGGCGAACGAGACGACCATGCTGTCGCCGCCCTCGAGCAGGACCGGCTCTACACCGGGCTTTTCACGGTTGCGCTGGTTATCCGCCGCACGATCCTCCGGCACCAGGCGCTTGACCACCTGGCTCGGCAGGCGATTGCCCAGGCCGACCTCGATCCACAGTTGCTCGGCATCACGATAGCCGAACTCGGTGAGGGTGCGCTGCATGCGCTCCGGCTCGATCGCGTCGATCGTCATGCCGTAGCGGTCCAGGTGGCGGCGCACCAGCCGCCGCCCGAACTCTGTCGCCTCCTCGGTGGCCTGGTGCTTGAGATAGTGGCGGATGGCGCTGCGCGCCTTGGCGGTGACGACGAAGTTCAGCCATAGCGGGCTCGGGGTGGAGCCCGGCGCGGTGACGACCTCGACCGTCTGACCCGAGGTGAGCGGCGTAGACAGCGGCGACAGCCGCCGGTCGATCTTCGCCGCCACGCAGGTATTGCCGATCTGCGAATGCACCGCGTAGGCGAAATCGATGACGGTGGACTGGGCCGGCAGCTTGTAGATATCTCCCCGGGGCGAGAACACGTACATCTCGTCGGGGAACAGGTCCATCTTGACGTGCTCGAGGAACTCCACGGAGCTGCCCGTCGACTGCTGCATATCGAGCAGGCTGCGCAGCCACTCGCGCGCCGGCCCGTGCGTCTTGAGCGGGTGCTCGGCATCGTCCCCGCGCGACTTGTAGAGCCAGTGCGCGGCGATGCCGGATTCGGCGAAGCGATCCATGTCGGCGGTGCGGATCTGGACCTCGATGGCGATGCTGTGCGGACCGAACAGGGCCGTGTGCAGGGACTGGTAGCCGTTGCCTTTCGGGATCGCGATGTAATCCTTGAAGCGCCCGGGCACGGGTTTGTAGAGATTGTGCAGCAGGCCGAGCGTGCGATAGCAGGTATCGACGCTGTCGACGATCACGCGGATCGCGAACTTGTCGAACACCTCATGAAACGAGAGGTGCTTCTCGCGCATCTTCCGATACATGCTGTAGAGGGGCTTCTCGCGCCCGATTACGCGGGCGTCGAGTCCCTCCTGGTGCAGGCGCTCGACCATCACGATCTCGATCTTCTGCATCAGCTCCTTGCGGTTGCCGCGCGCGCGGCGGACCGCCTCGGCCAGGATGCGGTAGCGCATCGGATACAGCGCCGCGAAGGCCAGGTCCTCGAGTTCGTGCTTGAGCGTATTGATGCCGAGCCGGTTCGCGATCGGCGCGTAGATATCGAGCGTCTCGCGCGCGATGCGGTGGCGCTTGTGCACCGGCATCACGTCGAGGGTGCGCATGTTGTGCAGGCGATCGGCGAGCTTGATCAGCACGACGCGGATGTCGTCGACCATCGCCAGCATCATCTTCTGGAAATTCGCCGCCTGCTGCTCGGCGCGCGAGTTGAAACTGAGGTGCGTGAGTTTGCTCAGGCCGTCGACCAGGCGGGCGACGGTCTCGCCGAAATCGGCCTCAATCCGTTCCCGCGGGACGCTCGTATCCTCCAGGACATCATGCAGCAGCGCGGCGATGATGCTGTCGGCATCGAGCGAGAGCTCGGAGACGGTGCGGGCGACCGACAGGGGATGGGTGATATAGGCCTCGCCCGTCAGCCGCTGCTGGCCCTCGTGGGCCCGGGCGCCGAAGGCGTAGGCACGGCGGATGCGTTCGAGCGCGTCGGCGTCGAGGCGGGGCTCGAGTTCGGCGCAGAGGTCATCGATCGTGTAGCGGCCTTCCGCGACCGGCGCCATGCGGCGGCCGGTCGCTTCCTCTTCGGCTACGCGGCGGGCAGACGGCGACATGGCCTCGGCCTCCGACCCGCGCGCCCCGGAAGGCGGGACGGCGCTCAGGTCTCTTCGGCGGATCCCTCGTCCGGGGCCTTGGCCTCGTCCGACGGCTGCTCCGCCTCCTCGGTGGATGCGGTCGCGGCCCCGATGTCCGCCGCCTCATCCGTGGCCGCGGCGTCGGCGGCAACGGCCTCGGTCGATTCCTCTTCGGTGGCGGCCTCCGGCAGCGAATCGGCTTCCGGCTCGTCGAGCACGTCACGGCCGACCAGGCCTTCCGCGATTTCCCGCAGGGCGATCACCGTCGGCTTGTCGTTCTCGCGCGGGACGCGCGGCTCGGCCCCGAGCGAAACCTGCCGGGCCCGCCGGGAGGCGGTCAGCACGAGCTCGAAACGATTATCAACGTTTTCCAGACAATCCTGAACGGTAATGCGGGCCATGCGCCCCTCCTCGTCACATCGGGCCGTACGGAGGAACCGCACGGAAATTACAGCACTTGCTTGACCCTCCTATTTTACCGGATACCGTCCGCAGGCGCCAGCAGTTCGGCGATCAGATCCGCGCAGCGCACGGCCTGGCGGGGCCGGCGCACGCGCCCGGCGCGGATGATCGCCCGCAGATCCGCCAGCGCCTGGTCGAAGTCGTCGTTGACGATCAGGTAATCGGCCTCGGTGTAGTGCGTCATCTCATCGATCGCCGCCTCCATGCGGCGCTCGATCACCTCATCCGCATCCTGACCGCGCCCGCGCAGGCGCTCGACCAGGGCCTCGCGCGAGGGCGGCAGCACGAAGATCGATACCGCGCCGGCGACGCGTTCGCGCACCTGACGCGCGCCCTGCCAGTCGATCTCGAGCAGCACGTCGCGGCCGCCCGCCAGGGTCTCCTCGACCACCCGCGCCGAGGTGCCATAACGGTTATCGAACACCCGCGCGTGCTCGAGGAAATCACCGTTGGCGATCATGCGCTGGAAGGCCGGATCGTCGACGAAGAAATAGTCGACGCCATCGGTCTCGCCCGCCCGCCGCGGACGGGTCGTATGCGAAATCGACAGCGTCAACTGGTCGTCGCTGTCGAGCAACGCACGGACAAGACTCGTTTTACCGGCGCCCGAGGGCGCGGAGAGGGTATACAGGCAGCCGCCGGTCACACGGTCTCCATGAGCGGTTGTACGGGATCGCGGCAGGATAGCAAAGGCGGCCGGCGGACGCCCCTCCGGCGAGGGCTTGCGCACAGGCATGGGCCAACGGGATCGAGCGCGCCATCGAAACCCGGTCATGGATGCCCCGGGTACGCTGTGCTAGCGTCGACCCGCGCTGAGCGCAAACGACGACAAGCCGGACGGGTAAGGATGCTGCTGGAGTTCGATTGCGCGGGAAAGGAAAGTTGGTCGGGGTGGCAGGATTTGAACCTGCGGCCCCTGCCTCCCGAAGGCAGTGCTCTACCAAGCTGAGCTACACCCCGACACCGGACACGACTGGCGCCGCGCCGAGCCGCGGAGTCTAACGCAAAGCGGAAACTGTCACAAACCCGCCGCCACTGCGCGGACGGGTAATGGAGGGGAACAATGACAGCAAGACTGATCCACCGATCCGCCCTCGCCGCCGCCGTACTGGTGGCCATCCCCGGCACCGCCACCGCGGCGTCGTTCTACATCATCGAGTCGAGCGTATCCCGCCTCGGCAATGCCTTCGCGGGCACCGCCTCGGCGGCCGAGGACGCCAGCACCGTGTTCTTCAACGGCGCCGGCATGACTCGGCTGGACGAGCCTGGCCTGCAGCTTGGCGGGCATTACATCCGGCCAGAAGCGGATTTTGAGAACGAAGGTTCAACGAACAACACCACCGGCACGCAGCTATCGGGCAGCGATGGCAATACCGACGATTCCGCTCTGGTGCCGAACTTCTACTACGCTACCCCTCTGAACGACACCGTCTCAGTCGGAATCGGCTTCAACGCCCCCTTCGGTCTGACCAGTAAGTACGACGACGACTGGGTTGGTCGCTATCACGCGACCGACAGTGAGCTCGAGACCATCAACATCAATCCGAGTGTCGCCTTTCAGGCCACCGATAATCTTTCGCTCGGCTTCGGCGTCAACTATCAGTCGATCGATGCAACTCTCGAAAATAAAGTTGACGCCTCGCAGCAGGGAATTCAGGCCTTCGATGGAGACTCCAGGATAACGGGCGATGACCGAAGTGTCGGATTCGATCTGAGCATGCTGTACGAGTTCGATTCCGACACGCGTGTCGGCCTCTCCTGGCGACAGGGCGTCGACTACACGCTGGAAGGCCAGGCCAATTTTGATCGCTCACGGGCGTGCGACGCGGATGCCGCGTGCAGCGCCGGATTTGACGCCCTTGAGAATGCCCGGGAAGGTGACGTCCGAGCCGAGATCGAACTCCCGGATATCATCACCTTGAGCGGAACGCACGGCATCGGCGATGACTGGCGCGTCGACGCCGACATCGCGTGGTACGAGTGGGACTCTATCCAGCAACTGCGAATCGAGCGCACGACAGGCGTGGAGGTATCGACACTCGAACTTGAATACGAGAACACGTTCCGTTACTCGCTCGGCGGCACCTACACCGGGCTGGACTCGACCACGCTGCGTGCCGGCGTAGCCTATGACGAGACCCCGATATCAAGCCCCGAGACCAATACGCCTCGCATCCCGGACGGTGACCGCACCTGGCTCACGGTCGGTGCCACCTTCGAGATGTCCGCGACATCCTCGATCGACGTCGGCTACGCCCACCTGTTCGTGGACGAGGTCGAAGTCAACAACGAAGAACAGGGCAATACCCTGCGCGGCGAATTCGACCCCGCCGTCGACATCCTCTCCGTCGCCGCCAACTGGCGCTTCTGAGCCGATCCGCCCCGGGGCCGTGCTTCGGCCCCGGGCATTCCCATGCGGTGACCGTGGACCCGCAACGCACAGCCGACCCACATCCTCTTGACTGAGCCAATACGCGAGCCAAGCTGCAGGCCTTTGCGAGCGTCCGCGGCACGGCGCGATGAGACCCACTTCACACCGTCTTCACGCTGGCGCTTGACGGGACCCGGTCACACTCCAAGAATCGCGTGATCGTCCGAAGGAGAGCCCATCATGACCTATCGTTCCGCCCGCCAGCGCTTTGGCGCCCTCTGCTGTACCCTGATGCTCCTGTTCGTCGCGACCGCACCGGCCCACGCCGCGATGGTCGGGACCGACGAAGTCCTCGGGACCGTGGAGGCCGGTAACCAGCGCGCCGAGCTGATCGCACTGATGGAACGCGATGACGTCCGTGAGCAGCTGGTCGAATACGGTGTCGATCCGGCCGCGGCCGAGACGCGGATCCAGAACATGACCGAGGCCGAGATCGCGCAGCTGCATGGCCGGATCGACGAGCTGCCGGCCGGCAGCTCCTCGGTCGTTGGCGCGGCCCTGGTCGTGTTCATCGTATTCGTGGTTACGGACGTGATCGGCGCCACCGACATATTCCCGTTCATCCATCCGGTGAAGTAGCGGCCGGGACGGACGCGCGTGCAGACCGGCGCCGGCCGCGTGCGCCGCGCGGCCCCGGTCGCCCTGATCGGCGCGGCGCTGCTGGCCGGCTGTGCCGCGCCGCAGACGGCCCGCCTCGATCGGGATCCACCCGCTGACCTGCCGCCACGCGCCGAACTCGAGGCCGTCCCGTTCCATCCCCAAAAACGCTGGCAATGCGGCCCGGCGGCGCTGGCGACGGTACTCCCGCCCACGGCACGAGCCAGCGCACCGGCGGATCTGGTCGAGGAGGTCTATGTCCCCGAACGCAAGGGGACGCTGCGCAGCGAGATGCGCGCGGCGACCCGCGCCCGCGGACTGGTCCCGTACCCGCTGGCGCCCGAGCTGACCGACCTGCTGCGCGAGATCGCATCCGGGCGCCCGGTGCTGGTCATGCAGAACCTCGGGCTCGACTGGTTCCCGCGCTGGCACTACGCAGTGGCGGTCGGCTATGACCTGGGCGATGAGGAATTGATCCTGCGATCCGGGACC
The DNA here is from genome assembly GCA_913055615.1 of uncultured Ectothiorhodospiraceae bacterium. Classification (GTDB taxonomy): domain Bacteria; phylum Pseudomonadota; class Gammaproteobacteria; order XJ16; family Halofilaceae; genus Halofilum. The sequence continues at coordinate 52,938 of CAJXKK010000018.1, forward strand.
ACGCGGCGGCGTGTGACGGCCTTCACCGCCTTTGAACGCACATGGGCGCGTGCCGACCAATGGGCACAGGTGGTGGTGCCGCCGGATGAACCGCCGGCCACGGCGACGCCGCTGGCATGGCTGCAGGCGGTGCGCGAACTCGAAAGCACCGGCAAGATGCAAGCGGCGCGCTCCGGCTATAGCGCCGCGACCCGCCGCTGGCCAGAGGACACCGGGGCCTGGATGGCCCGGGGCAACGCCGCGTTCGCAGCGGATGATCCGAAGGCCGCACGCGAGGCTTTCCTCGAAGCGATCAGCCTGGCCCCATCGGAAACACCGGGCTGGAACAATCTCGCCTATGCACTGATGGCCACCGGGGACCAGGGCGCCGCCATCGAAGCCGCGGAATGCGCCACGCGCCTCGCCCCAGATGCTTCCGGCCCACGCGACACCCTTGAGGAGATACGCGGCGAAGCGGGCAACATCCCGTCCGCTGAGACCGACCTCCCGCAGTGCCCCGCCGAATAATGCGGCGGCCGCCTCGGCGGCGGACACCGCGCCCCGTCGGGTTTCCTTCGCCCTTCGCCCTTCGCCCTTCGCCCTTCGCCCTTCGCCCTTCGCCCTTCGCCCTTCGCCCTTACCTCTCCGCCCCAAGCGCCAACGCCCGCTCGCGACTCGCCTCGAACGCCTCATCCGCGACCGGACCAACCGCCGCATCGGTCTCGGGCCAGCCGCGGCTGTGCCGCAGGACGATGTCCGTCAGCGCCTCGATATGGTCATCGCGGTCGTTGAGCGCGGGGATATAATGGAGTTCGCCGCCGCCGGCCTCCTCGAAGATCTCGCGGTTCTCGCCGCCGATCTCCTCGATCGTCTCCAGGCAATCGGCGGGGAAGCCGGCGCACATCACGTCCAGGCGCTTCAGTCCGTCCTTGCCGAGGGCCTCGACCGTCTCGTCGGTGTACGGCTGCAGCCAGGGCTCCCGGCCAAAGCGCGACTGGAACGTGATGCGGTATTCGCCATCGCCCAGCCCGAGGCGCTCGGCCACCAGCCGCCCGGTCTTGCGGCACAGGCAATGGTAGGGATCGCCGTTGAGCAGATAGCGCTTCGGCACGCCATGGAAGGACATCAACAGCAGGTCACCGCTGCCATGCTCGGCGCGATAGTCGCGCACCGATTGCGCAAGCGCGTCGATATAGCCCGAGTCATCGGCATAATGCTGGATCCAGCGGAACTCGGGGATCCAGCGCCAGCGATTCAGTTCCTTTGTCGTCGCCTCGAACACGGAGGCGCTGGTCGAACCGGAGTACTGCGGATACATCGGCAGCAGCACGATGCGACGTGCACCGGCCGCGCGCAGTTCCGCCAGCGCATCGGGTATGGATGGCCTGCCATAACTCATCCCGAGCGCGACCTTGACCGGACCGGGCGCGCGCGCGGACAGTTTCGTCTGCAGCGCGGCGGCCTGCTGGCGACTGATCGACATCAGCGGCGATCCGTCGTCTGTCCAGATACCGGCATAGCCTTTCGCTACACGCCGCGGGCGGAAACGCAGGACGATACCGTGCAGGATCAGGCGCCACTTCCAGCGCGGCAGCTCGATCACCCGCGGATCGGCGAGGAACTGGCCGAGGTAGCGGCGCAGCGCCTTCGGTGTCGGCGCCTCGGGAGTGCCGAGGTTGACCATCAGCACGCCCGTGCATTCGGCGGAACCGTGCGCGTAGTCGGGCTCACTGACGTAACGGGAATAATCTTCAGCCACGGCGGTCTGCTCCGGAGCGGCGCTCCATGTCGGTATTCAGGGTCGGCGCCGTCGGTGGGGCGCATGCGCGCCGCCACCGACGGCGCCGGTATGTTCGTATGGCGGCGGGATGACGATGCAGCGGCATAACGACGACGCCATACGGGCCGCACGAACCCCGGTCGTCAGTGGAAATGCGGTCCGCGGCATTGTAGGCTGGGGGTTTCCGGGCCGCAACGAAGCACAACAAACGATGGCCGGAAACGCATGCATCCCGCCCGCCTCGTCCTCGCCCGGTAACACGCCGCTGCGGAGGTGCGTCTGCGTGCCGGCCGGTGTCCGTTGACCCATCCATGGAGCCATACATGACCATCACCGTAGCCCTGGTGAAGGAGACCACCCCGGGCGAGCGCCGCGTCGCCCTGGACCCGGGCGCCGTCGCCAAGCTGGTCAAACGGGGCGTGCGCGTCGTGGCGGAAAAGGGCGCCGGCGATGCCGCGCGCTACCCCGACGATGCCTACGCCGATATCGAATGCGTCGACGACGCGAGCGCCGCGCTCGGCGCCTGCGACGTGCTCGTGAAGGTCCACCCGCCCAGCGAGGCCGAGATCGATGCGCTGCCCGAGGGCGCCGTCTTCGCCGGTTTCACCGAGCATGACCGCCACCCGGAGGCGATGGCGCGCATGCGCGACCGCGGCGTCACCGCGCTCAGCTTCGAGCTGGTACCGCGCATCACGCGCGCCCAGTCGATGGATGCGCTGTCCTCGCAGGGTACGATCACCGGCTACAAGGGCGCGGTGATGGCGGCCGAGCTGTCGGGGCGGCTGTTCCCGATGCTCACGACCGCCGCCGGCACGATCCGCCCGGCCCAGGTGGTCGTCATCGGCGCCGGCGTGGCCGGCCTGCAGGCGATCGCGACGGCGCGCCGCCTCGGTGCCCAGGTGCAGGCCTATGACATCCGCGCCGACGCGCGCGAGCAGGTCGAATCGCTCGGCGCGAAACTGATCGAGACCGGCGTCGATGCGACCAGCGACGGCGGTTACGCCCGCGAGCTGACCGACGACGAGAAGGCGAAGCAGACCGAGGTCCTCGCCGAGCGCCTCGCGCGCGCCGATGCGGTCATCGCCACCGCCGGGGTGCCCGGACGGCCGGCGCCGAAGATCATCAGCGGCGATATGGTCGCCAATATGAAAAACGGCGCGGTCATCGTGGATCTGCGCGCCGAGAACGGGGGCAACTGCGAACTCACGCAGCCCGGCGAGACCGTAGAGCACGGCGGCGTGCTGATCGCTGGGCCGAACAACGTACCGAGCCTCGCTGCGGTGCACGCGAGCGAGATGTACGGCCGCAACCTGCTCGCCCTGCTGGATCCCGTGCTGGGCGAGGAGGGTGTAAACGTGGACCTGGAGGACGCGGTGTTCGATGCCTGCGCGCTGGTCCACGCGGGCACGATCCGCCACGAGGCCACGCGCCGGAAGATCGAGGGAGAAGGCTGATGGAAGGCTTCATCGCACTCTATATTTTCATGCTCGCCGCGGTGGTGGGTTATGAAGTCATTTCCAAGGTGCCGGTCATCCTGCACACGCCACTGATGTCCGGGTCGAATTTCGTCCACGGCATCGTGCTGGTCGGCGCCATGGTCGCCATGGGCCACGCCGAGGGCGCGCTGGAACTGACCATCGGCTTCGTCGCCGTGTTCCTGGCGGCGGGCAATGCGGTCGGCGGCTACTTCGTCACCGAGCGCATGCTCGAGATGTTCAAGTCGAGCGGCGACCGGGAGAAGCGGGCATG